>NZ_KV804768.1:318686-319322 GCF_001811435.1 Staphylococcus sp. HMSC071G07
GAAATTATTAAACGTGAACACTTGAATAAACAAGATTATGAAGCTAACCCACCAATATTTTGGGGTTTTTAATTATTTAAAGCTAATGAGCAGGAATAATTCAGTGACTTTGTTTTAACTAAACCAATACTTTTAACAACCAAGTTAAATACAAGACATAAAATTAGACTGGGAAATAAATGTATATTTACTTCTCAGTCCATTTTATTAAATCAACTAATAAGTTGGTAAAGCGAGGTATTACATATGTCAAAAAGCAAACTTATCCTATACATATCATTAGTTGTTATCGCCGCTCTTTTAATCACAGGCTATATCATGCACAAACATAAAAAAGATAAATATATTGAAACTCAAAAAGCGAGAATAGATTTATATTTTAAATATAATCTAAAAAACTATAAATTCATTCAAATAACTAAAGCAGAAAAACTTCCAATGGGAGCTGGCTACTCAATACGTGGTTACGTAAATAATGATAAGCGGTATTATTTTAATGCTTATATTTCTACTACAGAATCATATCAATATAACGGTGATATAGCATATAGTCCGAAAACTTTGGGAAAATTATTTTATCATTCTGATCCTAAAGACGAATTATATCCAAATGAAATTATTAAACGTGAACACTTG
>NZ_KV804768.1:319422-522447 GCF_001811435.1 Staphylococcus sp. HMSC071G07
AAATCAACTAATAAGTTGGTAAAGCGAGGTGCTATATATGTCAAAAAGAAAAATTATCCTTTACATATCACTAGTTGTTATCGTCGCCCTTTTAATCACTGGCTACGTTATGCATAAACACAAAAAAGATAAATATATTGAAACTCAAAAAGCGAGAATAGATCTGTATTTTAAGCATAATCTTAAAAATTACAAATCCTTACAAATAACTAAGGTATATAAAAGTCCTATGGGAGGGTATTTTATATCTGGTTACATTAATAATGATAAACAATATTATTTTGATGCTCATATTTCATCAATCGAATCATATCAATTTAATGGCAATTTAGGTTTTAATCCAAAAACTTTAGAAAAGTTATTTTATCATCCCGATCCATCCAAGCAATTAAACCCAAACGAAATTATTAAACGTGAACACATGAACAAACAAGATTATGAAGCTGATCCCCCTATCATTTGGGGTTTTTAATTATTTAAAGCAAATAAGCATAAATAATCAGTGAATCTGTTTTAACTAAACCAATACTTTTAACAACTGAGTTAAATGAAAGTCATAAAGTGAGACTAGAAAATAAATGTTTATTTACTTCCTAGTCTACTTTATTAAGACACCTAATATCCTTGTAAAGCGAGGTACTACACATGTCAAAAAGAAAACTTTTCCTTTACATATCATTAGTTGTTATCGTCGCCCTTTTAATCACAGGCTACGTTATGCATAAACATAAAAAAGATAAATATATTGAGACACAAAAGGCTAGAATAGATCTGTATTTTAAGCATAATCTTAAAAATTATAAGTCCATACAAATAACTAAAGTAGATAAAGACCCTATGGGAGGGTATTTTATATATGGTCACATCAATAATGATAAGCGATATTATTTTAATGCTAACATCTCATCAGTCGGATCATATCAATATAAGGGTAATTTAAGCTACAGTCCTAAGACTTTAGGAAAATTATTTTATCACTCTAATCCTAAAGACAAAATAAAACCAAATGAAATTATTAAACGTGAACACTTGAATAAAGAAGATTATGAAGCTGATCCGCCTATCATATGGGGATATCAATCGGTGAAATAATTAGCTAATTGAACCTTTGATAAGTTGGATGAACGCCGTTCCTGTCTCACGCAATCATTCAAAACGCTCCACACCTGCGATAGATGTGGAGCGCTAGTACGAAATTTATCATTTATCAGTTGGAATTACTGCACCGTCATATTTTTTGTTAATAAAGTCTTTAACTTCTTTAGATTGTAGAGCTTTAACGAGTTCTTGCACTTTTTTATCGTCTTTGTGTCCTTTTTGTACAGCAACTAAGTTAGCATATGGATTATCTTCAGCTTTTTCTAAAGCAATAGAATCTTTTTTCGGACTTATTTTTTGATCAATTGCATAGTTTGAATTAATGATGACTGCATCTGCATCTTGATTTTGATAAATTTTTGGAAGATACTCTGCTGATTGTTGGTAGTTAAATTTTAAATTCTTTTTGTTCTCAGTGATATCTTTGAAAGTTGCATCTTGAATTTTAACGCCATCTTTCAATTTAATTAGTCCTTCGTCAACAAAAAATTTTAAGAATCGACCTTGTTCTGCTGGGTTGTTTGAAACGTAGATAGTGGCACCTTTAGGTAATTCTTTTAAGCTTTTATACTTTTTAGAGTACACAGCCATTGGTTCTAAAAGAACGTTACCTGCTGATTCGATTTTATAACCTTTATCTTTACTTTCTTTTTTCAAATATGGTGTGTGTTGGAAGAAGTTCGCATCAATTTCGCCCTTATCCAATAGCTTATTCGGCGTTGTATAGTCATTAATTTCTTTAACTTTAAGTTTGTAGCCCTTTTTCTCTAAAATGGGTTGTGCTTTTTTAAGTACTTCAGCATGTGGCGCAGGAGATGCTCCTACTGAAATTGTCTTATCATCTGACTTCCCACACGCAGCAAGCGCAAGTGTTAATACTGCGATCAATGTAAATGTTAATAATTTTTTCATGTTGATTTCCCCTTTTTATATTATCTTTTATCAATTCTGTTAGTGAAAAAGTCACCGATGTATTGAATGATAAATACTATGATTAAAATAAATACTGTTGAAACGAGAATGACATCGTTCTGATTTCGCGTGAAGCCTGTGAGATAGGCTAAGTTACCTAAACCACCAGCACCGATTACACCAGCAATCGCTGTCGAACCGACGAGTGCAATCGCCGTCACCGTGATACCAGATACCAATGCTGGCATCGCTTCAGGTAAGAGCACTTTACGTATCACTGTCGTCGTGCTCGCACCCATGGACCAAGCCGCTTCGATAACCCCTTTATCAATCTCTTTAAAAGCAATCTCGACAAGTCGTGCATAGAATGGCGCTGCTCCAATAATTAGCGCAGGCAATGCACCTGTTGGACCACTAATTGTGCCTAATACCAAACTTGTAAATGGTATCAAGATCAGAATGAGTATGATAAACGGTATCGCTCGGAACAAGTTAACAATAAACGAGATCACACTATAAAATACACGCGCGAATGGTGATTTACTTCTAGCTGAAATAAAGAGCAACACCCCAAGTACCAAGCCGAAAATAAAGGCAAAGATTGTTGAAACGATTGTCATATAAAGCGTTTCATAGGTTGCAACCCAAACTTCAGACCAGTCGACATTCGGCATCGTAATCATCTCGTGGAGAATTTCATTCAGTGACTTACCCATGTCGAATCACCTCCACTGCTACATGTTGTCGACTCAAGCCGTCTTTAAATTGTTCAAACTGAGCGTCTGAAACTTCTGTTAGGTGTAAGACGAGATAACCAAGCGCCCCTGATTTCGTTTGTTTCACATTACCTTCAAGAATATTGATATCAATGTCCAATGTGCGTGTAATATATGACACGATAGGCTCTGTCGTATTATCACCTGTAAAGTTTAAGCGAACGACGTAATCATCCGGAGCAATATGTATATATCGATCCACGGATTCATCGATTTCATCACTTAAGTCGTCTTTTACAAATCTGCGTGTGACTGCATGTTGCGGATTCTCAAAGACTTCAGTGACTTTACCTTGTTCGATGACTTTACCATTTTCCATTACAGCCACCTCATCACAAACACGACGAATGACCTGCATCTCGTGTGTAATAATCACGATAGTCAAATTTCTCTTCTTCTTGATTTCCAACAGTAAATCAAGAATTTCATCTGTCGTTTGCGGATCGAGCGCACTCGTCGCTTCGTCACACAACAGTACTGACGGTTCATTAGCTAACGCACGAGCAATCCCTACACGCTGTTTCTGTCCCCCTGATAGCTCTGATGGATAAGCGTTACCTCGGCCTTCCAATCCCACAAGTTCGACGAGCTCACGTGCATGATGACGTGCTTGTACTTTGCCCATTCCTGCTATCTCGAGAGGAAACATAATATTCTCTATTACCGTACGTGACCATAATAAATTGAAATGTTGGAAGACCATGCTGACATCTTGACGTTTACGTCGTAACATTGTCTTTGAAAGCTGCCCCATATTATCTCCATCGATAATCACGTCGCCCGATGTAGGTGTCTCTAAGTAATTGAGTAAGCGCACGAGCGTACTTTTACCTGCACCTGAGAAACCAATGACGCCAAAGATCGTGCCGGATGGAATCGTCAAATCAACGTGATCGACTGCCGTAACATCGTGTTTCTTAGTCTTATACCGCTTCACGAGCTGTTTAATTTCAATCACTGTAGTCCCTCCTCTAATATTCTTAATGATGTAGATTAATGTTGCGTTGCTAGTTATCATCGTTGTTTCAATGGACTACTTCTTTCAGTTAGTAAAATGAGTTCGTTCAAGCCTACCACTTATAAATAAGTTAGATATTTCAAATTATTAAAAATATTGTGTTATTTATTAAGCATATTATCTGATATCTCAAATTCTGCTCATCTTATACAACTCAAAGGAGTGTAGAATGTTAACCAATAAAAAAACTTTCTCTTATTAAGAAAAAAAAGAAAGCATCCTACCTTCTCTCATCTTCAAAAGCCGTTAAGCTTTATGTGAATTGGCACCATTTCTGTAACAGACGGTTGCCGAGTTTCGTAGGGCACATCCCTCCACCACTCTTGATAAGAGCAATCGCAATATTAAGTTGTATTAATCCTACCACTATTCACAATCCCCGTCAACTACTATTTTAAATTTTCTAACAAGTAGGGAACAGACTGGAATGCGTATATGCGCTTAAGTTCTTGATCTTTTGACATAATCAATAATACAGGAACAGATTGAATTTCAAATTCTTGAGCGAAATCTGGATGTAAATTCAAATCAATCTTCGTTATCGGTAGTTGTACCATCTCATTCGCCACATCTAGCATTCGTTCTGATACTTTACACGTACCACATGTAGGTGTGTAGCCGAATATGAGATGTTTATCTTGATGAACATTTTGTTTCGGATCGATAATTTCTTCTTTCTTCTGTATCATGTTAATAAACTTACCCTTTCAAACATTTGATCTATTTCTTCTTGAATCGTTTCATCTTCGTCTTTCACCTCAAAACCGTGACGTTCCAACACACGCGCTAAATAATCTTTCGGACAACGCGCAACTTCGCGATATTGGCGGTCAATGTATATATGGTGACTTTCACTTAAATAATGTTTAAACCAACTTCTAATCTTACGTCCTTCGTCATCTGCATCTGCTAAGACGTAAATCGTTTGCCCTTCGTAGTCGTCAATAATTTGGTCGACTTTATCTACACTCATCGTTCCATGTGTACAAATAATATGCAGAGGTTCATCGATGACTTCCTGCACACGCCGCTTATCCGTCTTACCTTCTACAATCATTACTTTGTTTACTACAGCCACATCGGTCACCTTCTTTAACAATGTTTGGGAAACGCTACTTAGTTTTTAACATATCTTGCGCAAAGTAAACATTATTACAGCTCATGACACTTACGAGTGAGACAGTTATAGAAAAAGAGTAGAACGTCATCCACCATTCTCTCAAGAATTTGAATCGACATTCTACTCTCACATCTACTCATTGAGTTGTTGTCCCCACTAAATCGTTGAACATCAGCAAAGATACAATATGATATGCGTAAAACATAATGCTATATCCACGTTCAACTCAGGACGCAACAACTTAACATAGTTACTTTATAAGTAATTATGTACGTAACTCAACTTTCGTCGTATTATTCACCAATCATTTCTGAATAGTCGTCAGCTGACATTAAGTCGTCTAATTGGCTTTCATCGCTGATTTCAACTTTAACCATCCAAGCTTTTTCGTATGGAGATTCATTAACGAATTCTGGGCTGTCTTCTAACTCGTCATTTGTTTCTGTTACTTTACCAGCAACTGGAGCGTATAATTCTGAAACTGTCTTAACAGATTCAACACTACCAAATGTGTCGCCTACTTCGATTTCGTCATCGACTTCTGGTAACTCAACAAAGACGATATCTCCTAATTCGTTCTGTGCATATTCAGTAATACCAATAGTAACTGTGTTTCCTTCAACCTTTACCCATTCATGGTCTTTAGAATACTTTAATTCACTCGGTACTGCCACGAGATCCCCTCCTATAAACTTTATTGTACATATTTATGATGCCATATAGATGCTTCACAAGCAAGATTTTCTATTAATCTTGTGAATATTTCCAAGGCCATGACATCGCATGAAATAAGTAATGAGACGCATGGTTATCGTCTCAGAAAGCGATTTCAAATCATCGTTTAATTATCTCTATTTGATTAACGATTAGTTAACCCATACATCTTGATATTGTTGTTCGTTAAATCCAACTGTGACTTTATCATCCATGACTGCGAGCGGACGTTTAATCAACATGCCGTCTGATGCTAATAGTTCGAGTTTCTCGTCATAGGACAAGTCTTGTAATTTGTCTTTCAAATTAAGTTCACGGTATTTCGCACCGTGCGTGTTAAAGAATTTATTGACATCTAGATCTGATGATTCCACAATTTCTTTAAGTTCAGAATATGTAGGTGTATGTTGTACAATATCAATAGGTTCGAAACTTACGCCATAATCCTGTAAGAACTTTGCAGCTTTTTTACAAGTTGTACAGTTTGAGTATTGGTAAAATCTAATCATGTATGAACCTCCTATTTTTATAATCTTTATTCCAATATATCAAATTTAAATGAGAAATGCTTTAATTTATAAGCCTAATTTTTTCTTTATAACCTCGATTCAGTTATAATATAATCACGATTTCAAGTAAAAGGAGAGCATAGACATGAAAGCAATTCATTCTACAGATGCATTTAACCAAGCGATTAATAGTGACAATCCTGTCATCGTGAAATTCGAGGCAGGTTGGTGCCCAGATTGTAAAGCAATGGATATGTGGATTGACCCTATCGTTGAGAAATACAACGATTACGAATGGTACGTCGTTAACCGTGACGAACTTGAAGATGTAGTTACTGCTAACGATGTCATGGGTATTCCTAGTATTCTCGTATTCAAGAACGGCGAGAAGTTGAGTCACTTACATTCAGCGAATGCGAAATCTCCAGAACAAGTTGAAGATTTCTTAGCTGACACATTCAAATAAAATGTGTATCACATATATCTTTACCTAAAGTGACACTATATAAACAATGGCGAGTGAAAAGATGGGGTAACACCCACTTTCACTCGCCATTTTATGATATCGTTTAATATTCAGTGATTAAGTTCTTCATATGACGTTTACGGTGTGACACTCTGTCTTCCATATCAGTAAGATAAAGGAAACCTACTAAGTCTTCGCTATCTTTCACGCCTAATGTGTCTCTCACTTCAGGCATAAAGATGTACTGTGGAGACTTCCAGCAAGTACCAATACCCGCTTCATGAAGCAATAACATTAAGTTTTGAGCGAAAGCACCAAACGCCATATAGTTCTCTAAATTCTGTTTCTGACGTGGATCTTTCTGAACGATTAATGCGAGCATACCACCTAAGTTAGTCACATTATCATAGTGGTCTTTCTTCTTATCATCGTCGCCTTTAAATGCATATTGACCAATATCTTGACTCATTTGACCGAGTCGATCTTTCGAAATATGCACAACTCTCCAAGGCTCTCTCATCTTATGGTTAGGTGCGTCTGTCGCACGCTCAATCGCTTGATATAAAGCATCGTCATCTATATGCATGTCACGTTTAAATTTCTTTCTACTTCTTCTATTTGCAATAGCTTCTTGTAGTTCCATAATTGATCGCCCTTCCGTAAGTGATAATCTTTTTCAATTATAGTGCAAGATATTTTTATTTTCAACTTATCGATAATCTCTCAGTGCACGTCGTAAATCTTTGACCTGAACTTGACCAGGGGCTTGTGGCTCTTCTAAACAACCGTAAGAAATACTTCCGCCAAATACACCCGTAGCTAATCGTGAAACTTTACCTAACTCGCCCATCGCGATACCTATCACTTGTTCAGGAGTAGTCACACTCGTTTGATGCATCGCGGACATAAGCGTTAACACATCTTCTGGAGTTCGAGGCATCACTGCCACTTTAAGCATATCTCCGCCACATTGATGCATTTTATAATACAGGAAGCGTAGCGTCTCAAGATTCGGTGTTTCAGTAAAGTTGTGATGTGAAATAATGACCTTCACTTGATCCTTATGCGCCTCATTCACCAATGCCCGCACGTCTGTTGGAGAAGCATGCTCGTCAAACTCAATATCAATATAGATTGGTTGTTCCTTAGCAATTGCACGGATAATCTGACCGTATTCTGCCTCTGATGCGTTGCCCTTTCCGCCTTGTTGAGTTGTGCGATATGTCACGAGCACTTCCTTCTCCGGCACTGCCTCACGCAACGTCTCTAACGTTTGTTGATAGGCTTCTTCATTGAATTCTGGCCACTGATCAACGCGTAACTCAACAATATCAAAGTTTGCCTGTTCGTGTTGTAATCGTTGAGTCAACTTTCGGTCTAGTTGATAGTCAGGTGCTATCGTTACGGCAATTTGAACCTCTTGCATAACGCCACGTCCTTATCATTTGAATTACGCTTATTATAACGCATCTACGTTTGTACACCAACGCGTAAACTTGTCAGCTCCACTATGGCTAGGCGTTTGCTTATTTTAAAAAAGTTGAGCGAACAGAAGCGTTTACCATACTTAGGCGTTTGCTTATTTTAAAAAACTGAGCGAAAAGAGGACTTCTCAAACGATTATGTGAATCGATCAATGATTAACGATTGAACATTCAGGGTAGAAGATAACTATAATCAATTGAGGAGGTTATACAACATGGCAGTTAAATATGAAACAAAAGCAACAAACACTGGTGGACGTAATGGACACGTTCAAACAGATGATAAAGCAATAGATGTAGCGGTAATTCCTCCAGATCAAGCAGATGCTGAAAAAGGTACAAATCCTGAACAATTATTCGCAGCAGGTTATGCTTCATGCTTTAATGGTGCATTCGATTTAATCTTGAAACAAAACAAAGTAAGAGATGCGAAACCAGAAGTAACATTAACAGTACGTTTAGAAGATGACCCAGATGCTGAAAGTCCTAAATTAGGCGTAGACATTGATGCTAAAGTTAAGAATGTCTTATCACAAGAAGACGCTGAAAAATATTTACAAGAAGCACATGACTTCTGTCCATATTCTAAAGCAACACATGGTAATATCGACGTGAACTTAAACGTGACAGTAGAAGACTAATCTCATAGAACGTTAATACCCTGTTCTTCACCTTTCGAAGGGAAGAACAGGGCTTTTTTCATTTCCTCATCTTATGCTGGTTGTCTTGATGCACAATCTTACCGTTTATTCGTCTTCATCTTTCCGAGAAAGAATACTTAAACTCACACATAAGATTGTAAACGCAATAAGGACAAGCAGTATAAGCGAAACAATAATCAACATTAGTGCTTCCACTATACGCGCACCCCTCTTTAATATGTGAGCAACCTTTCTCATTATAGCACACTTTAATTGCGTTTTAATCCGCCCATTCAGAGTCTTTTACCACTACAGGAAGTGTTAATAGTCGACGTTGCTTTGTCATATAAGTTAATCTTGAAGTAAGTGGATTCTTATTTTAAAAGTACATTTTTTCGATTATGTTACAAATTAACATTGCTACGCTAAATAAGTTGAATTATTATTAAACGTAGATACAATAGAGTTTAACACTAGATTTATTTCTTGTGAGGCGAGAACAATGAGTACGATTCATGAACTAAACCTTAATGATTTGGCTGACTATCAGCGCTTAGTTACTGAAGCAATACATAATGAACATTTCGTATATGCGTGGGGATTGTACGACGAGTCACACATCCCTCCCGAGTATCTTGACCATCTGCTTTCTCAAGATAGCCCAGTAGAAAAGGTCATTGGCCTGCACGTGGACGATGAGCTTGTAGGTGTAGCAACACTTATCAATTCTCATGTCTATGGTTTAAGACATAAAGCTATCTTGCAGAATATGTGTGTAAAAATGATTGATCACTACGCATCCCAAGAACTTGCAGATGACTTAATGAAGTACATCATTCAATACTGCCAAGAGAGAGACATTGAAATTCTGATGACTTCGATTGCCTCAAATAATATCAGCGCTAAAATTTTCTATAGAAATTATAATTTTGAAACGTTAGGCGTCGAAAAACATGCGCGTAAACTTGGTACACGTTATATTGATGAACACTGGCTAGTGAGTGATATTAAAAAATAATGTTATATAATTTAGCCTCACTTAAATTATAAAGTATAACGTTCCTTGCAATTAAGCGAGCGAAACCTTATGATTTGAGTATATTTAAACGTGCAGATTATGAGAAATACGAGCACAGAGAGGACAACATTATGACGAACAAGACCACAATCTTTTCTTTATTTCTATCCTTATTAGCCCTTGTTTTTCCATTTTTAATCTTTGATGAAATCGTGACGACGCCGTTTCAAATTATCATGGCTATATTGATATTAATTGCGATTTTTGCCATTAACTTTTATAGCGCACTGCGCGGAGACAGAGCGATTAATGTCTTTGCAGCTATCGTCACATTAATCGCTCTATTCTTATTTACTATTCCTTTGTGGCGTTACATTTTCTAGTTTTTTACAAAGAGAAATTACCTATCGCAATAGGCACTTTCTCGATATTAAAATGTCGGAAAATTATTAATACTCACAACATAAATGTCCGTCACTGTTTAATACATTTATCAATGGGTATAACTAATTGACTAAGTCACAATTCCGAGGAGTGTAAATTAAGAATGAGAGAAGAAAAATGTTGTTACGTCAACCCTGAGAAAGTATCTCTCGATTGGGAATGCTTAGTCGTTAGCAGACGTGACATGATCTTAGATGGTTTACCTATCGAGCTCATTAATGCTTGGATGAACCGTCATTTACTTGAACCTTTTTCAATCCGTAATAATGAAATTAACTTTAAAACGCAAGATATCCGACATGCACTCGAAGTACAGAATTGGTATTACGAGTAATTGTTAAGCACAATTAATATCATCATAAATACTAATCGCACGTTTGGCATATTCTAACATATCATGCTCTACATACTTCGCACTAAAGTAGTTAAATAGAGAATGTGCACAAGTTTCTTCAATAGGAAACTCGCTATCAGTGTGGACGTGATGTGCGATATAACCTAATGGGGTATCATCTTCCAGAAATCTATAAATAAATTCATAAAATGTCATAGTCATGCCCCTTTCTTGTACAAAGAATCAACTAGTGTATATTTATCTTATCATCTATCATATCAGAGTTTCTGAAATTGTCTATACGAGAATCAGCGGGCTGAAAGTACAGGAATGCTATACCCCTATTCATGATGCGATTAGTTAAGACTTTAAAATTTTGTGAATATTTCATTAAATTTAGTTTTACTTTAGTTATTTAGTTAAAATGAATGGAGAATTTTATTATTCAACTTAAAAAAACACGTCTTCCCTAACTATGCATTAGCATAATTAAGGAAGACGTGTATTTGTATTACTTCATATTTTATAAGCGGTCTAAACTAAAACATTACCGTGTTCATCTGCAGGTTTAAGTAACGTAATAATAGCGCCAATAATCGCTAAGATGTGTGGCACTCCTGTCCAGAAGAATGCTGCGAAAAGTAAGCCAACTACAGGTTTACCTGCGTAGAATTTATGAATTCCAAACGAACCTAATAACACAGCAAGTAAAATATAAAGCCATTTGTTTACTTCGTTCATCTTTCGCACCTCTTTTATATCTTTATTATACTTTTAGTATACACACCTATCACCTTTACGGCCACGGACTTAAGACCTATATATGCGACCTACTTTCTGAGGATAGATCATCAGTTAGTATGGACACTCATCTTTTACAAAAGCTCAAAAATATTCATGAAACTGCCACATCTCATATAAGTGTCGACTCTATTGTGAAGAACGATTAAGTGGTACAATGTATTAATGTATTTCAAGTTACGTTACGTAGAATGAGTTGGAGGTGGAAGTATGTCCATTCACTATATATTTTTACTCACTGTATCAATTATCTTCCTTATTGCAGGAATTATCACTTTATCATTATATAAAGCTAAACACAGTCAAGAATCGAAAGAATCTCTATTAGGCATCACTGTTATGTTATTCATCTTCGGTGTTGTCGGCACACTGTTCGCATTAATCTTCGGCTGGCTCATTTAACAAGCCTCCTAATGATTAATCATTAGGAGGCACGCACTATGAAATTACGTTTCTATCCTAATTGGGAAGTGGATAATCTAAGTAAAAAAGAGATTGCTATTCAAGAAGACGATACTTCAGTATCTGTTATCAGTCCGATTAATAATTACGCTTTTGGTATCTTAGCTGAAGCACATTTCGTCGTGCAGAATCAGCAAATTATCGATGTCAATATCGAACATCATAGTGAAGAAATTGAAATGACAGCAAATCAAGAAAGTCATATTATTATGATCAGAGATATAACATAACTCTAGCGTATAAAAATTTTAACAGTTAAGATTCCTAACTGTTAGTCCACTTTCTTGTAAAGCGCACTTAAGCACTCTAACTGCCGATGTAAGAAATATTCACCTACGCCAGGTTATCTCGCGTTACACTTTAGTTAAGATAAAACAAAGGAGGTAATTCAAATGGCAGTAGCAAACATCATCGGTGGTATCATCAAATTAATCAAAACTTTAGTTGACACTTTCGCTAAAAAATAATTTGATACCTTAATACTTAGCACCCCTTCAATTCAAAGGGGTGTTTTTTACTGCTAACAGAGTGGAAAGCTTTGTTAGCAGTTTTTCGCATATAAAAAGACCCCTAATTAAAGGGGCCTTATACTATAACGGGAGTAATGAATCTTCTACATGCTCCGGGGCATGTAGAAAATTCATCTCCGTTATTTTCACATGCCCAAGAGCATGCAAAGCAATTATAAAATTTGCTTTCTTAAATTGCAAATACTTTTAAAAATACAAAGAATTTATTCACAATCCGAATTGTAAACCGAATCGATTTACAGTTACGCAAAAAAATCAAACAGCTTGGAAAAGATTTTTAAGAAATTGGAGCACCCTGACTATTGAAATATTTGCCCTAATTTAAATATAATCCATGAAAAACGGGTAAAATAGTATTAAGGTATCTATTTCAAATTTCAAAGGTGCACGTAAACATCATCAATTTAAATAGAGAACTTCCTTACATCATCACGTAAAGGAGGATGTTTATGATTTATGTAGCTATTATTATTACTATTCTAGGTATTATCTTTCTCAGTATGAGTAAGACGAAACCGAAATCACGTCAGTCCTTTCTTAGTTTAGGTGTCGTGTGCCTCATCATCGGCATCGTATCTTTAATCGGTCTACTCATTAATAAGATCGTCACAGGCGCATAAAGACTTATCTAGCAGTCCCTTACATGAAAGAGGATAAGTCTACGGATTGAGATTTATAGCATTCTCTTTGCATATTAATCTCAATCCTTTTTTATTAACTCATCTGGATATGATTTGGTTTTACAAATATTTAACTTTCATTTAACATATATAACTACTTAATCTGATGTTAATACATTTAAGTTAAAATAATTATCAATATATTAGGAGACGTTATGAAAGAAAGATCATTTTCAAAACCTTTATATATTTTTTTAACCTGTGTGGTATTATTTGGTTTATTACTCACAGTCGTCTTTATTTACGCTTCACAACACAAGGCGAATTCCAGTTCTGATAAATATAAAAACTTTAAAGAACTGAAGAAAGATACGCGTGAGGGTAAAGATTGGAAGATTTCTTCTAAAAATACTTCTAGCGATACAATTGTTACCGCAATTCACGGTGGTGGCATTGAACCTGGCACGTCTGAAGTTGCGAAACAGATTTCTAAAAAAGGCGATTATAAATTATACGCTTTCGAAGCATTAATGAAATCAGGAAATCAAGACTTACACATTACTTCCACACACTTCGACGAACCTACCCTACTGAAATTAATGAAGAAAAGTGATCACGCGGTCTCTATTCACGGAATGGGTGAAAGTAAATCCGTCGTCTATATCGGAGGTAAAGATTTAAAATTACGTAATGCGATTAGAGATAATTTGAAAGATGCAGGCTTTAAAGTTGAAGAAAGTCCTGATTATTTAGAAGGCGATTCAAGTCAGAATGTCACTAATAAGAATGATGGGAATGCAGGCGTTCAGCTCGAACTTTCTTATGGCTTACGTAAAACGTTCTTCAAACACGGTGACTTTGACCGTAATTCCCGTGAACAAACTTCTAACTATCGTGATAATCTATATCGATTCTCAGAAGCTGTAAGTAATGGTATTAAAGATGCGAAACAGAAGTAGAATAAATCAATAACTGCTATCCAACCCGTAGATGACTAATGAAAGCATCTGCGGGTTAACTTTTCGCCTATGAAGATAATCATTCAAACATCCTCATAGCTAGCGCTCATTTTACCTAAAATGCAGTAAGAATCCATACACCAATGCGTACCAGCCTCACTTTCACCAGCAAAAAAGCTGAGCTACCCACACCAAAGTGAGCACTCAGCCTTAAATAACAGTTCAGAAGTGATTTCAACGTAACAGTTCAGAAGTTTAATGAAGTAGAAACTGAAATTAGATCGATTAATCCGTAACAGGATCGCCAATTAGAACATTAACCACATGTCCGTCTTCAACGTTAAACTGAATTGGATATTGACCTTTATCGTAGTAGTATAAGCCATCATCTGGTGTGCTACCACTGTGATAAAGTTGACCTAAATCTTGGCCGTACGCAGCTTTCAATTGTTCAACTGTTACTGATGTGTCCGTCACATTAAAGCTCACACTGCGCGCAGACTTACCTTCCCCTACAGTTTGGATCACTTGATCATGTACTTTATGTTGGTGGTAATCCGGCGTGCTCACATGCGTTGTCATATAGTAACCATTGAACATCATGCCGCCCCCATTTAAACCTTCAATAAATTGAGGGCTTGTAAGAAAGCTTGCATCGTCACCTGCATTTCCTTCAAGCACGAATTTGGCTTGCGTTGCAGATGGTGTCGTCTCTGCGTGTGCGTCTGTTGCGTTAACTGCTACTGTTCCTAAACTTAGTGTCGCAATCGTAGATGCAGCTACCATTGCTTTCGTTAATTTCTTCATAAAATCACTCCTTTAATTTTGAAATAACATTATCAAATGTCATTACACTTTTATTATATAATCATTCAAATTTTTAATAAATATTTTTAACAAAATTTTACTATTTCTTATTATACTCTTAACATTTCTAAATATTCTCGCTCATTTTATCTCAGTCTATAAAAGTAGAAAATTGTGTATTGCTAATGTTGTAAAATTCAGATAATATAGACTCAATTATGATTATAGAAAGGAGAACACAGTTGAGATGACACATTCACCTATTATGAGAACAGCGTTTATACATACGACTCCGATACTCGCTGGATTCAGTTTCCTAGGTATCGCTTACGGAATTTATATGCATTCCCTTGGCTTCGCACCTATCTTCGCTATTGTGATGAGTGCGACTATCTTTGCTGGGTCTATGGAGTTTGTCGCAGGAAGTTTGCTCGTTGCTTCATTTAGCCCACTCAGCGCGTTAATCTTAACTTTGATGATCAACGCACGTCATCTGTTCTACGGCATTTCTATGCTTGAAGAATTTAAAAATATGGGTAAAAAGAAATATTATCTCATCTTTGGTATGTGTGACGAGACGTTCGTCATAAATAAAACAGCGCAAGTTCCTAGTCATATTGATAAAGGTTGGTTTATGTTCTACGTCACATTATTTAATCACTGTTACTGGGTATTTGGCGCTACGATTGGTAGTATCGCTGCGGATTACATACACTTTAATACGCATGGACTCGATTTCGTGATGACGGCACTCTTCGTTGTAATCTTCCTAGATAATTGGCTAAAGGAATCCAGTCATCTTACTTCTATTATTGGCATCGGAGTATCATTATTATGCCTCATCATCTTTGGACCTAAAGCCTTTATCTTACCAGACATGATTGCGATGCTTGTCATCTTTATCTTTATGAGAAAGCCAATTGAAAGAAAGGTAGGGACTACGTCATGACTTTATTTCAACAAATTATCACGATTGCTTTAGTTGTCCTAGGCACGATGATTACACGTTTCCTGCCCTTTTATATCTTTTCACCAAACAAGCCCACACCCTCTTTCGTGAGGTATTTAGGCAAAGCTTTGCCCGCTGCTGTCTTTGGACTGCTCGTCGTTTATTCGTTCAAGGACGTCAATGTCTTGAAGTACAGCTTTGGCTTGCCTGAGCTCATCGCAACAGTTGTGATTATAGGTTTGCATTTGGTTAAAAAAAGTATGTTACTCTCCATCGCTGGCGGTACAATTGTTTACATGCTGCTCGTTCAATTTGTCTTTTAGTTGAGGTGAAATGCGCGGAGTAATTTTACCTAGTCTAAAATGTGAAAAATTACTTGGCCAAAATAAATTTTAGAAAAATCTGCAATCTATCTATACAACAGATTCATTTTATTATAATATATATCATTATAGCCTGAGATATAGACAAGAACGGCAAATGACTATCAAAGAGGAGACTTGATTATGAAGAAAACAGCAGGAATCTTATTAGCAAGCGCCCTACTACTCGGAGCTTGTGGTACAAGCGAGAAAGAACAACATGAAAAATATCAAAAGGCGTTACGTACATTCGTAGATAAGGATATGGATAACTTCCAAAAATTCCAAAAAGACACAAGAACGCTAAAAAATTCAGAATTAGTTGAAGAACTATCTAAAACACGTAAATCTTTTGAAAAAGATCGAGATGAATTCGATAAATCTACAAAAAATATAGAAGGTACCAAAGACCAAGAGAAATTAGCTAAAAACTTTAGACACCTCAATAAAGAAACTGATAAAATGCTAAAAAGCATGAAGAATAAAACACAGGAATTATCTGATGGTGACTTAACAGAACCAGAATACAGTAGAGAGATTATTGATATAACTAAAGATTACCAAGAGAAAGCTAAGCCTAAAGACGAAAATAAAATCGATAGTAAGAGTGTTAAGAAAATTCTAGGTGATGACGTTTATAAAAAAGCGGAAGATCTCGTTGATGAGTCTGAAAAATAAGCGACTCCGAAGTTAAATATAATTCGTACAGTAAGCTCATATTATGATAACAATAAAGTTATTGTAATGTGAGCTTATTTTTATTTTATCTTGCTCTAACTTTCTTCATAATTTCATTTCTTTTCCAAATATTTTTTCACAAATTCATCTAAAACTCTTCTTAACTTTATGTTATTCTACTAATTGTTGTGCGAGTAAAATAAATACATAGTTTTTCAGTTATTTTTTCTAATTCCTAAAAATAAGTTTCAACTCTTACATTTTATTCTTACAACATATTACAAACATCTTTAGGGGGAATTTCCATTGAGAAAATCAATTTCTGTCGTGTTAGCAAGTGCCCTACTACTTGGTGCTTGTGGTAACGATACGCATGATAAACAGACTGATAACAAGGAGCATAGTAAGACTACTGCGTCGGACAAAAAGAAAGATAAAAAGCAGGATAAGAAAGAAGATCATAAAGAATATCTTGATGATTTAAGATATTTCGTTTCAAGCTATGCCGAATCAGCACGTAGTTTCAGTAAGCACGTGTCACGGGTAGATGAAGATACTGATTTAGACTCATTTGCAGAACATTTCGATACGCTATCTGATCAACTCGATGAGAACTTAGATGACTTCAAGGAAGAGAAACATGATTACAAGCCTAATGATAAAGAGAAAAAGGTGGAAAATCACTTCACTGACGTGAGTAAAACATTAAGTAAAGAATCAAAAGATTTATCGCAAACATTGAAAGATTATAATGAAGATAAAGTTTCAGACGACAAAGTGGATGAACAATACGAGACCTTTACCGATAAAGTAAATAAATTGGCAGACAAAGAAGTGGATGAAGATGACTTTAGAGAAGTGCTGGGTGATAAAGTTTACGACTTAGCAGTAGATGAGTAGATATTTAAAATCGTTTATGACACTAGTGTATAAACACTCAATCTCGCCTTTTCAACAACACGGATGATATATCATTCATAAAAAATTGGTTTACTATAGAAAAAATTACCCGTACAATCACCGGCTATATTCCCTATTTACATACGGTAGATTAACTAGTATCATGAATAAGCTGAATACTAATTAGGTGGTTATATATTTGAAAATTTTTGACTATGAAGATATCCAATTAATTCCAAATAAATGTATTGTACAAAGTCGTTCTGAATGTGACACTTCTATTCAATTTGGACCTCGTCGTTTCAAATTGCCAGTAGTGCCTGCGAATATGCAGACGGTTATGAACGAAGAACTCGCGCAATGGTTCGCGGAGAATGATTACTTCTACATCATGCATCGTTTCGACGAAGCTGCGCGTATTCCTTTTATCAAAAAAATGCAAGAAGCGAATCTCTTCGCCTCAATTTCTGTAGGTGTGAAAGATCGTGAATTCGATTTTATCAACACACTCGCTGAACAGAATTTAGTTCCTGAATATATCACGATCGATATCGCGCATGGCCACTCTGACTCAGTGATTAACATGATTCAACACATCAAACGTCACCTACCAGATGCTTTCGTTATCGCTGGTAACGTGGGTACGCCTGAGGGTGTGAGAGAGCTTGAGAATGCTGGCGCTGACGCAACGAAAGTCGGCATTGGTCCAGGTCGTGTATGTATTACGAAGATCAAGACTGGCTTCGGTACTGGCGGTTGGCAACTCGCTGCACTCAATCTTTGTAGTAAAGCTGCGCGTAAACCGTTGATTGCAGACGGTGGTATCCGTACACATGGTGACATCGCCAAGTCAATCCGTTTCGGTGCCTCTATGGTCATGATTGGTTCACTCTTCGCGGCGCATGAAGAATCACCTGGTGAAACTGTTGAAGAGAATGGTAAAATGTACAAAGAATACTTCGGCAGTGCTTCAGAATTCCAAAAAGGTGAGCACAAAAACGTCGAAGGTAAGAAAATGTTTGTTGAACACAAAGGTTCACTGAAAGACACGTTAAACGAAATGCAACAAGATTTACAAAGTTCTATCTCCTATGCTGGAGGCAAAGACTTGAAGTCACTCACAACAGTTGATTACGTTATCGTGCGAAACTCCATCTTTAACGGAGATCAAGATAGATAAATCGAAAAGAACTGCACCTCTCTGTGGGGTGCAGTTCTTTGCATTACTGTGATTAAATTAATCTTTGTGGTGCTATTTTTTCTCTTCCTCCTTTTTCATCTGCGCTTGTCGCATTTTAGCTTTTTTCATTTGTGCTTGTTTTTGTTTCATTTTCTGTTGTTGTGCTTTAAGCTGTTCAGGTGTCATAACTTCCCATTTAGATTCAGGGATGGAAACTACTAATTTCTCAGATTTTAGTTCTTTATTCTTACCATTAAAGCTAAATAATATACGGTACATATCATTTTTCCATGTCCAATACACTTTTTCTGTTTTTGCTACGGCTTTTCCTTTCTCTTTACGATAATATTTTCCTGATTGCTTTATGCTATCTGAAATATGCTTTTTACTCATATCTGGCTTATTATGTGCTTCTGCTTTCTTGTCCGCTTTACGATCTTTATAAATCATGACATAATTCCCACTATTGTTACCAATTTCTTTGATTATGAGAATCGACTTAGGCGAAGTTGAAGGGCCAGCAGAGTATATTTCATGTTGACCTCGTGTTACAGTTTCTTGTTTCATACCCCAGTGATATTTCATATTTCCAATTAAACCAATCACATATGTGAGTAGTAGTAAGATACTAATTGTTCCTAGTAGAATACGCGTCCATTTATGCGGAATAAATAACCATGTTGCAAAGATGAGTAACGCTAGTATGATTGCTATAATCATGATTCATCTTCTCCTTTCTCACCAGTTCTTTTTAAGAATGGAATAATCAGTAAACCGACCACTGCGAACGCTATCCCTATCGCAAACGACATGTTAAAGCCATCGATAGACGCTTGTTGAAGATGCTCGACATATTTCAATGGGTTCGCATCTTTCAGTCCTTGAGAAGGCTCATGATTATTTATCATGTTTTGTGTAATAGACGTTAAGAGTGCCACAGCTATTGCAGACGCTACTTGTCGTGCAGTATTATTGACGGCTGTGCCGTGCGTACCCTCCTCAGTAGGCAAGGCATCCATCGCATTGGTAGTTAACGGCATCATAATGATAGCTACACCAAACATGCGAATAGCGTATAATACTAATATTAATTTAGGAGAAGTAGTGTCTGTTAAAAATGCAAAAGGCATGGTCGCTAAAGCTAATATTGAAAAACCAACGATACATAGACGTTTTATTCCAATTTTATTATATAAACCACCTGAAACTGGTGAGATAATTCCTAACATCAACGCTCCTGCTAATAAGGTTAATCCAGATTCAAATGGTGAAAAGTTATGGATGTTCTGTAAATAAGTTGGTAACATCATCTCTACCCCATACATGGCCATCGTTACAACGATGAGGCCAATTGTCGCCATTGTAAAACCTCTAGATTTAAACACACGAATATCTAGGAACGGATCGTCTGATTTCAACTGTTTCATTCCAAAAATAACTAGGATAAGAACGCTGATAACGAGTGGAATGATTACGTAAACAACGTCTCCCCATCCTTTCGTTGAAACGTTCGTAAAGCCCCAAAGGAAGAGGCCAAAACCGAT
This sequence comes from Staphylococcus sp. HMSC071G07, assembly GCF_001811435.1. NCBI lineage: Bacteria > Bacillati > Bacillota > Bacilli > Caryophanales > Staphylococcaceae > Staphylococcus > Staphylococcus sp. HMSC071G07. The sequence goes on from NZ_KV804768.1 coordinate 339,749, forward strand.
ACACGATAAGATGAGCGAACTTACATCAAAATTAATTTTTCTATTAGGAATAACATCTTTCATAAGAAATAGACTTAAGATGAGCGCTATAGCCGCTATGATGATTGGAAGAACAAATATATTTCTCCATGAATCTGTGATTGTAATTCCTAGTACCACGTGATTTTTATCCAATATCCAACCTGCAAATGTGGGACCCATAGCAGGTGCAAGTCCTACAGCTAAACCGCTTAGCCCCATTGCCACACCTCGCTTGTTAGGCTCAAACATATTGATGATGAGCATTTGCATGAGTGGCATCATTAATCCTACCGCTATTGCCGTCACGATTCTACCTAGTAAAAATACTATCCAGTATTCACTTTCATTCGGTGCAATTATAGTTAACACTAATCCTGCTAAAAGTGTGATATATGAGACAACATGCAACCATTTCGTTGAAAATCGTGTCGCTAGAAAGGCAGAAATGGGCACCATAATCCCGTTAGCAAGTAAGAACCATGTTGTCGCTTCTTGGGCTGTACTTAAATCTATGTCGAAATCCTTCATTAAAGTAGGTAATGCAGTCCCTAACGATGTTTGCATGAGTGCTCCGGCAAAGGTCGCAAGCAACACTATCGCCATGATAATGACTTTATTATAAGGTCTGCCATAATTATCTAAATCAAATTCTTTATTCATGTTTTCACTTCCTCCTTACTTTGATTATGGTAAAACTATAGCAAGGTCAAGAAAGTAAAGACAGAACAAAATAACACATATTGTTCGATTTCGAACTCTTGATATGATATTATTCCATTAATAATTTGAGGAGGAGTTGAATTTCTATGGCTAGCTACCAGCGTAAGACTAATTCCACTCGTCGCCACATTAAAGAAGCAATAGTACGATTACTTAAGAACTACCGCTTTGATGCTTTAACAATTAATCAAATTATTGAAGATGCCGAAATAACACGGAGCACATTTTACAGATATTATGAAGATAAGTATGATTTACTAGAAGAAATTGAAAATGAAGTAATCGAGAAAATTAATGAACAACGGGAGAACCTTCTAACGTCCGTTGAAGATATAGGGTCAATAGACGAACAAAGCATCTTGTCATTATTTAATTCATTACAAGATTATGCTGAAATTATCCAAATACTGTTAAGCGAGCATGGTGATAGTAGTTTCGAAATGAAATTAAGAAACGAAATAGGTAAACGAGTAAAGATGATGGAATCTCACTTATCCATTAGTCCAGTGAGGAAAGCCTTTATGTTGGATATTCAACTTTCGATCCTCATTCGCACATTTCAATTCTGGACGGATAATCAAACAGAGAATGAAGAAATTGCTAAGATTGTCAGAGATATTCTATTACATGGTATGCGTCATACGTTGCTGAGTGAAGAGTAAAGAAGAATAATTGATGGTCTAGACTTAACGCATCAATTATTCTCCTTTTTAATACCATTACATATCATGTCAGTTTGCAACTCAGTAGCTAATTCACCCAAGCTTGGTATATAGTTTGTCGCAAATCCAATGATAATTTTGTTTTTCATAAAATCACTGATTTCGTGATTACTTTCATTATATTTATCTATAAGTACTTTTAAATCTTCAGCATTCATATCATCACTATGCCGTTCACTCGTATAACGTAAAAACGCTGTAAAAATTTTATCAAATGACTCCAAGCCATATTCCATCTCTAGAAATAATAAACTAACTGAGTATGTTTCTAATTGATTGTTACCCATCTTCGCAGCTAATTCAGTGATAGATTGTTTCAGTAATCTAAATTCTTCCTCACTAACCACGCTTGAAATCCCCTTTCAATATTTCTTTCTTATTCATTTCATACCTGATAAAAAGCTACTCTCATTATTAGGGTGATGTTACTCTAATAACAATAAGTATTTCAGCTTATCCTTACAAAAGTGTAAGCGCACTCGTCTTTCAAATACGTTATAATTAACCCTGAGGTGATAATTATGGATAAACAAACTGAAAAGATTCTCGCATCGCTAAGTTATTTCAGTGTATTCTTTGCACCGTTTTTATTTCCATTAATTATTTGGATCGGGTTAGATAGACCTGTCTCTACTCATGGTAAACGTGCAATCCTATATCACATCGCACCTTATTTATTTTTAATATTAGTTGTTATAGCAGTAGCACTTATGGGACTATATGCGAAAGTCTCTCTAATCATTGCAATTATACTTCTCATCATCGGTATTATTGGAATGGTATATTTCTTCATATATAACTTATATTGTGGCATCAAAGTACTACTAATGGATCAATTAAGAGAATAAAAGAGTATCCTTCATCATAATCGTAGAAAAGGTACAAACGCACTAAGTAACTTTATTCGTTGCTTGGTGCGTTTTTCATACATTTAATGGGCTAACTTAATAATAAAATCTATCGAATATTTTTTGTCTTAAATTCTTCTAAACTAAATTTATCTTAAAAAAGAGCTTAAACGAAATTATATCGTTCAAGCTCTTATATAGGTTTACCAGTCCAGTTTGATAAATGTCCAAAATCATTTCAATTAATATACTATATATAAATGTCTTAGTTTCTATTTTACTTTATTTGTTTTATAGCTAGTTTGAGTTTATTTGGAGAAACAAAATCAGGAATTTCAACAAATCCATACTCTTTATATAAGCTTCTTAATTTTTCATTATTTTCATATTCCACCCAAACAAATGAACCGCCGACTATTCTTTTAGCATTTAGAACTATATTTAATGCTGCATCTAAGGTATCTGCACCATTTATATTACAAGCTCTTAATGCTTCAGTAGTATAATTTTTACCTAATTGGCCTATTAAAAAAGCACTTATTTTATAAACAGAGGTTTCTTCGACAAATATTGCTCGTTGTTTAACTTTTTTCTGTAAAGTTTTCGATAGTCTTTGTAAGCTCTTTTTTGGAATACATAACTCTTTATTCGCAATCGTAAAATATGCAACAAGTATTGGCTTTTTCTTATAACTACTAAATATTAAATGTGTACTAGCAATACCTGTCCTGTTAAATAAAATAGCGTTCTTCTTAATAAAACTTTCTATATCATGAGCTTCATCACTACCAGTAACACGAATTGATTGAAAAGAATCTAAGATTTTTTGAACCAATAAATTATTGGTATTTTCGCTTTCAAGAAGATCTGTTAATGCAATAATTTCTAAAGTCATTATTTATAGCTTTCTAATATTGCATCTATTCTCTTTTTGTTAGTAGTAACAATAAATTTATTGTTACTCTTTCTTTTAATTGAGGACATCGGATTTTCTTGCTTCTCTATTGCCTTGAGTAGTTTAGGCACAGATTTAGATGTAAATTTATACTCTGTTGTAAAACTTTTAGTTGCCATTCTTATCACATCTTTTCTTATAGTTTAAAAGTATAACTAAGTTTACTAGTTCTCCATCTTTCATAGTACTCTAATTATAAGTCTCTCCTTCCGTATACTCAAGCATTTTTTTATATAAATTAAATCGCCCTTTATTAAAGATTATCTTATACCTACTTCAAATGACGTTGAATGAGCCGTGCTAGCGTTTCGGTTAGTTTTGAAGGACGACCACAACGCCTCTTATTCACTTTATATTGGGTTTGTGCTATAGGTGCAGAATAAACTTCTTCCGTCATATTCAAAACTTCCCTCCTCCCATCTCCATCTACTCTCCCAAAACAAAAAACGACGTCGTAACGGCATTCTCAATCATAAGCGGTTAGCCAATTTTACATTAAAAAAGCAAGGTCATCGTGTCAGAGAATTATTCTCTTGACACTTTTTTGACACTTGCTATCTTAAAACCGCATAAAAATAGGCTTTATGTATGGAGGCGGCGGGATTTGAACCCGCGTCCAGAGGTCCTGATACAAATCTTTCTACGTGTGTAGTCTATTCGAGAATTTCACATCATGCTAGGGAACAGACAACCAACATGATGCTAGTTTGATTGAATCTCTTCTAGGCAGACTTCAAACGGCAGTGCCCAGCGTATCCTATTAGGGTTGAATCGCGTTAACAGCACATAGGAAATGCTGTTAGGCGATGCAGTGGCTATTATGCAGCTACTGCTAAATTATCGTTTGATTTGCCAGTTATTATTAACTGAATGTGTTGATGACGGAGACAGCCCTCCGACACGCTTAATAAGCTCGGGGGACCCCTGTCGAATCCAAGAACGCCCCCGTAATATTAAATTGGAAGACATGTACTTTCTGTTATTTCAGAGATATATGGTCATCACGCCGCTTCTCCGCGCCTCTATTCAACGCTACTATGCAACATTTCACCTACTCCCCTAAACAGAAAGCACATATTATCATATCAAACCACAATCGGTTTGGCAACAACTCTGATTGTGGTTCGTGCGCTTAGTAACGCGCTTTCAGTGCTCTATCAACGTCACGTTTCATCGCTTTCTCTTTCAACGCTTGACGCTTATCATATTTCTTCTTACCTCGGGCGATACCGAGCAGCACTTTACAGTTACCGCGCTTCAAATAGAGCTTTAACGGAACGATAGAGTAGCCGACTTCGCGCGTTTGTTCACCGATCTTATTAATTTCACGTTGGTGCAACAAGAGCTTACGCGAACGACGTGGATCATGGTTAAATTGGTTTCCTTCCTCATAAGGAGCGATATGCATGTTCTGTAACCACATTTCACCTTTCTTCACTTGCGCATAACTATCTTTCAAGTTTGCACTTCCACGTCGAATCGATTTAATTTCAGTACCTTTTAATACAATGCCCGCTTCAATCGTACTTTCGATATTGAAATCGTGACGCGCTTTACGATTGACCGCTAGCGTACCGGGAGATGTTTTCTTCTTTTTCGCCATACTGTTTCACCTCTTCATTGCATTACTTTTTCTTCTTACGTGCTTTTTTCTTCACTTTCTTCGCTTTGTAAAAGGGTTTGTGGTTTGTGTTGCCCTTACCTTGTTTCTCTCTTCGACGTGCATTCTTACCTTTGCGTTGCTTATGCTTTTTCTTTTTACCCTTATTATCTTTACCTTGATCTAATGACTTGCCTCTCGTCTTGGCTTGAATCGTCTTACCTCTCGCAGGTCTCTGAGTCGTTTGAGACTTCGGCAACGGCATACCGATGATTTGGAAATCAATCATGCGCTCATCGACATCGACGTTAATCACTTTCACTTTGACTGGATCACCAATTCTGAAGACTTTCGCTTGGCGTTCACCAATCAGTGCCATTTGACGTTCGTCAAAGTTATAGTAATCGTCCGTCATGTTCGCGATGTGTACCATACCTTCAACTGTGTTTGGCAATTCGACAAACATACCAAAGTTGGCCACAGAGCTAATGATACCTTCGAATTCTTCGCCAATGTGTTGCACCATAAATTCGGCTTTCTTCAACTCATCAGTATCGCGTTCAGCTTCAATTGCGCGGCGTTCACGATCTGACGTATGCTCAGCAATTTCTGGCAAACGCTCTTTCCAATCGCGTAACTCCTCATCATCCATAGACTGCTCAATCAAATATTTGCGTATTAAGCGATGGACAATCAAGTCTGGGTAACGACGGATTGGAGATGTGAAATGCGTATAGTATTCGGCTGATAAACCGAAGTGTCCAAGGTTCGCATCATCATAACGTGCTTGTTGCATAGAACGTAACATCATCGTTGAAATGACCATTTGTTCTGGCTTACCTTCCACTTCTTCTTGAATATCTTGAAGTGTTGAAGGATGGATATCTTCGCCAGTACCTCGAATCATAATACCGAAATTAGTGATAAAATCAAAGAATTGACGTAAACGATCTGATTTCGGTTGTTCGTGAACACGGTAAATAAATGGTAGATTCTGACGATCAAAGTGTTCTGCAATCGTTTCGTTCGCCGCTAACATGAATGATTCAATCAGACGTTCACCATCGCCACGATGACGCACTTGAATATCTTTAGGAACACCATCTTCATCTACGAAGACTTTCGCTTCATCGATATCGAAGTCGATTTCACCACGGCGTTTTCTCATCGCAATTAGTCGTTGAGACAAGTCTTTTGCCAAGTCTAACATTGGAACGAGTTCACGATATTGTTCACGTGTTTCTGGGTCATGGTCTGTAATGATTTTATTCACATCGTCATAAGTCATACGGTAATCAGAATGGATGACACTATCAAAGATCTCATGTTTCACAACATCGCCACGCTCATCGATTTCCATACGACAACTTAACGTCAGACGGTCGACATTAGGATTCAACGAACAAATGCCGTTACTCAAACGGTGTGGAATCATCGGAATTACGCGGTCTACGAGATACACACTCGTCGCGCGATCATATGCCTCAGCGTCGAGCTCAGAGCCTTCTGTCACGTAATAACTTACGTCGGCAATGCTGACTGTGAGCTGCGTATGACCGTTATCCAATTTCTTCACGGCAATCGCGTCGTCCAAGTCTTTCGCATCTGCGCCGTCAATCGTAATCGTGAGTTCATCACGTAAATCACGACGGCCTTTCATCTCATCGGCATCAATCTCTTCCGGAACATGTTTCGCTTCCTCAAGCACTTCGTCAGGGAAGTCGATTTCGATTCCGTGTTGATAGATAATGGATAAGATATCTACGCCAGGGTCGTTCTTATGCCCTAGAATCGCCGAAATTTGACCTTCTGGATTATCCGTACTATCCGCATATTTCGTGATTTGTACGAGCACTTTATGACCATCTACGGCGCCTAGATGTGCACCTTTCGGGATAAAAATGTCTTGAGTGATACGTTTATCATCAGGAATGACGAACCCGAAATGACGCGCTTCGCTAAACGTACCAACGACTTGAGTCACATTGTGTTTCTCGATAGATTTCACTTCACCTTCGAGTTTGCCACGATGCTCCCCTTTCGAATTGTGCAGTTCTACAAGCACAGTATCGCCGTCCAACGCGTAATTTATCTTAGTCGGTGGAATAAAGATATCGTCCATATCCTTATCCTCAGGGCGCAGGAATGCAAACCCTCGTCTATTCTGACTTAACTTCCCTCTAATCAATTCGCCTTGTTTCGGCGTAGAGGCTTCTTTACGTTTATAGCGGTCAGTTCGTGTTCTTTCAACTAAACCTGATTGTTCTAATTCGACTAGAATCTTGATTAAATCTCTGAAAGATTCAGCTGTATCTAGTCCGAGTTCGTCTTGAAAGTCTGACACGGACATCGGTTCATAGTCCGGTCGTTGAATAATATCTTCAATGGATTGCTTTAAATTCATCATGCCCCTCCTTTCTTATATTGTTATAAAATTAAATTCTCGTTATTCAGTCCAATCTAAAGATTCTAAGAAACGATAGACTTCTTCAAAGACCGCTTCTTTCTCTTTATCGATTGTAATGACATGACCTGAATTCGCATACCATTTTATATCTTTTTCATCTTCATCTGTATCTGTTTCGTTGTATATAATGTTTGCGGAATCCGGATTGATCATCTCGTCTTGTTCAGCCTGAATGACAAGTAACGGGTCTAATACTTCATCTACGTGCTCACGTATATCTTGAATTTGACCTTGAAGTTCTTTCAACGTAGAAGTTGGTTTGAAAGACTGCATCTCTTGGTCAATTGTCTGCTCGTCTTTACCTTCGTATTGTTTAAATTGGCGTGCGTATTTTAACACACCATCAAACATAGATCCTTCTGTCTTAATATACATAGGAGAACACATGGTTACAATACCCTTTACATCTCTATTTAAGCTTAATTTAAGCGCATAGCAACCTCCGAGTGACAATCCAGCGACTGCGATTTCATCGTAGCCTTTATCAACGAGTTCGTCATAAGCGTCTAGGACATCTTTAAACCATACATGTGGACTTGATTTCAGAATTTCTTCAGGTGGCGCACCATGGCCTTCGTATTGCGGTGCATAGCACGTATAGCCTTTCTTCTGAAGCATACGTCCAAGTTGTCTGACGTCTGCAGAACTTCCCGTGAAACCGTGAAGTAAGAGTACAGCTCTCTTTCCTTCCTCAAAGAAGAAAGGTTGCGGTAATTTAATATTCATGATTGATCTTTCCCTTCGTTTAAAAACGTCGTAAGCAAGCGTTATCTCTGCCCGGTGCGATATGTGCAACACGCTAACACTTACTCTCTATTGTAAAATAAAAAAGCCCGACTTTCACATCGTCGGACTCGGCCTCTCTATAAGGCTATACTCCTATAAGTACGCAATCCATCTGTCGTATTACTTATAGGCCAAAGTAACTAATTGCAATCATAATCAAGAAGAATATGACTGATAGTATAATCGTTAATCTATGCAAGAATAAATCGACACCGCGTTGCTTTTGTTTACCAAATAACTGCTCAGCACCACCACTAATCGCGCCTGAAAGTCCATTACTTTTACCTTCTTGGAGTAACACAACAGTTACTAATGCAATACAATCTACAATTAATAGAACTATCATTAATGTATGCATACAAATTGTCCTCCGATCATTATATACGCAATGCATTATAGCACATGCGCTCTGATAATATCAATCCTCTAGCGATTAAAAGTACTTTTACGCTTAATAGATACGACAAGCATATAAATCGCCAGCACAAGTGAAACAATCATCACAATTGTGAGTGGCACAGTGGCAATCCATGACTTCGTTTCGTTAATCGCGTGATAGACTGCCCCGATATTGACTAACGTGTATAAAATGTTTGAGATATAAACTGCGAACATAAACCACCACAGATAAGGATGACGGTACCAAATCGCTACGACACCTGCCAAGTAAGCAAGCACGTACATCACGCCAGTGAAACGAAAGCTATTTAAGATAGTTCCGATACCGTTGTCGCCTGGCTTATGACCTTGGTCTAACCACATTTGTTTCACGACACTCTCATCTAAGACGACAAATAGATGGATGGCGTATAAGATAGCCAGAATGACTGAGCTATAAGCTATTAACTTACCGGTCTTTATTTCCTTTAGACTAGGGTTATCATTCATTTGGGTATCTATCCTCTCTATTATTATCATCGCTTATTATAACATTTTTGTGGACTGGGCGGTATCGTTACCTGGGTTATTGTTAGTGCTAGGGATTAGCCTAAATAAAATTACTTAATTTTCAATGTTTTGACTTTCGCTTGCATATAAAAAGCCGGGGTTGATAACAACCCCGGCTAAACTAAGCGCGTGAACTCATAACATGTGAGTTAAATTATTTTTCTAAGTTATAGAATGATTTAATACCATCAAATTTAGCAGTTTCGTAAAGTTCATCTTCGATACGTAATAATTGATTGTATTTTGCAATACGATCTGTTCTTGAAAGAGAACCTGTCTTGATTTGGCCAGCGTTTGTAGCAACTGCAATGTCAGCAATTGTAGTATCTTCAGTTTCACCAGAACGGTGAGATACAACTGCAGTGTAGCCTGCTTTTTGAGCCATTTCAATCGCATCAAATGTTTCAGTTAACGTACCGATTTGGTTTACTTTGATTAAGATTGAGTTACCGATACCTTTTTCGATACCTTCAGCCAATTTCACTGTGTTAGTAACGAATAAGTCGTCACCTACTAATTGAACACGGTCACCGATGCGGTCAGTCAATACTTTCCAACCGTCCCAGTCATTTTCATCCATACCATCTTCAATAGAGATGATTGGATATTTGTTGATTAATTCTTCAAGATAATCTACTTGTTCTTCTGCAGAACGTTTCGCACCATTTTCTCCTTCGAATTTAGTGTAGTCATATACACCGTTTTCGTAGAATTCAGATGATGCACAGTCAAAGCCTAAGTACACATCTTTACCTGGTTCTAAGTTAACAGCTTTGATTGCTTCCATGATTGTTTCAACTGCATCTTCAGTTCCTTTGAATTTCGGAGCGAAACCACCTTCGTCACCTACTGCAGTTTCTAAACCGCGGTCTTTAAGAATCGCTTTAAGTTGGTGGAAGATTTCAGCACCCCAACGTAAAGATTCTTTAAATGATTCAGCACCTACAGGTAAAATCATAAATTCTTGGAAAGCAACCGGTGCGTCTGAGTGAGAACCACCGTTAACAATGTTCATCATAGGTACTGGTAATTGTTTACCGTTAAATCCACCTAAGTATTTGTAAAGTGGTTGATCAGTGTATTCCGCTGCTGCACGTGCAACTGCGATAGATACACCAAGAATTGCGTTCGCACCGAGTTTACCTTTGTTATCAGTGCCGTCTAATTGAATCATCATTTTATCGATAGATACTTGATCGATAACTGAGAATTCACCTTCAACAATTTCAGGTGCGATGACTTCGTTCACGTTCTCTACTGCTTTTTGAACACCTTTACCTGAGTAACGATTTTTGTCGCCATCACGTAATTCAACTGCTTCGTGTTCACCTGTAGAAGCACCTGAAGGTACGAGTGCACGACCAAATGCGCCACTCTCAGTAAGAACTTCGACTTCAACAGTTGGGTTGCCGCGTGAGTCTAAGACTTCGCGAGCATATACATCAGTAATAATTGGCATGTGTATAATCTCCTTTGTCAGTGGTTTTCTAATTGTTCACTTACATTATAATCTCTATCTGCAGATTTATAAAATGTTTTAATCATTGCATAAGCACGGGCAAAAGGCACGTAAGGCTAAGATAAAAACGCACCTTTTACCACCTTGCAAATTTAATGATTAATCAGTGATTCACCCGTCATTTCTTCTGGCTGTTTCACATTGAGTAAATCTAATAAAGTAGGTGCCAAGTCACCAAGACGACCTGTCTCTCTTAAAGTGACACCTTCTTTAGTAACAATGACTGGTACTGGGTTCGTCGTATGTGTTGTCATCGGTTCATCATCGTCGGTTAAGACCATATCAGAGTTACCGTGGTCAGCTGTGATAATTGCGTGACCACCCATGTCAATGATCTTATCAACGACTTCGCCGAGACATTCGTCGACCGCTTCAATCGCTTTAATTGTCGGTTCTAACATACCACTGTGCCCTACCATGTCAGGGTTAGCAAAGTTGAGTAGGATTAAATCTAAATCACCTTGATCCAACTCTTCTAGCAGCGCGTCTTTAACTTCGTACGCACTCATTTCTGGTTTCAAGTCGTACGTTGCGACTTTCGGTGAATCGATGAGACGACGACGTTCACCTTCGAATTCGTCATTACGTCCACCACTCATGAAGTACGTCACATGAGGATATTTCTCAGTTTCAGCAATACGTAACTGCTTCAAACCGTTATTTTGAGCAACTTCACCAATTGTGTTGTGTAAATCAACCTTTTCAAACACAATTTCAGCATCAACATTATCGTTGTACTTAGTAAAAGTCGCGTAGTACAGATCTTTAACTTGTTCAACTTTAAAGCCATCAAATGCTTTGTCAGTGAAGATTTCAGATAGTTGCGCTGCTCTGTCAGGACGGAAGTTATAGAAGATGACCGCATCGCCATCATTCACACCATTGTTCTGACCTTCAACGATAAATGGCTCAACGAATTCGTCTGTAACGTCATTCGCATAATTCGCTTCTACACCTTCTTTAGCAGAAGCAAACGTTGGTCCGTCAAAGTTGCGAATCGCATTGTACGCTTTCTCTTCACGATCCCAACGTTTATCGCGATCCATCGCATAATAACGACCAGAAACAGAAGCAAATTGACCTACGCCAATCTCTTTAAATTGACGCTCTGTCTCGTCGATATAAGTGAGGGCTGATTTCTGATCTACGTCACGACCATCTAGGAAAGCGTGAACATAAACTTTGTCGACACCTTGTTGTTGAGCTAATTTAAGAATCGCAAATAAGTGTTTGTAGTGACTGTGTACACCACCATCAGACAGCAAACCAAACACGTGTAAAGCTGAGTCGTTCTTCTTCACATGGTCGACTGCTTCGTTTAACACTTTATTGTCGTAGAAATCGCCATCTTCAATAGATTTATTGATACGCGTTAAACTTTGATAAACAATACGTCCGGCACCAATGTTCATGTGGCCGACTTCAGAGTTACCCATTTGACCTTCAGGCAAGCCGACATCTAAACCGCTTGCCTCAATTTGTGTCGTTGGATATTGATTGTAGTAACGATCAAAGTTTGGTTTATGTGCTTGTTTCACCGCATTACCGTGTTCACTTTCACGGTTAGCGAAACCATCTAAGATGATGAGAGCTGTAGGTTGCTTAGCCATATTACTTTGCACCTTCTAACAATTTCATAAAGTCGTCTACTTTAAGTGACGCACCGCCAACTAAAGCGCCGTCGATGTCACTTTTACCCATATATTCTTCAATGTTATGCGGTTTAACACTACCGCCGTATTGAATACGAACTGCTTCAGCAACATCTTTGCTAGAAAGATCTGCAAGTGTTTGACGCACGTGCGCGCACATTTCATTGGCATCATCAGCATTTGAAGATTTACCTGTACCGATTGCCCATACAGGTTCATAAGCGATAACAACTTCACGTAATTGGTCGTCAGATAAGCCTTCAACTGCTTTTTTCACTTGGTTTCCTACAACTTCGTTCGCTTTACCACTTTCACGTTGTTCATCTGATTCACCTACACAGATGATTGGCGTCATACCGTGGTTGAATACCGCATGTGCTTTCTTGTTCACTTCTTCGTCTGTCTCATGGAAGATGTCACGGCGTTCTGAGTGACCGATGACAACGTATTGCACACCTAAGTCTGCTAATGCGACAGGAGATGTTTCGCCTGTGAACGCACCGCTATCTTCGTAGTAAGCGTTTTGCGCACCGATCTTCAATCCTTCAGCTTTGCCTTCCTTAACTAAAGTGATTAAAGCGTCGAGTTGGATCGTTGGTGCACAAATCACAGATTCAACTTTGTCAGTATCTGGTAATGTAGGTAGTTCATTAACGAAATCTTTCGCTTCTTGAACTGTCTTATTCATCTTCCAGTTACCTGCTATGATTGGTTTTCTCATTATTATCACTCCATTTAATCATTATCTTATTGGTAAAATGAGTTCAAATTAATATCTTATTTATCGTTAATTGCATCAATACCTGGTAAATCTTTACCCTCTAAGTATTCTAATGATGCACCGCCACCAGTTGAGATGTGGCTGAATTTGTCTCCATAGCCTAAAGAACTAGCTGCTGCAGCTGAGTCACCGCCACCGATAATTGTGTTCGCATCTTTCAACTCAGCAATCGCTTCGCAAACACCAATCGTACCTTTAGCAAAGTTGCTCAATTCGAATACACCCATAGGTCCGTTCCATACTACTGTATGCGCACCTTCGAGTTGTTGTTTGAATAACTCTACTGTCTTAGGTCCGATATCAAGTGCTTCTCTGTCTGCTGGAATATCATCTACAGAAACTTCTTGAATATCTGCATCGTTAGAGAATTCAGAAGCTGCTTTAACATCTACAGGTAGCACGATTTGGTCACCTGATTTGTCGAGCAATTCTTTAGCGAAATCAATCTTATCTTCTTCAAGAAGTGATTGGCCGATTTCTTTACCTTGTGCTTTTAAGAATGTGTAAGCCATACCGCCGCCGATAAGTACCTTTTCAGCTATATTTAAAAGGTTTGTAATCACGTTGATCTTATCAGACACTTTAGCTCCACCGAGAATAGCCACTACAGGTTTGTCAGGGTTCTCAACTACCCCACCAATGTATTGGATTTCTTTGTCCATAAGGAAACCTGCAGCTGTTTCTAAGTTGGATGCGATACCTACGTTGGAAGCATGTTTACGGTGAGCTGTACCGAATGCGTCATTAACAAATACATCGCCTAAAGAAGCCCAGTATTTACCGAGTTCTGGATCATTCTTAGACTCTTTCTTACCATCTAAATCTTCGAAACGTGTATTTTGAACGAGCAATACATCGCCTTCGTTAAGGTCTTTGATAGCTTGTTCAAGTTTCTCTCCACGTGTTTCAGGTACGAAAGTCACGTCTTGATCGAGTTTAGAAGATAAATCTTTAGCGATAGGTGCAAGCGTTAAACTTTCTTTGTCACTTTCTTCTTTCACTTTACCTAAATGAGAGAAGAGTACGACTTTACCGCCTTCTTTGATGATGTGTTTAATTGTTGGCAACGCTTGAACGATACGGTTATCATCCGTAATTTCCCCATCTTTCATAGGTACGTTGAAATCAGCACGTACAAGTACAGTTTTGCCTTTCAAATCTAAGTCAGAAACAATTTTCTTTGCCATATGAACTTCCTCCTCTTAATGGAACATAAAGTAAAAATAAGCGGAGAAGCGCTTGTGCTCCCCGCTTACTCCTAAGCCTATTGCAATTCTATGATAGCACAAAGGCACGGCCTATTGTTGGTATTCTAGCAATTATTTACTTTGGCTTGCTAAGTGTTCTAAAGTACGTACTAATTGTGCAGTGTAAGACATTTCGTTGTCGTACCAAGCTGCAACTTTAACTAATTGACGGTCACCTACTGTCATTACACGAGTTTGAGTTGCATCGAATAATGAACCGTAAGTCATACCTACTACGTCTGAAGAAACGATTTCGTCTTCAGTGTAACCGAATGATTCAGTTGAAGCGTCTTTCATTGCTTGGTTAACGTCTTCGATAGTTACGTCTTTGTCTAATACTACTGTAAGTTCAGTTAATGAACCTGTAGCTACTGGTACACGTTGCGCACCACCGTCTAATTTACCGTCGATTTCAGGAATAACTAAACCGATTGCTTTCGCAGCACCTGTTGAGTTAGGGATGATGTTTTGAGCTGCTGCACGAGCACGGCGTTTGTCACCTTTTTTGTGTGGTGAGTCTTGAGTGTTTTGGTCACCAGTGTATGCGTGGATAGTAGTCATGAAACCTTCTACTAAACCGAATTCGTCGTTGAATACTTTCGCAACTGGTGCTAATGAGTTTGTAGTACATGAAGCACCTGAAACGATTTCTTCAGAACCATCTAAGATATCGTGGTTTGTGTTATAAACGATTGTTTTCATGTCACCTTTACCAGGTGCAGAAATTAATACTTTTTTAGCACCAGCGTCGATGTGAGCGTGTGCTTTTTCTTTTTCAGTGAATAAACCTGTACATTCAAGTACAACGTCGATATCTAAGTCTTTCCAAGGTAATTTGCTTGGATCAGCTTCAGATAATGATTTCACTTCTTTACCATTTACGCGGAAACCACCATCAATTACTTCAACTTCGCTTGTGAAACGACCTTGCATAGTGTCGTATTTTAGAAGATGAGCAAGCATTTCGTCGTCAGTTAAATCGTTAACTGCAACAACATCGATGCCTTCTACATCTTGAATTCTTCTAAATGCTAAACGTCCGATTCTTCCAAAACCATTGATTGCTACTTTAACTGCCATAAATAATGGCCTCCTTTAAAATGATATTTTCAAAAAAGTGAATGTCACTTTGTTGTAACCTTAATCATGAGCGTGTAATCATTTGGGCTGCACTTTCGTCAGTAATTAACACTGTGTTCTTCGGCGCGATTTCAAGATAAGCTTTAATCGCTTCACCTTTCGATTCGCCGCCTGCTACAGCGTAGATATGCGATTTGGATTTCAAGTCTTCCAACTGTAATCCAATTGTCTTCACACGATGAACGACTTCTCCGTGTTCATCGAAGTAATACCCAAATGCTTCGCCTACAGCATTGTGATGTTGAAGTTTATTCACTACATCTTGAGAAGATTGGCGTCGTTCAGCCATCTTCAGCGCATCACCAATGCCGTGTATCGTAATGTCTGACTGCTTAATCTTGTCTAACGTTTGGATAACTGAAGGCTCTTCCATCAGCAAGTGATATGTTGACTCGCTCACGTTATCCGGGACGTACAACGTCGTGTAGTCCCCTTTCGTTTGTTGCGCCATACTTGCTGCGATGGTATTAGCTTGATAGCCTACATTCTCTCCTAAACCGCCTCGAGCTGGCACGAAGAAGACTTTGTAATCTTGTTCGTGCATGGCATTACTGACATAAGCCATCGTTGAACCACCTGTAACGGAAACAACTGCACCGTCGTATAGAATCGATTCAACCATCTCACCAGCTTGTTTAGACATCTCAATCTTCACGGATTGTTCTTTATCCGAATTGCCCGGAATTACAAAGACGTCTTGTATGTCGTACTGTTCTTTGATGAGTTGGGCGAGCTGGTGATTATCCGAGTAAGCATTGAAGTAATTACTCAATTGGCGAACCGTTTCTTCACCTTTCATCGTAATCTCCATGCCTGTCGGTTTAACTTTAATCAACTCTTGCTGTTTCAAAGCGTTAGTTTCCGAACGTAAGACACGTTCTGTAATACCCATGGCTTCACTCAAGCTACGTCTTCCAACTGGTTGTTTATGAGCAATAGTAGTGAGAATTGAGAATCGTCGGTACATCTTATCAACAAGTTCAGGAACAAGTCTTTGTTGCACTTTAATCAAATCTTGCACTACTATCCTCCTCCAATCATTCGACGTAGGTCAAAGTTTAACCCTAGGTTGACTTATTACGTCCCTCGTGGGACAAAAAAATATTATCTTTACAGTTAGTATACTACTCCTGACATTTATAAAATGCAAGGAAAAGAATTATCTCGATTGCTTTAAAATTTCTTCTATCCTTTAAATACCCCAAAAGGTTATAAATAATCATATTTTACACATAAAAAAGGGTTTCTAATACGCAAAAAAGGTTAGTAATGAAGTAAACTAATAAATGAGAAGGAAGTGAGCATATGGCTAACGATAATAAACACTATCAGGACCAGGAAGTGATTGAACCTGGAGATCGTCGCTATAAAGACGACGATTATTTCAAAAATCAACACGACCGAGACACACGTGACCCCTATTACAATGACGATATGGATGGTGGACGTCGTATTTACGTTCAACGCTACGGCGGTTGCGGGGGTACAGGATGCATGAGTGGATGTTTATTCTCAATCATCATTTCAATTCTATTAACCTTTATACTCAATTTCTTCTTACATTTTATCTAAAAGGGCTGATAAAATGTTGATAAAAGAATGTATTTAAAAGGAGAGTTACTGATGAAGAAATTGATGACACTTGTATTAGGAAGTTTAATCATACTTACAGCATGTGGCTCGCACCAAGATAGTAAACATGACGACAAGTCTGAAAATAAGAAAGAAGAACATTCTAAGAAAAACGATAAGAAAGATAGCAAAACTAAAGAAAAACAGAAAAAGAAAACAGACGACAAGTCTCAGTCAAAAGATAGCAATCAAGACGACAAAGACTATAATCAGGAACCAAAGCAACAAGACAACGCACAAGCTGAACAACAACAAAATCAAGATCAACAAACAGAGCAAAATGAGCAAGCTCAACAAGTTAATCAGAATCAACAAGCAGCACAAAATCAGCAACAAACTAACCAAGAAAACCAAACTCAACAGCAACAACAAGCTAATCAACCAAATCAAGCACAACAACAGCAACAACCTGACGGACAAGAATGGACTGAAGCAGACCAACAACGTGCGATGGAAGAATATAAAGCTTATGCGAAAAAACATGGTCTCACAGGTATTCCAAACGGCGACGCAATGTTCCCTATGCCTGGGACAGAAAACGACAATAACCAAACTCAATCAGAATCACCGTATGAAGAACAGTAAGCTAAAAGTAAAACAATTGGTCTAAATCGCAAGGATAAGAATAATCGCTTATATTATCTTTAATCTTATCAATACTTTCTGTAGCATAGTAGATGTAGAGAGATGGAGGTAGAACTATGAACAAATATCCAAATCAACAACCTCAGCCACCACGAAATCTAGTGGCTATTACTTTAGCGTTAACGCCCGTGTGGCTTTATTTCTACTACCAAGTTATTCACGTACTTTTATTCAAAGAATCTATAGTAGCTAAAATATTAGCAGGAGCTAGTGGAATTCTAATTACTGGTATGCTCGTCGTATATGCTATCGCTATAAGAAAGAAATTATATGAAGAGAGACAGCAGAATAAAGCCAAAAAATAGTGCCGACTCGAGAGTCGGCACTTTATTTATACTTTACTATTCTTCTGGTTGCATAACTTCGTCGATTAAGCCATAGTCTTTCGCTTCATCTGCAGATAAGAAGTTATCACGATCAGTATCTTTTTCGATTTGATCAATAGATTGACCTGTACGTTCTGCTAAGATTTTGTTTAATTTAGCACGTGTCTTCAAGATATGGTTAGCAGCGATTTCGATTTCAGTCGCTTGACCTTGCGCACCGCCAAGTGGTTGGTGAATCATTACTTCAGCATTTGGTAATGCGTAACGTTTACCTTTTGCACCAGCTGCAAGTAAGAATGAGCCCATTGAAGCTGCCATACCTACACAGATAGTTTGAACATCTGGTTTGATATGTTGAATTGTGTCATAAATTGCGAAACCAGCCGACACACTTCCACCTGGTGAGTTGATATATAAGTAGATATCTTTATCCGCATCTTGTGCTTGTAAGAATAATAATTGTGAAACGATTGAGTTTGCTACGTTATCGTCAATCGCAGAACCTAACATGATGATACGGTCTTTTAACAGACGTGAATAAATGTCATACGCACGTTCGCCACGGTTTGTTGTTTCTATAACTGTAGGAATTAAATTCATTCGTAATTGCCTCCTTGATTCTAAATACTGTAATCATTTTAACCTAAAAGTCAAACATGGTCAAAAGTAATACACCTGCATGATTTAAGTTACTATTATTATATTGACCTATTCTCTCAACATTTGTAAACTAAGAGTGTCGCAAATTTAACTGACTCCTCGTAGTGTAATGGATAACACGTAAGATTCCGGTTCTTAAGATAGGGGTTCGATTCCCTTCGAGGAGATTTATTGGCTTAAATTGAATACTTTTCAAAATTAAGAATCCCGTCATTACGGGGTTCTTTTATGTTTCTGTATCAACTACACACCATATAAAACTAATTTTCAGGGACTTTTTAGGGACCCAAGTCCCTCACATAAAAAACCACGTTCTTTATGAGCGTGGTTTGTGTTTTCGAAAATTACGCATAAAAAATAACCGTACCTATTAAGATACGGTACGGCTTAGGCATTATTATTTTTATTGTGCTTGATAAGTTCATCGGTAGAACTAAATATATACTTGAAAAGAAAATAAATTATTGTAAAAGTATGGACAAAGGTCAAAGACATAAATAAAATAATGATCTTTACATCAATTTTCTGTGAAAAACCATACACAAGCACTAATAAATTTATTAAAAGAACGATTGTTAGAATAATAAAACCCCAAATAGCTCTCTTTCTCCATTTATCTTTAAAACGTAATTGAGTAATAACTGAATTTCTTATTTCTTTTTGATAAGTTTGACTATCTTTAAAACTATCGAATATATTTTTTGAATCTAAATTAACTTTGTCTATTTCATTTTCAGAGTATTCTTCTACATTTTCTTTGGTATTTTTACTAAGTTCACTCTTCAATTTATTTATAAACTCTTCATCACTCATTAGCTTACCTTCCTTAATTTTTCCAATTGTCTTCTAGCGAATGGCTTTGTTACATTAAAATTTTTAGATACATTGGCTATCAAATTTCTAAACTCAATATCGTTATATTGATCAATTGGTTTAGGTAATGCTTTTTCGATTATATTTAATGGTAAAAGTAATTGCGCTGCAAATTCGTTGGCTTCTTGCTCGACTATATTATCACTTTGTTCACTGTTTTCATTTCTATATAAAATGCTGACTTCATTTTTATTCAACTTTTTTTTAGGCCAATTCCAATGGAATAATATGTGTCCTAATTCATGAGCCATTGTAAATCTTCTTCTACCTTCAACATGGTTAGAATTCACTACGATTTCAGGTTCATTATTATCATTTACTCTAGTATAACCACTTACAGAATCAGGATAATCAAATGCAGACATATCGCTATAAAAGACTTTAATTCCAATAGATTCAATGCAATACTCCAAGTTTTTAACTATATTTTTCATATTAAAGATTCGGTTTTCTTCTCTGAACTCATCTGCTAATTGTCTAATATCTTTCTCTCCCATAATTATCCCTCCTCTAAATTTATTATATACTACTTTTTATTCTTCTTGTAAATTTAATGAATATGCCCTTTCCAATTCCAAGTAGTGTTTTTAGGCTTACTTTGTTTTGCATCGAAGGGACTTTTTAGGGACCCAAAACATAATAATACCCACCTATTCATTTAGGTGGGCTTTTGCGTATTCATATAGCTTTTCAGTAGTGTTTAAAGTTAAATTATCAACTTTACGCTTACCCTGTCTTAATTGTGATAGTACGTATTGGGCGACGCCAGTTTCTTTATAAATCTGATACCCTGTTATATCACTTTCGATCAATTCAATTATTTTTAATTTGTATTCACTCATGTTATCTACGTCCATTCTTTTTATCTAAATAATAAAAATGCGTTTTTCTTCCTATGAATAGTAATAATGGTAGGCTTAATATAAACAACGATAAATACATTTGCCACGTCATATTTGAAAACCTCCAAATAATGTTATAATATATAAGTGTAAGGAGGAGCCCTAAGGCTCCAAACATAATTTCAATCTTTGCTGTTTGGCTTTCGGTCTAGATAACCGAGATGCCATTTTCTGAGTTGTTTTATGACTCCTGGAATTATCAGTACTGCCAATACTGGATATTCTAGGAGTGTTTTTATTATGTCTAGCATGAGGCTTTCACCTCCTTACACATAATTTGTAAGTCATTAACTAACTTACAAATATAATTATACTAAACAATTGTTCATTATACAAGTGTTTTATTTAAAATATTACATAAAAAATAGGGCAAGCACATTAGCGCCTGCCCTAATTAAGATGCGGATAAAGCTATCAAATCTATTACATCAAAATTCCTCGTATGATTACATAGTGGAAAGAAATTTTAGTGTTTTATAATTCAAATATACTTATATTATAACATAGATTAGCTTATAGTTCCCCATAAACTTCCAACTGAATGTGAAGGAGGAGGCGTTCCATCCCATTTTCTAATAGGAAGATAATAACGTTTACCTTTCCAATCATAGCCAATCCATACATGTTTATCTTGCAACATTACCTCGTCATAATCACAATATCCACCAGGTTGGAAGTCATAAGCATATGGACAACTTCTGAAAGGTCCAGTTGTACGTGCGATGATTGGTTGATTACCATTCACAAATCTCGCTTTTTCCTTCATATAATAAGTACCATAGTTATTCTTTTTCCATGCGCCTGCAACAGTCGATTTAGTATTACTAGCCGAGCTAGTAGATTTTTTAACTGTAGCAACTGGCACTTTACCGTCCATGTATGATCTAATCTGCTTGATAAAGTAATCTTTAAGTTGTACTTGTTTAGCTTTAGGTAATAATCCTTGTGTTACAGGGTCATAGCCTGTGTGTAACTTAGCAGAACGGTGTGGACAACTTGTGGATGAAAATTCAACATGTAATCTAACCGTATTACGATTAGCAGGTAATCCCCATTTTTTGAGCATTCTCGCAGATTCTTGGAAAGCAGATTGTTCGTTAGCTAAAAATACCTTGTCGCTAGCGCCAATTGACTGACATATCTCAATGCCATAATAATCTTTATTACCTACCGCATTTGCCGTATGCCAACCAATACGCGACTCTGGTAACGCTTGCCATACTGTATTACCACTAATATAACTATGTGCTATCCCTGCTTCCAAACGAGATTCAGGTGCATTGACTAGTCCATTATGATAACTTTCTGCAGTAGCATAAACACTACCTGCATCGTTGTGTAAAACTATACCTTTAGGCTTGTAACCACGATTAGGTAAGCGATACCCTTTCACTTCATCTCTGATGTATTTCAAAGATTTCATCTTACGTTTCTTAGGTGTTGTCTTTTTCTTCGTAACTGTCGGTGATTGAACACTTTTTGTAATATTAGCTTTCTTATAGAATGGGCGAATGAACCACATTGGAAATTCATAGTTATGAGTACGACGAGTAGCTACTTCAGTCTTACTAAGACCGCCTCCAACCCAATTCTGTTCGATGACAGTAATCGCGTTTAAAGTTGCAGATATAACAATAGCGACATGACCATACCCCCCACCAAACGTTCTAGGGAATACAACTACGTCGCCAGGTTTTGCTAAAAAGCTTTGCGTATTGTTGTAAACATGTGCTTCATTTGTAAAGTCGTTTTGGAAAGGAATATCAGCCGCTCCTGTGCCTCTTAATCCATGTCCGAATAGTTTAGCCCAATAGACATTGGCTAAATCAAAACACTGCCCGTAATATATTTTATTTAATGCCTTTCCATGCACTCATTTCTTAATGCACTTGTATAACATTAAATAGTTTCTATAAAAAGAAACCTCATGCTTTCACATGAGACTAGACTATATCATCATTTTCAAAGCATAATAAATAGACGTATGGGCATTCGATTTATAAACCAAACACGCCATACGTCTCAAATGGTAAGGGCTAAGATACCAATCTAAAAACTCAACAAACTATATATATCAGGGGTGGGGAGTTATATATGTTTCAATATACTAACTATCCGCATTTAATATATCATATTCTATCCTTAAACATCAATACCTTAAAAATGTCTTGCGCTGTCCGTCAATTGACGATACTTAGTCGTTGAACGTTCCTACACTGTTACCATGTAGGCTTCGCTGCTGATTGCCATATGCGATAGCACTTAGGTTTCCCAGCAATTCACAAGATTTTATATGGGCTATGCAGTTGTTAACCCATAAGCACCGTCGAAGTCCCAACCTCGACCTTCAAGTGTCTTAATAAAATCAATCGCTTGTTGTTTCGTTAGATTTGCTACCATCTTCTTCACTCTCCTTCAACACTTCATCGTCGTGGTAACGACTTGCACCACGTTTCAATTCTTCATCATAATCATAATCAGCGACATCAAACTCAACTTCGTCAGTGTCGTCAGTGAACGGTTCAGATGTATCAAACTCTGTAGGCGTCAATTCTTTTCGTTCTGGTGTAACGCTATCATCGTCAACTGTTTTCTGATACTCAACTGGGTCAACATTTTCATCACGCGGATTTGTATAAGTCTGTACAATACCACTGTCTTTTATTCCTTTGGTCGTATGGTCTTGTATCACTCCAAATGTGACTAATACAGTTAATAATCCATTGACGCCATCACTAAATTGTTCCAGTTGTTCTGTATAGTTTAATCCTAATGCTTGCGTTATATTGTTAACAAAAAGGATTATCGCCGAAACGATAGCCACCCAAAACGATTTCTTCTTACAACGTACTTTCCAATTTATACCTTTCATTTAAGAACCTCCAAACAAAATAAAAAGCCGACACATATGTGCCGACTTATTTAAAGAAGATGTGTCCTACTAAAGAGATAAGTGGGACTAATACAACCCCTGCAAATCCCAACCAGTAACCGATAACTTCTCTATTTCCTTTTGCTTCTGCTTCTACAGTTCCTCGTAGATCTTTAATTTCTTTTTCATGATCTTTTGTTGCGTATTCTAAATCAGTAACTCTAGTTCCTACCGTTGATAATGATTCACTCATTTTTTCTAAGTGTTTTTCTGACCTAGCTTGTGACTCGAACGATTTTTCTTGCAACAATGTCTGTCTATCTACTTTATTCAGCAAACTGTTAAAGTTGTCTGTGTGTTTCTTATCCACTTCGTTTATGCGTTCGTTTATCTTACCTCTTGATCTTTCCCACTCGTGTCTTAATACGTATTTATTTTCGTCCATAAATACCTAAACCACCTAAAAAACCGACAAAGCCAAGCCATGCTGTGATAGCGATCAATTGTGCCGGCGTTATCCAATTAATCGCATTATATACAGCTGCCGATGACATTAAGAAGTGTATGATAGAGCTCCCTAGGCCACCTATTAACATAAAATAATTCGAAATATTATTCACAGATCGTTTGCCGAAAAATAAACTTGAGAAAACTAGACAAGTGCCGAAAATAAGCAGTAACAAACCCCAAATCCAAATAGGCATAACGTCGTTTAACGCTTGGTAAAAAGCACTTTCTTCGATTACTCTTTCGGGGCTTATGAACCAGTAGAAGCCTCGTATATCTACAAAAACGCCTAACCCAATTAAAGATAATGTGGCTAGTTTATCGCGTATTGTAAACTGTTCATTCATGTGTTCACCTACTTCCGTCTAAATGAAAAAACACAAGCCTAAGCCTGTGGTTCTTCCGGATATTCTTCTCCTGTAATCTCCGTATATTGCTCTTTAGTAATACATTCTAACTCTACAAATCTTTTAACTTGTGAATTTGTGTAGCACTTTCTATCGTAAAAATATTTGATATTATCGAATCCTGGAAACATATTATTCTCCTCCTTTAATTTCAGCTAACTCTAATAATACTTGTGCTTGCTGTTGTTCTAATTTTTTAATTTTTTTATCTTTCTCGGCATTATCTAACATAGTTGAAGCTAACTTCTTTTGTGTGTCTCGTAATTGGTAAGCACTTTCTGCGACTTGCATTTGTGTTTGTGCCATTTGTAATATGGATTGGCTTGGTGGTTGAGGTTCTTCATCTTCAGACGAACTCTCTAACCATTCTTCATGAGTAGCACCTATCCACTCATTACCGTTAAAATAAAAAGGACTATAAATGCCTTCGGGTGGCGGCGTTTCAGTCCATTCATCATCGGGATAATCATACTCTCCATCTTCACTTCTGAAAGCTAAATAAGGTGTTCCATCGTATAAAAATACTTGTTTAAACATTTATATCAACCTCCTATTCTACCCAACTGATTGTTCCATAAATATATTTTTCATCAGATTTTTCCCATTGATCTTCGTTAGCTATATACAACTTAACTGAACCGTCATTCTCTACAATTATACTTGTACCATTATGAGCTAATGGTGCTCTGATATATCCGACTTGAGGGCTCTTAGTGATATTAGCAGGCAATTGAGCTATATATTGGTTATGAACAACGTTGTTAGCATTTACTCTTACAAATTTTTGTGTCATAGAACCAATTGTGATAACTCTATAAGAACAGCCGTAACCATTACGAGATTCACCATAACCATAATCAGTATTAGTTCGACCGCCATTAATAATTGTGAATGGTATCCAACCAGTGTCGCTTTGGTTGTTGCTTATTTTCTGCCACCCAGAGTCTTTAGTGCCGTCTGTGTGAATCAATCTGAAATATTTTTCAGAGTTGAAAGTAGAAGTGAGTTCTATTTCTTTGCGCCCTCTTCCTGCCTCCCATACTTTAATTTGTACATAACTGTTATCTAATGGAATTCCTTGGTCTGTTGCATCATCATCTGAAACTGTTTCATATAATCCTGCAGGGAGTTCTGTTACATCTTCTATAGTTCCTTTTGGATAATATTTTATAGTCCCGTCATCTTCGGTGAGTTTATACTTCTGCCAGTCTAAATTCCCTAATTCTTCATCCAACATTTGAGGAGAAAGGAACTCATTATCTTCTACTGTTTGATTAAACTCAGTAACCTTTGCATCTACATGCTCAGTGGCTTCAGTAGATGCAGAATTTATTTTATTAACTGCACTATCAGCAGTATCTTGAACACTTGTTTTAGCATTGTTAGCTGTAGTAGTTATATCTTCTGTAGCATCATCTCTAACTTTAGTTAAATCAGTTTTAGCTTGAGCAATGTATGTTTGAATATCTGATTTACCATCAGCAACTATTTCGTTAAGCGTTTCAATACCTTCTTGTAATACTGACTTCATTTCCGCTACATAATCTTCACCATTAGCTATAGCTTCTTCAATGTCTTTTACTCTTTGTTCAACATGCATTTTTAATTGGTCAAACATGCGGATGTTTTCAATTTTAGTGAATGAAGAAATTTTATTAATTAATGCATCTGCAACTTCAAAAGTAAATTCTCTAAATACAGCAACTTCATTATATTCAGGATTTCCCTCTACGTTATTAACTCCGATATAAACTTGCCCTTTAACTTTTGTAGATGTGCTAGCTTGTAGAAAATCTTTATCTAAAGTAACTGTTACAATACCGTTAAACGGGTCTTCAACTTCTAGTTCGATTACATCTGACGCACTACCATTACTTGACTCAAAATAAGCATATGCTGTTAGGTTGTTTTCATGGATTAATAAAGGTCCTTTTGAATTGCTTAATTGAAATCTTAATATCGCTGTGTTTTCATCTAAATTATAAAAACCAACCCCTAAATCAGAGATTGGTTTTAAATAAGGCTCAGATTTTAATTTAAATAAGGCTTTTTTATCTATTCCGTTATTCACGCTATCACTCCTTATTTTATTAATACGACTGCAACGCCGTACCCTTTTTCGATGTCATACGGTGTAGTAATCTCCAAAACTCTATAAGAACCGTTCTGATTATCTTTTGTACCGATACCTTTATCAGCTTTGATATAGTCGTTAGCCTGTACTGATGAATCAATTCTAGTAAACACTTGCCCCATTAGACCTACTACGTTCCATTCAGGACGACTAGCACGATCAAGATACTCACCATCTGATTCTTCCCAATCAGGATTAGAAATAGGAACTTCTACTTCTTCTGAATACCAATTGCCCTCATCGTCTTGCCATTCTTTAGTTTCAGTCTGAGTAAGTGTTACACCAAACTCATCTTTTAAGAATTTATCTTTATGATGGAACATTGCATCCCCTAAAATTACTCCTGCTGTACCTGAGATAACTCCAATTGGAACATCATTACTGTTAGCTTTTCTGATATATCTACCATCTAATGTAACTAGATAACCATTAGGTATTTCTTGCCCTGACTGAGACTCAAAATACTCAGCATAGTCACCAAAATCATTACCTGCTGTAATAGTGCCTTTTGCTTTTACTGTCCCTGATGTACCTTTAACTTGGAATTTAGTATTCTCATATTTAGCACCATCAGTACCATAACCCATTGCAAACATATAATTATCTTTCGTTTTTACACCGCGAGAGTTGACAATCGTTTGTGCATAGTAGCCTTGAGACGTTTCTGATTCCAAAGAGTTCATAACTGAACTACGAGAGCCATATGCTTTAGAACCTGCACCTACGCCTGCTAGCCAAGAACGGTCGCTATTTGCAAAAGAACCGCCAGATGAAGCGATTACTGCTGAACGTTGTGCAATTGCAGCTGAACCAGTCGAACCACCACTGAATCCACCTTTAACTACGGTAGGTACAACTCTATAAGTTTTATTAGTGATATATGCAGCATTATTATAATTCTCTGCATTGACTCCAACAATCTCTGCTGTGTTGTTGTATAACTCTAGCCCGTTACCAGTTCCTTGTCCTTGTAGGTTGGCATTGATAATACGTAAATCATAAATACCACCACCACCTGCAATACCTCTGTTTTGAGAAGAGTCCCAAATATTAACGTTACTAATGGTAATCTTCTTACCTCTATTACCTCCACCAAACACTTTAATGTCAGCTTGTGAGTTCTTGAATCCTGTAACGTTAATACCGTTTAACATGATGTTTTCACTCATGAATTGAACAGCTATAGCAGGCATCCCTGCTGTGAATTTACCATCACCAACTGCACTGAAGTTATTAACTTGTACATTTCTATATGCTGATATAACTAAAGCACGTGGTGATGTGTTTGGATAAACTTTATTGTCGTAAGGCTCAATTGCTGTACAGTTGTTTAATACTAAGCTGTGAGCTGTTTTAGATTTAGGGTCTCCAGCTCTGTGATGCCCGATATGTCTTAAGTTATAAGCACGTGAATCATGTATACTCATGTGGTTACTGATTAAAACGTTATTAGGAGCTGATGCAGGAGCATGAGCTTTAACCTCTATACCGCCATAGTTCATTTCAGTAATGTTATTATCTAGCATTACATGTTGTGAACCGTCATCAATTTCAATACCGTTATTATTACCGCCACCTGTAGCATGATGTGAATAGTTGTTTGTAAGTAATAAATATCTTGAATGGTGGGTAGTAATACCATCATCACCAAAGCCACTCGTTTCACAATTATCAATGTGAATGTATTTACTTTCCAATTCTTCATTTACTCTTATGCCATCACCTTCATAAAAATAAGCATCACTAGCGTAAGTTACGTCAAAACCATGTAGTAATGCATCTACTGATTTTACATTACTTGCAAATCCGTGCTTAACCCCTGCAAACCTAACATTAGAAGATAATGATCCTCCTGAAGCTTTAAGTGTTTTGTCTTGTCTCCACTTATTACCATTAACTGTAAAATCTTTAATGCCGATGTTGTGAGCATTGCCTGACATATCTTCATTAGTAATTACAATGTTCTCAGCAGGTGTTTCATCCGCGAATTTAATTGTAGTAATATCTTTACCTTCACCTGATAATACAGTGTTGTTAGGTAGTTTAATTCCAGTTACTTTATACGTGCCTGCTGTCATGTGAACATGGACATTCCCATCTCTTGCAGCATCTTTAAAAGCTTGAGTAGAATCTTGCTCGCCCGTTGGGTCTGCACCGTAATCATTCACGTTTACAATGCGTTCAATCTTCTTGTTGAGAAAATTGAAGTTTTCTTCTATTTTGTTTTTGATGATTTCGAAGTCGTATTTTAAACGTTTAGATAGTAAAGGGTGGTTAGTACCATCTATCGCCGTTCTGCTATCTTTAAGTTCTTCTATGCCGTTACCGTTATGACCGACCACCAAGCCCTCAATACGACCGTCTTGATAAGTTAATTCATCGTGAACGTTTGTAAGTTTGTAATCGATTTGTTTAGCGTTGTGTGCATGTTTTTCATTTGTTTTGTGACGCTCTAATATATCTATAATATTTTGATAAACGTTTTCAATTGTTTTAAAATTAAAGATTGTTTTATAACGCCACTCTTGCCCTATATCAATTGGATAATCCTTTTTTAACTTCATTTTGTCACTCCCTTTTATTCTAACCAAGTATACTCTTGATAAATCCAATTATTTTTGGATTGGTCGTTAGGGTGGATATAAGCCATGACCTTACCATCTTTTAAACATTCAACTGTTACTGGAGACCTGTTGCCATTTTGTCTAGCCAAGAAAGATTGGTTATCAGTAACAAATCCTGTAGGTAGTTGAGCTATTTGCATACTAGAGCCTGTAATATTAGATACATTCAATCTAATTGAACGTATTATAAAATAATGTGCCATTGAACGGTTACCTACGCTAACCTCTCTAATACTTGATTTAAAACCAGTACTCACCGCATTGTTTTTCATATTAGTAGGTATAGAAATATCCACCCAGCCACTATCGCCTACCATATCTTTCATCGCTGTATCTAACAACTCTAAGCTTGTTTTTTGTTTTTCTATCATCTTATTTAGTTGTTCTACTTTTTCAGCAATGTTGATAAACGGATTGTTTTCTCCTTCTACTTCCAACCCTTCTATTGCATCTATATGTGTTACCGGGAAATAGGTATCCCCATTTCTATCTTTTAAATACCGATGGCTTATCTCTCTACTCATCTAATAATGTCACCCCCACAACTTCTGAATAGTTATCTGTTTCAGAAAGCGCTTTATCGCTAAGCGAACTACCTTTAACTAAATTATTTACTTTCTTTATGTTGCTGTTTATATTCTGTTGAATTTTAATGATGTCTGTCGGTGAATTGCTAAAGTCCACTTCTACTGGTTTATTTAAATAAGGGTGAGATTCAGTTATTTTCACTACTTTTAAATCAAGGTTATATCCTAATGGTTGGTGAATAAATCGTATTGTGTTGTTCTCCTTAATATCACCGTTATTGATATAATGTTTGTTTTCGGTACTACCTAAATAATTGGTAGAAACTTCAACTGTAGGTTCATCGTTCAATTCCGACTTTAATTTTTTCAATAATTCTTCTTTGTTTAACACATTATCATCAAAGACAGTAGGAGCTTCCGAAAAGCCGAAAGTATCGTAGTTCGGAGATTTATATTCAGCGTACGCATGATAGACATCAGACCCCTTTAATATAGCGGTTAAATTTAGCACTGTTGATTTCTCAGTACCTACGTACATACAAGGTTTAGATTTTTTGTAATCTACACCTTTTTTTGCACCTCTAAAAATAGCTTTGAATGTATGAGTGCCTTTCGTTAACCCACGTCTTATTATGATCTTTTCAGATGTTGCAGTTTTGCTATAACATTCATATCTGCCTATGTGTTCATTATCTAAATAAACATCTAATACGCCACCTTTAGCCATTTTCTTCAGCGTCCATTCAAGTGTTTCGTTACCCCACTTACAATTAAATGTTTTTGTATAACTAGCGCCAACACTTTCAGTTCTCCAGGTACCATCTTTGATAAATTCACCTGAATACTGAAGATTTTTAGGTTTTATTGGATTGTAGTTTTTAGTTTCGGATTTTGTTTTTTTCTTTCCGTATCCTTGAATATAAGTTCTAATGTCTGTTGTGGTAGTTGTAGCTTGGACTTCACTTGAATTGTATTTATAAATTAATGGCAAATCAGATTGTTTATAAAATGATTTTTCGTCATAAATATAAATCTTTTTATTGTCAGCAAAATAGATATAGTTAAATAGTTCAGCGCCTTCTGTTAAAAATTCCATTCCATTTTTATCTCCAAGTTCATCGATAGTTACACGTTCTGGAAACTTACCGATAATTTCATAGCTGAAACCAATTTTATTACCTTTAAAACCAAATTCTAAATATTGTCCTAACGTCATGGTTGGCTTGTTCTCTTCGTTTGTTGTTTCTTCGTTGTTTAATTCCTCATTCTCTAAATCCTTGTGAATATAATGATTTTGGAATTCCATGAATATATGTTTTGCAGTAATTTCATTTGTTACCATTGCCCCGTCATATTTAATTGCTGTGGATTTGATTATATACTCTTGACCTTGCCAAAGTATCACCATTTCATTTAATAATGCATCAAAAATATCAGCATTAGAAGTTGTCTTATATATTGTAAAACTAATGGAACGTTCGTTATTTTTTTCATATTCGTATTTGAATGAACCGAAATCATAGTCGCTAATAATTTCGCCAAATGTGCCTTTTCTATTTTTTATTATCAAGTCTTTCAATTCATTCACCTACCTATATATGAACGGGAATATCCATTGTGTTTTAACTTCTTCTATACCTTCTCCGGTTATCTCTATATCGTTAAACCCTTTCGCTAATGTGAGCCATTGCCAATTAGTTTCAATACCAACACGTTTTTTGTTGATAAAAGGGTGGACTCCGTTTATAACTAATTGCCTATTTTTTTTGATACCTTTCTTATATTCGAAAACATCACCTGTTGTCTTATTAGTTATTTTAAAACCTTTAGGCGCATCAATATTTATTAACAACTTAAATTGGTGTCTGAACAACGGATTAATTGTATCTGATGAACCGTTATAAATTTGAAAGCCTGTTGTGTCGTGAGTATATTTAATTTCATCATTGTCCAGTATGCCAGTTTCAAATTGCCAATCACCACTTGATAAACTGAACTCACTAGTGTCTTTCAATGACTCTGAATACCCTTTAAACACTATAAAAGTAATTTTGAATGTAGCGAATGAATTTGTTAAATCTTCATTTTCACTACTATCACAATAAACTGCATATTTCTTACCAGGAGCATCACTATGCCAAACGTAATAAGGTTCTCGTTTATAAAGAATGTTTCTTAATTTTTGCTTATATAACCTTAAATC
This sequence comes from Staphylococcus sp. HMSC071G07, assembly GCF_001811435.1. Taxonomy (NCBI): domain Bacteria; kingdom Bacillati; phylum Bacillota; class Bacilli; order Caryophanales; family Staphylococcaceae; genus Staphylococcus; species Staphylococcus sp. HMSC071G07. The sequence continues at coordinate 371,467 of NZ_KV804768.1, forward strand.
TCTAGTATCTAAACCTTTGAAAGAAAAATTTAAAACCAAATTAAAAGGACCGAACGTAGTCGGTCCCATCAGCACACCATCAATACCATTGATTTCAATTGTATTTGCGTTCACTTCCACATCTTCTTCTATATGGTCTAAAAATAGCAAATTGGGTGTGTCAGTCAATTTAATATCAAAGTTATCATTAAATATCCTAACTTCCTTTTTCAAACTAGAAAGCACCTCCCATATTGTATGCCATCATTCGCGCACGTTTACCTTGTGCTTTACTTACTTCACGTTCATTAAATCCTTTAGGTTGCTCTTCGATACGTCTTGAGCTTGCTACGAGTTGTGTGAGTAGGTCAACTTGTTGTTGTGTAGCTTCTAATTGTCGTGCAAGCATATTAACCACTTCTTGATCGTCGCTACCGCCTAAATTGTTAGGGCTACGTAGTTGTTTAGGACGCTTATTACCTGCAGTGTCGCCACCGATTTGTTCTGCCGCAATAGCAAGTAATTTCATAGCATCAGATTGTCGAGCAGGGTCAGTAGGAATTACAAATTCTGGGTAACCGTCTTCTGCGAGGTTGTATAGCCCTTTATTTGTAACCATTCCACCTGTTTTATATGCGTAGTCACCTGCACGTTTAAAAGCACTTCTCCAACTACCCATGATTGGCACCCATTTACCAACGATATAGCGCATTGCAGAAATTGCTTGGTCAGTTGGGTTTAAAATGTTGCCGTGTCCTGCTTTAGCATACGCTTTAAATGACGGTTCAATCATTTGGAACATACCTTTAGATGGTGTCCCTGCTTTAGCGTTACTATCCCAGTTGTTGACTGCACCAGCTTGGAAGTTAGATTCACGTTTAGCAACTCTCATCATTTGTTCTGTGATATAAGATGACTTGTAGCGACCGCCTAAGATTGCCTGTGCTTTCTTAATAGCCTTACGTGCGTTCGCTGATCCACTACCTCCAACTTTGCCACCACCTTTTAAGCTTTTAAGCCACTTGAGCGGGTCTTTAGCTGTATCGTTACCTGCATGACTTCCTTTCATTAATTGGAAGTGCAAGTGGGCACCACGTACGAAATTACCAGTATCACCAGACTTACCGATTAACTGACCTGGTTTGATTCGTTGACCTTGCTTGGCGATTTGTTTGGACAAGTGCATATACCAGTTCCATTCGCCTTGACCTGTTTTAATTTGTACGGATTTACCGCCACCATAGTCAGTCCATACTTTGTCTGCTTTACCACCTTTAACAGCGTATACATTAGTTCCGATCGGCATACCGAAGTCTACACCGTAGTGACGTCCACCGTTGAAGTTTAAGCCGCCGGTATAAGAGCCGAATTTTTGCCAGATAGGATGTTTGAATAACCAAGCGGCATCTCCATCGCCACCTTCGGCTTCTTCCATCCAATTTTTAATCATATCAATAGCTGCCGTTTTAAGTTTACCGAACATACCTTTCATCATATCAAAAGGTAAGCTAGCTTTTTTGGGTATTCCGAAGGATTCTATGTTAATCCCGAATGCATCTGCAATCTTTTCAAATAGTTTCCCCGGTTTTCCGACCCATTCCATCACATCGCCAATTTTATCTTCTAACCAACTTTTACCTTTGCCAATGGCATTCGCTGATTTTTCTAACGCTTTTTGTGTTCCTTGTTTAATACCATGAGCGGCTTGAGATGCCTTTTCGCCAAATTTACCTTTGATGTAGTTTCCGAAGTCACCAAGATTTCTTTTTTTCTTAGAAGTACCTTTTGAGAATTTAGGCAGATTATTTAAGATGCTATGTGTTTGTTTACCATTAATGACTGATGAACCTTTAGGCAAGAATGTTGTTGTGTCTCTGTTTGGTGTAAGTGTTGTCTTACCATTAGGGTATCGTATCATTTCATGTCTAAATCCACCTGGGCCATTGCCTCGTCCTTTATCTCCTACAGTGGCGAATGTATCACGGTTTACTTTACCATTTGTCACTATATTTTGTGTGTGAGTGGACTCTGTACCAGTGTGTAATTTGACTTTAGGTAAGGCATCCATACCGAGTTTTTTACCAACCCAGTTTACACCTTTGATTAATCCGTTTAATCCTTTTTCTACTCCACTGATCATGCCTTTGAAGAAACCTTTGATTTTTCCTGTAACTGATTTGATAACGTTACCCATTTTGTCCATGACGCCAGTTACTTTATTCTTCATTCCAGTAACTAAATTTACTGTACTGTTTTTAATACCTTTCCATTTCTTACTCATGAAACTGCCGACGGAATTCATCGTTTTATGTGTTCCTTTAGACAAAGAACCCCAAGCGCCTTTGACACCAGACCACGTGCCTTTAGCTTTTTTCACTGTGTCAGATTTGATGCTCGACCACTTAGAACTCATGAAACTACCTACTGCTTTGAATGTTTTAGTAGTGCCTTTTTTAAGGTTGTTCCATGCATTTTTAACGCCGGACCATAAAGCTTTAGCTCGTTTTACGACGCCGTTTTTAATGTTGGTCCATACTTTCAGCGCAAAGTTTTTAACCGCATTGAATATCGCAGTTGTACCTTTTTTAAGCGCGTTGAACGCAGCTTTAACTCCGTTCCAAAGTCCTTTAGCTCGTTTTATAACACCGTTTTTAATAGCATTCCAAACTTTGAAAGAGAAATTCTTAACAGCGTTAAATATAGTGGTTACGGTATTTTTTATTCCTTTGAATATATTAGCAATGCCATTTCTTAACCCTCTGACAATGTTGAGTATACCGTTTTTAATTGCATTCCAAACTTTTATAGAGAAAGATTTGATAGCATTGAATACAGCCAATACAATTCTTTTCACTAAATTAAAATTGGCTCTGATTTGCGCTACATAGGCTTTAATTATTGCGATTACGCCATTTTTAAGTAACGCCCATATTTTAATAGCTGCATTCTTCATGCCGTTCCATAAAACTGATAAGACAGCTTTTAACACTTGTATAGGGTGCTGTATAGATAATTTAATAGCGTTCCATATGATTGCAGCGCTTCCTTTTATAGCATTCCATATGATTATCGTAGATACTTTTACAGCAGTCCAAATACCAACAATGTAATTTTTCAAAAATCCGAATATGGCTATCGCAGCATTTTTAATTGAATTCCAAATACCGATAACCGCATTTCTGAATGTACTGTTTGTTTTCCAAAGGTAAACAATAACTCCTACCAGTGCAGTGATTACAGTGATAACTATTCCAACCGGTCCTGTCATAAATCTGATTGCTAGTCCTAAACCTTTAGTTGCTAATGCTGCCGCTTTAGTTACACCAGTCCAAACAGTCATGGCAGTTGCTGCAATTTTAGTTTTAATCGCTTGTATTGTTTGAGACGTAGTCAATGCAGCTACCGCATATCTATAACCATTTGCTATGCCACGAGCAGTGGCGGTAACGCCATTCCAAATGCCGGTCGCTGCTGCGCTGGTTTTAGATAAAAACGATAATGTTCTCATACTCGTCATTAAAGAACCTAATACTGTTATAGCAGTACCGATTGTCGAGGCCATAACGCCAAAGATCATTAGTAGTGGTCCAATAGCTGCGGCTAATAATCCTACAATCGCTATTGTTTTTTGTATGCCTTTTGGTAAATTAGTAAACTTATTCGCTAATGATGTAATCCATTTAGCAATTTTATATAACATTGGGGCTAATGCATCACCTAATGAAATCGCTAAACTTTCAATAGCTGATTTCATCTTACGCATTGCACCACCAATGCCACCTTCCATTTCATTGGCCATTCTTTTAGAAGCACCATTAGAGCCATCTATAGATTTAGTTAGCTTTTTATAATCTTCGTCTGATGCATTGATAACTGCTAATGCACCACTCATGGCTTCTTTACCGAATATTGTACTTGCTGCGGCTGCTTGTTGGTCTTTGGATAAACCGCCCATCTTATTTCTAAGCTGGTCCATGACATCTCTCATAGGTAACATTTCGCCGTTGCTATCAGTAATGGAGATGCCTAGTTTATCCATTTCTTCTTTCATTGCTTTTGTTGGTTTAGCAAGGTTAGTGAACATCGTTCTTAATGCTGTACCGGCTTTTTCACCTTTTATCCCAGCATTAGACATCAGACCAATAGCTATTGATGTATCTTCTACGGTGTAACCTAATGCACCAGCAACTGGAGCAGCATATTTAAACGCCTCACCTAAACCACGCACATCAGTATTAGCTTTCGAACTTGTTTGAGCTAAAACATCTGCAAAGTGGGTACTATCTTTAGCTTTCATACCAAACGCAGTTAAGTTGTCGGTTACAATATCAGATACGCTTGCTAAATCTTCGCCAGATGCAGCAGCTAAATTCATTACACCGCCAACACCTTTTAGCATATCTTTGGTGTCCCAACCAGCAAGTGCCATATAGTTCATCGCTTCAGCAGATTCCGAAGCAGTAAACTTAGTATCTCGACCCATTTGAAGTGCTTTCGTTCTAAGTTGATTAAACTCATTACCAGTAGCACCAGATGTGGCCTTTACTTTGCGCATAGTATCGTCAAAGTCTATACTTTTCTTCATCGCAGCACCAAAACCTGCCACAATTGGTGCGGTAACGTGTAAACTCATGTTACGCCCAACTGACTTCATTGATTCACCAATAGATTTCATCTTAGGTCCTATTTCAGAAAATGTTTGCCCAAGTCTACCGATAGACGATTTACTTACTGCAATCATTTCTCTATATTTACCTCGCGTTTGGTCGAGTTCGTTTTGTAAATAGTTGAGATTATCAGCTTGTCGACTATACTCTTGTCTTAATTGAGCGGCTTTTTTGCTATTCACACCAGATTCTCTTGATACTTCTTGGTATTTTGCTTTTAACGCTGCAACGTTAGCTTTAGATTCTTTGACTGCTTGGGATAATTCCCTAGTTCTTAACTTATATGAGTTCAAACTTTTTTCGGAATACTTAAAGTTATTGTTAGATAATTTTAAATCAGCGTTTAGTCCTTTAAAACTACGTTTTATTTCTGCGAGGCTACGTTGAACGCCCATATCCTTCATGGAAAGGTCAATCTGCAACCCTTTAATTCTTTCTGCCATCACTCCACCTCCTTACTTGTGAGATGTATTACATGAATGCATTAATCATGCTATCCGTTTTCTTGACGTTTTTCTTATTACTTTCGTCAACTAATTCCATGAAGAAAGCGAAAGGCATGTCTAAAATATCGTTAATATCCTTCCCGCCTTCCTTCATCATTTGCAGCATGAGTTTCTTCATATTTTCTTTATGTTCCTTGTATGAAATGGACTTTAGATGATTCGCGCTAGTTCCTTTTTTCTTTCTTCGTCCATTTGTCCCTGTGCGATAAATTCAATTTGCCCTTGTAATTCTTCAACTGCATCTGGTGCATGTAATCTGTCTAGTAAGTCATCTTTAGTGAATTGGTTATTGTAAATGTCTACGACCATGTCTAGCATTTGGTCGATATTTTCTTGTGCGGAAGTATTTTCATCTGATGCACCGTCCATTAAGTCTGCAGCATCATAGATTTTACGGAATGGAATTTGAGTTGGAGTAATGAATGTATCGTATTTTGCGTTGCCTTCTGTATCAGTTACTGCGTTACCTTTTTTGTCTACTTGTACTAATTTAATAAAGTTACGTTTAGCCATATTTAATTGCTCCTTTAATTTTGGTTTTTATTTGCAAATAAAAAGAGGGCATATAGCCCTCAAGTAGAATTATTCTTGTGATTCGTCTGAATCACTTTGTGGTTGATTAACCGTTACTTTAGTTGTTGCTTTTTTATTACCATCTTCAGTAGTGACAGTAATGTTAGCTTGTCCAGGTGCTACGCCAGTAACGTGTCCATTTTGATTTACGGTTGCTACATCTTCGTTTGATGAAGCTAAACTAATAGATTTATTTGTAGCCGTAGACGGCGTTACTGTTGCTTTTAATACACCTTCTTCGCCAACATTAAGTGACATTGTTGTTGGTTCGACTGTCACGCCACTTACTGCGATAGGTTTCGTTTTAAAACCAGGCACTTTCACTTTTTCAGATTCACCGTTTTCGTTTTTACGAGTAACAGTATAAGTACCTGCTTTATAACTAGTATTAGCATTTAAGCCGTCGATAGTGACTGTTGCTTGTCCATCTGTGTACTCTGTGCTTTTGACAAGCTCATCACCTTTGTACACATTAAGTGTTTCTGTCATTCGTATTCACCTCGTTTGATTTTGCCCCTATTCTGCTGAAATAGCCGCAGATGAATCATCTGTTTCTACTTCAACATTTTGGGGATTGTTAGGGTGTTTCTGTTTCTTCTGCATTATCGTCAGAAGTATTTTCTGAATCATCTTCTGCTTTACCATCAAAGATTGCAGACCAAATAGCATCCTTCATAACAGATGTGCCTTTAGCATCGTGACCTAATAACATAGCTTTTTCTTCTTCAAAGCCTTTAACTGGTGCTTGCATGAATTCTGCAGTAGTAGAGTCAGAACTGAATTCTACACCATCTTCTTTTGTGTTACCTTCTAATTCAGGGAATGTGAATAATCCTTTAGGTAGTCCAACGTATTCACGTGAACCATCTTCCATAGTTTTAGCGAACATAACAGCTACATATGGAGGCGTATCGTTACCAACTGATACAATGCCATCTTCTGATTTTTCTAAGCCAAATAACGCCACTCTGTCCTCTAATGGTAGTTTGTGGAAACCAGCTTCTACTTCGATAGTACCGTTAGCAACAGCCATTTCTGCTACTTGGTTATCACCGTATGCTTTTTCAATGTCTTGGTCCTTAGATACTGAAATTTCTTGCAAATATTTAATACGTTCTGGGTCTGTAACAGCTTGTACATCTTCGCCATGTACTTTGTAATAAAACTCTGTTAATCCTGTAAATGAACGGTAGTTTTTCTCTGCCATATTAAAACACTCCTAAATTTTAAAATATTGTTTACCTTCAAACCGTTTAGCTTGATGGTATAAGTTGAACTCTTTAACATATTCAGGTTTCATAGAAGATGTTTCACCAAATCCTAATACTTCCCACATTGTTCTTTGCAATAAAAAAACGAGCCTATCTGATAGGACTCGTCCGTTTACGCCTTGCTTTTGTTTTACAAATACATCTATTTGATAAAAATATTCGTAAGTGAGATTATCATTATCACCAAAATCAGTAGGTGTAGGTGTATCTAATGGATCTATGACAATCACTACATCTTTAATTTCTTGTGCGTTTGGATAATCAAAGAATTTAATATTGTTCTTTTGAACATGCTCCATAATTTCTTTATTATCTGTAATCGCTTCATATATCTTCATTGTGATGTCATCCAATAAGTTACACCCTCTTTCTCAATTCTTCTTTAACTGTTCTGAAATACGTTTCTCTGCCTTCACGCATCGCGTTTTCAATAACGCCTTTGCCTCGTGTATTAACCCACTTTCCAGAACGGTCATAGTGTCCGTACTCATTTAAGTGGATAATTCTATAACGTTGTTTAGGCCCACGCCAATGAATTTTCACTGTGCGCACACCATTTATCGTCATAGGTTTAGATACTGTCGTTTCTTCGACAGATTCACCGGTATCTTTAAATGACTTCATGTTGTTTTTGATTATTCGAACAACCTTCTGGCCACCTTTAGTTAGTGCGAAGTCTGTAACTCGTTTCATCGCACCTCGGCCATATTTGCGTTCTAGAGCATCTTGTATCTCTTTGTAGCCTCTGAGTGTCACACTCATTGTTCTTCACCCACAATCTTGACGTAACCTTTTGTTTTCGCAGGCGACACATTTTTGATATTAAAAAACAACCCTGCATACATACCGTTATGAACTTCAAATACTTGGTTCACAGTCGGTACAAATTGAGGTTGTGCATCTCTAATATTTAATGTGACGGAGCGTTTACTCACTTCTAAATTGTTAAGTTGTACGTCTTTTTGTGTTGGCTCATACATATCTGCAAAGCAACTATAGACGTTTTGCAACTCGCCCATGCCCGCTTCTGGTCCCTCATCTAAATCTGTGTAGAAACTAATACGATAATCTAAACTATTCAGATTCAAGTAATCGTCTCCGTTTCCATTTAACTAAATCTGTTCTTAACGTTTGAATAAGTGACATAGATGAGGCGGGTACGTCATATGATTGTTCATTACTCGTGATTGAACGATTATCGTTGTGGTGCGCGACAATATTTAATACTGCTAAATTAAACAATGCGTTATCTTCGAAAAATGCTTGGTCTTCATCTGCAAGCGATACGGCAGCCTTGACTTCATTGATCGCACTGGGTACATAGACGTTCATGATTAAATCATCATCAAAGTCATGGTCTACACGTATCGCTTTCTTAACAGAATCTTTGTCGTTAATATCAAACAACTAATCACCCCTATTCTGCCGTAATAGATACAGACTTAGCGTTTGCATTAACTACGACATTTTGGGGCGTGTTAGGGCGTTTCAGTAGCCGCGTCATCTTCGAATGTTACGAAATATCCAGCGTTAGCGTCGGCTTGTTTAACGTCGAAACGGAATGCGCCCATAAGGTATTTACCGTAAATGTCGTTGTCAATCCATTGAACCGAAATATCAGTACGGTCTGCGAATAATACGGCACGTTCTAAATCGCCAACGAATGCAACTGCATCGCCGTTTTTACCTAATAAGTCATCACGTACTACTGTTACGTTCATACCTAATACAGTGTTGCCAGCAGTGTTGATAATGCTGTCTTGTAGTAAGTAACGTCCATTGCCATCTTTAAGTGTGTCTAGTTTTTGATAGAAGCTTTGAGTACAAACAATACGACGGTTGTATCCAGGATCTAATTGAACGTTAGTGATTGCTTTTAAGTCATCAACATCAGAAACAGTAGTAGGATTGAATTGTTTTAATACGTCTCCAATTTTTTCGTTGAGAGTATTCACTTTTTGTTCTTGGATATTATCTTGAACGATTTGAGTTAAGTTAGCGATTGAGTCATCGAGTGCCTCTTGAGAAATTGGGATAGCACCACGATAAGTCGCTACTTCCCATGCAACCGTTTCGAATTTTGGTTTAGCGAGTTCTGGGTTTTTCTCTAACTCTTCAACAGTGTGGAATTTGTCGTCCGCACGTTTTAAGATTGGATATTTACCACTTGCAGTTGATACAGAAGTTTTTGTAACAAGTTCAGATAAATCTTGTACCGTTTTTACTTCCTTTTCAGGAATGTATTTGATCTCTTCTGGAATTGTTACACCAACGTCATCTGATTTAACGTTATCACGTTTAGCTCCTTTTGATTTCATGTACTCTTCAAAACCTTGAATTTTAAGGTCTTGTTCTGGGCTCTTTTGTAATTTTGCCATGCGTTTTCCTCCTTGTTTTTCTTTCTTTTTCTTCTCTTCTTCAAGTTCTTCTTCTGTAGGCTCTTCAACCTTTTCGATTGATTTGTCTTCATCAGATTCACTTTCAGAAGCGTCGTCAGAGTCTTTTTCTTCTTCCTCTTTGACTTCTTTAGGTTGCTCCTGTTTAGGTGCATCCTTTACCTCTGATTCAGATTCAGTTGTGTTTTCAGATGTTGGTTTTTCTGGTTTATCTTCAGCCACGTCTGATTCCTCCTCATTTTGATTTGGTGCAATCTCATCGATTTCTTTAGAAAGAGACTCTAGCTCTTCTAAAGACTTTTTCTGTTCGTCGATGTCTGCTTTGAGCTTGCGCGCAGTCTCTAAATCGCCTTTATTAACTGCATCTTGTGCTTGGTTAATTAAGTCTTGAAGTTCTTTCTTCAAGTCGTTAAAGCCAGCCATTTAATCACTCCTTTTTAAAATTAGGTATAAAAAATAGCCTTACGTATCTAAACGAAGGCTGTCTAACTGTAATGAGATTTTCAGACTTTCCAAATCTTTAAATCGCTCTAAAGATTTGGCACGTTGACCAACTTCAACTGATGTGTCTTTGTAAGCAGGGATAGTTACTACACTCACTTCAATGAGTTGGTCAATTTGATGTATGGTTTGCACGTATTCGCCGTCTTCATTCGACCACGTTCGTGCCGATTCTTCGTTAGGTAAGGTGTAGAAGAAACTACATTGATTGACGTTACCTGCTTTAATATTCTCGTAGATGTCACGCGCATAGCTTGTATTAGGCAAGTGACACTTAAAGTAAAGCCCTTTTTCATCTACATTAAGTTCTAACGTCTCTGCCTGGGTACGACCGATAACATAGTTGAAGTCGTGATTAATTAAACATTTCACGTCACTCACATCCACACCATCTAGCGCATCAGGCGATACAACCTCTTTGAAACCACCTAAATCATCACTCATTGAGTTAAATAGTATGGCATATCCCTCAATGACCATGTCTTGTTGTCCAGTGTCAACGTTGCTATTCGTCATTCTCATCACCCCCTTTAAGGGTGTCTATATCTCTGTTTTGTTTGTTAATTTTAGCTTGTTGATAATCTTTAAGTGCAGACAATGGCGCACGGTTAAGGTCGACAAGTGGTTCATCACCGTTATCAATCGGTTGATAACCAAATGTGCTACGTGCTTCATCTGTTGAGATAATCCCTTTACTGTGCAATTCAGATATACGATTGAGTTGCAATTCAGGGTCAATATCAATTAAACGTGATGAATCAAACTCTAATTCATAATCACTGCCAATTGTTTTGAATATCTTCGTCTCAAGTTCGGCAATCATCATCTTAAAGATAGGATCTAATGTACTTTGTAGATACTCTAAATTGGCTTGTGTGATTGATGTATTGACCGTTTCAATTCCGAGTTTAGAAACAGGTAAGCCAAACGCTTTAGCAACTTGAGACGTACTGAATTTGTAACTATTTAAGAAGTTCAATACTTCAGTCGGAATTTGCAGTCTTGAAAATTCCATCGTGTCATCTAAAGCAACTAAACCACCGTTATTCGCTAACTGGCTTTCAGAGAAGTTCTTTTTAAGCTCTTTCAACTGTTCAGCGTTAATCTGACCTTTTTTATACTTGAGTACCGATGTCGATGTTCCACCATTATCAAAGAAATTACGTAAGAACGATTTACTTCCTTGCGATATACCAATCTCGTGCATGAGCGCATACAACGGACTGTAGCCCGTATATCCGTCTAACGTGATGTATCTGAAGTGTAGTATATCGTCGCCCGTTTTACGCTCTGTGTTGCCGTGAGCGTCTTCTGAGACGTTATACATCACTTCCCCGTTCACTTCTTCCAATCCTACCAAATCATTATGTAGGAAGTAGAAACTTGTAGGGAAACCATTTTTATCACGTACAATTTCAACAAACGACTGACCGTTCAAAAGCATATTAGCGATGATAATGAACTTAAAGTGCCAACCAGGCAACTGACCGTCTGGATTATCATTAAACAATTTAAGAATATCATCCATAACAACGTTCGATTCATGACCTTTAACTTTTAAACGTGTACTTGCAATATCGGCAGAGATGATACGTGTTGCAGTAAATACGTCACTGTTACGTAAAGCGTTAATACCTGTAAAACTTGCGTGCATCCCGTGTTCTTGCCAATATAAGATACGTTCCAGGTCACGGTTCATCCGTTGTTCTTTTGTGTTAAAGCCTAAATCAAGTAATGGCATTATTTATCCCTCCTTTCCGCCGAAGAGTCATCGGTATAGAGTTGATTAAGTAAATAAGCAATACCAACTAATACAACACCGATAAAAATAAAGGCTATCGGTTTCCAAAAGATAAATAAGCCATAAAAAATACTCGCAATCCCTAATATAAATACGATAGCGAGCAACAAGGCGTATAGTATTTTGTTCACTTTATACACCTCCTTAAATAAACAGTGGCATGTTAACATCTGCATTCCATTCGTGTTCACACGCTTCTACATAAGCAAAAATTGTACTCATTAATGGATCTATCTTCTCACGATTCATTCGTTTTTCTATCATGATTGAGTCGTTTGTATCTTTAGCGACCGCATTCTTAATTGCTATATCTAGCAATGGATTGTAAGCGTGTTTAATATCGCCATTGATTACGTTAAGTCTAAAGCTCATGTTTGGATTAGATAGTGTTTGCGGTCCTTGTCTTATTTCAATTAAGTCATAATATAAGTGCCATTCCCTACGTTCTATTTCTGCTAGAACACCATGTATAGCATAAGGGTCGTAACAGATTGCTTGTACTTCTAAATTGTGGCTTTGAACATAGTCATCAATGTAATCAAGCACTTGATCTGTGTTAATAATACCGCTTGATAAGTCTGTAATCGTGCAAAAGCCGTCATTAGCAAGTTGCCGATAATCGATATAGTCGCGCTCTATCTTCGCTTGTAAACCGCCTTTAGTACCAACGAACGAATGACTGTCTACATAGTATTGTTGGCTCTCTTCATCTAAGTGGATGAAAGACACTGCAGTTAAGTCATCGGCTCTGGATAAGTCAAGACCGATATAAACTTTAGTACCGTCAATGTCAAACTCTGTTTCGTTCTTTTTCCAGTCATTAAAGTCGAGGTAAGATTCTTCTGATGCTTGCATCCAGTAGTTAAAGTTCTTAACTAAGATTTTAAACATCGAACTTTTCTCTGAACCTTCCTTAACACGCTTTTCAAGGAATGATTCAATCTGTTCACGTAAGTCATCCGACTCGTTTATTAACGGATTAGACTTCGCCCACATCTTTTTATCTTGCCATTCCTCTTCTGAATCTTGTTCAAAGATAATCGCTAGATACTCGTCGTCTCTATACTCTTCATGTAAGATTTTACGAGCGTACGGCAACTCATCGACATACATGGGTGCATTTAAGTTAAAGCCTGCCGTTGAGATGATGAAGATAAGTGATTGTAGTAAGTTCCCTTGCCCAGATTCGATAAGCTCCAACATCTCATCTGTCTTCGCTGCATGATACTCATCGATAACTGCCATGAATGGTTCGAAACCATCGACGCCGCCAGTATCACGGGATAGTGGCATGATGTAAGAACCGTCTTTTAAGTTATTGATTTGCTCACGTACTTTCTTCACATCTTTCTTAACTTCGGGTACGCGTGTTGTAAATGATTGCAACTGTTTAGAGACCATGTTAAACACGATGCTCGCTTGTTTCTTATCATTGGCCGCACAATACATCTGACGCCCTTCTGTAGGCTCGTTATCGAATAGAAAGGCGTATAGGACTAAACCTGCGACCATGAGCGATTTACCCTGTTTACGTGCCATAGAGATGTAAGCTTTTCTAAAGCGTAAGTAGTCATTTTCATTAAACCAACCACGTACCATAGAGATAATGAACTTTTGGAATAGTCCTAGCTTATGCACTTTCCCTTTGGTGTCGGGTAATATCTCGATAAACTTAATTACTTTATTGGCTCTCTTAGGCTTATAGACGTACGGGAATGTATCATCTGATGTTATCCTTTGAATGTCTTTTAAATGGCGTATACAGGCGTTCACAGTGTCCTCACAAGCGACGTATGTGCCAGATAAAACCATGACGCAGTATTTATAAGCATCATCTTTATATTTTTCTGGTATATCAAGCAGTTGTTCATACATATCAGGTATTTTTACGCTAGTCATCATCGTCAACCCCGAATTCATCGTACACAGATTTCTTGACTTCACTTTCGGTCGGTACGACCAATCGCATACGTGAATCAATCGTCATTCCTAATTGACCACAGATGGACCTTAACTCTTTCAATGATTCCATATACGCCATGAAGGCACCTGTTTTACGATTAGTTTCAGGGTCGACCATACCTTCAATACCATCTTTTGAACTAATTGCACGATATAAAGTATCGTTTTGGTCTACTACTTCACAATATTTCTTGATAAGCGTGTAATCTAATTCAGCTATAGGCAATTGTTCGAGTAATGGAACAACTCTCAACCATTCTTTAGCAGCATTTTCGGTTAATCCTTCGGGTATAGAATCGACATTAATCTTTTCAAACTTTTGTAAGCCGTTTTCTTTATACTCAGCTTGCTCTAATACTTCTTTATTGTGATTTCCTGTTTTAGCAGCGTTTAATTTAGGCTTTCTACCTGCCATATCAGCACCTCCTAACGATATATGACTTTGTGAATGTTTTCATTTCTAGAATTTGGTCACAAAAAAGGCCGGCTCGTTTTCGGCGCTCTCTCAACACCCACGCGGTTTTTCTCGCCCCGTCAAAATCAAAAATCGAAAAATTATTTTTGACCGTGAATTTTATTGTGACACCGATAACAGACTGCCTCTAAATTATCCATATCCAGTCTTTTAGACCAATCCCGTTTCAGCTCAACCTTATGATGGACAATCAAACTATCACTTGTAATCACGCCTTGTTCTAGACATCTCTGACAAAGGTAATTATCACGTATTAACACTTGTTCTCTTGTCTTACGCCATACAGTTGAGTTATAAAAGGCTGTATAAGCTTGGTTCTCTCTATTACGTCGAACCTGTGAGTTATACCTTTTAGTATTGGCTTTCCTATACTCTTCCAACTCGCTTTGCTTATACTTTCTGTTTCCTAATCTTACTTTAGTTTCGAATTTCATTTTCAGTTTCAACTTCTTTCAAATCGAAAACAATTCAAACAATAAAATTAAAAAGATAAAAACAAAAAGACAAAACGAAATTCTAAAATAGAAAATCATTTTGTCTTTTCGCATTTGCAAATCAATCATAAAACTTTATTTACTTTTATCATTTGAATTCTCTCAATCAATTCTTCTAAACAATTCTTTACTTGATAATCTTTTTTCAAATGACAAACAACTTCTAAATCAAATCGAATAAACAATTTGAAATAGAAGTTGTCATTAATACAGAAAGGAAATCATAGAATGAATCACTCAATACGAAACGATAACGTTGTCACATTCAGAGACGTTAACTTATCGATCGTAAGCTTAACCCTTTGGCTAGGTTCATAAGTGTGTACCTTAAATACTAGCCATCAATTGATATGGCTTACAATGAGGGGACTATCAAGTATGCCATGGATTAATAGCGTGTGCCTTTAACACACGTGCTATCAATCCCTTATAGGCAAAAGCCTATACTACCATAATAAATCTGTATGGGGTGGACTTACATAGGGTCAAAGTCCGTTCCTAGACATAGCCGATATAGTTAGCAAGCTTAGTAAGCATTGCGTTACGTCGTCTTAATATCGTTGTCTTACTTACATAGAAACGGTCTGCAATTTGATCCCACTGATTACAATCAATAGGGCAATCCCAATAACGCAACCGAATCATTTCCATGTCATCTTCATTTAACTCATCCATCAACCTATCTACACCATTAACAATGTTAGCTAAGTTGTTGTATTTTTTATCCTTAGTCTTCTTAATCACTTCACGCTCTACAGGATTACCAGGTAAGTTTGACTTGCCACCTTCTGGATTATCTATCTCATGACTCTCAAGTAATTCATATTCTCTAAAGCGTAATTGCTTTTTGTACTGTGTAATGTTCTGAATGTAGTCTTCTAGTTTACGTATGTCGTAACGCTCAATCACAATCATGTAAGTCCTCCCAACTACTTATTGTTATAACGTTCAATGATTCGTTGTATATCTTTATCTTTAATCAGACAACTAAATATATAGTGGCACTCGTCTAACTCTTTACGCATAAGTATATTAGATATCAAAGCATACAATGCAATGAGTGACATGATGATAGTTAACATTATCCACATTTTTATCCACAACTCCTCCAAGTTTTAATATAATTGTACTTATTGGAAATGTTATTTCAGCCAGCACTAATCACTCACTTCTGCTTTAATCCTATTCAAATCATATTGGTCCGTTTCTAATGCAAAGTCTTTAGGTGCTTCGATATCATCTTCACTTTCTAAAATAGCGATGAGTAGAGAAGTGAGATGCTTACCTAACTCATACACCGCGATAGTAAACCAAATCTTTAATATGCGTTTAATCAACTTATTCACTCCTTATCCAGCTTATTATTTTCAAATTGTTTTCTTTTACGTTCTTCAAACTCTTTTCGCTTATTCCGAGTTTTCTTTGCAATCTTTTTATACTCACGTTCTTGTTTTGTGTTTTCTAAATAAGTCTTAACAATCATCCCAACTAATATAGCCAATAAAATAAAGCAAACTATAATTATTAGTAAATCACCCATTTACCATTCACTCCTTACCTAATATTCTTTTAATCTCTGCTACTATTTCTTTAGTATCCTGTTGATCCAAACCCTTGCTCTCCTCTTTCCGACTCATTGCTAAACTCCTCTACCTCTTTTAACTCTGGTGTCCAAATAGGTACGATAACGAGTTGTGCGAGTTTGTCGCCTTTGTTGATTTTATATACCTTTCTAGCACCTTCTCCTTCGTTTATACAATTACCTTTTATATCTAAGACGCTTACTAATTCATCATCTAAATCTTCATATAGTGATGTTATACCGTCATCTTCCATATCATTTTTAATGTTAATCCCTAGATTTCCTTGATAACCTGCATCTATCTTCCCAGTTTCAATTACTAAATGCGTTTTGCTACTCACACCACTTCTTGAAGTTAATAGTCCAACGTAACCCTCTGGTATGTTTACAGCTACATCAGTTTTAATTACTACTTTCTCCTGTGGCTCAAGTATTACTGTTTCTGCTGAATAGATATCGTACCCAGCATCTAATCTATCTCTCTTCGGCATAGTTGCATTCTCTGATAATAATTTGATTTCTAATGTATTTTTCATTTATGAAACTCCTTTATATTCAGATTGTTTAAACCATTTACAACCTTTATGTGATTTATTAATACCTCGGATACATTCACTTATATGCCCACTGCTAAAACCATTTCTTTCAGCTTCCATCATTGATTTATAATAGTTACATTCTCCGGTTTTTATATTTATGCCCACTATTGGAATAGTTTGTTCTCTTAACCACTTTGGAGAAGTTTCTCTACTTTTTACCATTCTTATATTCTTGGTGCCATGATTTGCATTATGTTTGTAAGTACACCACTCTAAATTAGACAAACAATTATTTTTGCGGTTTTCGTCTATATGATTAACACATTGGTCTTTTGAATTTTTGTTTAAAAATGTTTCAGCTACTAATCTATGGACTAAATATCGCTTAGTCTTACCGTTCTTCGTCAAACCAACTCTTAAATATCCGTAACCATTGTCTGATTGTTTTAGCATTTTATCACTTTTATTACTCCACACGTTACCTTTATCAGATATCATGTATTCTTTATTAAATTTTTTAATATACATCCAATTTTCTTCCATCCTACTCGTCCTCCAATAACTCTGGGTTTTCGTATATGTTGCCTTGAACTTTTAAAATTAAATCATTTGTATAAGATTTAAAATAAAAATCTGACAACATGATAATTTTAGGAAAATCTATAAACTCTATATAAAAAGAACCTTTTGCGTACTTAACAATACTTAATTTATAATTGACGTGTACAATATCCCCTTCATAAATCTCGATACCATTTATGTCTTTCAAACCAGTTGATTGCATGAGTTCAAAATTTTGCATATGTTCACAAGCCGAATAAATATTAGAAAGGTCTGTAACACTTACATTTCCATTCTCGCCAAAACTCACTATCAATTTCTTATCTGTATATTCCATATATTCTCGGTCTTTATCCCACGCTCTAAATTTAGGCATCATCTCAAACACTCCTTATTTATTGATTTGGTAGTCCTGTGCTCAACTTTTTAACTTATCTATCTCTCTTCTGCATTTAAATTTCTATCTAAACAAAACTGTTCAAACTCTGTCTTATTAAATCGAAACTTTAATCCGTGATACATCGTCCGATAATGTCCACATACTTTATACAAACCATCGACAATGTGAACATGTGCTACTCTTTTGCCATCATTATTTAAGAGGTAGTGTTTATTTTTAAAGTAATCTATCATTATTACCATTCCTCGTTTTTAATTAAGTCTTGGCAAATCTCATTAAACGTTTGTATACCACGTCCATTTGTAATATCCAATATCACACCGTAAACGTACTGATTTATTGAGAACTCCGAACGATTTTGCTCTTTTGATACATGACCAGTACCTTGTCTAACATCAGTACACTGTACGTAGACGTCATATTTATCGTTATCTACATATTGCAATAACCCATGTACATAGCCCATTTCTGCTATCGTCCCTTGTGCATGGGGCAAATAGTCAAAGATGAGTATATCGCTCTTGTAAATACCTGCTGTGTCGTTATAAACGATACGTTCTGCTAATCCTGTTTGATCCGCATTCTGTTTATCATTAATATCCTTGTCATCTTGAGGCGCATAGACTCTAAAGCCTAAACGCTCAAGTTCTTTCTTTTCGAACTCACGACGCATTTGTTGTCCAATAGACAACATATCTCCTCCAAGATATACTTGCTTACTCATCTGCCAGCACCTCACTTAATCGACGTTGATAAACGCCAATCTTATTCAAGTCTTCTAAATCATTTTCTTTACGCCCTAAACGAGTAGTATATTTGATAATGTTGAATTTTAAAGCGCCTACCAATTCATCGTGAGTAAACTGTTGGCGACAGAATTCAATAACATCAATGCCATCAGTGCCTTGATAATGACAAGGGACATCGTTCATCTGTTTACGTTTACGTTGTTGCATATCATTTGTTTGCATAGCGCTGACCCCACTTTCCAAACATTTGATTCCAAGTATTCTCAAACCAATAGTCATCTTTAACTTTGTGATAAGTCGCCATTTCTTGAGCAGACACGTTGCGTCTTTTAGTGATTCTTGCTAGCCGTTTCAATTTCACTTCTCTTTCTTGCATTACCTTTCGTTTACGCTCTACTTTTTGCTCTTCTTTGTGTTCTTTCTCGTATTGCTCTGGATTTTGTTTATACTTAACAACACGTTTAAGATTGCGAATACCTTGCTTGAATTCATCCTTAATCTCTTTATGCGTCATTCCTGTATTGATCGCGTCTTTATAGACATCCACAGGAATG
This sequence comes from Staphylococcus sp. HMSC071G07, assembly GCF_001811435.1. Classification (NCBI taxonomy): domain Bacteria; kingdom Bacillati; phylum Bacillota; class Bacilli; order Caryophanales; family Staphylococcaceae; genus Staphylococcus; species Staphylococcus sp. HMSC071G07. Next base: position 390,477 of record NZ_KV804768.1, read on the forward strand.
TAATAAGGCTTTGAGCCATCTGTTGTTAGATAGCACAAGCGACCTTTATTGTCCTTTTTCTTTGGCAAATTAATTGTTTTTCCCATGTTCTCACTCCTAATCAATATCTTTAATTTCGACATTATCTATATCCAAAAACTCCAGGTCTTCGTATTCCATAAGTGTTGGTCGTTCGACAAACTTATAAAAAATACGTTCAACCTCTTCATTTACTTCTTCATCATAGTCATAAGTAGACTTTGTTATAACAGGAACTGTCAGTTCTGCTTTGATATTCATTTGAACTTTTACATTCGTTTCTTTCCAATTCATATCATCACTCCATAACTTCTAGTTTTAATACGATGCGTGGATTATCTGAGAATCGTTTAAAGCTCTTTATCTCTACAATTTGTCCATCGTCTTGCCACAAATGCTTATTCGCAGCATCTAATATCGTTTTCATCAAATTATCTATGTCGGGCTTTTTACCTTTGTATCGCCCTATCATTTTGCTACGTTTCTTTTTTGACCACGATTTGAGTAATGGAAAGTAAAATTCCAATTCAAGTCGTATATTTTTATCTATCATGAGCATTGGTAATTGCCACTGAATGTCTTTCTTGTGTTGTTCATAACTTTTAGGCATATAAGTTTGTACATACTTGCCCATGCGTCTGAATCTCGGACGTGGTGACGCTACAGGCTTATCAAGTTTAATTTCAATCGTTTCCATGCCAACACCTACATATCAAAGATAGTCGCTTGACTATTTAGTTCTTCTTCAAGATATAAGTTGTGATTTGTTTTGAATTTATTTAGTGCGTTTGGTGCCATCATTTTGCTATCAACGTTCCAATAGCGTTGTCCTGCCAAATTTTCTACGTAAAAATCACCGTCACCTAATTCAGTTACTCTAAACACTCGTTCGCTCTCTGAAGTGAACAGATAGTATTGGTCATTCTCTTCTTGCATGTTTAAATGCCTCCATTTCGTTAAAGATAAAATCTTTGTTCTCTTCAAAACCATCAAAAATGTTGAGTCGTTTCTCATCTAGTAATCGATTGATTGTTTTGCCCCAATCGATGATACGCATTTGAATGAGCGGCTCTCGCTCGTACTCTTTATACATGCGTCTTAACGTCTCTTGTAATTCATTTATTTTCATCCGTAAAACCTCTGTGTCTTCTTGTAAAATTCTAAGTCAACCGTGCCTGTTTCTCCGTCTTTATTTTTAGCTATGATAAACTCTATATCAGATTTGCCTGTGTCGTTATCCACTAGATCTTTATCGTAATAATCTTCACGGTATAAAAAGAAGATCATGTTAGCGTCTTGCTCAATGCCTCCAGCTTCTCTCAGATCGCTCATAAGCGGTCGTTTATCTTGTCTCGACTCTACCCCTCGACTTAGTTGAGAGAGAGCTATAATGGTGCTCCTAGTCTCTTTAGCGATGACTTTTAAATCACGGCTAATCTTTTCAACTTCTAGTCGTCTATCTTTCTGTGGTGTGTCTGATGACATCAAGGTTAGATAATCGATAAATATTACATTAGGCTTGCCATTGGATTGCATCGCTATTTCTCGTATATCGCTAGGTGTTAACTGAGCTTGGTCTTCAATGCGTAAGTGATTGTGTTTTTTAATTACATCAATCGCTTGCATGACTTTATCAACTTCCTCTGGCTTCAGCCCATCCCCTCGCTTAATCTTATGAAGAGGGGTATTTGTCATCATCGCTACAAGACGCTCAACAATATTACTCCCGTCTGTTTCCAAACTGAAAAAGGTCGTAGGAATTCCTGTTCGCGCAATATGCCACATCATCGTTAGTGCAAGTGATGTCTTACCTAAGCTGGGCCTTGCACCTAAGACATTCAGTTGACCACTTTCAAACCCTATGATTTTGCTATCAATAGAATTAATTCCTGTTTTGATAAACGTCTTGCGCTTATCAGATAAGATATTGTCCATCACTTCCGTCAAAAAGTTATCGGTCGGATTGTCTTTTTGGATAGATAGCTCATTTAATTCGTTGAGTTGTTCTGTTAGTAATTTAAAATTCTGTGGCGTTGGACTAGATTGATAATCTTTTGCGTCTGCTAATGCTTTTTTTAGTACATAGTTCTGTAAGATGTTCATTTGATCAGACATGAAAAACGTCTTATCTGCTTGTTTTGAATCATAGAGTTGACTAAGTCTTTGAGTTGGTATAAATGATTTGTCTTTTCGACTTTTGAAATAGATTTGGTTTACATCAACTTTGCCTTGTTCAATAACATAGGTGATAAACTTCTTAATCCCTTCGTTCTCAAACATCTCTGGCTTGACTTTTAATTTACCTAGTAAATCTGGAGTTTGGAGCAGGTTAGAAACAATCGATTCTTCAGTGGATAAAACATCAATGTTATTCATCTTCTTCAGCCCACTCTCTTTTGAGTTGTTCCCATCGTTCTTTTAATTTTCGGTATTGAGATGCGTATTCACTATCATGTTTCATCTTGTATACATGCGTTTCTTTCTCAGGGACAGTTACGGATTCTGCCTTTTTAGGTTGAATTTTTAATATCTCAGATATTGTCGGCTTAAACTTACTACGACTAATGTGTTGTTTAGCCTTTAATAAAGTGCCTTCGTATTCACCGTACTTAGTAAGTTGTTCAATCCACAACTTTGCTTTTAAATCGTCTTCAGGAAAGTTCATAACGAAGGCAGTTTCAAGTAAACTCATAATTGTCGTAGCTTCTTTTTTAGTCATTCCCATTTAATTACGCCTCCCCATTTTTAACTCGTTCAAAATAACTTCCTTCAGTATTTTTGTTACTTTCTTTTGTTGTTTTAGGCATCTCTTTACTGTAATCGTTCATATAGCTTTCTTGTGATAAGAATGTCTTAGGATATTTTTGATACTGTTTATCTGTAATTGTTTTAAGGTAATCTTTAGTACCATTCATAATTGTTTCAAAGTCGTGTTTCTTTAATGCTGACTTAAATAAACTAAATGCTTTTTTCTTATCTAGTTTCTTATCATATAAATTCCACCATTGGTTGAATTGCTCTTGCGTAACTTTAGTTGCGCTATTATTAGTAGTCTCTGAAGTAATCTCTGTGTTAGTCTCTGGTATTGGTTGTGTCATATTGTCATCATCTAATCGTGACAAATTGTCATTTTGTGTTGTGACATTTTGTCCTAATGGTTGTGTCACTATGTTATTTAGTTTTTGGTAGTTAATTGTGTACCATTTAGTTCTATCAAACGCGTATTTGTTATAGTTACCAGTTAGGATTAATTCTTGTTTTTCTAAACTATAGATAATCCTTTTGATAGTACGTTCACTCCAAAATTTAAATTGTTTATGCCATGAATGATAAGAATTGTATATCCATTTCTTGCCATCAAATTGATTTTTGCTTGCATTCAACCAATAGTGCATTTGTTGTAGTATGATAGCTTCATTTAATCCTATTTCTTCGGCTAGCTTCGGTAATACTTGAATCGGATAATCATCGATTAATAGTTTGCTCAATTTTCTTATCCTCCTTTCAGCAATTTGTTCAACCTGTCATCAACTTCCACCCAATTATTTGTTAAGTGATATTTTTCATTAAATGTATTTATACCTATTTGATGTTGCTCTAAATGATGTGAATGACATAGTGCTAGAACTTGGTTATCTTTATGATTAATCTTGTTTCTGTTGCGCCCTGTACCAACTGTATGGCGGTGTGCTAACTCGGCGTTCTGTGCGCCACATATAACGCAAACTCTATTCACAGTACATTTGTATAAGAAATACTTGTCGTTGCTCATGAGAGCGCTTGTGTGCTTTCTCATGGGGATGTCATGTTCAAATACGAAGTCGAGTATTAACTCAATTAATTGGCTTGCTTGTCTTCTTGTGCAATTACTTAACGAGATAGGCTCGTAACCATTAAGCAGTTCCAATTGTTTTTGAAACATGTAACGCAAGTATTCAATCGGTTGTGCGAAGTAGTCGTAAATATCACGCAGCATTGCGAATATCTTACGACGTTGTTTGTCTGTTATTTGATATGGATCAGTAATATCAACTTCGCACTCTACTTCTAAATCGTTATCTAACAGTAGAAAATCTTTATCAGATAAGTCGACACCTTTGACAACTACTGTTGTAGTACCATCATCTTGCTGAACGTAATTAGTTATAATTGCCATCTATATCAACTCAAAACGGTAATTCAGATTCGCTAATATCGGTATTTTCGAAAGGATTATCATCTTGTGAAACTGGTTGTTTAGCATTAAACGATTGGTTAGATTGATTGTTTTGTTGTTTAGATTTAGATTCTACAAATGTCACATTTTCTACAACGCAGTCATTCGTATATATTGTTTGACCGTCTTTTTCAAATTTGCCTGATTGCCAACGACCAGTGATTCCAATTTTGTTACCTTTATTGAAGTTGTTGCTGATGATTTCTGCCGTTTTACTGAAAGCGATACAAGGTACAAAATCACTTTCATACTCACCTGTTTGCTTGTCTTTGAATGGACGTTGCACCGCCACCATAAATTTGACTACATTGTTATTTTCACCGTACGTTTGTGGATTGTTGACTAAGTTCCCTATTAAGCTAATTGAATTCATCATTTTTCCTCCTTGTACTTTTTAGCAGTATTTTGAAGTTGTTTGATATAACCTACTGCTTGAGATTGAGAAATCTTATTATCATCAGGTATCTTGAACTGTTCTCTTACTTGTGCTTCAGTTACTTTTTTATTAAGTGATGACATTAAATCTAAAAAGTTGTTTATCTCTTCGTTTAGTAACTTGATTTGTTTGTTATCAGCTTTTGAATATTGTTCTTGTTTCTGTTTAGCATCTGCATCGTCTTCATCTGTTGGGATATTAAAGAATTTCATTAAGAAATATCGTTCGGAATATGTGAGCGCAGTGCCAAATGCTTGTGATGGATCTTGTTGCTGACCAATTGCATAAAAAGGAATTTCTAATTTTTCCTGTGGATTGTCTGCGTTAATCCACGTATAAGTTAGGTTTGTTTTTACTACAAACTCTGTACTAGTCACTTCTTTTTTCGCTTTATGGTTATAGCGAGTTAATTCAACTTGTTCATATTCTTCGTTTTCTAAATGAGGCACTAACAACAAATTGTGTTCAATCATTTTCTGTCTAATTCTGTGTAAAATCTGCGAACCGCTTACGTAAGTGTAGTTAAAGCCTTTTGTATCTTTCGTAAAACCGTCTATATTCGATTTAACATCTGCAATCTTTTGATATAGATTCAATTCTTCAGTCATCAATATTGACCTCCTCGTATACATCTTTTTCTATGTGCGTGTGTTTGATTGCTACGTGGTCTGTCATGTCTATACTTGCGCCTTCTATGCCATTAAACTCTCTCGCACGGCTAAAGTTTGTTGAATAACTTATATCGCCGTTTCTGTCGGTCGGTTTATTTGTTACAAATAACTCTGTGTCTTTTCGTTTAATTAAATACGTTATCGTCTCTTTCAAGTTGATTACCTCCGTTAAATTGGGGTATAATAAATTCGGTATATTTATTAAATGTTTGACTGTTTGCTAATTGCCGTTAGCATTCAGTCTTTTTTATTTCTTCAATCCAAGTCTTCCAGAATGGGATTGCAATTAGTAATACGGATAAGCTAATAACTAGTGTTGTAGCTAAATGTACTCTTAGTAATACAAGTGCTAATGCAACGATAATCATTGTTAGGTATGCCAATAGATACTTCATCTCATCACCTCCTTTATTTGCCATGTATTTCATTGAAATGTTCGTCGATAAATTTATTCATCTTTCTTGCGTTGAATCTCCATCTGTTAAAACTTTCATCTGGATAGTGAGCTATCCCTTGTTTCTTCAAGATTTTTTCGAATTTAGGATTGAATAACAATCTATCCTTAATAGTGTCGTCAGAAGACATCTTTAACTTTTTCTTCAAGTCCTTTAAGTCCCAGACAGGATCTAAAGAGTAATTAAATAACTCTTCGTATTCTTCTTTTGCAATGAGTACGTGTGTGTCTGGAATGGGCACTGATACATTAAGTGTTTGTGGCATCAAAGCCACTCCTTTCGTGTATAATTTGGTTATCGCTACTGCGTTAGATTGGGGGTGTGCAAATGTATAACGATCCTTTAAAAAATGTTAGACCGATAATTGATAAAAATATCTATGAGTTAAGAAACGTTGCAATGACAGCAACTAAACCTTCGAGAGAAATTAGACAAGTTATAAATCAAACTATGAAATTCGATTATATTTATAAAGATATTGAGAAAATTCCGATTCAATTAAAGCCAATTAATTTCGATACTTCTAACTTGCTTAAAATTTCTGCACCAAGTATTAATATTGCTAAAAACTTTAGAAATAATTTATTTTCTGAAGAAATTCTTAATGATTTCATAAGCTCTACTAACTTTCAGAAAAACGAAGTTTTGAAAATTAGTAATCGTTTGAGACAATCTTTTATCAATACTGTCGATGTCTCTTCTTTTAGTGAAACCATCGATTCTCCCCATCCAATAGATGAGATATATCGCGATTATTACAACAATATATTCAAAGAAGCGCTCAATCATAAGTTCATTTATCCTTCCGCTAAATTTGTAAAAAATGTTTCAGTAACATCTGCGTCTAGTGTTACTGGACCGGTTTTACTAAGAACTATCCTCGATCAATATGTGAATTACTTTGTATTTTCTTCAGTGATTGCAATATTGTTTACTTGTTTTTTAATAGCAAATTGTTTTGCTGAAGATGATACTGATGATTAGGCTACTCACATGCTTAGCACTTCTAATCTCCTCCGCCAAGATGACGATTAGGAGTGCTATTTTTAGTTTCTGCAGCATGGTTATGCCTCCTTTGATGTATAATTTGCTTATCTTCAAATGAAAGTGAGGTGATATAAATGTCTAAGATATATTTCGACCCTCAACAGTTTGCAAATGCTTATTTAAGCACTCAAGAGTTCAAACCGAGTAATTATGAAAGTGAACAAGAAATGCTTGACGAAGCGTTTGCCGTATATTTAATGGCGTTTGAACACGCTAGAAAATATGTCGAGAAAACCCAAAATGACGGTTAGTATTTAAATCTTTTTTATCGATGTAACTAATTGTCGTTTTCCTAGTGTTTATTTCAATTTTTACAACCTTCCATGTCACAACTGCCATTGTGATGAGGAGGGTTGTTTTGTATAAAATATTCATGTTATGCCTCCTTACTTAAAAACTTGTTAATAAAATATTGTTGACCTTTGCCAGTAATCTTAGTTGTACGAGTAACTCTGATTGAGCCATCTGGATTATTTTGAGTTCTCTTTTTGATGTCCATGATTTTTAAATCCATGCTTCTTTGAGTTGGTAAGTTATAAGCCTCACCTTGCTTCTTGATTAGATAACCATTGTCTCTTAACCACTGGAATAATCTATTTTGTCCTATCTTCACACCGTTTTGACTAATTAATTTAGCAAGTTCTCCTACAAGTATTGAACTTGTGCTTGTATCTACTGCGTCTGCAAACATCACTTTTGGTTTGTCTCTTTCAATTTGAGTTTCTAGTTGGTTAATCGTACTGTTAGCAATTTTTAATGCACGTTGCATTATCATTTCTGGACTGTTCCACGCTTTCTCTACTTGAATAAAATATTGTCGTGCTCTTTTACCTGGCTCACTTCTTTGTATCATTGCAATTTCTTTTGCAGTGTCTAGTGTGAGTGCGTGGTCAGTTATATTTTGATATCCACCTCGGGTAAGACAATTTTGGGTCACCCTTGTGTAATCGATATTTTCTTCAAAACCATATTCAGTCATTCTACTGAACCACTTTTTATATTCTGTTCTAATCTCTAGTGCTTCATGTAATTCACGACCACTTATTGCGATCTCTCCATTTTCTTTTTCATGAATGTTGAACATTTGGCCAATATCATTATTTGTTTGTAATTCGTTCAATTAATTAACCTCCTTTTAAAAGTTATTAAAAGTTATATAGATAGTAAAATTTTTTATACTTTAATTTGGTCAATTTCTACATCGTATAACTTTGCTAAAGCATAAACTGTAACATTGCTTAAATTAGTTTCTTCTTTTTCCCAATGTCCGACAGTTTTAGGATTTACTCCTAAAATATCCGCTACTTCTTGTTGCTTTAAATCTCTAATCAATCTCCACTTTCTAACTGTTAGTTGTTCTGGCATGTTGTTCACCTCTCTTTCACACGTATAACTTTATATTACTTTAAATTACTTGTCAACGGGTAAGGTTATATTTTTTCAATTAAAGTTATAAAAAGTATTGTAAAGTAATGTTAGTTGTGGTAAGTTAATATTACATTAAGTAATATTAAAGGAGACAATTATGGAAAATAACAACGTTAGAAAAAAATTATCTGAAAACCTACAAGAACTTATGAAAGAAAGAAATATCGACCAAAAAGAACTTGCTGAAGCTATTGGAGTAACTCAACCTACGGTCTCAAATTGGATTCAACAAACTAAATATCCACGTATAAAAAGAATCCAACAACTTGCAGATTACTTTAATGTATCTAAATCAAGAATTACAGAAGGGAAAAAGGAAATACAACAAGATACACTTGCCGCACATTTAGACGGTGATTTTACAGAAGAAGAATTAGCTGAAATTAGAAAGTACGCTGAATTAGTAAGAAAAGCACATCGCAATAATTAAGGGGAGATTTCTGTGTCACTGTACGAGAATTTAGTTATTAAAAATAAGCATATTCCTATTGATGATGGAATTGCTTTAAAAGAGGGTTTTGAAGGTTTTTATGATAACGGTGTTATACTTATTGATAAAAATCTATCCGAAACACGCAAAGCCGAAGTCTTATACGAAGAACTTGCACATCACAAACTTACATACGGTAACATTTTAGACCAGTCTAAATGGATAAACCGCAAGTTTGAAAACTACGCCAAACGTCACGGGTACGAGGCAGCACTTCCCCTACGTATTATTGTAGAGGCGCATCATTACGGTGTAAGTAACTTATACGAACTAGCGCAGTATGTTCAATTAAGCGAAGAATACGTATTAGAAATATTAGAACATTACAGAAATAAACATGGTATTTACATACGTTATGGAACTTACTTAATTCAGTTTGAACCATTACGTGTGTTTAAATATAAAAATATTAATTAAGGGGGGACATATTTAAATGTCTAAGAATGTTTCAAATTTAACAAATGAAGAATTGTTGGAAAGACAAAGTCGACAATTCGAAGAGTACAAACAACAAGAAAAAGCTAAAAAGAAAAAAGGATGGCTTTTTGGTTGTGGTGGTTGTCTAGTCCTACTAATTCTTATAATTATTGGTATAACTGCTTGTACTGGAACTTTTGTTAATGAAGTAGATAAAAATATTAATAAAGAGAGTTCTGAAGTTAAACAAGATAAAAATGCTACTAAAGAACAAACTGCTGCATTAAACTCTGCTAAAACTTATGCAGATACAATGCATATGTCTAAAAATGGTATCTATCAGCAATTAACGTCTGATGCGGGGGACAAATTTTCTGAGGAAGATGCGCAGTACGCAGTAGATAACTTAAAAGCAGATTATAAGAAGAATGCTCTTGAAAGTGCTAAATCATATCAAGAAGACCAGAACATGTCGAAAGACTCAATTTATAATCAATTAATTTCTGATGCGGGAGATAAATTCACTGAAGAAGAGGCACAATATGCAGTGGATCATTTAGATAAATAAAACAATAAGGGTACTTAGTACCCTTTTACTTTACTCTATTACGATTGAGCCGTTGAGGATGTTTAAATATAAAAATAAAGAATAAGGAGAATGTAAAATGAAGAAGTTTTTAGTTTTGATTTTATCAAGTTTTTTAGTATTGGCAGCGTGTGGGCAAGAAGAACATAAAGATAAGGATAATAAGACGGAAACAAATAAGAAAGCAGAAAAGAAAGATAAACAAAAGAAAGCTGATAACAAGAAAGAAAAGAATGAGGAAAAATCTGCTACAGAAAAATCTACAAATCAAAACGAAACAGATAATAATCAATCCCAAAACTCACAGCCACAATCTCCTCAACAAAATCAAGAACAAACAAGTAACCAACAAACAAGCAATCAACAATCAAATCATTATTTAACTAAAAGTCAAATGCAACATAGACTAAAAAGTGGTCAAAGCGTAGATGGTATGGTTGATACAGATGGCGATACTTGGTACCAAGCACCTGGTAACGGAGATGTGGTAGGCTACACTAAACCTGATGGCACAGTTTGTACTGTCGGAGGATGTAGGACACCCGAGGAGCTACAGCCACAACAAGATAAATCCAATAATGAAGAGTCTGAAGGTCATGAAGAAAAACAGAGAAGTGATTCTCAAGACAATAACCCCGATCAAAAGCAATAGAACTCCTCATCTACCGAAAAACAATCAGTTAATGAAAGTGAGAAAACACCAATAAGGGGAGTCGTTGTCGCTTCCCTTTATTATTTTTTATCTTTTTTAAGGGGGGGACAGTATGCGAACACGTTGTTATGATGGTAAAAAATGGCAATACGAATTCAAATACGAAGGGAAACGTTATCGTAAGAAAGGCTTTAGAACGAAACGTGAGGCAAATTCAGCAGGATTAGACAAGTTGAATGAATTACGCCAAGGATATAACTTCGATAGTTCATTGACGTTAAAAGACTATTTTAGAAATTGGTGTGAGACTTACAAAGAACCTGTAGTTACACCTACTACTTATCGGCATTATAAATTCACCTTACAACATTTAGAAAATCATAAAATAGGGAGTATGAAACTTACAGAGCTAAATAGACAAGTGTATCAAAAGTTTATTAACGACTTTTCTGATAGTCATGCTAAAGAGACTATACGCAAAACAAATGGTGCAATTCGCTCCTCATTAAATGATGCTATATACGATGGACTGATTAGCAAAAACCCTACTTATAAAGTGAATTACAAAGCGGGTAAAGAAACAAAAAAAGAAAGTGAAAAATACGTCACTATTAATGAATATGAAACACTCAAAGAACACTTTAAAAACTCTAATTCACGTGCAGGATTGGCTTTGTATATTATGATTTGCACGGGTTGTCGTATTAGTGGAGTTAAGTATATGAAAGTACAATATATAGATCAAATTAAAAATCAAATATACATTGACGAACATAAAACAGATTCATCTCCTAGATATGTTACTGTTGCTAAAAAAGATATGCAACATATAGTTAGCGCTATTGATGATATGATTATTAGCTATGATGGTTATATATTTAAAAACGGTGGCATAATTCTAACATCAAACGCTATTAATAAAGCTTTAAAAAAAGCTTGCATTAAATTAGGTATTACACCGATAACTTCACATGCTATACGACATACTCATTGCTCTTATTTACTAGCGAAAGGTATATCTATTTATTACATTTCCAAGCGATTAGGACATAAAAATATATCAATAACTACCTCAATATACTCACATCTTTTAGAAGAGAAATTTGTCGAAGAAGATAATAAAGCGGTAGAAGCATTAAGTGAAATGTGATTTTTAGGGACCCGTTAGGGACTTCGACCCTTATGAAATCCCGTGTTATAAGATGCTTATATTCCCTTCGAGGAGGTAAATTTACACTTTAAAGCCGATGTCATCAGTGCCTATGATACTGTTGATGTCGGCTTTTGTTTGTGTAAAATGTGATTTTCATGGCTTCCTAGTAAATCTATATGTAGCTGTTCAAGATGGTTAAATCCCATTCGGCCCACTTAATCTCTATACCCTCGTTCTCAACTACTAACTATTAATGCTAAAATATAATTAATAGAACTATTAAAAACAATATTTCAGGAGGATGTATTAAAATGCGAAAGTTATTGGCATTAACCTTAGCTGGTATATTCGTATTAGGAGCTTGTAGCGGAAATGACGATGATAAAACCTCTTCCCAAAATAAGTCACACAAAAAAGAAAAAAAGTCGGATAAAAAAGAAAGTAATAATCATACTGAACAGAGTAATGCTTCTCAAAACGATAATGTGTCTCAAAATGATCAACAAATGCTCACAAAAGAACAAGCTATCGACGCAGTTAAAGATGAAGTATTGGATGGAGCAGGCGCCGGACCAGGCTCTCAAATATCTGATATGAAAGTTATTAAAGAAACCTCTGATAATTATCACGTCGAATTTAAATCTGGTAGTGAAACTCATGGTGTGGTGAAGCAAGTGATGATTATTAATAAATACACTGGACAAAGAGCGGGTTACTACCAAACTGATAAAGGTACGAATAAAATGAAAGAAGGTGAAGCGCTTCAAATAGCGAAAAATCATTTTAATGGAGGAGTAATCCGACCAGGAGAAATAGATTTTAACTCCTTCCAACTTGAAGGTGCTAAATCGAACAATAAATATTACTTTGTTCGTTATAATGTTACGCGTCTGTCTGAACCTATACCTTTCGAATTGAAAATTGACAAGGATAAAAAGAAAGTTGTAGATAGCAAATCTCTAGGAACAAAAAAGCAAATGGAAGAATTAAGCAAAGTAAGTGAAGAAGATGAGCGAAAAGACCGCGAAGCAAAAGAAAAAGTTCCGAATCCACCTAATAATCAAGATAAACAGAATAAATCTGAAGATACCGCTCAAAATGGTAGCAGTGATGAGCAAAACAAAGCCCCAAACAACTCAGAGGACACTAACGAAAAGCAAACTAACAATGATGAAACTACTGAGGAGGACCACGATAAAGAAAATAAAAACAATCAACCTAACTCCAATAAAGATGATCAAGAAGAATCCCAACAAGAACACACCGACCAAAACGATTCCCAACAAAACGACTCAGAGCAAGACGCGAACTCTGACGAAAACGAAGATAATTAATTCGCAAAACTTATCAATTTCAAATCCCCCACTACAACACAAAGCTACTTCCCCACTAATCACAGGGAAGTAGCTTTTTTCACATCTAATATAGCGAAACGTCTCCGTTCAACCTACCGACTTTTACAAATTATCCTAATAAATCTTCTAGCGCCACTTTCAAGTTAGCATATTTAAAGTTAAAGCCGTGTGCTTGTAATTTATTCGGCAACACTTTTTGCGTATCTAACACAACGGTAGCCATTTGACCCATCACAACTTTCATCGCGATAGCAGGTACCCAAGTGTAATGAGGACGATTCATCACACGACCTAGCGTATAGCCAAACAAGTTCTGACGTTCTGGCATCGGCGCGGTCATATTGAACACGCCTTCTGCACTATCATCCTCAATAACATGTAGCGCACCTCGTACAAGATCGTCGATGTGAATCCATGAATACCATTGACGACCAGAACCTAGTTTACCGCCTACAAAGTATTTATAAGGCATCGTCATCAGTGGTAGTGAGCCACCTTGATCAGAAAGGATAATTCCGAAACGACCCATGATGACACGTGTACCTAGTGCTTCAAATTTACGTGCATGACGCTCCCATTGATAAACGACGTCAGAGAGGAAATCAAATGGTAACGTACGATATTCTTCTGTGTAAGTGTAATTTGTATCAGGCGGGTAGGCACCTACTGCACTCGCGTTAAACAGCACATCAGGGCGTTGTTTGCGATTCGCAAATAGCTCATATAGCGCTTCAGTACTCTTCATACGACTGAGCATGATTGATTGTTTATTCTCTTTCGTCCAACGTTGCATCAAGCTCGCACCAGCAAGGTTAACCACGACATCAATATCAGGCACTTGTTGCTCCCAGCCGTCCTTAGACCAGTTGATATAGTCGATTTGTGCATCGTGACTCTCTTTATCTTGACGCGTGAGTATCGTAATGTGGTGGCCTTGTGCTCTCACACGTTCTACAATCGCTGAACCGACCATTCCAGTTCCGCCGGTAAATAGGTAACGTTGCATAACAACACCTCTTTCATCTTTCTACTCATTATTTTATAATTCCCGTTCTTTATTATGGAAAACACTTCTGTTGTGTAAGGTGAAAGTCAAATATCACATCTAAAGACATTATACCTTACAACTTTCACAGAGTAATTGATAAGTGCTCCCAACTTTTAACCAAATAAATAATAGGCACTACCTGCAATTATAAGAATAATACCGCCTATGAGATACGGGACCCACTTATGACTCGAAGTTTCTTGTTCGTCATGCACTTTCATCATTTTACGCAAAGACTTACGTTGATCTTGATCATGTTCTTCGAAAAATAACTTCAATTACTCACCTACTCTATTATTTATTATCAGCAACTATTGATTTATACAAAGAAGTTGAAAGTCATCTTATGTTTAGCTTACTATTAAGTTAACTATATTAATAGCTTTAAGAAATCAGTTTCATTAAATTTAGATGACAAATAGCTATATGAGGCTGATTTACGTTTAAAACGTAGCGTAACTGGCAATCTTGCTATTAGTAATTATACCAAAGCGGGGGAAAATGAATGTCGAATCGCCAACAACACAAAGAACAAAATCGTAATTTGACAAGAGAAACAAAGAAGAAAATGAGTACAGGTGCGAAGATCGTCAGCACTATTATCGTTTTACTTCTATTATGTGGCTTAGCCTTTGCGATTTTCGCCTTTGTCGACCACTCAAACAAAGGACAAGAACGTTTGGCTGATAAGCATAAAGAAGAACAGCAAAAAGATAAAAAAGCGAACAAAGGCGAATCAGATAAGGATAAAGACAAAGATCACGACAGCGATAAAGAAAATAAGCAGAAACAAGATAAATCATCTAATCAAAATGGCCAAATACAAAACCAGCAAAATAACAACGCTCAAGTTCCACAAGCTGTAATAGATCCATCCAAAAATAATAAAGAACAACAAAGCAATCAATCACCACAAAAATCTAAAAAAACACAAGCTGATAAAGATAAGAATAACACTAAAAACACTTCTACCAACAACTCAGCTCAACAAAAACAGCAATCAGATCAAAGACAACAGCAAAAACAAAAACCAAAGCAAAAAGAACAGCAAACTCAACAGCAAAAACAACAGCAGGCTCAAAAGCAACAACAAAGACAGCAACAATCTAAATCTGATAATAGCACTAGCCAAAACAACGGTAACTCTAACAATTCTAGTAACGGCAACAATTCAAACAATAACGGCTCAAATCAAAACGGTGCACAACAAAATCAATCTCACGCACAAGATGCGCAAACAAGAGCTGTTCGTCGTCAAAATCAATTATGGCAACAACATCAAAAAGAACAACAAGGTCAACAGAATCAACAATCATCTTCTAACCGTAGTGCTCAGAATAATAACCAACAGGACAATTCATAATCGACCTATCTCAACCCATATAAAAGCTGATCCTCATTCTTCAGAAGAAACGAGGATCAGCTTCTCTTTTTGTTTAAATCTATCAAGAATCTTAAATAGTGATATAGAAAAACGATAATGATACTTAGCGAGAATGATTTAAACAGTCGATTTGGCCACGTCCCCTCATGTGTCCAATACATTGTTATCATACTGCTAATCACTAATAAGATACATAGTAATCCAAATTTAATAAACACCCCATCCACTCCCTTTAAGGATATTTTAGTGGATGGGGTGCAAATTTGCAATATTTTTTCTGAATATTATAACATTCTCTTACTATGACTTTTTCTTACTAATTAATGAGATTTACTTTTTTCTTCAGCTTCACCAAAGATTTTACGTTTAATTTCTTGACCAGTTGGTGTACCGGCTAAGCCGCCCATACCTGTTTCACGAAGAGATGAAGGTAAGTTACGACCAATTTTATCCATAGCTTCAATAACTTCGTCAACTGGAATACGACTTTCAACGCCAGCTAGTGCAAGGTCTGCAGAAATTAATGCGTTACCTGAACCGATTGCGTTACGCATAACACATGGAATTTCAACTAAACCACCTACTGGGTCACAAACAAGACCGAGTAAGTTACTGATAGCTAAGGCCATTGCGTGACCTGCTTGTTGTGGTGAGCCGCCTGTCACTTGTGTTGCAGCTGCTGCCGCCATAGCTGATGCTGAACCTACCTCAGCTTGGCAACCACCTGTCGCACCTGCCACACTACCGTTGTTAGCGATGACTTTACCTACAAGCGCTGAAGCAAATAGGAAGTCAATCAGTTGATCTTCAGTTAAGTCATGTGTTTTTTCAAGTTTAAAAATAACGCCTGGAATCGTACCTGACGAACCTGCTGTTGGCGTCGCACAGATAATACCCATTGCTGCGTTAACTTCGTTCGTTGCAACGGCACCTTTCACAGCGTCCATCATTTCATTGCCCGCTAATGCATGATTTTCTTCACGATATTTTTGGAGTTTAATCGCGTCTTGACCAGTGTAGCCCGTTACACTTTTAACGCCTTCTCCAGTAGTCCCTCTTTTTACGCCGTCACGCATAACTTCTAGGTTCGTCTTCATTTGTTCACGAACGTCTTCTCTAGAAGTTTCTTGTCTGTCCATTTCTTGTTGAATCATCATTTCAGCGAATGTTGTTTGATGTTGTTCTGCATACTCTATTATTTCTTGCATCGTATCAAACATGTAAATACACCCTTTCTAATGTACGTATGAGAAGTTCAAGTTACTGTATTTGTCTCGCATTTGCTCTAGCAAGTCAGATTTCATATCTTTATTGAGATGAAGTGCAAGTAAGCATCCATCTTTATGAATTGTCTTGATTTCTTCGTTAATGTCTACATCTTTATCGATTAAATCGTTGATTAGGTGGTTGATTGATGCAATATCTGAATCCCCGTCAATAACTAAGATTGGTAAACCGTGATTCATTAAGATACATAATCCATTCACATGGATACTCTTAATCTTGATTGTTCCCCCACCGATTGAGATACCGTTGACCTCAACATGACGATCACCAGCATCTGCTTTTAGCAATGCACAGTTAGGATGTTCACCTAAGCTGTGACCTGACTCTTCAATGATATCGACTTTGATACCTTCTTTCTCAGCAATCTTTGTTGATTCTGGAATACGCTCGTCAAATGTTGTGAAACCAAGCGCACCACCAACGATTGCTAAATCTGTACCGTGTCCTTGGTGTGTAGCTGCAAATGATTCATAATAATGTACTTCTAAGTTCTCTGGTTCGTGTTGTAAGACTTCTCTTAATGCGTTACCGATTTTGACTGCACCTGCTGTGTGTGAACTTGATGGACCAATCATTTTTGGCCCGATGATATCAAATGCACTTTTAAAATCTTGTGTGCGTGCCATAACGACATTACATCTCCTTAATTTGCTTGTTTATTTAATTTAGGCGTTTTGAAGTTGAGTTTAGACAAGTTAAGTTTTTTAATCAACTTACCAATGATAAGACTTAATATAATACTTACAACTGCAACGATTACTAACGTAATGACTATTTTAACAGGCTCGTTGAAGCCGAATAAAACGACAGGGCCTGCAATCGGTGTAGCCATACCTGGAGTGTTAAGAACCAACCCACTCACTGTAACAATAATTGCGTTGACTACGCCAATAATAGCGTTTGTACCATAGAGCTGAAGTGGATACTTCGCTATGATATCTATTTGAGTCAACGGTTCAATGGCAACGGCGAATGCTTTAGATGGGCCGCCAATCTTAAGCTCTTTGAAGAGTACGAAGTTGACGAAAGATGCACCCATACAAGTGATCGCACCGATAGCCATCGGTGTACTTGTCAATCCGAGCAATGTTGCTAATACCATTGAACTTAGTGGTGTCATACCCGTTACTGGAATAATTAATCCAAGAATGACAGCTAATGCGTAAGGGTTGTTCTGACCTACTGCAGTAACCGCACTACCAATTTGATGTAATACAGCAATAACTCCTGGGCTAATCAACTTAGCAATTCCGTAAGCAATTGCTGGTGCGAGTAAGATAACTACAATTAAATCTAATCCTTCTGGTACTTTCTTCTGAATATATTTCAATCCAAACGCAACTAAATACGCTGCTATGAACGCAGGTAATAATTGGAAGTCCTTAAGTACTAAACCTACGATAACAGCAAAAACTGGTGAAATGCCTAAGTTTAAGCAAGTTAGAATACCAACTGCGACACCAGTTAAACTTCCAGCTAAATCACCAATATCCTTTAAGAATGTAATATGAAAGATTTCACCTAATGCATAACTAAGAAACGCTTGTGGTAGCATTGTCGAACAAGCAGCTCCCGAGAGTGCTTGTAATCCTTCTTTACCAAATGGCGCAAAGTTTAAAAATAACGTCATCGCCAATAGTACGACAAGCAACGTTCCTATCCCTAAAACGATATCCATTTCCCATAACCTCTTTTCCAAAAGTAATATAATATAGCTTTGTATTATATTAATCTCTCATTGCATATATATTCTATTATTTTAAGAAAGCACTTACAACAGTAAATGTTTATAATTGTTGTCAATATTGTGAAGTTTTTCACAAGTAATTTTAAAATCCTTTCATGATGCCTTTTAAAGACATAAAATAATTATTGACTTTCAAAAAAATAAAGGTATACACACTTAATATTATGTTCTTTTATAAATTATGACAGAATTTTACATAAAATTAAAAACGCCGAGAAACCTAGTAGTTAGGCTACTCGACGCTATTACAAAAAGTTGCGTATTCAAAATATTCTTAATGCATATCTTTAAAAAAACGGAATGATTTCACTGGCTTTAACAATATCTTCAGTGAAGAAATATTGCTTGCCCTCACCTGTATAAGCTGGTGTGAGAACTAAATTAGCTTTCGCACTATATAGCCACTCAGGGTGCAAGCCACTATTTAGAATCTCTTGAAACTCCTGAAACTCTTTCTGCCAATCGATATGAATATCTGCTTGTTTCACTTTGTACCTCCTCTTATCACACTTAAGTTATAGAGGATTCATCTATTTAAACTCCCGTTAATGTTTAATGTAATGTCGGTGTCAAAGCAAACCATCTTCGTAAGTATTGTGAGATGTCTTAACTATAACACAAACATACATTCGTATAAAGAAGTGTACGCAATATAATACCCCACTACAACGATTGCATGCTCTGCAATGTGTAGCGGGGTGCAGTTTAATCATATTAAGTTCTTGCTAAGGAAGCGATAACTAAGCTACTTAGCCATTTTGGTTCGCAAAGACTTTACCTAATTTAATTAATTTCTCTGGTGCATCGTCAATGTTCATTTTCACTTCAACAAGGTGCATACGATCAGAATGTTGATCGATTTGATTTAAAGCATCTTGTAATTGCTTACTTGTATTTACGTGATGTGTCATTACTTGATCTTTGCCACCGAAGACTTCAGGTAACATTGTGTACTGCCATTGCGTAATATCATTGTATGGCGCGCGTTCACCATGAATTTTACGCTCAACCGTATAGCCGTCATTGTTGATAACGAATAATACAGGTTTAATATCTTCGCGCATCATAACAGCAATATCTTGTACTGTAAGTTGTAAAGCACCTTCACCTACTAGAAGTAAATTGCGGCGTTCTTTATTGGCGATTTGTGAGCCTAACGTTGCTGGTAAAGTATAGCCGATTGAGCCCCAAAGTGGTTGACCAATATACATATTATTTGAGCTTAAGCCTAAATTGTAAGAACCAAAGAATGATGTACCTTGATCTGCGAGAAGCACGTCATCTTCTTTGATAAATTGTTGTAACATCGCAAAATATTGTTTTTGAGTTAAGGCCTCATCTGAAACTTGCACTTCTTCAGATGGACGTTCGTATTGAGGGTAGTCTACATTAAATTGCACATCGATATTTTTCAGTTGTTGAACTAAATCGATAAGATGTGCGTCTTGATTTGTTGTCTCACCTGCTTGGAAATTACGGTGATTAATTGTGATGACGTCGTCTAAATCGAATTCGTAGCTAAAGCCAGCTGTAGCTGAGTCAGTGAGTTTACCTCCAATATTGAGGACACAGTCACTATGATCTACATAATTTTTAATTTGTTCTTCAGCTACTTGGCCGTCATACATGCCGATGTAGTATGGATTTTCCTCGTTAAACGCGCCTTTACCTAGAGAAAGTTGTGCTACAGGAATGTGCGTTTGATTAACGAACTGCTCTAGCTCTTCGTGTAAGTTGAAGCTGTTGATTTCATGACCAGTTAAAATAACGGGTTGTTTCGCGTCTTTCAAACGTTTCTCAACCGCTTCGACAAGATTTGAAACGTCGCTCTCTTGATGTGTAGGGTGTTTGAACGTTTCTGTCACTTCGATTTCTTCTCCAGCCACATCAATTGGCAAGTGAATGTGTACAGGACGTTTCTCAGTCCAAGCTGCAGTGAGGATACGTGGAATTTCTGTTTGTGCGTTCTCTGGCGTAATATACGCTTCTGAAGTAGTTATCGGTTTGTACATTTGACGGTAATCATCAAAGCTACCTTCACCTAATGAGTGGTGTAAATAAGCACCCGCTTGCTCTGCAGAACGTGTTGGAGCGCCTGTGATTTGAACGACGGGTACACGTTCAGCGTAAGCGCCTGCGATACCGTTAACCGCACTCAATTCACCAACACCAAATGTTGTAACCATCGCGCTCATACCGTGCATGCGTGCATAACCATCAGCGGCATAGCTTGCGTTAAGTTCGTTCGTATTACCTACCCATTTCATGTCGTCTCTTTCTGTAATATCGTCTAAGAAAGTTAGGTTGAAATCTCCAGGTACACCGAAGATCGTTTCGACACCAAATTCACTAATACAGTCCATTAAATATTGTCCTACACGTCTTTTCATTTCCATTTCTCCTTTGCGATTGATTACTTCTAGGATAAATCTATCTGCATTAAAGGTCAATTAAGTTGACCTATTTGCGTAAAAATTTTTCTGTCGTACGTCACTTTGTATGACGACATTTTACGACACTAGTCTCTTTTTACCCTTTTAAAAGGCATTTCAATCTCAATTTTTGAGGCGGAAATATGAAAAAGACCGCACTTCAAATGAAATGGAAAGCGAGGAAGAAGAAAGGCACTTTAGTAGTGGCCTTTATTCTTCATGTGTCTCGCGAGTTGATTCGTGCTGATGTTTTAAATGTTTAATTTCTTTATATCCGGAGCGATAGGACGCAAATTCTTCCATAATCGCATACCAATCTGTCCCGACACGTTCTTGAATTTCACTAAATAAATCATTTTGCGCTTTATTCAGTTCTTTAACGAGTTTCGTCCCCTCTTCTGTAGGGTACAGCCGCTTCACACGACGATCTTTAGTGGATTGTTGTTCTTGAATTAGCCCTTTATCCTTGAGCTTTTTCAAAGTTGCATGACTCCCCTGTTTCGATATTTCAAGACTTTTTAACAAATTTTTCACTGTAATGCCCGGGACCTTTTCGATAAAAAACAAAAAACGATGATGTTGACGACTCAAACCATACGCTTCGATAATTTCATCTGCCGTATTAATAAATGTCTTATAGGCAAAGTAGAACAGTAAATTCTCATAATCATTGTTACTTGAAGCCATAATTCATACTATCCTTCCTAATTTCATTCAATATCTCAATATTCTTACAAATATTTAGTTAACTCTCTTCGCAATTTTGTACTATCAGAGCCATTGTAACATGCTTTATACTTGAGCAACACTTCAACATACAAAGGGGGACTGTGGGATGAATATCTTGTCATTTGTCTTCTATACCTTTCTCGTCACTGGAACGCCGGGACCCACGAATCTAGATATATTGAACACCATTAAGTCACAAGGTCGTCGCGCAGGCATTCAATATACATATGGCGCATCACTCGCTTTCTTTACTTTACTCGTATTGTCAGCGCTAATTAATAGCTTGTTCGCTCAATATATACCTCCCGTTCTGACGATTATGAAAGTCATTGGTAGTTTGTACATGCTATACTTAGTCTACTTATTGTTTAAATCTCACGGTAGCGATGAGCCTACAAACAAGGGGAGTTTTAAATCGGGTTATTTATTACAATTTTTAAACCCTAAAGTCATCACTTTTACACTTACGGTACTACCCTCATTTGTACTGGGTACCTATCACACTTTCTCGACGATAAGTTTATTCATTATCGTTATTACACTTATAGGTGTCTTCTCTTTCGGATTATGGGTCGTCTTTGGCGCGTTACTTCAGCGCTTTCTTCAACGCCATGAGATGGTAGTTACGATTGTGATGGCAATATTTCTCGTTTATGCTGCTGTTGTAGTTTGGCTTTGATATGAGAGGCGATGATAGATGATGAATCATTTTAAGTATAAAAATGCAATCGGCATTACTGCGATGCATGCGCATTTGGATGACTTTCGCTATAAGAAACACGCCCATCAAGAATATGCTATGGGCGTGACATTGCGTGGTCTGCAATCTTACCATTTAGGTGGTACACATCATCTTTCTCATACGAGTGGGGTGATGTTATTTAATCCTGAAGAAACGCATGATGGCCAATCGTATGATGCTCAAGGACTGGAATACATTATGCTCTATATCAAGCCTGTTATGTTGAGAGAAGCATTGGGGATCACCACAAATGTGAAGTTTACGACTCCAATTATTTACAATCCACGTATTTCAGAACGTATCATCAAGTTGTGGCAAGCGATATTTTATGAGCATTCTGAAGTTGAATGTCATGAACGTTTCGTAGATTTAATCGATCAATTTCCAAGACAAGTGATATCTTCATCTTCAAGAGCTGATAATGCAAAGACAAAGTTAGCTATAGAAATAATTAAACTGCATTATAATGATAAATTGAATTTAGAACAGTTGAGCCAAGCTCTAGAAATGTCTAAATATCAATTTATTCGCTTCTTTAAAAAGCAGACAGGATTAACGCCGCATCAGTATTATATTAATTACAAAGTAGAACGTGCTAAGCAAATTATCGAGACGTATAAAGATGTGTATTGGGCTATTGCTGAATGCAACTTTGTGGACCTTGCTCATTTAAATAAGTGCTTCAAGTATCGCTATGGCGTCACAGCCTATCAATTCATGTCGGGATTAAAATAACGCGGAGATTGTCATATATAACTTAAGCGCTTTTCAAATACTCGAAGTTGAAAAGCGCTTTACTATTGATATACATATTTATTAACTTTGTGTACGTGGCCCCTTGTGTTTTATCACTGCGTGTCCTCTATCTACATCTCTATCGTTTCACCGCTACGAATCTTATCTGCCAATTCATTTAACTTACGCATACGATGGTTAACGCCAGATTTTGAAATTTTGCCTGAAGACACCATTTCTCCTAATTCTTTCAACGAAATCTCTTGGTGCTGCACACGTAATTTCGCAATTTCTCTCAAACGGTCAGGTAAATTATCTAAGCCAATTTCTTGGTCGATAAGTTGTATACTTTCAACTTGCTTCATTGCCGCACTTACTGTTTTATTGAGATTAGCCGTTTCACAGTTCACGAGACGGTTCACAGAATTACGCATATCTCGGACGATACGCACATCTTCAAATTTCAATAAGGCTTGATAGCCACCAATAAGACTGAGGAAATCAGAAATCTTCTCCGCTTCTTTCAAGTACACAATGCTGCCTTTCTTACGCTCCAGATATTTCGCATTCAGGCCGTAGTGGTTCATTAATTTCACTAAGCCTTCTGAATGCGTCTCATATTGTGAAAAAATTTCTAGATGATAAGAAGACGTTTCAGGGTTATTGACGGAACCTCCTGCTAGAAAGGCGCCACGTAAATAACTTCGGCACATTTCGTCATCGTCAGTCATCGCTGCGTCTATTTCATGCATAAACATACCATCACGCAAAATGCATAAATCATCTAGTATTTTTTTCGCTAGCATTTTAATACGACAAATATAGATGTTATTTTTCTTTAATTTCATTTTTTTACGCACGAGAATTTCAACTTCTACATTAAAAACTTTTTTAATCAACGAGTAGATTCGACGTGCAGTTGTCGCATTCTCCGTTTGTACATCAATGATGAACTGTTGATTAGAAAGGGAGAGCGCACCGTTCATACGAATCAACGCGCTTAGTTCTGCTCTTGCATTCGCTTCATCGACTTCTATTCTCGTTAATTCATTTTTCATATCAGATGCAAAACTCATCGTTATGACAACCTTTCTAATCTACATATTCACTTAATGATTTCTGCGATTTTTATCCCTTTTAAACTCAATCGTACTTGTCTCACGCAACGCGATTTCGTAAATCATCTTAGATAAGACTTTTGTATTGTGGCGCACGTAATGCTCCGACGAAATTTCAACAAGATCTTCACTTGAGAAGACTTCTACGCCTGCCGCTTCTAATCGCTCAATATCACAAGTCACGGGCTCAGCGTTCTCTTTGCGATACCGTTCGAGTACCTCATCGTTATACGTTTGGTCCCCGCAGATTATATAGCTGATAAAATCTTGGCCTACGTGGTCATGAATAGCTTGTAAGTGGTCCATCGCAGTATAGTGCGTCGTCTCGCCTGATTGTGTCATCACATTTGTGACATACAATTTAGGTGCATAACTCTCTACAAGTGCTTCAGAAATACCTTTAACACATAAGTTAGAAATCACACTCGTATAAAGCGAACCTGGTCCTAGAACGATGAGATCTGCCTCTTCAATTGCTTCGATGGCTTCGCTCATTGGCTCCACATCTTCAGGCTCTAGAAACACACGTTTAATGTGTTTATTCTTCTTCGGAATGTTAGACTCCCCGTAGACCACTTCCCCATCATCCATTTCGGCATTCAAGCTCACACTCGAATTGGTAGAGGGAATGACCTGCCCTTTAATGTTTAAAATCTTACTCAATTCTTTCACTGCATGTCCGAAATCATCCGTGATATTCGTCATCGCAGCGATAAGCAAGTTACCTAACGAGTGCCCTTCAACTTGATCTTCTTCAAAGCGATATTGGAAGAGCTGTTCAAGCACAGGTTCCGTTTCACTTAAGGCAGAAATGACGTTACGAATATCACCTGGCGCAGGAATATCCATTTCGCTTCGAATCTTACCGGTACTTCCGCCGTCATCTGCCACTGTTACGATTGTCGTAATATCTATAGGAAATTGCTTAAGTCCACGCGCGAGCACTGACAATCCAGTCCCGCCGCCGATAAGCACGAGTTTGATTCGTTTCATTATTATTCGCCACTTTCAATATGTGCATCGCGATGTTGCACATATACATGATAATCAAAGCTTTCTTTCAATTCTGAGCCGATTCTTTTCGCTAATGCGACAGAGCGGTGCTGTCCACCTGTACAACCTATCGCAATAACGAGCTGAGATTTACCTTCTTTCTTATAACCTGGAATCATAAATTTCAATAAATCCATGAGTTTGTTATAGAAAATTTCTGTTTCTTTCCATTTCATCACATACTGATAGACACTATCATCTTCACCCGTTAAAGGTCTCAATGATTCAACATAGTACGGGTTAGGTAAGAAACGCACATCAAAGACGAGATCCGCATCAATTTGAATCCCATGCTTGAAGCCAAAGCTAGTAACGTTAATACTAAAAGGCTCGTATTTATTGGAAGTGAAGTAATCATTAATACGTTTCTTCAATTCTTTCGTTGTTAAATGTGTGGTATCTATCGTGTAATTAGCTAAACTTTTAATTTCTGATAACAGTTTGCGTTCTTCATCAATCGCTTCTACTAATGAGCGTTGACCTTGATCGTTTAATGGGTGTGCACGTCGAGACTCTTTATAACGTGAAATCAGTTTCTCATTCGTCGCTTCTAAGAACATTAAATCTACAATAACGTCATTACGACTCTTGATCTGATCAATTTCTTTAATCAAGGATTTAAATAACTCTTTACCTCTAAGGTCGATGGCAATAGCGACTTTCTGTAACGATGGATTCCCTTGCTCCATCAGTTCTACAAATTTCGGCAAGAGTATCGGCGGTAAATTATCGACACAGAAGTAGCCGATGTCTTCTAAAGTTTGTATCACAAATGATTTACCTGCCCCTGATAATCCTGTTACGACTAACAGTTCACTTTTCACAATATCTTTGTCATCTCGTTGCATTTCTCAATCCACCATCCGTTGCTTTATGTTATGTTGTTGCTGCTTTGTTTCACGTTACCTTTTCTTCAACGTCTTCTATGCTTGACCACTAGTCAACTATGTAAAATTTTAATTGTTTCAAGTTACAATCTAGTGCTGCTCTTGTGATAAAGAACGTTTATCTCTCCATCATATTTTACATGAAAAGTCATACATATCACAATGTTAAGTTTAGGAGTTGAGCTGAATATAACTATAGGCAATGCAAGTTCTCCGGACTCTATACGCCATTATTATGTATAGAAAAGAGATTCATAGAGGGTCAGAACACCCTCGATATGAATCTCTCGGAAGATAGAAACTCAATTAACCTTCAAGTTTCTCTTTCACTTGTTCGATATAGGCATTGGCACTTTGTGCTGCGATACTGCCATCACCTGTAGCTGTAACTATTTGACGTAAACCTTTCTCACGTACGTCACCAGCAGCATAAATACCAGGGATAGATGTGCTCATATCGTCATTGGTAACGATATAGCCTGTCTCATTTGTAATGCCTAAATCTTCAAATGGTGCTGTTAATGGTTTCATACCGATATAGATAAATACACCATCAGCATCCACTGTTTGTTCTGAACCATCTTTAGTGGATTCAAGTGTAAGTGAGCCTACTTTGCCATCTTTCTCATTAATCGTCTTCAACGTATGACTCCAAATGAAATCAACTTTGTCATTTTTGAACGCACGATCTTGTAAGATTTTTTGAGCACGTAATTCATCACGACGGTGTACAATTGTTACGCTATCTGCGAATTTAGTAAGGAAAGTACCTTCTTCGACAGCTGAGTCACCGCCACCGATAACGTAAAGTTTCTTACCTTTGAAGAATGCACCGTCACATACGGCACAGTAACTTACACCTCTACCGCCGAGTTCTTGTTCACCAGGGACACCGATTTTCTTGTATTCTGCACCAGTGGAAATAATCACAGCATAAGCTGTAATTTCTTTGTTACCTAAATTAATTACTTTATAGTCACCTTTGTCTTCAATTGACTTGATATCGCCATATTGATATTCAGCACCGAATTTCTTCGCATGCTCAAACATTTTAGTAGAAAGGTCTGGACCTGTCACAAAGTCAAAGCCAGGGAAGTTCTCAACCTCTTCTGTATTTGCCATCTGACCTCCTGGCATACCTCTTTCAATCATTACTGTACTTAAATCTGCACGAGAAGCATAAACTGCTGCTGTCATACCTGCAGGACCTGCGCCTACAATTGCAACATCGAAATCCACTTGTTCAGTCATCTACATTGCCTCCTAGTTATTTATCATCAAGCGCATTATATAACACGCCCTATCTTTGTAAAAACTATATGCTCATGAATATATCTATTGCTTTGTCGAGACGATAATAAGTTAAATCAAACCAGTCACATAGCTGTTTCTTCGTCATCTTCAGTCCTTCTGAACTGAAATACAAATAGATAGTTGCAGCTACAAAGGGTTCTACTTCAGGCAACTCGTCATAGGTATCGATTATCGTTTCGGCTAAATCAATCCATCTGATAAACACATCTTGATATTGTCGCAATGACGGTTGCTCATATATCGCTTGTAAACCTCGATGTATAAAATCCAATTTATTTAACTTCAAATCTTGAATGAGATAGGTGAGATAAAGTTTCTCGTAATCATTCATGCTTTCAAGTATCTTCCAGATTTCTTCAGTGAGTAGAATCTCTCGACCTTTCAATTGATTAAGCAAGAAAATACCATAAATACGATAATGATCATCGTCATCTAACAATAACGGCAAGATTTGAGTATTAAATTGTTCTTTACTCTTCTCTATCATCCAAGGTGGATAACCGCTTTCCACTTGAGAGACTTCGCGTAATTTATTCCAATAATATTCACTATCTTCAATATTTCCTAGGAAATAATTGTTATAGCTTAAAGCGTGATACATTTGTAAAGATAAGAACTTCCCTTTTTTATAGAGCGGAACGAGTAACTTCTGAGAAGCTTCATACTGTTTCAAATAGCTCAACACAATACCAAGTTTAAATGACTCGTCGTCATTCATAGGTACAACTTTACTGAGTAATTTCAAATAGCGTTGATACTTCTCTGTCTCGTTCATATTATGCAACAACAATGTATAGTGACAGAGTGCATGCACATCTGTATTATCTTCCGCAAGTAACGCTTCAAACATCGTTTTGGCTGTATCGTACTCGTTCATATACAAGTAGCACATAGCCAAGAGATTTCTCACGATGCGATGTTGCTGGATTTCTTCACTTTGTCTATAGATGAAATCATGAGCCGCTTCCATACGTCCTTGAGAGAATAAATATTGGAAGATGAGTTGAGTCGAGAATAATTGCGCTTCCTTTTCCAAATTCTCTGGTGCGTGATAAGAGACTTCGAACATCGACTCTAACTCTTTTTGATAATCTTTATTGCCCGAAATAATCACGTAATTAATTCCAAATAAGAATGCTTTGTTCGGTTCATTTAATGTAATGTTTAACTGGCTTAATTCATAATAGCTCTCTTCGACATTTGCACCTTCTGCGATTTGTTCGAAATAGAGCGCTTCAGCCTTTTTACCTAAACCTAATTTCGTCAATGACGTAGCATATTTATTCAGCACTTGAAAGGCTTGAGGTGACGCTTCCAGCACTTTTTGAAAATACGTTGCCGCTTTTTTAAAATCTTGTTGCGCAAATCGATGCTCAGCCATATTTCGATAGAAACTTTCATCTCTTTTCATTGGGATCACATTGTTGCGTTGTGCCATGGGGTCACCTCCTTTAATCTTTAGTCTTTAATGATTTGCATTGGATTTCCTTTTACTAAAGCACCATCAGGAACATCTTTACTCACAACAGTTCCTGCAGCGACTTGAACATTCGATCCAATATGAATACCAGGTAGTATTATAACATTCGCACCTATCAATGTATTGTCATCAATATTTACTCGACCTTTACGATGTACTTGAACTGTGAATTCATGAGTGAGAATGGTAGTGTTATAGCCAATGACACAATTCTCCCCTATCGTAATCAGTTCAGGATAGAGTAAATCCGGCATAACTTTAAAAGCAAATGCAGTATGTTGACCAATCGTCATGTTTAACAAATGAATATATACCCAGCGCTTGAGCTTTAAACTGGGTATATAACGTGTTAACTCTATGATCAGCGTATTCTTAAATAAACGGCCGCGTTGCACAAAGCGATACATTTGCCACAGTGGGTTGGCACCTTTCACTTTCTGTTCCTGTAACTTACGCACTAACGCTCACCTGCTCGTTGATTTGGCCATGGTAAAGGCTTAGCTTCTTTAAAACGTTGTGGTTTGAACTTCACGTGTCTAATAATAATGATGACGATACCCACAATCACGAGAACGATAGACATCAGTTGGGCGATGCGGATATGACTCGTCAACATTAAACTATCAGTACGTAATCCTTCTACAAAGAAACGACCGATTGAATACCAAATGAGATATAATGCAAACGTATCACCGATTCTCAAGTGCTTGCGAAGACTGAGTAGGATGATAAATCCAAGGACATCCCAAATCGATTCATATAAAAATGTTGGATGATAATAAACACCATTAATATACATATTATCAATAATAAAGTCAGGAATATGTAAGTGTTCTAAAAATGAGCGTGACACTGGTCCACCATGCGCTTCATGGTTCATAAAGTTACCCCAACGTCCGATACCTTGAGCAAGTATCATACTTGGCGCGGCGATATCTCCCATTTGAAATGGATTAATATTTTTACGCTTACAGATGAAAATACCTGTAATGAAGCCACCGATAATACCGCCGTGAATGGCGATGCCTCCATGCCAGATCTTCGGTATTTCCGCTGGATGCTGCGCATAATATGGAAATTGGAAGATAACAAAGTAAATCCGAGCGACGATAAAGCCAATAATCGCACTCCAAAAGAGAATATCTACGAGTACGTCTTTATCAAATCCGACACGTTGAAGTGTTCGTTGCGCTATAAAGTAACCTAATAATATGCCACAAGCGATGATAATACCGTACCATCGCACCGCAATAGGTCCTAATTGAAAGGCAACGGGATCGATGTAATTTAGAGTAAAATTCATGCCTTAGTTCTCCTTGTCCTGTTCTTTCTGGCTATTTCTTAATATTTCGGCGTTTAAGCGGTCATTAAATTCTTCCGCTGTATTAATTCCCATGACATTCAAGCGATAATTCATCGCTGCAACTTCGATAATGACCGCAACGTTACGACCTGGTCTCACTGGAATGGTCTTCTTCGTAATTTCCGTTTCTAATATTCGCAGCGTTTCTTCGTTAAGTCCAACGCGATCATACAATTTATCTTCATGCCAATTTTCTAAATGAATATTCAAACGTATACGTTTTTCTGTAAGAATTGAACCTGCCCCGAAGAGTGTCATCACATTGATGATCCCCAGCCCTCGTATTTCAAGTAAATGTTCGATGAGCTTAGGCGGCTTTCCAATAAGTTCGTCTTTCGTTATTTCACGAATTTCGACATTGTCATCTGCAACGAGACGGTGTCCACGTTTGATAAGTTCTAGTGCAGTTTCACTTTTACCGATGCCAGAATCACCTGTAATTAAGACACCTACGCCATATACATCGACCAGCACGCCATGGATGGACGTTGTCTTAGCAAGCTCGTGCTCTAAGAAAGTAGTAAGCCGACTCATGAGCTGCGTTGTCGCGACTGACGACATAATGAGAGGCGTATCGAGTTCTTCAGCTGCTTGATACAATTCTTGAGGTGGCTCAAGATCACGAGTCACGATAATAGCGGGCGTTTCAGGACGGCACAATTTGCGCATACGCCCTTGTCTCTCCTCGTCTGGTAATAAATTATAGAACGATAACTCTGTCGTTCCGAGCAGTTGAATGCGGTCTGAAGCATAGTGAGAGAAATAGCCTGCCATTTCAAGACCTGGTCTTGAGATGTCAGTATTCATAATCTTCTTGTTCAGACCCTGTTCTCCAGCCACGAGTTTCAGTTCAAAGCGTTCAATAATACTTTTCGTAGTTAACATCCGTACACCTCTATCACTCTTAGTACTTTTCAAGTCAGCTGATGCTGATTGATGTAAAAGTCACTACATTCATTTCATTCTATCATTATTTCACTATAAAAGTGAATTGCTCTAATCATTGTCATAAAATAGTAACCCTTGGGAGTAGCTCAGAAATATGTAATATCGTAGTTCTATCACCACAAGTAGTGCGAGAGTTCAAGAAAGCTAAATATTTCTCGAACTCAACCAGCTATCCCGCTTAGTATTAAAGACATATTTTCATAAAAAATCGGCAATGATTCAATACAGATTCTTATCTTACATAGTGAATTGTAATATGCATACACTCATTACACCATACTACTTTAGTTTCATGATATCAAAAAGCTTTATTGGAACACATTAAAAATTGATTAAGAACGGTATAAATAGCGAAGTAAGACGTGAGATGTAATGATACAAAAAGGCATTCTCACTTTCTAACTCACTCAAGAAAACGAGAATGCCAATTTCTATCTAATGGCGTGTATCTCTTTCTAATACAGGTTTCAAGTATTGACCTGTATAACTTTCTTTAACTTCAGCCACCTCTTCAGGTGTACCTGTCGCTACAATGGTGCCACCACCGTCGCCACCTTCTGGTCCTAAATCAATCAGATAGTCTGCTTTCTTAATCACATCTAAGTTATGCTCGATAATTACCACGGTATCTCCATTGTCGACAAGTTTATTGAGCACATTCAGTAGACGACGAATATCATCAACGTGAAGTCCTGTCGTTGGTTCGTCTAAGATGTAGATTGAACGACCTGTAGAGCGTTTGTGTAATTCGGAAGCAAGTTTAACACGTTGCGCTTCACCACCTGAAAGTGTCGTCGCAGGTTGACCTAACTTCACATAACCTAAACCTACATCTACCAATGTTTTCAACTTGCGATGAATCTTCGGTACATTTTCAAAGAAGTGTGTTGCTTCTTCAGCGGTCATCGCAAGCACATCCGCGATATTCTTACCTTTATAAGTCACTTCTAATGTTTCGCGATTATAGCGTTTACCATCACAAACTTCACAAGGTACATACACATCCGGTAAGAAGTGCATTTCAATCTTGATGATTCCGTCACCTTTACATGCTTCACAACGTCCACCTTTAACGTTGAAGCTGAAACGGCCTTTAGAATAGCCTCTGATCTTCGCTTCATTCGTTTGAGCAAAGATGTCACGTATATCATCAAACACACCCGTATAAGTCGCCGGGTTAGAACGCGGAGTACGTCCAATTGGAGATTGGTCGATATCAATAACTTTATCAAGTTGATCAAGTCCATCGATACCATCGTTATCCCCTGGTTTTACTTTCGAGTTATTAATTTCTTTCGATAATGTCTTGTAGAGGACTTCGTTGACTAACGAACTTTTACCAGAACCTGAAACACCAGTAACTACTGTCATTGTAGATAGAGGTAAATCCACGTTAACGTTCTTCAAGTTATTGCTACGCGCACCTTTGATATGCAGCTTTCTATCTGTAATTTCACGTCGATGTTCAGGAACTTCTATTAACTTCTGACCACTCAAGTACTGACCAGTAAGCGATGATTTCTTTCTCATGACTTGCTTAGGTGTACCGCTCGCAACGATTTCACCACCATGCTCACCTGCACCAGGACCAACATCAATAAGATAATCCGCTGCACGCATGGTATCATCGTCGTGTTCAACTACGATTAATGTATTACCTAAATCACGCATCTCTTTCAATGTGTTGATGAGACGGTCATTATCACGTTGATGTAAACCAATTGAAGGTTCATCAAGCACATATAATACACCTGTCAGTCTTGAACCTATCTGAGTAGCTAAGCGAATACGTTGTGCTTCACCACCTGATAAAGTTCCTGCTGATCGATCTAATGTAAGATACTCAAGTCCCACATTATACAAGAATTTCAGACGTGAATAGATTTCTTTAAGAATTTGATCTGCAATTGTACGATCTTGACTAGAAAGTTCAAGGTTGTCGTAATAATTTAACGCTTCTCCAATGGAATAAGCTACAACATCGCCTATATTTTTATTTCCTACATAAACAGAGAGTGCTTCACGACTCAAACGTTTACCATGACAAGTTTGACATGTAAGCTGCGTCATATACTTGCTCATCATCTCTCGCGTGTACTCTGAAGGTGATTCATGGTAACGTCGGTTAACGTTGTGAACAACCCCTTCAAATTCCATGGTTCTTTTACGTTTCTGTCCGTTTCTTTGACGGAACATAAATTCAATCTTCTTACCTTTTGAACCATACATTAAAATGTCTTTCTGACGTTGTGTGAGCTTCTTGTAAGGTTTATCCATATCAATTTTATAAACTTCACACACACGTTTAAGTAGCGTTGGATAGAAATCGGAGCTCGTTGGTTCCCAAGGTAATATAGCACCTTCATTCAACGTCTTGTTTGGGTCAGGTACGACTAAATCTAAATCTACACGTAGGATTTGTCCTAGACCATCACATGTTGGACAAGCACCAAACGGACTGTTGAAACTAAACATACGAGGTTCTAATTCGCCTATAGAAAAACCACAGATTGGACACGCATGGTTCTCTGAGAATTTCATCTCTTCGCCACCGATGACATCAACAATGAGCGTACCCTCTGAGAGTTGAAGCGCCGTTTCAATAGAATCTGCAAGACGTGTTTCGATGCCTGGTTTAACTACTAATCGATCGACTACAACCTCAATTGAATGATTCTTGTTCTTATCTAATTCAGATACCTCATTTACATCTGTAATTTCACCGTCGACACGTACACGAACATAACCCTTCTTACTAATATCGTCGATAAGCTTTTCATGTGAACCTTTGCGATGTGAAACGACAGGTGCTAAGAGTTGAATCTTCGTACGTTCCTCTAAATCGAGTATACGATCTGTCATCTGTTGCACTGTTTGAGATTCGATTTCTATACCATGGTTAGGACAATATGGCTTGCCTACACGGGCATACAATAAACGAATATAATCATAAATTTCCGTTACTGTTGCAACAGTGGAACGCGGGTTTTTACTCGTCGTTTTCTGATCAATTGATATCGCTGGAGACAACCCTTCAATACTGTCGACATCTGGCTTATCCATTTGACCTAAGAATTGACGTGCATATGCACTGAGTGATTCGACATAACGTCTTTGACCTTCAGCATAAATCGTATCAAAAGCAAGTGAAGATTTACCTGAACCCGATAAACCTGTCATCACGACGAGTTTATTCTTAGGTATTTCGATATCTACACCTTTTAAATTGTGTGCTCTTGCTCCTCTAATTGAAATGGATGGTTGTTTCATTCATGTCACCCTTCTGCTTTTAATTCAAATAACATATCACGAAGTTCGGCTGCTTTTTCGAAGTCGAGATCTTTCGCTGCTTGTTTCATTTCTTTTTCTATATTATCAATTGTTTTTTCACGCTCTTTTTTAGACATTTTCTTAGGCACTTCGGATTGTTTCTTCTCGTTCGTGTCGTCGTTCTCCACCGTCGCGCTGATAACATCGTGAATCTTCTTATTAATTGTAGTAGGCGTGATATTATGTTCTTCATTAAATTTCATTTGAATTTCACGACGACGTTGCGTTTCGTCTATGGCATGTTGCATAGAATCTGTAATCTTATCGCCGTACATGATTACTTCCCCTTCGCTATTACGCGCTGCACGTCCGATAGTTTGGACGAGAGAACGTTCCGAACGAAGGAATCCTTCTTTATCGGCATCAAGAATTACTACAAGAGAAACTTCTGGTATATCAAGTCCCTCTCTCAAGAGGTTAATCCCTACAATAACATCATACGTACCCATACGTAAGTCACGAATCGTTTCAATACGCTCGAGCGTCTTAATTTCCGAGTGTAAGTAATTGACTTTGATTCCCGCTTCTTTCATATATGTCGTTAAGTCTTCACTCATCTTCTTGGTTAACGTCGTAACTAGGACACGCTCATTTCGCTCGATACGCGTGTGGATTTCACTGAGTAAGTCATCAATTTGATTCTCAGTTGGTCGGACATCAATTTTAGGATCCAATAAGCCTGTTGGACGGATGATTTGTTCCACCATCTCGTCGGTATGTTCCATTTCATACGGACCAGGCGTAGCTGAGACATAAACGAGTTGATTCGTTTTCTCTTCAAACTCTTCAAATTTAAGTGGACGGTTGTCCATTGCACTTGGTAAACGGAAACCGTGATCGACTAACACTTGTTTGCGCGCACGGTCACCATTATACATTCCACGAATTTGAGGTAACGTCACGTGAGATTCATCAATCATAACTAACCAATCGTCACCAAAGTAATCAAGCAATGTATATGGTGTAGAACCTAAAGGACGTAATGTTAAATGCACAGAGTAGTTCTCGATGCCAGAACAGAAGCCCATTTCTCTCATCATCTCTAAATCATAGTTCGTACGTTGCTCGAGACGTTGTGCCTCTAACAGTTTGTTCTCAGAACGCAATTCTTCTAAACGCTCTTCAAGTTCTTTCTCGATGCGTTGAATTGCCACCTTCATCTTCTCATCACGAGTAACGAAGTGGGAAGCCGGGAAGATCGCAAAATGCTCTCTATCTCTGAGCACTTCACCTGTTAAGTAGTTAACTTCACGGATGCGATCAATTTCATCACCAAAGAATTCCACACGAATACACATTTCTTCTCGAGAAGCAGGGAAGATTTCTACGACGTCCCCTCTCACTCTAAAAGTACCGCGTTGGAAATCAATATCATTGCGTGTATATTGAACATCAACGAGTTTACGTAATAACTCACTGCGATCCATTTCCATACCTACTCGAATACTAACTACTAAGTCGCGGTATTCTTTCGGGTTACCTAAACCGTAAATACAGCTGACACTGGCGATGATAATGACATCGTCTCTTTCAAATAACGCACTCGTAGCAGAGTGACGTAATTGGTCAATTTCATCATTAATAGAAGCATCTTTCTCAATAAAGGTATCAGTTGAAGGTACATACGCTTCAGGTTGATAATAATCATAGTAACTTACGAAATATTCTACTCTATTTTCAGGGAAGAACTCTTTAAACTCACTGTAAAGTTGCCCCGCCAACGTCTTGTTATGAGCAATTATTAAGGTAGGTTTGCCTACTTCTTTAATTACGTTACTCATCGTAAAGGTCTTACCTGTACCTGTGGCACCCAGTAAGGTTTGATGACGCTTACCTGCTTTAACGCCGTCTGCAATCTTTTTAATCGCTTGAGGTTGATCCCCTTGTGGTTCGAATTCGGAAGATAACTTAAATGGATGGTGCTCCATATATCATACACTCCTATTGATTAATCGCTTATAATTGTCATCTTTGACACTGCTTATTTCTATTCGCCCGTTATACTTATTCATATTTTAACAGATTCATTATACGAAGTCCAAACGTTTGTTCGCTTATCATCAACTTATTTTGTAGCATAAAAAAGAGTCTGAGACAAAATCAAAATTTACTCAAGAAGTTATCTTAAACTAGCTATTTATTTATCTCAGAAGCAAATTATCTTTAATATATCGGGTCACTTTTCAACATAAAAAAACAAACATAGTTACTTATCTATGTTTGCCTATTTTAAAAATTTTAAACCTGTAGAGCTAGCGTCTAGCCGGCCATATAATAAGAACAGAAATGGAACTGTACAGTTACTCATCATCTTGATGTTTATGAAACTGTAATTGATCGATAATAAGATAACCTGCCGCCAGTGAAACGACATCTATAAATATAATCCACTCATTATGAAAGAAGCCTTTCCAAACAGAGACGCCAATCAATATTAATGTCAGTAATGTGCCAACCCACTTGCTGCGTGTGAGCACACTAAAAAGCACTATCAGTACGCACGGAAAGAACGCTGCCATGAAATACCAAATCAATTCGCTTCACCCATTTCTCTTCTTCAAAATACTTACTCAAGTTGAACGCACTATTATAATATTTCTTCCAATTCATACTTCAATTTCACTAACTTTTAACGTACGAATTTCCTAGATAAGTGGTTATCTAAATTATGCAAGTTTTAGCGTTATTTTTCAAAGTATTTTATAAGAGGATTTGAAATTTATTGTCGT
Organism: Staphylococcus sp. HMSC071G07; assembly: GCF_001811435.1. NCBI lineage: Bacteria > Bacillati > Bacillota > Bacilli > Caryophanales > Staphylococcaceae > Staphylococcus > Staphylococcus sp. HMSC071G07. Next base: position 427,727 of record NZ_KV804768.1, read on the forward strand.
ACAGTTAAAGATATTAAACCATCGCATTAATAAAGGAACGACGCTGACACTCTACTCATTTCTTCTACTCCACAAAAAACACGCCAACATCTACCGTAAAACGATAGAAATTGACGCGTCTATAATATTATTTAAATCTATATCCTAGTGGATGTAGCTGTATTGACCTGGGTTTGTAACTGTACGGTATGATTTCTTACCGAAACCGCCATTCCAGTTCATTTCAGAAACGAGGATTGAACCATCATTGTTCTTTCTTTCAACGACTCCTACGTGACCATAGCTACCTGCAGTAGTTTGGAATACTGCACCAACTTCAGGTGTACGGTTTACAGTGTAACCGTTACGTTGCGCAGCATTTGCCCAGTTGTTCGCATTGCCCCAATAGTTACCGATGCCACGGCCTAACTGTTGACGGCGTTCAAATGCGTAGTAAGTACAGTAACCCCAACTGTAAGAGTTAGCAGCATTTGTAGATGCTGGATGATGTACTGTTGCAGGTGCTGAGTAATGTTGTGACGCTTGAGGCGCTTTAGTTGACGTTGTATAACTTTGTGACGCTGTTGGCGTATAAGATTGTGTGTATGATGCTGGTGACGAAGTTTGTCCAGTCGTAGGTGCTGATTGAGTTGCTGGTGCTTGTGTTACAGCTCCTGAATTAGCATTGTAAGATGGTGCTGAACTATTAGCATTGTATGATGCATAGTTTGAATTTGATGCATAAGTCGTACCGCCTTGGCTATAGGCTTGGTATAAGTTATATAAATGCGCAGAACCCTTTTCAGAAAGCGCTAGTAAATCACCTGGATGAATCACATCACCTAAGTAAGGGTTTAATTGATAAAGTTGTTCTACTGTTAAGTCGTGAGCAGATGCGATACCTTGAATTGAATCGCCTGCTTTCACTTCATAAATATCTACATCAGGAATGATAAGATCAGTTCCTGCATTTACTGAATTACTATTTATATTATTAAGAGATTTAAGTTCGTTTGAATTAGTCGCAAATGTTGAAGCTATATCAGATAATTGTGCATCATCTTTCACAGTGTGAACTTGATCTGCAGAGGCAACGCCATGAATTCCGAAAAACAAAGCTGCTGATGAAACTGCTGATAATGTAATCGTTTTCTTCATAATTAGTTCAATCCTTCGCTGTAATTATTTTGTTAAACTTACTATAGCACAATTCTGAGTGGTAATATTATATGTCATCATTATGTAATATAAAAGTGAAATGATCATGCACTTTAATTATCGAACCACTTTCTCCACCCCTTATAATCCTAGTATTATCAAGGGTTTGCCCTAGTTTAGTAAAATACCCTCCATTCTGCTTTGTAACACAACTGCATGAACATTTCATTTAGTTATCTCACTGAAAATGTATACTTACAATATAATTCTCTCCGCTCACTTGTTCACTGCACATTAAACGTTGCCCATCTGTTCCTAAATCCTCCCCCTTTTATACACCCTCTGTAATAACTATATTTTTCAAACTTACAGTAAACTGACTATCAACCTTGCCCTCTCTTAACTTTTACAACCTACTCAAAAAACATAAAAAGAGCAGACAGAAGCGCCTCAAACACTTCCTGCCTACTCACGTTTATAAGTGCGATATTAAGATTCTTGATCAATTTGGCTACGTAAATATGCTTCGATAAACGGCCCAATATCGCCGTCCATCACTGCATCAACTTTACCTGTTTCAGTATTCGTACGATGGTCTTTCACCATAGAATATGGATGGAAGACGTATGAACGGATTTGACTACCCCATCCAATTTCTTTCTGTTCACCGCGAATTTCAGCCATTTCTTGTTCTTGCTCTTCTAATTTAAGTTGATACAATTTCGCTTTCAACATCTTCATCGCTGCTTCACGGTTCTTAATTTGTGAACGCTCGTTCTGGTTGTTAACGACAATACCAGTTGGGTGGTGGGTAATACGGATAGCGGATTCCGTCTTGTTAATGTGCTGACCGCCTGCACCAGAAGCTCGGAACGTATCTACAGAGATATCATCTGGATTAATTTCAATTTCTATTTCATTGTTATCAAATTCTGGAATGACGTCACATGATGCAAATGACGTATGACGACGACCAGAAGAGTCGAATGGTGAGATACGAACGAGACGATGAACACCTTTTTCAGCTTTCAAATAACCATAAGCGTTGTGCCCTTTAATGATAAGCGTCACGCTCTTCACGCCCGCTTCATCGCCTGGAAGATAGTCCGCAACTTCAACTTTGAACCCTTTCTGCTCACAGTAACGTTGATACATGCGCAACAACATGCTCGTCCAATCTTGAGATTCTGTACCTCCTGCACCTGGGTGAAGCTCTAAGATAGCATTGTTAGCATCGTAAGGCCCGTCGAGCAGCAGTTGAAGTTCGAAAGAATCCAACTTACTTTGATAATCTTCCACATCTGACTCTAAATCTTGTTTCATGTCCTCATCGTACTCTTCAGCTAACAATTCACGCGTTGCATCCATATCTTCGAGTGTGCTTTCTAAATCGCGGAAACCATTCACGACTGATTTCAAAGCGTTATTCTTATCGATAATCTCTTGCGCTTTGTTCTGATCATCCCAGAATGATGGATCTGCCATCATCTCTTCATATTCCTGGATGTTTGTCTCTTTCTCCTCTAAGTCAAAGAGACCCCCTAATTTGGTCGAGTTTCGCCGCATAGGCATCGATATTACGTTTGATTTCGGATAATTCCATTCTTATCTCTCCTCATTCACAATTACTTTTTATTCATTTTAACATATATCTCCACTAGGCTGAGTTTTGATTGATAAACGTGGCTACTGTTCACACACTCCTCAGTAAAAAGATCTCAACATCAGCGGTGTCATAAACACCCCGCTCAACGTTGAGACCTTAATCAGATTAGCATGAGCCTACATTCGCTTTATGCCCCATGACAATTTTTATATTTCTTACCACTACCACAAGGGCAAGGATCATTACGTCCTACTTCCTCACCTTTAACGTAAGGTTGTGGTTTCACTTTCTCTTTACCATCTTCAGCATTCACATGTTCTGCTTTACCTAGGTCTTTTGTTTTTTCACGTTCAACATCGTCTTCAACAGTAATTACTGATTTCAAGATATATTTGCTGACATCTTCTTCGATTGCCGTCATCATATCATCAAACAGTTGATGACCTTCGTTTTGATAATCACGAAGTGGGTTCTGTTGACCATAAGAACGGAGATGAATACCTTGTCTTAATTGATCCATCGTGTCGATATGATCTGTCCAGTGTGCATCGATAGAGCGTAGTAAAATCATGCGTTCGAACTCATTGAACTGCTCGCCAATCTTAGAACGTTGACTTTCTAATACTTTTTCAATCTTAGCCCAAACCACTTCAAAGATATCTTCATGGTCTTTACCGCGAATATCTTCAACTTTTAAGTCGCCTTCACTTAAGAATACATCGTCTACGTAATTGATGAATGGCTCGTAATCTGGATCGTCCTCTTCTTCGTTAATGTAATAACGAATCGCTGTTTCGAGCGTAGAACGTAACATACCTTGAACAAGTTCGTCACTGGATTCACTGTCGATAATGTTATTACGTTCGCCGTAAATAATTTCACGTTGTTTACGTAATACATCGTCATATTCAAGAATACGTTTACGCGCATCGAAGTTGTTACCTTCAACACGTTTCTGAGCAGATTCGACTGCTCGAGAGACCATACGAGATTCAATTGGCGTAGAATCGTCCATACCTAAGCGGTTCATCATTTTTTGTAAACGATCTGAACCAAAGCGCACCATCAATTCGTCTTGAAGTGATAAGTAGAAACGGCTGTCACCTTTGTCACCTTGACGACCAGAACGACCACGTAATTGGTCATCGATACGGCGAGATTCGTGACGTTCAGTACCAATAACCGCAAGACCGCCAAGTTCTTCGACACCTTCGCCTAGTTTGATGTCTGTACCACGACCGGCCATGTTCGTCGCGATTGTAACGGCGCCTTTTTGACCTGCTTTAGAAACGATGTCTGCTTCGCGTTCGTGGTTCTTCGCGTTGAGTACGTCATGACGTACGCCGCGTTTCTTCAAGAGATTAGAGATATATTCACTGGTTTCAACCGCTACAGTACCTAAGAGAATCGGTTGACCTTTCTTATGTTTCTCAATGACATCTTCTACTACCGCATCGAATTTACCTTTTTGGCTAATGTAAATAAGGTCTGGTTTGTCGACACGTTGTACCGGTCTATTCGTAGGAATTTGCGTAACTGTCATATTGTAAATGTTACGGAACTCTTCTTCTTCCGTCTTCGCTGTACCTGTCATACCAGATAATTTGTTATACATACGGAAGTAGTTCTGGAATGTGATAGACGCCATCGTCTTAGATTCGTTCTGAATTTGAACGCCCTCTTTCGCTTCAATCGCTTGGTGAAGACCTTCAGAGAAACGACGTCCTGGCATTGTACGTCCAGTAAATTGGTCTACGATGAGCACTTCGCCCTCGTGTACCATATAGTCAACATCACGTTGAAGTGTCACGTGCGCACGTAATGCCGTGTTGATATGACTAATAATTTCTACGTTTTTCACATCGTAAAGGTTGTCGATCTTGAACATACGTTCAGCTTTATCGATACCTTGTTCTGTTAGCTGAACAGATTTCGTTTTCTTGTCATAGTTATAGTCTTCTTCATTTTTTAACATTTTAGCGAACACATTAGCCTGCGTATAGAGTGAAGTTGATTTCTCCGCTTCTCCTGAGATAATGAGCGGTGTACGCGCTTCATCAATTAGAATAGAGTCGACCTCGTCAATGATAGCGAAGTGAAGTGGGCGCATAACACGTTCTTCAGCATAATTCACCATGTTATCTCTCAAGTAATCGAAACCGAGCTCGTTGTTCGTACTGTAAGTGATATCAGATGCATAGGCCTCACGTTTCTCTTCTGTAGATTTGCTGTTCAAGTTTAAGCCTACAGTCAAACCTAAGAAGTTATAGAGCTCTGCCATCTCTTCACTTTGAACACTAGATAAATATTCGTTGACGGTGATAACGTGCACACCACGACCAGCTAAGGCGTTGAGGTATGTTGGCATAGTAGCCGTCAACGTCTTACCTTCACCTGTTCTCATCTCTGCAATGTCACCTTTGTGGATAGCAATACCACCCATGACTTGAACACGGTAAGGTGACATATTAAAGACACGTTTCGCACCTTCACGAACGAGTGCATAGGCTTCTGGCAAGATGTCATCTAACATCTTGTTCTGTTTCTTCACATCTTCTTCAGCATGTAATTTCTCTTGGAATGCTTTCGTCTTTTCCTTGATTTCGTCATCAGTCAATAGCGATATATCTTCTTCTAGAGCAAGCACTTTATCAGCGATTTTGCCTAAGCGCTTAACTTCCTTCTTATTACCATCAGCTAATTTTGATAAAAAACCCATTCTGTTCGCTCCTTTAGCTTTAATAACATCTAAGCTTACAACAATTTATCATATCATTTTTCTGAGTAAAATTGTACTCTCGCACCCCACGCGTGCGATTTATTATTAAAATTATATATCTGTGAGTAAACAACCGTTATTTCTTTTAAAACTTCTAATTGCAATGTTTCTCATTCATAGTACACGAAATCATCATACAACCTAAAATCGTATCATCTTGATAGTTATTTACTCGTATTGTCAATACCACTTTACTTATAACATTTCACTTTAACTTCGCACAACAAAAGCGCGTCTCTGACCATTTCATTTAAGCAATCGTCGACGCGCTCTAGATTATTTATGATATTGTTAACAATTAATGACTCTCGCCACATTGAATGATTATTACTTTATTTACTGACTTGAAAGTCGAGTACTTCTTCTCATCTCATGTCGAGGTTAAACCAGAGTCGTTAATTATTCTTCAGTCGTTTCGATTAAGCCGTATTTACCATTCTTACGTTTATAAACGATACTAGTTCCTTCAGTGTCTCTATCTCTAAAGACGAAGAAATCGTGGCCTAATAGATTCATTTGTAACACTGCTTCCTCAGCGTCCATCGGTTTCAAACTGAACTGTTTAGAACGGATGATTTCAATTTCGTCTTCGTCATCGTCCTTATCCGCTTCAGTGTTGTAAGTCGCTTTGATTTCTTGATCATCAGGCAGTGCCGCAAAGACATCTTGAATACCGTGGTCTCTGTTCTTTCTGTTCACACGTGTTTTATACTTTCTAACCTGTCTTTCAAGTTTGCTAGTGATTAAATCAATGCCTGCATACAAGTCATCATGGCGTTCTTCAGCTCTTAAAGTCACATTCTTAAGCGGAATAGTCACTTCAATCTTAGTCGCTGAATTGTGATACGTCTTCACTTTAACGTGTGCTGTTGCATTCGGAACGTTATTGAAATAGCGTTCTAACTTACCGATCTTCTCCTCGATGTAGTTGCGAATCGCATCAGTAATAGTGAGGTTCTCTCCATGAATTTCAAATCTAATCATTGCAATCGACTCCTTTAAAACCTCTATTTATATATTGTTCCTTACTTATATATTACCACGTTCACCCTACCGTGCAAACGTTAACACTCCTAATTTTCTGATTTTTCTAACATAAAGTTGTGCGCCTGCATTGTGGACCGTCAAACCTGTTGTGTAGATATCATCTACCAATAATATAGATTTGTTTGCAATATTAATTTCACTGTTAAAGGTAAAAGGATTGGCAGAACGCGCTCGCTTCATCTTACCTAAAGCAGACTGTTTTGGACGAATCCGCGTTTCTAACATCTCTGTGTAATGCACCCCCATCTGATCTAACACGACTTTCACTGGACTAAATGTCCGATCGCGATCACGTTCTACTGGCGAAGGAATGGGAACGATGTAATCAAACTGCTCTTGAGGGAGACGCACTTTAGAAGCAATCACTTCCGCAAGCGCCACATCTTTGAGGAATTTGTACTGATGAATGGTTTCACGCACGATTCCCTTATATTGATAAGTGCAATACAGCTGATCGATGAGACGATACGATTGCTCTAGGAAGGTACAGTCGAGACACGCGGCCTCATCCTCTGCTAACACTTTGAGACATCTTTCACAGCGTCTTACGTTTGATGACTCACCCTTTGAGATACGCATGTCCTCCCACTGTTGCTCACATGAGGAACAAATTAAAGGCGTTGCTTTATAGAAATTGAGGATGTGAAGCGGTTCGTGAAACTGATCGTGACATTGCATGCATCTACTCATGAATCCACCCTCTTTCCATAGCGAGTCTATTCATCGCACGGATATCCCGACGCGCCCGTAGCATCTCACCAGTAATACCTTCATGTAAAAATAGCACACGTCCAGTTGGCGCTTCTTTCTTACGCCCTACACGTCCTGCAATTTGAACTAGTGCTGCTTTCTTGAACGTATGGCTGTTCACGACAATGGCATCAAGTTCCGCCATCGTAAAGCCACGTTCTAGAATGGTTGTGGTAAACACAATTCGGTGTTTCCCTTCTCTTAAAGCTTGAACTTTATCGTGGCGTAACGCATCTTCACTATGGACATAAATTAAATCCGGAAACGCATGCTGATAGTGAGTGTAAGCTTGAACCATCGTGTCAATGTGATTGAAGAAGACGAGCGTGTAACGTTGTTGTTCGACTTGTTCTTGAAATAATCGCATAAGTTTGAGTTGGCGACGTCGTGGTTTTAATTTGAAAAGTTGAAACTGTGGAACAGGAAGTGGATGTTGATGAAAGCGCGCAGGTAAGCGAACAACATGTGTTTCATCAAAGGTTTGCAATAAATTGTTGGGCGGTGTGGCCGTCATATAAATAATAGCATGGCGTTCTTTACACGCAGCATGCAACGCTTGGGTCAAAGTCGGATCTCCTGCTAGAGGAAAGGCATCAACTTCATCGACAAAGACGACATCGAAATGTGCTTTAAAACGATATAATTGATGTACCGTCGCGATAACAAAATGGCCATCTCCATGTTGTGTTTGTCCTTTGTACAAGACATCAATCGTTTCAGTCGTAAAAGCATCTTTCAAGCGATAGCTAATCTCGATGACTACATCAACGCGTGGAGATACCACTGCAACGTTATCGCCGCGTCTGCGTGCCAGTTGAATCGCTTCAAAGATCATCTCTGTCTTCCCTGCGCCTGTCACTGCATATAATAATAAATCGTTATAGTTTGTTACTGCGGCAACAATTTCACTCGAAGCATAGGTTTGTTGGGCAGAAAGTTCAAAGGGTAAATGATAGTCCGCTTCACTTTTAAACAGTTCTGAAGCAATCTGATATACCTGATTCACATTGTCCATCCGACCAAGTTGAATACACTTACGGCAATAGCAAACCTCTGTATCTAGCAGCTTAGAATAATAAGTGTAAAAGAACCGGGCATCCCTGTTGCCACATTGCTGGCATATATCACCTTGTTGATTGCGCGTCACGCCGGTAGATGTCTGGCGTACCGTTTCTGTCGTAAGCACATCTAAGTTGTCAATTAATCTTCCGTAGTATTTAATGTCGTAACCTCCTATAAAAAAAGAATGCGCCAAGAGCACGCTTAAGAAGTATGACTACAGTGACTGTCAGTTTATCATTATTGATAGACGCTCAAGCCTTTTCCTCAAAAACTGACCTCACAGTTAACCATACACTTCTTAATATATACTCTGACACATTCCATAATGATTCGTCTTAATGATCTCTAATAATTCGTGGCATATAACCAAATCCGATACCACCTGAACCAAGGTGCGCTGCGATTACAGGCCCAAAGTTAGAATAGATAATGTGCGCATCGGGTCTTTGACGTTTCGCTTCCTCGTACATCCACTCTGCGTCTTCTTCGATATCACCGCCGATGACATAGAGTGTTAAGACATCATAATCTTCAACACGAGCAAGCACTTTCTTCACGATGGCTTTCAATGCGCGTTTCTTCGTACGTACTTTCTCTTCAGGTACGATGAGACCGTCTTCAAATTTCAAGACAGGCTTCATTTTTAACAAATTACCTAACCATGCTTGTGCCCCTGTAATACGGCCACTCTTCTGAAGATTCTTCAAATCATCTACCATGAGAATCGCACCTGTCTCTTCGCGAATAGCAACTAATTCGTCGATAATCGCATCAGGTTCATATCCCTCTTCAATCATTTCAATCGCTCTTAAAGCGTATCCACCTTCAACCATGGCTGCAAGTTTCGTATCAAATGGATGGACGTTAATCCCGTCCACCATGTCTCCAGCTTGCTTTACAGTTTGGTAACAGCCACTTATGCCTGTGGAAATACATATAGCAATAACATCGGTATAGCCCTCATCACGTAATTTCTCAATACGCTTGATAAACTCTCCAATTGCTGGCTGACTCGTTGTAGGGATGGTCTTTTCACTATGCATACGTTCGTAGAATTCTTTAGCGAAAAGCGTGTCCCCCTCTACAAAATTCTCACCGTTTTCAAATGTCACGCTTAACGGTGCAATCTCGATGTGATATTTATCTATAAGATCTTGTGGGAGATAGCTGGTTGAGTCTGACAGTACAGCAATCTTCATCTTAATCCTCCTAAATTATACTTAGCACAATCATACCTTATTTTTCACTAAAAGAAAATTGCTTTTTACATTTAATCTCATCTGCCGTTCAGTGTATAATAAAAGGTATTACAACTTTAAATAGTGCGCGTGAAGACATGATGAGCTTAGAAACCTATGACAGAGACATTTTAACACGAGATGCACAGTAAAATTCACGTAAAGAGAACAAAGGATGTGACGACAGAATGGACGCCATCATAACAGTTAAAAATGAACATACGATTGAAAATGTTATTAATAAATCAAGATTTATCGCTCACATTAAACCTGTGGAGACAGAACAAGAAGCGAAAGACTTTATCGCTCAGAAGAAGAAAGAACATCATGAGGCGACGCACAACTGCTCTGCCTATACTGTGGGCGACCAAATGAACATTCAGAAAGCGAATGACGACGGTGAACCCAGTGGTACAGCCGGTGTACCCATGCTCGAAATATTAAAAAAATTAGATACACATAATGTTTGTGTCGTCGTAACACGTTATTTCGGCGGAATTAAATTAGGCGGCGGTGGGCTTATTCGTGCATACAGTGGTGCTGTACGCGATGTAATCTATGATGCGGGACGTGTTGAGCTACGCAGCGCCCTCCCAACCACAGTGACGATCGGCTATGATCTTACTGGCAAACTTGAATACGAACTGGAATCCACGCCTTACTTGTTGCGCGATACGACGTATACTGATAAAGTAAGCTATCAAATTGATGTCGTTGAAGCGGATTACGACGACTATGTTGATTTTCTTAACCGAGTAACAGCCGGCCAGTATGATTTAGAGACAGGTGAACCTATGCGGTTGCCGTTTGATATTGAGACAAATTAACTTGATGAGTTAACGAAAGCCACTCCCTGATAATAGCAGCGGAGTGGCTTGTTGTTAGTTGTAAAATGTTTTTAATATATCAAACTCGGAAGATAAACTTAGCTTCAAAAAACCCTCATTGAAAACTACTCTCCTCGATGTTTACGCTCCCTCTGTTCAATCAATTTCAACAACGGACGATAGTCATCATCAATCAATCCAGTGAACTCTACAATCAGTTCAATCGTAATTACGATGAGAATGAGCATCATGAGTACGCCCCATGGTTGTGATAAGTACAGAATAATACTAGATAGACTAAACATGAGTGCAATGGAGTAAATTAGCATTACGGTTTGTCGGTGCGAATAACCAAGTTGTAATAACTTATGATGCAAATGAGATTTATCTGCTTGCATAATATGTTGTCCTTTCTTCACGCGACGTATCATTGCAAACAATGTATCGATAAACGGTACTGCGAGGATGACAATCGGGAAGAATAGCGATACAAAGGTAATATTTTTAAAACCTAAAAGAGATAAGAAACCGACGATAAAGCCAATCAGCAACGCGCCACTATCTCCGAGGAAAATCTTCGCTGGATGGAAATTGAATACTAAAAATCCAAGTAACGTACCGAAAAGTACACTACAAATCATAATAATGAAGATATTCCCTTGTAAGATAGCGATAAAGCCAATCGTTAACAAGGCGATTGCTGAGACGCCTGAAGCCAAGCCATCTAAACCATCAATTAAGTTAATCGCGTTCGTAATTGCAATAATCCAAATTACTGTAATGGGTACGCTCAAGATTCCAAAGTGAATCGTTGGACCGATGGGTAGCGAGATGAAATCAATCGTCACACCATAGAAGACTACGACGAGTGCAGCCACAATTTGTCCAGCTAATTTCACAAGTGGTTTCAAATCGTAAATATCGTCAATTAAACCGACGAGATAGATAATTACCGCGCCGATAATCAGTGGTTTCACTTCCGTTTCAATAGGATGGCCTAACCATATACCAATGAGAAATGAGAATAGTATAACTGTACCACCTAAAACCGAGATAGGTTGCTTATGTATCTTGCGATAATTGGGTTTATCTACAATTCCTAATCTATAAGATATCTTAATAATAATAGGCGTTATAATTAAACTGACTATCATAGTGAATAATACGAGCAATAATGTATACATCAGTTCACCTTCAAATATATAAGTTTCGTGAGGTTGGTGAAAGCAAGTCTGTGAGGTGAGGATATGGGTAAAATCGCACACACTTATACATAGACTTAACTTACCCTTTACGTTCATTTTACTTTACTATGCTACAATATGTCACTTGAAGATATAATAACGCATATACTTTTAATAAGACAATCCATATCATTGTAGATTGTTAATTTAATCTTGAACTTATTTATTGCTATGGATAATTATCAATCGTTCACACTAATATAGCTGCATCATTTTGCGATAGAGCAAGTGCCAGATACATAATTTTTATCATTGTTTACTTTCATGAACTTTTCAACTCCACTCAATTAAATAGAATCTTCATTTCAAATAAGCGCTCGACCGCTTCTCTGCATTTTACTCAAAAGCGACCTCCCCACTTTCACTCAAAACCTTTGAACAATTTCGCCTACTACCCACGCCATCTCGAACCCCATCCTCCTATCCAAACAAACTATAAATACCGCTCGAATCTGAGGAACTAAATGACAAAAAGTAGAATTTCACTTACAATAACAAAGGAGATTTAAAAGGAGCGAACCAGTCATGTTTGAAGCTATCATTTACAACATTGCAGTTACTGTGGCAGGAATCTACTTATTCCATCGCTTACAGTATTCCGAGAATAAAAATATGGTATTCTCGCAAGTGTATGTGGCCATCTTAATGACCATCATTGCGCTACTCTTAGCAGTCAATCCGATACCATTGATGAATCGATACGAACTTTATCTCACGTTCGTACCGCTACTCTTCCTCGGTCGCTATACGAATATGTTCTTTACCGTCAGCTCGGCCGTAGTGGTATCTATCGTGAGTATACTCGTCTTTCATTACGATTATATTGGCAGTATTATACTCATCGTTATTGCGGTCATCGTCAGCGCTATCGGACCTTTCTTGAAGCAAAGTGATTTCGCTTCAATACAAATTCTTAATTTAATCACTCTCGTCTTATTACTTATTCTAGCGTTGATCAGCCCTTATTATGAGTTAGTCAAATTAATGTTCTTAGTGCCATTGTCATTCGTATTAACGATTACGGCGTCACTGACTTTCTTAGATATTTGGCATTTCTTCTCACTCGTAAACCGTTATGAGAATGAAGAGAAACTCGACTATCTCACAGGATTGGGTAATGTTAAAGAATTCGACCGTCATCTCAACGAAACGTCACGTCTTGCGGATGAACATCAAGAAGGTTTAGGTCTGCTACTCATCGATATCGATGGCTTTAAAGATGTTAACGATGATTATTCTCACCAAGCTGGAGATGCAGTCCTACGTCAAATGGCACAACTACTTATCAATTATGTACCCGAGCATATTCAGATCTTTAGAAATGGTGGCGAAGAATTCTCTATCGTCTTGCGCAACTACTCACTCGATCAATGTGTGAAACTAGGCGAAAGCATCCGCAAAGGGGTAGAACAATCGTCATTCCACTTGCCAGATAAAGAAGTCATTAAACTTTCTGTATCTATCGGAGTCGGCTATTTAACGCGCGAAGATTACAAATCACAACGCAAAGTCTTTAAAGATGCAGATGATATGTTGCATGTAGCGAAAAAAGAAGGACGAAACCAAGTGATGTTCAACCCAATTATCAAGGTTTAATCTCACATTTTTCTGGTAATAACTAACTAGTCATTATTAATATTTAAGCTTGCCCATTGGGGTGTGACTAACGCACGTTAACGTGTGGCTAGTCTCATCCCTTTTTTAAGGTGCAGTACATCAATCTTTGATTCTAGCGTACTGCACATGCATGATTTTAAACGCACATTTTAGAAAAATGAAAAATTGATTACAACTCAAAAAATATATTGAAAGAAGACCGTCCAAGCTGTAAACTTTCAATAGCTCTATTGTGGTGAATAGGAGGCGCACTTATGTCAGAATCAATTACAATCATCGACGAAGATAAGGTCATCGATCTCGTGCTCGTAGCCGGACGGATATTGCTAGAGAGCGGTGCTGAAACCTATCGAATTGAAGATACGATGAACCGCATGGCTGCAAGCTACGGTTTAAAGGATACATACAGTTTCGTCACGTCGACAGCGATTATCTTCTCGTTAAATAATCGTACCAACACGCGTTTAATCCGCATTCGTGAACGCACGACAGATTTAGAGAAGATCGCTTTAGTTAATAATATTTCTCGTAAAATTGCAGCGCACAAATTAACCATCGATGAGGCGAAATCAGAACTCGTGCATCTGCATCATATGTCTTTACAATTTACGACGGTATTGAAGTTCTTCGCTGTGGCCATCGCATGTGGTTTCTTCCTATTTATGTTTGGAGGCGTGGCACATGACTTCATTTACGCAGTCATTGCGGGTGCTGGTGCCTTTCTTACATTTGAATGGATTCAGAAATTTATCCAAATTAAATTCTTCTCTGAATTTATCAGTGCCGCTGTTGTTATCTTAATTGCGGCTACAGCGACGCATCTTGGTTGGGCGTACAATCAGAACACGATTACCATCGCAGGTGTAATGCCTCTTGTGCCCGGGATCCTGATTACCAATGCGATTCGTGACTTAATGGCCGGCGAGCTCATCGCGGGTATGTCGCGTGGTGTCGAAGCTGCCTTAACATCCTTTGCGATTGGCGCAGGCGTTGCCATCGTATTACTAATCTTTTATTAAGGAGAGACGCAGACAGTGAGTATTTTTGTATATATCTTTCACTTTATTATCAGTTTCTTAGCTACAATCCTATTCTCAATCTTGTTTAATGCGCCACGGCGTCTACTCTTAGCCTGTGGTTTCGTTGGTGCCATGGGTTGGATTATTTATAAACTGACACTAGACGCAGAGTTAGGTAAAGTGATGGCGGCCTTTCTCGGAAGTTTCATCTTGGCTTTGATGAGTCACATTATGAGCCGTCATTATAAAAGACCCGTTATCATCTTCATCGTGCCCGGCATCATCCCTCTCGTTCCTGGGGGATTAGCGTACGAAGCGACACGCTTCCTCGTGTCTAACGAATACACACATGCCGTTAATACATTCTTAGAAGTTACACTGATTTCTGGTGCCATCGCCTTCGGTATCTTGTGCGCCGAAATCGTTTACCACCTCTATATACGGATTAAGCAGTACTTTGGACGTATTAAAGGTAAAACGTATCGTAAAAGTTATAATATGAATAACCGTGCTTAAATCTTTGAAATCCTAGACATAGATAATTTAAATATGACGTCAATTTCCATCCTTAACTGTCCTTTCTTCCAATGTCAGATTGGTAAAAGGAAGAGTCACGCAAGTCAGATGAGAAATTGGCGTTTTTTCTATTTGAACAAGCGTTTTTAAAGCTATAAGGACACGCTTCTTCATAGGGCTAAGTTATTTTGAGCACTTGCGTACATCTTTTAAATCCGCCAACCGTCCTCCCCTTTTACAAACCTCAAACCTCGTCATGTAAAAAAGACGCAATCACAGATTCCTGTCATTCTCACCCACACACGTTATAATAGGTATACAAGAAAAGGGGTTGATAGCAATGAAACAACAATTAATCGAGCGTTTAAAAACCTATGCGCAAATCGATACACAATCAAATCCTGATTCAGACACGACACCTTCTACAGAAAAACAATGGGATTTACTCAAATTGTTGGAAAGTACATTAACAGAGATGGGACTAGAAACGGACATGGACGAGAATGGCTATCTCTTTGCGACACTTGATAGTAATATCGATGCTGAGGTACCCACAGTCGGTTTCCTCGCTCACGTAGATACATCACCAGATTTCAATGCAAGCAATGTTCACCCTCAAATCATCGAAAAATACGATGGGGAACCTATTCAACTTGGAGATACTGATCGCGTATTGAGCCAAGATGTCTTCCCTGGGATGAAACAAGTGGAAGGTCATACATTGATGATAACTGATGGGACTTCACTACTCGGAGCTGACGATAAAGCAGGTGTGGTCGAAATCGTAGAAGCCATGCGCTATCTCACAGAACACCCTGAGATTAAACACGGCCGTATCAGAATTGGCTTCACTCCGGATGAAGAAATCGGACGTGGCCCTCATAAATTCGACGTCAACCGCTTCGATGCAGATTTCGCCTACACGATGGATGGGAGTGAATACGGCGAACTACAGTACGAGAGCTTTAATGCTGCAGGTGCGACGGTGACATGCCATGGTGTGAACGTCCATCCTGGTTCTGCTAAAAATGCGATGGTTAACGCCCTATTACTCGCCCAACAATTTAACCAACTGCTTCCACAAGATGAAGTGCCTGAACGTACAGAAGGTTACGAAGGTTTCTATCATCTCATGCAGTTAAACGGCGATGTCGAAGAGGCGAAATTACAATACATCATCCGCGACCATGATCGCGACACATTCGAAGCACGTAAGACGAAACTGCTTGAAATTCGCGACGACATTAACAGTCATTACACAAATGACCCTGTCGAAGTAGATATTGAAGATCAATACTATAACATGGGTGATAAGATTCAAGCCGTCCCTCATGTTATCGACATTCCTAAACGCGTCTTTGAACGTTTAAATATCACGCCGAATACTGAACCGATTCGTGGCGGTACAGATGGTAGTCAATTGTCTTTCAAAGGACTTCCAACGCCAAATATTTTCACAGGTTGTGCCAACTTCCACGGTCCGTTTGAATACGCTTCAATCGACATCATGGAACAAGCAGTGAAAGTAATTATTGGTATTGCAGAAGAGGTTGCGAAGTCACAGGATTCGACAACGACAGATTAATTGACGACTTTTTGTTGTGGTAAAATGATTTTTAGCCCATATGAAAAAGGCCTTAAACTTGAGTGTCCTAACTCAACGTTTAAGGCCTTTATTTAAATTTATTGGTCATTTAAAGTGGTTTGCAGTAATTTGATCGCTTGAACTGTATAGTGACGGATTTGAATACCCATTTTAAAATCAGTGTAAGACTTCGGCATCTCAATAAAGGTATTGAACATCGCTGTGACGCCGAGCGACTCGAAATGCTCGAACTTGTCCGGCGTAGCACAAATCGCAATCGATGGCTTGTCATACTTCGTCGCAAGTTCAGCAATGCGCTGAGTTGTCGTCTCTAACACATGGTCGCGTTCGTTCACACCTTCCCCGAAAAGAATCAAGTCGGCTTGCTCAATTAAGCTTTCCAAGTGTGTAATTTGATCGACGAGTTCGTGGCTCGTCATAATTTCCGCTTCAAACATTTCATTGAGCAATGCTGCAATACCGCCACCAGCGCCACCACGTAAGACAGGTCCTAAAGTCAGACGTTCTTCACTCTTTAATATTTCACTGAAGTACCATACTAAATTATCAATTTCTGCAGCTTTCTCACGCGATAAACCGTAAGCTTCATACGTCTGCATAATTTCACTATGACGGCCGTAGAGCTTACTATCGAAGTCAGACATAACTTGGATACGTGCACTTTGTAAGCCTGAATGTAAATCAGAGAAGTCAACTTTACGAATATACTTCAATACACGTGGACCTTCAGTTACATCGATAGGCTGTGCTTCGTCATCATAGAAACGTGCGCCTAATGCTTGCAACATACCTGCCCCACCATCAAAGCTATCTAAACCACCGAGAGAAATAACTAAATGTTCAGCACCATGGTTCAAGGCATCTGCAATTACTTCGCCCATGCCGTAACTTGTGCGAGCTTCGATTGATTTCTCACCTTTTAAGAATAAATTTCCTTCAATCACCGCCATACCCTTTTCAGTGATGCCATATAACGCTTCAACTGGGTTCATATCCACATCATGTACATTGAGACGATATTTGGTTCCTGATTGCCACAAGAACACTGAATCTGTGAGTTCGTGACGTCCATTAAACAATGGGACTTGAACAATATCAGCAGAGTCGATTTGACTTGCCACTGCTTCTTCTACATATCTATTCGCCTGGTAACTTGAAATGATACCATTAAATTCATCCATGGCTACTAATACTTTCATCCTGTCACCTCATCTATTTCTTACTCATTACTTACTGTTTGAAAATTAATTGTTGTTGGTTAAATATCTGTGTATTTAATGTGTCATTCCGTTCTACGCGACACTCAATCAATCTGTCGCTCATCGAATTGTTCAATACTCTATTATACATGTCCTGTGTCACGATTTCATGAAATAAGAAATGGGAGCAGAACGATGCCCGTAACTTACGTTTACACGAGACAACTTCTACTCCCTACCGTCACTGTTGAGAAAGGAGCTATCGCCCTGCTCTAACAATGACACATGTATAATTCTTTATTCTTCAGCTTTAGCTAATGTTGCAACGTTAATATCATCGTGACTCGCATGCCACTTCACTTTGCCATCTACAAAGTAGAAAGCTTGTGGTGATTCATGCTTCACGCCTGTTTGCTCTTCGATATAATCAGATAAATTTCTTTCTTGTTGAACGATTAAATAATAACCGTCCATGTCCCTTTCATATAAGAATTTGTTGAACTGATCATATGCATTCGCAGAAATCGGACATGTCTCACTGTGTTTCAGTATATAGACATAACGATTCTCCTCTAGCACTTGTTCAAACTGGTCAATCGAACTCAGCTTTATAGCCATTCTATTCACCTCTAAGATAATTTAGCGAGCAGACGTCTTACTTTATCGAAATTGAGATGAGATTAATACACGATGTTACATCGATTTTTCGTCTACTCTTCGTAATGATAAATAATTTCCTATGTCAATGTTTCCAATTATACACAATTACCTTTTTGTTGTTAACCGTTTATTATAAATTAATATGACTTTGAATTGACAAAGCGACTAAGATTTAAGTTGATTTAATTCCTTATCAAAGGCTTTGTCATCGTTCTCTAAGTCTTCACCTTTTTTCGGTAAGTTCTGAAGATCAATCTTTGCTAAACGTTGTGTAATGCCCATCGTATCTTGACGTGTTTCATAATAGTTCTGCAAGCTATAGTACATTTCAATCGCATTTTTACGCGCTTCATTCACATTTGAATCTGTAATCGTCGTTTGATTGAGATCTTTGATTTGCTTATCAATGAGCGGCATAATATGCTCTTCAATTGCTTTTTTCCTTTTTTTAGGATTCTGGTCGTTGATGTGATTTTCTGCCGTATTTTTGAGTTCCTTGTTATTATTTTCTACCTTTTTTGTAAAAGTTTCAACATCTTGCTTGTTACCATGCTTGTTCGCTTTATCAACATTTTCTTCCATGAGTGAGCGTTTTTTCTCGAACAATTTCGTGTAATCTAGAATATCCTCGTTTGCTTTAACAGATTGATTACATAAATCGACGAATGTTTTAAGATCTTTCACTTTCTGCTTTTTCTGTTTCACACCTTGAAGATACGTTTGTTTAAGATGTTTCACTTTAGAAGACTCGGCTGGCAACTTTTTTGCGGATTTCTCGTATGCTTTCATCTGGGGCATCAGCTTACTGTTGATGTCAGTTTGAAGCTCATTGAACTCTTTCTTATTTTTATCTGTCATTTGTTGTTCTTTAAGTTGATCAATTTGTTTCAAATCCAGATGATTTAACGTCTGTTTCATTTTTGCTTCTTTCTGCTGGGTTTGATCAAGATGCTTTTCAAATTTTGCTAAGTCTTTAGGTTCATTGTTTTTACAACCTGCGACTAAAAGTGTTAAAACGATTAGAGTAAGTAAACAACTAATTTTCTTCATTTTTGCACTCCTATCATTTCGTATTATACATAAACACGATTACAATGAAAATAATGCACACTTTATCTATACTAAAATTCAAAATTTCATGATGAACAAAGGAGGTACTTAACCGTGTATTCGGCAATTCAACCCTTTATTAAAATGGACTCAGAACAACGTTTTAAATCTGAATACGAAGAACTACGTCATCTTCTCTTTAATCTCTTAGATTCACCCGTGAAGTCCACACATCATATAGGTGGCACGAGTCATTTTAACTATCCAACAGAACCTATACTCGATATCTTGGTCGGTGTAGATAACTTACACGATATCACAGCTTTAGATGAAAAGCGTCTAAATTATGCGGGTTTCTATCGCTTACATCACCCATATAAAAAGAAAGTGGTCATGGCGAAATTTAATAATTTAATCGATCTCAAACAAGAAGTGCGCTTGCATATCATCCAAAGAGACACACGCCTTTTCAAACAATATCTTGAGATGGATGAAGCTTTAGCTCATAATGACGACATCGCGAAACATTTTAATGATAAAAAGACACAAATTCTCAAGCATGTGGAGCGTATTAGTGATTATGAACAACGTAAACAGCAAGCATTAGATAAGATTTATAAGAAGTATGTGGCTGACTCAAAGTGAGGAAGTTGTATGAATGAAATGACACTCCTGTAATAAGCACTTGATTTAGAAATAGTTATCTCATGTGATAAGTTGAGGTAAAGTCATCGTTCACATTATTGTTAATCGCAAATCGTTCCGAGAGTTGCTATAATGGGAGTAATGACTGTTAAAGAGAATATGGAAAGGATGTTCAGAGTTGCTTAAAGATGACATCTTAACAAAATTGAAGGAGATTGTACCTACCGACATTATTCGAGTAGATGAACCGTTGAAACGTTATACATATACAGAAACGGGAGGAGAAGCTGACTTCTACCTTTCACCAACAACGAGCGAACAGGTTCAACAAATCGTCCGCTTCGCATATGAGAATGATATTCCAGTTACATATTTAGGTAACGGCTCCAATATCATCATCCGTGAAGGCGGTATCCGTGGTATTGTCTTAAGCTTACTATCACTTGATTACATTGACGTTTCAGATTCATCTATCATCGCAGGCAGCGGTGCAGCGATTATCGATGTCTCACGTACTGCACGAGACCACGTATTAACTGGTTTAGAGTTCGCATGTGGTATACCAGGATCCATCGGAGGCGCTGTATTCATGAATGCGGGCGCTTACGGTGGCGAAGTGAAAGATTGTATCGATTACGCTTTATGTGTAAATGAAAAAGGTGAATTACTCACTTACACAAATAATGAACTCGAATTAGATTATCGTAACAGTATTGTTCAAGAGAATCATCTCGTTGTCGTCGAAGCGGCTTTTACCCTCACACCTGGAGACCTCGACGATATTCAAGCTAAAATGGATGACCTCACAGAACGACGTGAATCGAAACAACCTCTTGAATACCCTTCTTGTGGTAGTGTCTTCCAACGCCCACCAGGTCACTTTGCTGGTAAGCTCATTCAAGATTCTGATCTTCAAGGACATCGCATCGGTGGTGTTGAAGTTTCTAAAAAACACGCTGGTTTCATGGTCAACGTTGATGGAGGCTCAGCTACGGACTACGAAGATCTCATCCACCATGTGCAACATGTGGTTAAAGAGAAATTCGATGTTGATTTACATCCTGAAGTAAGAATTATTGGCGAATACCCTCAAGAACGACAATAACTACAACTGAGTAATTGAGGTAAGTAGTATGGTTAAAGTTTATGGAGATACTGTAGATAATGAAACGCGTTGCAAACATTATCATGCACCGGTAGATATCATCGCGATTAAATTTAAATGCTGCGATAAATATTATCCTTGTTACAAGTGTCACGAAGAGCATGAACAACACCAAGTGAAACGTTGGAGTGAAGATGAGTTTAACACTGAGGCTGTGCTATGTGGTGTTTGTAAACGGCATCTCACTATTAACGAATATATGATGACAGAGACCTGTCCTTATTGTGATTCACACTTTAATACGCGATGTATGTTTCATTATCATCACTATTTCGAAGTATAGAAAAGGTCGAGAAAGAGCGTGTCTTACACACCTCTTCTCGACCTTTTTCTCTAGTTTATTGCTTTAAAAGTGAACACTACATCATTATTTTAATGCTTTTTCTAACTCTTCAATTTGTTTAAGTGCTGTCGTTGATGTAGAACCACTTGAGAAGTACCATAATTTAGGATCTAATTCGTAAACTTGGTCTTCTTTATTCGCTTTTACATCTTTAAGTACATCGTTGTTGAGTGCTTTCTTAGCTGTAGCTTCACCACCAATTGCTTGTCCACGGTCCATCGCAAAGATGATACTTGGATTTTTCTCGTTGATGTATTCGTTACTTACGTTTTGACCGTGTGTACTTGCTTTGACGTCTTTATCTGCTGGTGTGAAACCGAGTGTATCAAAGATTAAGCTTCCGAAACGCGCTTTAGAACCGAATGTAGATAGTTCTCCTTCGTTAACGAGTAAGAACATTGATTTATCGTCTTTCATGTCCTTTGTATGTTTTTTAACATCTACGACTTTGTCATCTAATTTTTTATTAAGTTTCTTAGCTTTATCTTCTTTATCGTAGATTTTTCCAATATTTAATGTGTTGTCTTTCAATGATTGAAGTTCGTTATTATCATCTGCACCTACATAGACGATCTTCGCATCTGGAGCTGCTTTCTTAAATTCATCTAAGTTTTGTTGTGAAGCTGCACGTCCAGAAATATAGATGACATCCGGTTTAGCTTCAGCAACTTTATCGAAGTTGATTTCTTTAAGGTTACCCGTGTTGATGTATTTGTCATCTTTAAATTCTTTTAAGAAATCAGGTAAGCTTTTACCACCTTCACCTTTAGGTAAACCTTTCACTTTATCTGCTAAGCCAAGTTCTTTGATCGTATCTAACGCACCATAATCAAGAACGACTGCGCGTTTAGGATTCTTCGGTACTGAAACTTTGTCGTCTACTTTCTTCGCATCACTACCGTCTTTCTTGTCGCCTCTAGCTTCAAACTGGTTATGAATCGTTACAGTCTCTTTGTCACTCTTACTGCTACTGTCCTTACCTTTACTACCATCACCTTGGTTACCACATGCAGCAAGGACAAACATTAAACTAATTAATAGAAATATAGTAAACTTCTTCATTGATATCCTCCATTTGTTCTTCCCAAGTTATATGCCGCGTTCCCCCATAGCGTTAACTTTGTAGCGACACATCACTCCCTTCAATGTACTATCGATTTTATGCTTCTGCTTGCGTTGTTCCCTCTCGCTCATCGTAGTAAATACAAATACGTTGAGACTCAATTTCTTCCACTTTCACTGGCATATCGTAGAGCTGACTCAAGGTCTCTGCTTGTACGACTTGGTCTTTCACATCAGAGATAAAAGTCTGTCCATCTTTAATCGCAATGATATGATCTGAATAACAGGACGCGAAGTTAATATCATGTATCACGACAACAATCGTCTTGTTGTAATGATGTGCAAGATGACGCAGAATTTGCATGATTTGCACCGCGTGTTTCATGTCCAAATTATTCAGTGGCTCGTCTAACAAGATATATTCCGTATCTTGAGCAATCGTCATTGCGACATATGCACGCTGACGTTGACCACCTGATAAAGTCTTAATATAACGATCTTTAATTTCTGTTAAATTAAGCAGAGATAAAGCTTCCTGAATCTTCTCTTTATCCTCTTTTTTAAGTCGCCCCTTCGAGTATGGGAACCGCCCAAACTGCACGAGTTGTTCCACAGTTATGTTAAGTTCAGTGATGTTCGTCTGTTTTAAAATGGACAACTTCTTCGCTAAATCATTACTTTTGTAGTCATCTATGGCGTGCTCGTCGATTGTAATCGTCCCTTGATCGTAGTCTGTCAGACGCGTTATCGCTGAAAGCAATGTACTTTTGCCTGCACCATTAGGACCTATAATCGTCGTCAACTGGCCTTTGTGAATATCTACGTTAATATCTTGTAGAATGGGTCGCTGCTCAATCGTTTTAGTTAAATTCTTTACACTAATCACACCGTATTTCTCCTTTTAACTAATAAGTAAATGAAGTAAAGTCCACCAATTAAATCAATAACGATACTTACTTGTGTCGTCGCGTCAAAGATGTGCTCCATCACACTTTGAGCTACAAACAAACTGATCCAACTCAAACACAATGTGGCAGGGAAAATATATTTATGCTCATAAGTTCGCATTAATTCGTGGGCGATGTTTACTGTCATTAATCCTAAGAATGCAATAGGACCTACCAGTGCTGTCGAAAGCGACACGAGAACCGCAACCATGATCAGTAACGTACGTGTCATCCACTGATAAGGTACGCCAAGGTTGATCGCTTGTGCTCGCCCTAGTAATAAGACGTCTAAATATGGAATGAGATAGAAAGTCAGTCCGATAAGAATAAGTAAGATAATCGCTGACAAAGTCATTAAACGCGGGTTCGCTGCGTTAAAGTTCGCAAACATCGCACTTTGTACTGCAAGGAAATCTTCCGGGTCAATGATGAGTTCCAAGAAGCTTGTAATACTTCTGAAGAACGTACCCATAATGATTCCGACGAGTAAGATGAAATAGACAGAAACATTCTTCAGACGAAAGATACCTTGGAATAAAATGAGTGCGAAGCTAATCATCGCTAATACGGTAATCCCAAAGTTGAGATAAATATTCGTATTGAATAATGACTGTGCGCCAAATATAAAAACTAATAAGACTTTAATAAACATGTAGACTGCATCTAATCCCATAATAGAGGGCGTAAGCAAGCGGTTGGTTGTAATCGCCTGGAAGATAACGACAGAAGCAGCGATTGCGCCACCGACGATGAACATTAATATCAACTTCTTCATCCGAGCAGGTAACTGATAATGGATGATGTCGAAATTAAGTCCAAGGAATAAATACAACGCACCACTTAGGATAACCACTGCTATCAGTATCGCTAATTTGAGATTGAGATTAATTCGCATAGTGACGGCGTCCTTTCAATAGCATTATGAGGAAGATGACCGTACCAAACACGCCAATCGTTAAACCGATGTTGATTTCATATGGGTAAACGACGAGACGTCCGATAATGTCTGAGAACAATACAAATATCGCTCCGAGCATTGCTGTTTGTGGTAATGCATGTTTCAAGTGATCCCCTCTAAAGATCGCTACAATGTTAGGCACGATGAGTCCTAGAAATGGTAATGTTCCTACAGTTACGACTACTAGCGCAGTAATTGTCGCTGTGATAAACAAGCCAATGTGAATAATGCGTTCATAGTTGACACCGAGATTATTGCTGAAATCCTTGCCCATACCCGCTATCGTAAAATGATTCGCAAATATGTAAGTGAGTATGAGAAGCGGAATACTAAGGTATAGAATCTCATAACGGCCACTCGTAATGATGGCAAAATTACCATTGAGCCAATTGCCTACACTCTGGACGGTATTCGTTTGCAGAGCCATAAACGTAGTGAAACTTGAAACGATGCCACCAAGCATAATCCCCATCAAAGGTACAAAGATGACTTCTTTAAAGCGAATCAATTGAATGAGCTTCACAAAAAGGAATGTGCCACCAATGCTAAGTAAGACAGCAAATGCGAGCTTGATGAGTATATTCTCTTGCGGGAACCAAATCATCGCTATCAAGATACCGAGCTTAGCCCAATCCATCGTACCTGCTGTAGTTGGACTCACAAATTTATTCTGCATCATTTGTTGCATAATCAGACCCGCTAACGCTAATGTACTTCCACTAATAAGAATGCTAATCGTACGTGGAATACGACTCGTTAAGATAATATGAAGTTGTGTTTGTGTTAAATGTCCAAGATCTGAAAGAGGTATTTGCTTAACACCGATAAGTAGGGATAACAGTGTTAATAGGATGAGAAGTAGGAATAAAGTGAATCGGTTAATAATCCCTCGTAACAATAGTCTCCATTCCTTTATCATAGATTAAAAAGCGATAATGATAATCGTTATCATTAAGCATAAATCTAGTTTATCATGAAATTCAGATATTTCAATAGCCTACGATAAAATCATAGATAAATCGTATAGTTAGAGTATATTTACAATTGAATAATTTATGATAGAGAATTTTTTGTGCAGAATGTTTTATAACACTTCTTTTTCAAATAAAAGTAGATAGAGAAAATAATTATTAGAAGGCAAAAATAAGTAAGAAAAAGAGCAAGACATGCCAATGATACTGCCCTGCTCCTAAAATAATGTTATCAAGATCATGCATGACTATTTTTCGTCATCAAATATGAAGTCTTCATCTTGTAGCGCTTCTACATTAAGTGCAAGTGTGTAACCATCACCTTTAACTGAGAAGAAGTCATGGTTTTTAGTTGAAGTGTCTAACGCGTTCTCAATAATTGGGTTGAATTCGCGTTCTTCAAAGTAAGGTTCAAATCCTAAGTTAGATAATGCTTTATTGCCGTTATAACGCACGTAATTAAGGACATCATCTGTTAGTCCAATGTCATCATATAATTTGTGAGTATAAGATACTTCATTTTTATATAAATCTTCGAGCAAACGATACATTTCTTGGTCTGCTTTTTGCTTTTCACTCTCAGAAAGCTCATTGCGTAAATGTTGTGCATCTAAACCAGTAAACACACCATGAATTGACTCGTCGAGCAATATTTTACGGATAATTTCTCCAGATGTTGTCATCTTACCTTGACCTGCTAAATAAAGTGGATAATAGAAACCAGAATAGAATAAGAATGTTTCTAAGAATACACTTGATACTCGTGCAATATATTGATCGTAGATTGAAGCTTCTTTGCCCCATAATTTGTGATAGTTACCCACAATAACGTCCGCTTTATATTTTAGATGTGGTTCTTCAATCACCCACGTATCTAGAAGATAATTCGTTTCACTAGATGGTAATAGCGTTGTAAAGATGTGAGAATAACTTTTCGCATGAATTTGCTCCATCATGGCCATAAATGAATATACTGCTTTTTTACGTAAATCAGTTGTGTGCATCATGACGAGAGGCATACCATCATCGGCTTGGTGCGTATCTAGACCAGTTAAGCCTGCAAGAGCATATTTGAAGGCGTTCTTTTCTTCATCTGTTAATGTCTTCCAACTTGCAATATCTTTGGAAACCTTAAATTCTGTTTCCACCCACATTTGCGATATGTTTTGGCGCCAGAACATGTTGGTCATATCTTCTTGCGTATTCCAATTGACTGCTTTCATGTGTTTAACGTCTCCAATCTCATTTAAATATTGTATGTATGATTAAGTAGGAAAGATGAGCACCGAGACAAGAATAGTGCCAACACTCTCCTACTTAATCTACTTCATGCTTGAAAACAATACGTACTACTTTATGCTTAGATTATTTACTCACAATGCTTAAACTGAGCAACTTGTACACTCTTCTACACTTAATAGTTTGTTACGTGTGTAGTAAAGTGATTTAAGCCCTTTATGATGGGCATAAACATATAAGCGTGACAATTCACGTGTAGATACTTCAGAGTTAACATAAAGAATCGTTGAAATACCTTGGTCAACGTGAGTTTGAATTGTTGAAATTAGATCAATTAATTTCATTTGATCTGTATTAAATGCTGACTTGTAATACCACATTGTTTCTGGTGATAAGAACGGCATAGGATAGAATGTTTCTGAGTTACCATAAGTACGACGTTCAATTTGGTCAACGATAGGCATTACAGATGGTGTCGCATTCTGCACATAAGAAATACTTTGTGTTGGCGCGATAGCAAGACGATAAGCATGGTATAGTCCATGTTCTTCAACTTGTGCTTGCAATGCTTTCCAATCTTCAGGAGTAGGAATGTCTAATCCTTCGAATAAACGTTTCACTTTCTCATATTTCGGTTCAAATGTTTGTGAAGTGTAGAATTCGAAGTACTTACCATTCGCATAATCAGATTTGTCAAAGTCCTTGAAGATTGTTTGACGTTCTTTAGCGATTTCCATAGAACGTTGGATTGAATAATAGTTCAACATCATAAAGAAGATATTCGCGAAATCTTTCGCTTCTTCTGATTCATAACCGATCTTATTCTTAGCAAGGTAACCGTGAAGGTTCATCGCACCTAAACCTACGGAATGAAGCTCACTATTCGCTTTCTTAACACCTGGCGCGTTTTGAATGTTCGCTTCGTCACTCACAAATGTTAAAGCGTCCATACCTGTAGCTACAGAATCTCTGAATTTACCTGATTCCATAACATTAACGATGTTTAAAGAACCTAAATTACAAGAAATATCCCTTTTAATATCGTCTTCTACACCATAATCGTTGATGACAGATGTTTCTTGAAGTTGAAAGATTTCTGTACAAAGGTTGCTCATCTTGATTTGGCCAATATTAGAGTTAGGGTGTACTTTGTTGGCATTATCTTTGAACATTAAGTATGGATAACCAGATTGTAATTGCGTTTGTGCGATAAGGTTTAGCATTTCACGTGCGTCTTTTTTCTTCTTGTCAACATTAGGGTTAGCAACAAGATCATCATAATATTCGTCTAAATTTAAATCGTCTAATGTTACACCGTACTCTTTGTAAACTGTGTGTGGTGCGAACATGTAGAAATCCTTACCTTCTTTAGCTAAATCAAAGAATTTAGAAGGCACAATGAGACCCGTAGAAATTGTTGATAGACGAAGGTCTTCGTCAGCGTTAACTTTCTTCGTATCTAAGAACTCTTCAACATCATAGTGGAAGATGTTAAGGTAAACTGCACCTGCACCTGGACGTTGACCGAGTTGGTCAGCATAACTAAAGCCACCTTCAAGGGATTTCGCCACAGGTAACACACCTTTAGCTACACCTTTAATACCTTTAATCGCTTCACCACGTGCACGTAATTTAGATAAGTTGATAGCCACACCGCCACCAATTTTACTCAATTGCTTAGCCGTAGAATCAATAAAGTTGATTGAGTTCAAGCTGTCATCTACTTCTAATAAGAAACAAGATACGAGCTCACCACGACGCGCACGACCTGCGTTTAAGAACGTCGGTGTAGCAGGTTGATAACGTTGTTCAACCATACCTGAGATAAAGCGTTTCGCTAAATCAACGTCGCCATCTGCTAAGTAAAGTGAAACGATAGCCACGTGTTGATTATAATCTTCAAGAATATTCTCTTTGTCATTCGTCTTCAAAGCGTAGTCTTTATAGAATTTACTTGCTGACATATAACTTGCAAATTGGAAGTTAATGTTTTTCGCATAATTTGTCACGTCAACAAGTTGGTCTTCCGTATATTTCTCGAATACATTGAAATAGAAGTCATTATCTACGAGATAATGTAAGCGTTCAATTTCACTATCGAAATAGATGGTCTTGTCATGAATCTCTTGTAGATAGACTTCTAAAGCTTCTTGGTCTTTCTCTAAGTTGAAGAATCCATTGTCTTTCCTCTTTGTCACTTCATTATTTAATTCAATATGATTGTATCTTTTCTCGTCCATAGTCTTCATTAACCTGTCCCACCTTAACTTTAAATTCCTCAACATCACTGTTTGTTCCTTGAACTTCGAATTTCATTAGCAATGGCACTTGATAGTCTTCAGAAATGGTAATACCAGCTTTAGCGAAATTCTGTCCCCAATTTCGATTACCACTGGCTGCTACCGCTTCTAAATGTTCACTGTTGTGATTCAAGAATGACTGCACCGGCTCAGGCACTTCTCCGAAACCGATTGTTCCAGTGACCAATATATAGGGTTCATCTATACGATCTGTACAGTTAGCTTGAGTGATTTCTAAAGTATCTTCGAGTTCAGTACGCTGTATGAAACGTCTCACATTTCCTGTAAATGAGAAATAGACCACTTTCATTGGCTCACCTTCTTTCTAATTATGTATATCATTCAGGTGTTCGCCTAAACGACTGTCATTCTTATTTTCTTATCTTGGGTTGTCCATTGCATTTCTACCACAACATATAGTGTTAATAACCTAGCAAGTGACCATGTAATTTAGCATCTATTTGATAGCGTTACCCTATTTCAAGGGATAAATCACTTCTTCTACGTGTTAAATTACCTCTTTATAGTCATTTTATTAAAATGACTATTTCGCCACAAAACACAACATGTTGTGTTTGTTTTTAAGAATTCGTACTACATTATGTGTTTCATTATACATAACTGTGATTCCATTTTAAAGAGATACTCACATGTCAGTTTGATGTCAATTTTGTATCAATTTATATAACTCGCACCACCACACGCTTTTAATCTCAAAAAATGAAACGAAAAAATTTTATTTCGTAAACCAAAGGGTTTTTGGTTGCATTTTCATAAAAAGCGTGTAACTACGGTGTCGCTTAAGATAGAGCAATTCGGCGTTTTCAGTGAGTTACCATACATTTTAAAAGATATAGAATAACCCCCTAGTGTATACTCGATGATAATCGAACGTTTGTTCGTATAATCTATATTATCCTACTCCTGAAATTTTTGCAACCCTCATTACATGAATATTTTTTTATGCTAAGATAGATACGTTAAATTTATATGAATGAGGCGATATCAGTGAATCCTAAAGTGAAAGGTATTATAGCGATTCTGATTTCCGCAATTGGCTTTAGCTTCATGTCTGTGTTCTTTAGACTAGCGGGTGATTTACCCGTCTTCCAGAAGTCTCTTGCTCGAAATCTCGTCGCTATGTTTATCCCTTTATTTTTCCTATATAAATACAAACAGCCCTTGTTCGGTAAGTTGAGTAGTCAACCTCTACTCATTGCTCGTTCGGCTCTAGGGCTCACAGGTGTGCTATTCAATATTTATGCCATCGACCATATGATCTTAAGCGATGCTGATACATTGATGAAACTCAATCCGTTCTGGACGATCTTGCTCAGCCTGTTCTTCTTGCGTGAGAAGATCTTTAAGTATCAGATTATCGCAATGATCGTCGCAATCGCAGGAATGCTCTTCGTCGTGAAACCTGAATTCTCTTCTGCGATGATTCCTAGTTTAATTGGTTTAATGTCCGGTATCTTTGCAGCAAGCGCATACACATGTGTTCGTGCATTAAGTACGAGAGAAGCGCCATACACGATTGTGTTCTACTTCTCATTCTTCTCTATCATCGTACTGATTCCGTTCACGATCTTTACTTATGAACCGATGTCATGGCTGCAAATGCTTTATCTCTTAGGTGCAGGTTTGAGTGCTGCTGTAGGTCAAATTGGTATCACTCTCGCGTACAGCTTTGCACCAGCGAAAGATATTTCTATCTTTACTTACGCATCAATAATCTTTACGGCGCTATTCGGCTTTATCCTGTTCGGCGAGTCACCAGACTTCTACGCGATGTTAGGTTACGTTATCATTATTGGTGCAAGTTATTACATGTTTGAAAAGGCACGTCGACAACCACGCAAATCTCAAACGAATTCAAATTAAAGGAGTATGATTATGGCTCAAGGACGCAATCAAGAAGAACTTGAAGATATCACGTTATTAGGTAACCAGAATAATCAATACGATTTCGACTATCGCCCTGATGTATTAGAAACTTTCGACAATAAACATCAAGGCAGAGATTATTTCGTGAAGTTTAACTGTCCAGAATTCACATCACTCTGTCCTATTACAGGTCAACCTGATTTCGCGACAATTTATATCTCTTATATTCCTGATGTTAAAATGGTCGAATCCAAATCACTGAAACTTTATTTATTCAGCTTCCGCAATCACGGTGACTTCCACGAAGACTGCATGAATATTATTATGAATGATCTCATTGACTTAATGGATCCACACTATATTGAAGTTTGGGGTAAATTCACGCCACGTGGTGGCATTTCAATCGACCCTTATACGAACTACGGCCGCCCTAATACGAAATATGAACGTATAGCTGAACATCGTTTAATGAATCATGATTTATATCCTGAAAAAGTCGATAACCGTTAATTTCATACTATGAACTACATCCCATCAGTTCCTATCTACATTATGGAGTTGATGGGATATTCTATTATCACACGCGTCTCCCCCCTCTTTTTAAACACCTCCCAACTTACTCATAAAATTCCTAAAACATTCATAATTCACTAAAAAGTTAACACATTTATTACTATAGTTGTTGTAATTTTCGCAAAATAGTATTACGATAAAGTTTACTTTAACACTTAAACAATATAAAAGAGGGATGCTTATGAACAGAGCACAACACACACGCGAAGAAATCCTTAACAGTACACCACGTAAAGGTTTCTTCGGACATCCAAAGGGGTTAAGCACACTCTTCTTAACCGAATTCTGGGAACGCTTTAGTTATTATGGGATGAAAGCCATCCTAGTCTATTATCTATACTATAGTGTGTCTAAAGGCGGATTCGGTTTAGACGAAGGTGTAGCTTTGCAAATCGTGTCCATCTACGGAACGTTGATTTATATGAGCGGCATTATCGGGGGATGGATTGCCGATCGTATTACTGGTACGCAACACGCAGTCTTTTACGGTGGTTTCTTGATCATGATTGGTCATATCCTGCTATCTCTACCGAACAATTTAACGATGGTTATGATTGCATTACTATTCCTCATTTGCGGAACAGGGTTACTGAAACCTAACATTTCAACGACTGTCGGTGAGCTCTACGCTCAAAACGATGCACGTAGAGATGCTGCATTTACCATCTTCTACATGGGTATTAACTCAGGTGCATTGCTTTCACCACTCGTGACAGGGTACTTACAGGCGCGCTTTAGCTTCCATTTAGGTTTCCTAGTTGCAGCAATTGGTATGTTCTGTGGCTTAGTGATTTATGTTGTGACGCGTAAAAAGTATTTAGGATTAGCTGGTTTATCTACACCAAATCCTTTAACGAAACAAGAGATTAAAAAGACGTCTCTTTATGCAGGCGTCGTCATTATCTTGATTGCACTTTATCTCATCATTTTACAATTCAATAACGCACTCACACTACAGAACTTTAGCTTATTTATTACGATATTAGGTGTCATTCTACCGTTCGTCATTATCGTTAACATGCTCGTCAGCAAGGATGTGACGAAAGTAGAACGTTCTCGTGTATTAAGCTATATTCCGTTATTTATTACTGCCGTTGCATTCTGGATGATTCAAGAACAAGGCTCTACCGTTCTAGCAAGCTTCGCAGATAACAAGACGCAGCTGGATTTAGGGAAAGCGACAAATGGACTGATTCACTTCCATGTACCAGCAGCTTGGTTCCAATCCTTTAACCCTATCTTTATCGTAGCTTTAGCACCGGTCTTTGCTGCACTGTGGGTCAAACTAGGGAAGTTCAATCCGCCAACAGTACATAAATTCGCATTAGGCACTATCGTAGCTGGATTATCATTTATCGTTATGTATATCCCGCTTTCTGGTCCTCATAGTTTAATCAACCCGTTATGGTTAATACTGAGCTATTTACTCATTACGATTGGTGAGCTATGCATTTCACCAGTAGGTCTATCTACAACGACGAAACTCTCACCAGTCAGCTTTACAGCACGTATGATGAGCTTGTGGTTACTCGCCGATGCGACTGCACAGGGTCTCAACGCCCAACTTGTAGTGGTGTATACGAAGATATCTCAAATGGACTACTTCCTCTATTCAGGAATCGTTGCCATAGCTATTGGAGTTATACTCTTCCTTCTCTCTCCTTTAGTTAAAAAAGGAATGAAAGGTGTATTCTAAACGAACCTTTAGAAATCACATTATAAATAAGTATTAAATTCACCTAATCTCAAGAGCCTATAAATGACAAGTTACGATCATTTATAGGTTCTTTTTTTATCCCATCATTCCTATCATTTTAATTCAAAAACACCAATTTTCAACAATCTTGAATTCATTTTCTTACGTCAAAAAGGCGATGAACATCAGGACTATTCCCTCTTATCTTTCTTTAATTAACCTCACTCATATACTTAAATTTCACAATTTTGCCAATATTATTATTTTATGAATATTATTGAAACAATGAATTAATAAGAGTAGAATTTATTTAATACTCTTTTTAAAGGGGAGAAAGGATGGGAATGTTATGAGAGAAACGAAGAATCATGAACAAGCAGTTCAAACGATTCCTCAGAAGGGATTCTTTGGTCATCCAAAAGGTCTAGGTGTACTCTTCTTCGTAGAATTCTGGGAGCGTTTCAGCTATTACGGCATGCGCGCCCTACTCATCTTCTACATGTACTACTCCATTAAAAACGGTGGCTTAAACATGGACGAAGGTACTGCCCAATCGATCATGTCCGTTTATGGAGCGCTCATCTATATGACTTCAATTTTAGGAGGATGGGTTGCCGACCGACTCACAGGTACACGTTCTGCCACGTTAATCGGTGCAGTTCTTATTATAATCGGGCATATCTGTTTAGGTTTACCCTTTGGCATGGCAGGATTGTTCTCATCAATGTTCTTTATCATTGTGGGGTCTGGTTTGATGAAACCCAATATTTCTAACATCGTAGGACGTTTATATCCTGAAAATGACAAACGTATCGACTCAGGTTTCGTTATCTTCTATATGTCAGTGAATAGCGGTGCATTAGTCGCGCCACTAATTCTTAACCAATTTATCGATAATGGTAATTTCCACATTGGTTTCTTAATCGCAGCATTTGGTATGGCACTTGCACTCGTGTGGTACTTACTCTTTAATCGTAAAAATTTAGGACAAGTGGGATTGAAACCTTCAAATCCTTTAACAAAAGCAGAGCGCAAAAAATATAGTTTAATTTTCGGGTTAATTATCGCAATAATTATAATATTGTTAATTGTGACTGGTTTAACAGGCACACTTTCATTCGGTCTTGTAAGTACTGCCGTATTAATCTTAGGCGTGGCTTTACCGATTGTATATTTTACTATAATGATTCGCAGTAAAGAGGTCACAGATGTAGAACGTTCACGCGTTATCTCATTTATCCCCCTCTTTATACTCGGGGTGATCTTCTGGGCCATTCAAGAACAGGGCGCGAACGTACTAAATTTATACGCTCTGAAATACACAGATATGCAATTGAATCTCTTCGGTTGGACTACAGAGTTTGGTAAAGCTTATTTCCAATCTATTAACCCACTGTTCATCGTGCTACTCGCAGGTATCGTGTCTGTGATCTGGATGAAGATGGGTTCTAAACAACCGAGTATGGCCGTGAAATTCGTTCTAGGTGCTTCACTCGCTGGGCTATCTTACTTCTTAGTGGCTGGTGTAGACTACGCGACAGGTGGACATGCACAAATCAGTGTGAACTGGGTTATTATTTCATATATCGTGTGTGTTATCGGGGAGTTATGTCTATCTCCTACTGGTAACAGTGCGGCCGTTAAGCTCGCGCCGAAAGCTTTCAACGCTCAAATGATGAGTGTGTGGTTACTGACAAATGCGACAGGTCAAGCATTGAACGGTTCACTCGTGCGTTTGATTAAACCTTTAGGCTATGCCAACTACTTCATCTTTATTGGCGCTATCGCCCTAGTGGTGAGTTTGATTACATTAGCGTTTGTTCCGAAGATTAATAAAGGCATGCGAGGCATTAAATAAAGTAACCTTTCAACTTCTTATGGGTAGCAGAGTTATGATAAAGTAGAAAGCAAGTATGATTTTATTAAGCTAACTTAACATTCAACTAGGACGTTCTTAGTTAAAATGCTACAGCATCATGACACAACTTGACGTCCTAGTTTCTACCCAAGAATACAAAGAAATGCGGTGAAACATTTGTCTAGACAATACAATCATGGTGTGCTTTTTTACCACGAACATTCCGGCCTCAACGATATTTACGGTGGCATCGGCACAGTGGCACAATATTTATCTCAAATGTGCAAACACCTTTCTATTCAACTGAGTGAAGAGGAAGGCAATATCATCGATTACTGTGAAGCCATAAAAGCTCATGACTACGGTTCAGATATTGATATCTTATTTATCCTTGGCGGAGATGGTACCGTTAATGAGCTCGTCAATGGCGTAATAACGCATCAACTTGATATCCCTATTGCCATCATTCCAGGTGGAACGTTCAATGATTTTACTAAAACGCTCAACCTCGATGGAGATTATACTAAGGCGAGTGAGCAACTGCTCGAGGCACGTCCACAACGCTATGACGTGATTAAGGTCAATGGGCAATACGCGCTCAACTTCGTCGGTATGGGGCTGATTGTTCAGAATGCGAAGAACGTTCAGTCAGGAAATAAAGATATCTTCGGTCGCTTAAGTTATATCGGTTCTACGGTTAAAACGCTCGTCAATCCTGTGAAATTCAACTATCATATCGCTGTCGATGGCGAAGAAACACAGGGTCAAACTTCAATGCTCGTCATTGCCAATGGACCTCACATCGGTGGTAACCGTATACCGCTGACAGATCTATCGCCAAGCGACGGTTTCCTTAACGCCTTTGTGTTTAAACATAGTAAGATGAGCGTCTTCAACGACATCTTCAAGAAGCGCGACAGCATGAATTGGAATCGCGTGACGAAAGGTATTACGCATCTTCAAGGACGCAAATTTAGGATTACGACGGACAAGCATCTTGATGTTGATATGGACGGAGAGATTGCTTTATCGACGCCACTAGAGATTGAAGTCGTGCCACAAGCCATTGAAATCTTAACTTTGCCTGATTAGTTGTTTAAAATAACTAAACACTGTAACTTTAATAAGCTCCCTTGCACGTCATTTAGGTATGCAAGGGAGCTTGTATATTAATAGGTTTATTTTTTACCCAAAGTGATTCATTATTTTAAAAAGTACTCAGCAACATCTTTCCATCCGCTCACTCGAGTGAAACGGTCTTCAGATGCATTGTGCGGTGCTGTGAACATAATAGGTTTGCCTTCAAAGATTTCTAATTGTCTTGGATTGTCGTCTATTAAATAGTCTGCTTTAACGATATTTTTACGGCCACAAAAGACGAAATGTTGGGGATCTAAAAATGGGAAATACGTACGTAACCATTCGTATTTCTCTTGAAACGACGTCGGAACGTCCATCGCCGCTGTGGCGATATACACATCGTAATGCTCGTTTAACTCTCGCACAACCTCTTGTGCATTGTCCATCACATCTAAGTTAAGGAAAAAGCCAGGTTCGCGAAGAATTTCAGGTAATAAACCATCGTGCTCAGGAATAACATGCTTTAATTTCTGTCCATCTAACATGCCGTAAGTAATCCCTAAGTTTAAACGTTCATTCACAGTGTTCATCATTGCACCGAGCGTATCTGCAAGTACTTCGTCCATATCAATTGCAATAGATTGTCTTGTCATAACATCATTTCTTCCTTTCTGTTCACCCTCGATTATAGCAAAGATAATATAGAAATGGGAGCAAGACAGAAATCTTTGATTTCGTTGTCTTGCCCCCGCGAGGATGACTAGAGTTCGAGAAAAGCGAAGCGTCATCTCGAATTCAGACATCTACCGCGTAGATGTAAATTTAGAAAAATACAGTACGTAGTACATTGATTAGTTACACACAAATACATAGACAGCAATCTATTTGATTGCGTAGTCTTTCCCCCGCAAGGATGTCTAGCATAATCAATAGCTGCTAAGCCATTGAGTGTACAGACAGCTACTGCGTAATTGCATAAATAGAACTAACAGTATCATACATTTACTTTCAACGGTAATAAGTTAATAGACAGCAATCTACTTGATTGCGTAGTCTTGCCCCCGCAAGGTTATTTACTCGTCATACTCAAATTGACGCAACACTTCTACCATTCGATCATTCTGTTCCGGGAAACCAATCGTAATTCGCACCCCATTCGGAAATTCTCGCGTGATACATCCTACTGATAAAAGTTGTTTAAAGAGTTCGTGTGGTTGTGACGTACGCACAAAGACGAAGTTCGTTTGACTTGGATAGAAATGACGACTTTCTGGAATTTGATAGAACTTGTCTCTTTCGCGTGCATTGCGCTCTCGAATTTGAGCTAAATATTCTTGGTCCTTACAAGCAGCGACAGCCGCATGTTCTGACAAGCGTCCCACATTAAATGGCGGACGAATAATATTGTACTTTTTAACCGCTTCTGAATTCGCAACTACATAACCAATACGCATACCAGCTAAGCCATATGCCTTTGAAAAAGTACGGAGTAAAAAGGCATTATCAAATTCTTCTTGTAATGCTAAAGTATCTGGGAAATCCTTTGCTGTGACGAACTCAAAGTAAGCCTCATCAATCATTACAGGAACGTCGTTAGGTACGCGAGACAAGAAGTCACGTAACTGTTCATGTGTGAAATAAGTACCCGTCGGATTGTTTGGATTACAAAGCCAGATGAGTTTCGTATCGTCATCCACTTCTTGCAGAATACCTTCTAAATCAAACTGGCCATCTTGTAAAGGAACTTGAACTACCGTAGCCGCTTCAACTATAGCATTATGATAATATTGTCCAAAGGTCATTTCACTCGTTACAATCTTGTCCCCTGGCGTTAAGACAGCACGAGAAATCATGAGAATCACTTCGTCCAATCCAGCGCCGAATAAGATGCGGTCCGCGTCGATGTTCAGATGTTGACTCAACACTTCTCTAAGTGTCGGAGAACCGGTTTCAGGATAGTAGAAGAGCTCATCTAAATGTTGCGTGATGGCTTCTTTCACTTTAGGTGATGGGCCATATAAATTCTCATTTGATGCTAACTTGTGCAGTTCACCTTCTACGCCATATTTCTCCTTTAAACCTCTCGGAGAAAGACCTGGTTCATATGCTGATAATTGATTAATTTGTTTTTTCATAGTGGTCCTCCTTTATTTATCTGAAATTTCAAAAGTTAATCACTATTATACGCGCTCGCCTAGCAGAACACAATATAATCAGTTTATTCCATTAAAGAGGCATAGAATAGAGATACACGAAATGACACCTCACAATAAAAAGAGCAGGACGATACAATCAACTTGATTGCGTCCTACTCCAATCACTACTTTACTTGTTATTTTATTAAATGATGTTGTTCTAAATAATGTTTAGCAACATCATACGGATCTTTCTTCTTCACCGTAACTTGATAGTTCATTTCTTGCATGTCTTCATCTGAAATCTTACCAGCGAGTTTATTTAAAGGTTTCTTCACTTCTGGATGATCTTTAAGATATTTCTCTTTAAACATCGGCGCACCTTGATATGGTGGGAAGACATTTTTATCATCTTTCAACACTTTCATATGATACTGTTTCAATTCTGCATCTGTAGAGTACGCATCGATAAGATTGATGTCACCTTTCTTCACAGCTTGGTAACGTAATTTCGGTTCCATCGTCTTGACGTTATCGAAGTGCAAGTCGTAAGCTTTTTTAACTGCTGGATAGCCATCGCCACGATCATTGAACTCTAACGTAAAGCCTGGTTTAATTTGATCCTTGACCTTGTCTAAATCACCAATCGTTTCAATATGATGTTTCTTGGCGAAATCTTCTTTCACAGCCAAAGCATAGGTATTGTTATATTTCATCGGCTTCAACATCGTCATATCATATTTCTTCTCTAGACTCTGTTTCGCTTGATGATAAACTTTCGGCTCCTCTTTCGATTTCAGATCTTCTTTCGTCAATTCGCCTAAGACTGTTCCTGTGAATTCTAAATAACCGTCGATATCGTCCGATTTCAAGGCGTTAAAGAGGAAGGACGTCTTGCCCATACCATCTTTCACTTCTACAGTGTCGTCGGTTTCGTCTTCGATCAGAATTTTATACATATTAGTGATAATAGACGGTTCTGAGCCTAATTTACCTGCAATCGTGATATGTTCACCTTTGTTAGATAAAAGTGGTGCGATAATTGCAATCAATAAGACAATAACGATAGCTGCGAGTGACAGCATCAATTTCTTGTATGACAATTTCTGCATAAAGCGCAACACTAAATCAAAGATAATGGCGAGCAAGGCTGCTGGAATCGCTCCGATCAATATCAATGAAGAATCATTACGGTCGATACCGAGTAAGATGAGATCCCCTAAACCGCCAGCGCCGATTAACGCAGCAAGTGTTGCAGTACCAATGATTAAGACCATTGCGGTACGAATACCAGCCATAATCACCGGCATCGCCATTGGTAACTCTACCTTACGTAAACGCCGCCATGGTTTCATTCCAATTCCTTTCGCTGCTTCTACAAGTGATTGGTCGACTTCAGCAATCCCAGTGTATGTATTGCGTAGGATAGGCAGTAACGCATACACAACGAGTGCAATGACTGCTGGAACCTTGCCAATACCGAAGAGTGGGATCATTAACCCTAACAATGCGAGTGAAGGTATCGTCTGCAAGACTGCTGCTATATTCATGACAATTTCTGATAGTCGCTTCGTCTTCGTTAGTAAAATACCTAAAGGCACACCAATTAATGCGGCGATCAACAATGCGATAAAGGATAGTTGAATATGCTCAAGAATCGTTGAGAGCAGTTGCCCTTTCCGGTCTGAGAATGTTTGAATTAATTCATTCATGCGTGCTCACCTACCCGTTCTTGTGAGTGGGATAAGTAATCAAATACTGCTTCACGCGTTAATAACGCTTGTTGATCATTTTTCTGATCGTTCACTATGACGGCTTCGTGGTTAGCCAGCGCTTGATACACTTCGTCGACACGCTGTGCACTATCGAAAGTTGGATAACTTCCGAAATGATTATTATGCGCATCGCTGACATTCTCAGATGTCACTATATCTCCTAATTTCACCCACTCGGTTTGCTTAATTTGATCACCCATAAACTGTCTGACAAAGTCATTCTTCGGTGCATCGATAAACGATTGAGGTGTCCCAATTTGTTCAATATGTCCATCATTTAACAGACAAATACGATCGCCTAATTTCATCGCTTCATGAATATCGTGTGTGACAAAGACAATCGTCTTCTTAATCTTAGACTGCAAATCGAGTAAATCTTCTTGTAGTTTCTCTCTACTAATCGGGTCAAGTGCACTAAAAGGTTCGTCCATTAAGATGACCGGTGGATCAGCTGCTAATGCACGCACGACACCGATACGCTGACGTTGCCCACCAGATAGTTCGTCAGGCTTGCGCATCTTATATTGCTCAGGATCCATATTCACCATTTCCAACAGCTCATCTACACGCGCATCAATATCTTTCTCTTTCCATTTCTTCATCTGAGGCACTTGTGCAATATTCTCCTTCACCGTCATATGCGGAAAGAGTGCAATCTGTTGAAGCACGTAGCCGATATCCCAGCGCATTTCATACACAGGATAATCGCTAATCGGCTGGTTGTTAAAATAAATATAGCCTTCTGATAACGGTATCAAACGATTAATCATCTTTAATGTTGTTGTCTTACCGCAACCAGAAGGTCCAATAAGCACGAAGAACTCGCCTTCGTCAATGTTGAAACTCACATCATCTACAGCGACTTTATTACCATAACGTTTACTTACATTCTGAAATTCAATCAAGATATCACCTTTATTTCTCTCTGTCTCATCTTCTGGGTTGCAATAACCACAGGTTCATCTATACTCATTCCCTTTTTTCCAGAGTTTAAAGACGATTTCAGAATTATTTTTACTGGTAAAATAAATTTTTCAGATGGACGACTTTATTTTTAATCCTACATTAAAAAACAGCGCCATTTCAGTCCTCTAGCATGAAATGACGCTTACACATTAATAAACTATTATTCTATTATATTGTCATATCGCCGACGTCTTAGCCTCGCGTAACAATTACCATATCGAGACTTTGATAAAAATAATACTACCTCATTTTCAATACTTGATCTCTCGCTCACTCATGGGAGTCACGTGCTTTATAATCACGTATCGCTTCGATAAATTTCGGACAGTAATGTTTCAATTTATAGCTTCCTACGCCCGATATCGCAATCATCTCTTGTTTCGATTCTGGTTGACGTTTCGCAAAGGCTTCTAACGTTGCATCGTTAAAGATACTTGTAGGTGCGATATTCAATTTCTCACTGAGCTGCTTTCTCACTTCAACTAATTCGTCAAAGAGGTACGCATCGACACTATCTATAGTATTGATCAAGACTGTTTCATTCGATTTCTGTTTAAATGGCGTTGTCATAATCTTCACTCGGCCATGTAAGACGTCTCTTACCGATGGATCACAGACGAGTTTACTATTATATTCGTTGAGATAACCTTGGAAATGGAGTTCATCGATGAGATGGGCGATTTCCGTCGTGGTATAGTCCTTCATCAGACCATGTGTCGTTAACTGACTGTATCCATAGCGTCGGATATAATCTGTAGTTTCACCACGCAATACTTGAATGAGCACACTATGACTTTCTTGTTGATTCAATCGTGCGATACAACTAATAATCATTTGCGCCTCACGTGTCATATCATAATCTCTCTTCGTCTCGAGACAGTTACTACATTTACCACAGGCTTTCAAGCGCTCATTCGGTTCAAAGTAGTAGACAATCGTCGCTTCTAAACAACGTGTCGTTTTCGTATACTGAATCATTTTAGTGAGCTTTTTACGCATTTTATCCTTATATTCCTCATCTCCGTTAGAAGAAGAGATAAAGTAACGGTGTAGTCCTACATCTTGATCGCCGTAGAGCAGAATGCAGTCACTCTCTAGCCCATCACGACCTGCACGCCCCGCTTCTTGATAATACGACTCAATGTCACCTGGCATGTTGTAGTGAATCACGTAGCGCACATTTGATTTATCAATCCCCATACCAAAGGCATTAGTAGCTACGACGACATTAACACGATCGTAAACAAAGTCATTCTGCGCTGCTTCACGCTCTTCAGTCGTCAATCCAGCATGGTACATCGCACTCTTCACATTATTATGGATTAACGTCTCATGGAGTTCTTCAACCACTCGCCGGGTTGAACAGTAAATAATGCCTGCTTCTTTCGCATGTTGCCGACAGTATTTGACCACAAATTGGCGTCGTTGATAAGTTCGATTGATTTTAAAATGAAGGTTAGGACGTATGGGGCTCGTCTTCACGAGGTGTGGTTGGTCAATATGAAGTGCGTGCATAATATCGCTCTGAACCTCGGTAGTAGCAGTCGCTGTTAAGGCGATGAGGACGAAATCTTGCGGCAACTGAAAGACCTTACTAATAACTTCTCGATAGCTAGGTCGAAAGTCATGCCCCCACTTAGAGATACAGTGTGCTTCATCAAAGGCGATGAGCGGTATCTTTAACTGGGAGATGAGATGGGTGAAACGAGGATTCTCAAAGCGTTCGGGAGCAACATACAAGAATTTCAGCCGTCCTTGCATCAGTGCGTGTTCCACCTCACGTTGCTCAGGGTCACTGAGACTGCTATTTATATAAGCAGCCTCGATACCCATGGCTTGCAACTGGTCCACTTGGTCTTTCATCAACGAGATGAGCGGGCTAATCACAATCGTTGTCCCTTCGAGCATCAAGCCAGGAACTTGATAGCATAATGATTTACCTCCGCCTGTCGGTAAGACACCTAAGACATTATGATGTTCAATTACCCGGGAAATAATTTCAGCTTGGCCGGGTCTAAAGGTTTGATAACCAAAATAATGTGCTAAAGTTGCTTCCATATCTTAACTCCTCATTATCCTTGTTGTTTCTCTTCTAATTCGCCCCACCGCTCTAAATCCGCTTCATATGTCTCATTTAGAGCCGCCTGTTCTTCATTTAATGCTTTGACTTTCTCGTAATCTGCGCTCGCTTCTACCATTTCTTCTTCAATTTCAGCGAGACGCTCTTCTGTCTCATCGATGCGCTCCAAGAGCATTTCATATTCTCTCTTCTCTTTGTAAGACAACGACTTACGTTGACGGGGTTGTGACTGTGTTGATGAAGAAGCTGATGTCGAAGCCT
Organism: Staphylococcus sp. HMSC071G07; assembly: GCF_001811435.1. Taxonomy (NCBI): domain Bacteria; kingdom Bacillati; phylum Bacillota; class Bacilli; order Caryophanales; family Staphylococcaceae; genus Staphylococcus; species Staphylococcus sp. HMSC071G07. The sequence goes on from NZ_KV804768.1 coordinate 471,025, forward strand.
GCTCTTGTTTAGAGGATTCGGCTGCTAACTTATCTTGTTGTTTCTTATATTGCTCATAATCCTCAAAGGTACCGAGAATGCGCTCGATTTGCCCATCATGCACGTACCAATATTCTTGAGCGACTTTATTTAAGAAATAGCGATCGTGACTGACTGTAATAACCGAACCGCCGAAATTCGCGATGTAATCTTCTAAAATCGTAAGTGTTTCGGTATCCAAATCATTGGTCGGCTCGTCTAAGAGCAATACATTCGGCTGATGTACGAGTAACTTTAATAAATACAAACGTTTCTGTTCTCCACCAGATAATTTATATAACTTTTTACCATGCGTATTACTCGGGAAGAGGAATCTCTCAAGCAATTGCGTGACAGAGACTGAAGTACCGTCTTGCTCTTTCGCCACTTCACTTTCCTCTCTCAAATAGTCAATCATGCGAATATCTCTATCTAGCCGTTCTTCCGTTTGTTTAAAGTATGCAATCTTAACCGTTTGACCAATCTTAACAGTACCTGTGTAATCTGTATCCTCACCGCAAAGGATGTTCAACAATGTCGTCTTTCCTGCGCCATTTGGACCGACGATACCAATTTGTTGGCCATTCTGGATGATTTGTGTAAAATGCGCAAACAACGTCTTATCATTGATTACTTTCGTCACATCTTCAAGCTCAATGACCTGCTTACCTAAACGAGAAGAAGCTAAGTTAAGTGACGCTTTCTCTTTCTGATGATGGTTCTTCACATCTTGTTCCAGCTCTTTAAAACGATCTTTACGCGCCTGTTGTTTCGTCGTACGGGCACGCACACCTGCACGCATCCACGCTAACTCTTGTTTATATAACGATTTCTGTTTCTCCTGTTGCTTCTGCTCTTGCATTTCATTTTCAGCACGCATCGCAATGTAATCTTCGTAGTTTCCTGGATAGCCTTGTAACTTACCACGATCTAACTCGATGATACGTGTTGATACTTCGTTTAAGAAATAGCGATCATGTGTGACGAAGAGCACTGTATGTGGGTATTGTTTAACGTAATTAATCAACCAGTTGATGGATTCAAAGTCCAAGTGGTTGGTCGGTTCGTCTAATAATAACAAGTCAGGTTGTTCAATGAGTGTCTTAGCGAGCCCTACACGTTTCTGCTGACCTCCAGATAGGTCTTTCACTTGTTTTGATGTATCAGTAATCCCTAATTTAGAAAGGATGGTCTTAATTTCAGCACTATAATCCCAAGCTTCATGTGCGTCCATTTGTTCCTGCGCACGCATCATAGACTTGAAATCATCATCTGATTGCGTTTCAGAATAACGTTGGACAGCTTGTTCATATTCACGGATGACCTGAAGTGTTGGCGTATTCGTTGCTAACACTGCTTCGAAGACCGTCATCGATTCATTAAAGACTTGTTTCTGAGAAGAATAACGAATGCGATAGTTATTCGGATGTGATATCTCAGCTTGATAATCATCATCGATACCAGCGATGACTTTGAGAAGTGAACTTTTACCAGTTCCGTTAATACCTACGAGCCCTATACGCTCACCTTCTGATATAGAAAGGTTGAGATCGTCGAAGATCACCTTATCTGCATAGGACTTATTTAAATGTTCAATCTTATAAGCTTCCATGAATCAACACCCTTTATTCATACCATTCTGATAAATTGTCAGTTCTATCTATTATACACCTTTTAGAAGTTGAATGATACACGCACACATGAATCAGCTAGCGTAGATTTCACTAGTAAAATGAGAAGATTCATGTGGCACATTCGGTCTCGAATGTATTACTTTAAAGCATGGTGAATTCTTTCTTATAATATAAGTAAGAGATAAATGAAAGGAGACGAAATGAGTGGGAATCCTATTATTAGTCATCATAGTGGCAGCAGTCGGCTTTGCCATGTATCAGCGTCGTAAAAGAAAAGAAGCTGAAGAATTAAACAGACAGAATTGGGACTACATTGATGCTAATGAAGTTGACCAACGAATGAAAGAGAAAGGTTACAGTGAACAAGAACGACGTCAACGTTTCGACTATGCGCGTCAACACAATTTAATTGGTAACAACAATATGATGAGCATGTTGATGTTTACAATGTTAATGAGTACTGCTTTCAGTGTGGGTTTACCTCTCTCTGAGAATATCGCACATGCAAAAGAGGAAAATGACGATCATGATAATGACGACGATCGTGATTCAGATGATCACGATGATGATAGTCATAATGACCATGATTCAGACGACCACGATGATGGAGATCACGGTTCAGGTGATGACTCTGGTAGTACAGGTGGCGATCAAAGTGATGATGGCGGCCTCTTTGGTGGCGATGACGGTGGTCTCTTCGGAGGAGATTTCGGCGACTTTGGAGACTTCGGTGACTTCTAATTTATTGTAGTAAAGATCAGTACAAATCGTTACAGTAAATATGGTTTTGAAATCCATTTTTTCTTCAACATCGCATATTCCAAAGTTAAGCTAGACACATAAATAACAAGAGGAGCATCAATATGGTTTTTAATAAAATTAAATGTAGTAACTGCGCTAAAGAATTAGACAAAAATGACAAAATTGCTATTTTAACTGGAGTAAAAGAATTAAAGGGTATTACAAATTTGAAGAGTTGGGCACAAATGCAAAAAATTATATGCAACGATTGTTATAAAAAAGAAGTATAAGACTGTATCTTTTGAATTAAATCAATTACTATGAATAAGATTAATTACTGTAGATTAAAAAGCCTAGGATAGCTCGCAGACATGAGGGTTCTGCGCATCCTAGGCTTTTGTGTTATTTAAAATTTTCCAACCTTATTTTGAGTCAAAGTAATAGAATAAACGATCGAACTGTAAGTATAAATTACTTTCTGCACGTGAGAAGCTATGAACTGTAGCGATATAAGATTTATGCTTCTCCTGTTTCAATCTTCCAACTTTCAGATTGATCACGAATACTTAGAAAGTCTCGGTAGATACCATGTTCTTGCATGAGTTCTTGATGCGTTCCGCGTTGTACAATTTGTCCTTCATCTAAGACGATGATTTGATCAGCATTCTTGATAGTATTAATCTTGTGCGCGATAGTGATCATCGTCTTCCCTTCACTCAAATGATCAATGGCACTTTGAATTAAGTGCTCGTTCTCTGGGTCAATGCTTGCTGTAGCCTCGTCAAAGATGATAATAGGCGCATCTTTTAATATCGCTCTTGCGATAGAAATACGTTGTTTCTCTCCGCCTGAGAGATTATTCCCTTTCTCATTAATCACTGTTTGATACCCTTGAGGTAAAGACATAATAAAGTCGTGACACTGAGCCTGTTTAGCCGCTTCAATAATATCACTTTTAGTCGCATCAGGCTTACCAAAGAGAATATTATTATATATCGTATCATTAAACAGATAGACTTTCTGAAATACCGTACTGATTTGCGACATCAATGATGGAAGTGTCATTTCGCGAATATCGATTCCGCCTACCTTAATATTGCCCTTGTCGATATCATAGAAGCGCATCAGCAAATTACACAACGTCGTCTTCCCGCTACCCGAAGGTCCGATGATAGCAAGAGAGGTACCTGGTTGAACTTCCAAGGTCACATCATTAATCACCTTTTTATTGGAAAATGAGAAATCAACATGATCAAACTCAATTCTGTGTTGTTGAACAGCAATTTCATGACCACCTTCATCTAGAGTAGGCGCCTCTTTAATTTGTTGTAAATCTTCTAGCGTGACCGCAATCATTTCTAATACATGAGCAGCACTATTAATGTGTTCAATACTTTCAAAAATGATAAATGAGAAGATAGAAAGCATAATTAACGTCGATAAATCAATATGGCCATTAAAATACAGCATTACAGCACAAACTACAATAAATACCGAAATTACTTTCAAACTTAGCAGATGAAGTAAATTAAACGGTGTATATTGCAATTCCACTTTAGTATTTACACGCTTGCTATTATCAACTGCTGCATAGAAACTTTTTAAACTTGTATCTTCTTTTGCGAAAGTCTTAATTACCTTAATACCTCTAATCATTTCAATAACTTTTTCAATCAATTGATTTTGTTGCTGATGATATAAAGACGCATTTCTCTTACTCATTCTTTCTAATAAATAGATACTTATGAGCGATAAGATAACGCCTGATAAAGCAACAAGCGCTACTTGCACAGATATAGTTAACAATGAAAGTATTAATACCGAAATAAGTATGTAACCATTGATGACGATATCTATCATTTTCATCGTATAATTTTCAAGAAAAGTTAAATCTGTGGTAACAGTTGTAGTTAAATTATTTGTCGTTTGGTCATCGAAATACCCTAATTTAACCCCTTTCAACTTTTCACCGATCTTCAAACGTTCATCAGCTGTCATCTCATACGCAATACTTTCATGTAATCTACTCTTTGCATATGTCATCACAAAACGACCAGCGACGAGAAAGATCATCGCCAAAAAGATATTGAAAATCTCTTTATTGCTAATAGTTTCTTGTGACATGATTCGCGCAAATACTTGGGCAGCTAAAAAAATGGGTAACGCAATAAGAATTGAATTGACAAACGATAGCATAAATCCTGCAATCATTCTTCCTTTATATGGTGCCATCCAGTGTAGTATACGAAATGTAATTCTAAACATTTGTGAGCTCCTTTCATGGTGACTTAGTTACGAAGACACACCCCAATTTCTCGAATCGATATGCGTTTGCCACATGTGATGATATAACCCTTGCTGTTCGATTAACGCTTTATGTGTGCCTTTCTCAAGCAGTTGTTTCTCTCCTATAACGAGAATCTGATCTGCATTTTTAATCGTTGAGAGTCGATGTGCAATAACGATAAGTGTCTTGTTATGCGTTAAACTCGCTATCGCTTGTTGAATTTGTTGTTCGCTACCTGGATCAATATAAGCTGTAGCTTCATCAAGAATGACGATAGGTGCATCCTTTAACAACATTCGCGCAATAGTCACACGTTGCTTCTCTCCACCCGACAATTTATCACCAACTGACCCTACTACCGTATCGTATCCCTCTGGTAACACGCTAATGAAATCGTGACAATAAGCTAACTTCGCCGCATGGATCACTTCTTCATCTGTAGCTTCAGGTTTCCCTAATTTGATATTATCTTTAAAGCTTAAATTGAGTAGAAAGTTGTCTTGATCAACAAACCCAATGAGCTCATTAAGATCTTTAGGTGAAATATCTTTAATGTTTACACCACCAATGTAAATATCACCACGAGTCGTGTCCCAAAAGCGTAATAGCAATTTCGCGACTGTTGATTTACCACTACCAGAAGGCCCTACAAGTGCTGTATAAGTTCGTTCAGGTATTTCAAAAGAAAGGTGGTTAAATATCATATCTTGTTCAGTGTTATGGTACGAGAAACCCACATCTTTAAAAATAATATCTTTAGTCTGAGGAAGACTTGGTTGCTGAGATTCTGGCAATTCATCTATCTCTAAAATAGTTGTCACATCTAATATGGCGTATTGTATAGATTTAATTTGATTAATGTAATTAGTGAAGTTTCGAATAGGTGCAACTACACCGAGAGATAGTACTAAGCAGAGAAAAAATTGAGCGTTATTAAGTTGATGTACTGAAACCAAATACATTCCCATAGGTAAGACGCCTACGAATGTCGAAGGTAGTAAGCTTAAGCATAAACTCATGTATCCCCAAGTATCTCGAAACCAATTGAGTGTATGTGTCTTGTAATTATGTACAGCATCTCTATACTTTTGATAAGAAGTCTGGGACTGATTAAAGGTCTTAATAACTTCAATCCCTTCGATATATTCAACAATAGAACTATTCATGTAGTTACTCGATTTCACTTGGTTATCATAGGTTGCATCGAACCCAGACATCAGCCGTTGAAATGCGAATAGTGATAGAGGTAGCATAATTAATAGCGCGAGAGCTATTCTCCAATCAATAATGATCATAGAAATAAATATCGCTAATGATAGAAGAAGATTACCAATGACTTCAGGTATCAGGTGCGCCAGTGGCAATTCAATCTTTTCAACCTTATCTACAAACAAACTTTTGAGTTCTCCAATATTTTTACTTTCAATCACACCTAGAGGTAATCGCATCAGTTTCTGAGCGAGTCTTACTCTAATTTGACTTAAAATGTGATAAGCGGAAACGTGTGACAGTACAGTTGAAGCTCCAAAGCTGATTATTTGTATAATATACGCACTAATCGCAATCACAATGTAGATTTTAATCTCGTTAAAACTTCGTGCACCTTCAATAATTTGCAATATTAAGCGATAAATCGCCCAATAAGGGATAAGGCCAGCAAAAACACTTAATATAGATAGTAATGTAGAGCATAGTAACCTTAATTGACTCCCCTTACTAAATTCCCATAAGCTACTCATCCAATGTCGATGATTATTCATACAACGATCGCTCCTTTCTAAGATGTCTCCTTTTACATATCAATTATGAAAGATCTATATACTTTAACTTTATATTGTTCAATATGTGTAATTTAACTATATACTAATTGATAACGATTATCAATATCATGCAAAGATATTTATTTCCCCCGCTTTTACCCCTCTCGATTTAACGTAAGTCTCCTAGTAATCCTTAAACCCAAACAACACAAAGCAAGCCCTCCAACAATTGAAATCAACTGTTGAAGGGCTTATCACCTATATCATATATTATTTTTTCTTCTCTTTACCTTCTGGACCAGACTTATAGTTGTAATCTGATGGCTTAATCTTGTCGAAATCCGGATTGTCGTAGAATCTGAACAAGTCACCATTTAAGACGTTGTCACTCATTTCAAGGTTTTTCACCGTTTGGTTCTTACGTTTGTCGAAGTCTTTCGGTTTCTTAGTTAACGGTTTGTTATCTTTATTAGAATAAATACGACCATTCACGTATTTGTAATCTTTCGTAACGAAGTCACCATTTCTGAATGGCACGGTATCGTTATGATCTTTAGATAACATATCAGTACCCATCATGAGGTAGTTATCTGTTTTAATGCCTAGTAAGTGTAACAATGTTGGCATAACGTCTTGTTGTCCAGCATACGTATGGTCAACTGTTCCTTCTTTACCAGGAATCTTCAACCAGAAACCTGTACGGTTCAAGTCAGTAAATTTCGCTGGAGTAATCTTTTCACCTAACAGTTTTTCCATCGCATTATTATGGTTTTCAGAAATACCGTAGTGGTCACCGTAAATCATGATGACAGAGTCTTTATAAACACCTTTTTTCTTGAGATCATTAATAAATTGCTCTAATGATTGGTCAAGATAATGTGCAGTTTGAATGTAACCATCTACAGTTGAATCGCCTGTATTCGGTTTATCTATAGACGCATCTTGTTCTTTTAACGTAAATGGATAATGGTTCGTCAACGTAATTAAGTGCGTATAGAATGGTTCATTCTCTTTAGAAATGTAATCTGCTGACTTTTTAAAGAATGGCTTATCTTTCAAGCCTAAGTTCTCCAAATTGTCTTCAGACATATCATAGTACGTTGCATCATAGAACTTATCGATACCGAAATGTTTATAGATTTGGTCACGGTTCCAGAATGTCTTGTAGTCCCCATGCATTACGCTCGTAGTATAGCCTTGTTTCTGATGGAGAATAGCCGGTAACGACTGATACGTATTGTCACCTTTCAGTGAGTACGCTGAACCTTGAGGTAAGCCATACAAGCTGTTATCCATAGTAAACTCAGAGTCTGATGTCTTACCTTGACCTGTTTGGTGGAAGAAGTTTGGATAATATCTAAAATCTTCGTTTCCTGTTGATAATTTATTGATAAATGGTGTAACCTCTTGACCATTTACTTTCTTATTCACTAAGAATGTTTGGAAACTTTCTAAGTGAATCTTAATGATATTTTTCTTCTTCGCAGCACCATAATACTCAGGATTAGGTTTCGTATTCTTCTGTTTCGTATAGTTTAACACTTTCGTTAAGTCGTCTTCGTTAGCTAACGCTTTCTGTTGATTGTTCTGAATTGTCTTCACGCCATCATAAACAGTGAAGTTATACGGTCCTAAATATTTTACTAAATATTTATGGTCAAACGTACGTGTTAATAATTCAGGACGATTAGATTCTGCAAAAGCTAAGTTTAAGAAGAATAGTGCAACAGCAGCTGCCATTACAACAGGTACAAACTTTTTACTAAATGCGCGTTTATCTAACCATTTATGTTTAAAAATTAAAATAAAAAGGTAAACGATAATATCGATAAAGTAAACAAAGTCGTACCATTGGAAAGAAGCACCTACTGCGCCACCCATAGAATCGACGTTACTGACTTGGTTTAACGTACTAAATGTTAAAAAGTCAGAGAAGAATCTAAAGTAAACGACGTTCGCGTATAATAGGAAAGTCAACAAGAACCCGCCTATAAAGATAAACCAGTATGCTTTCTTACCTTTGAAGAATAAGAAGATACTCAGTATCAACGCGATTAAACTATATGGATTCATTAATAATATTAAATTCTGTACTAATCCTTTCACACCTAAAGAAAAATCAACGTAGTATGAAAAGTATGTTTTTAACGTAATTGTGAGTACGGTTAATAGAAAAAACGCAAAAAGAGACAATTTCTTTTTGTGCAGGCTCATGTTTGTTCCCCCGATTATTTAGATCTGAATATGTAGGTTCATCTATTTCCCTTACATACCATCTTTATACTAGTTCGTCATTGTTATCCAAAAGCCCGATAAGGCAAGCACAAGATTTTCAATGCATAGACTGTTGATGGTCGAGTAACCCTTCAAAGCATGCCATCTTATACTTTTATTTCATTTACAACTTCGAGTTTTCAGAAATAGCCTAAAACTCTCTCATTTTCTTATAAAACGTTATAGGTGTCGCTTACCTTCTCATAGTCATAAGCGACAACATTGACTTATTTTCACTAAATTTTTCCATTTCATCATTCTCTTCATATGACTTGATTAATCATCCAATCGAGCCCAAAGAGATAGTTCAGTTTAATAATATATAGCAAATTATAGCAAATATCAAGTAAAAAGTGACTTTTACAAGCCACCCTACTCAATTTAAAAGTGCGACATGACAGAGATGACGCCTTATTCATCTTCTTACCTAAGAAACATAGGATTACTAAATTATAGAACGTTTCCCATCATAAATCATCAGACTTTAGGCCGAAGTTAAATTCAGCTCTACCTTAGTCTTAAAGTACTCGCACTTCGCCTCGCTAATCCAATCCATCCTCATGTTTGCCTATTTCAACATTTCTAATTGCATGCGATATTCAATAGCATGGAACAACTGATTAAGCCAGTTACTATATTTCACGAGATTCTTCTCAGCTGTTTGAACGTCGATAAATTGGAACTTCAAACGTGTTCCTTGATGTTTCTGAGCTAATTTCGACAGGTGATAGCTCGCAATCGTACCAATCTGCGGATAACTGCCCAACGTAAAGTGATCATTAAGCAAGATGATAGGCGTTCCATCACGTTTCACTTGAATCGTACCTCGCTTCACTGATTGATGACGTGGCATATCATCATAGAAAGCTTGAACAGGAGTACCTTCAACCAACATTCCGATACGGTTGGCTTTGCTCGTCACCTTGTACTCGCTCGTCGTGAAGCGTGTTAGCATCTCTTGTTCAAAGTCCTCTGTCCCCTTGTTCGGAATTACGTGGAAGACATCTGAGATATAGTTAAATGACAACGCATAACCATCGACACCCCAATCCGCTTGATGTGTCTCTGCCAAATTCTCAAAGAGTTTATGATGTCGTTCGGTATAATCCCGTTTCATATTAATTTCGTCACCTTTACGCAATGCACGACCATGATGGCCACCAATTTGTGCTTTGAAGTCAGTAGAAGCAGATCCGAGCCAGTCGTCTAGTTCAAATCCTCCACCGATAGCGAGGTATAAACGAGAGGTATGACGCGTTTCGGTAAAATGTAAGACGTCACCCTTATCGACGAGATACAGTTTATTAGGATAGATTTCCATATGTTGCGTTGCTGCTTTGAAATTCCCACCGCAAATCGCAATTAACGTGGGTTCGGTAAAACGAATACTTGCCATTTGATTGGTCATTTCTAACGTTGCTTCACCTTTATCATTAGCGACGAGACGATTCGCAATTTCATGGGCAAGCGTATCCATTGCACCACCTGGTATCACACCATTATGTTCGTAACCCTGTCTCCCGAAATCTTGAAAGTTGGAGAACAAGCCTGGCTCTTCAATTATGATTGACATGGTTGATACCCTCCTAGTTCAACATCTTCTGGTCGTTGTGCTTTAAACTGCACGCTATCCCCTAGCTTTAAAGATGTAAAGTCACTTTTTGACGGATCAAAGAGGCGCAGTGGCGTGTAACCGATAACTAACCAATCCCCGTACGTATCCGTCGTAGTAATGCCTGTCTTTTTACCTTCAATAATGACTGAACCCGCTGGAATAAAGGACTTCTTCTTACCTGTATAATTCACGTATAATGACTCATCCATACCTGTGAGATACGGAAAGCCAGGTGAGTAGCCCATCATTGAAACGAAATAAGTAGGTGCTGTGTGACGTTCGATAAATGTCGCCTCATCAATTTGATAGTCCTTTATGAGCTCATTCAAATCTGGTCCGTACTGCCCACCATAAATGACCGGAATTTCATTAATGACGTCATCATGATTCTCATACTTGATTTCTAATTGAATCGATTCGACTAATTCTTTCATATATAAATAAGGCGAAGCAATGTCATAATGTTTAATCATATCTCGCGCATCATAACAAATCATCATGTCAGATTCGGTTGGTACAATTTCAGTAATAAACGGATAATTTCGCGATAATAAATACTTTCTTAAAGCGAGTAAATCTTCCGTTAGATCTTTCGAGACTTCCTTCTCAATTGAGACGACAATCGCTTGGTCTCCTTGACTATATATCTTCATTTGCTCACCTCATTATTAATTATCACTCATGGTAAAATAAGCCCAAACCTCGAACGATGAACTTCACAATTTCTTGTACTAGATAATAAATGACAACACTCTCTACTATCAGCATCACAACTATAATCACTTGTTGCATGACGTAAGATAGATGTTTCTGATACCGTTTAATAGCACAATACGTTAACACTACGATAAGCACAGCACACAACAACCAGATGATGATCATTCACTCGCCTCATTTATTCTAAAATCATGTCCTACCATAAAAAATGTTCGCCTAACTTTGATTCATATCAGGCTTGACGCTTCTATTAAAACTAACTTAACTTGTGTCATCTTATTCTTACACTATTTTATAGATGAATGTCGACCTCGGCAACCTCTCGCAAGCTATTAATCATGTATACCTTGATCTGTTGCGCTCGAAGTTTCTCGATTAACTCCGCTTTCTGATAGTTTCTTATCTGCAATTTCCCAGTTGCTAAAAGTTCTCGACGTTTACATCCTTCCAATAAATCTTCGTCATTTGCTGGCGTGTACCACTCACCCGCTTCTTCAATAACGACATTACCGATATCAAATTCTAACACCTTGCCATCTGAACGGTAGAGTAGAATCAAATCCGTTTGATGATCATGTTCTAAATGGCTTCGATCTGTCGTTTTATGCGTCACCACAGATGGATCGACGGATGACTGACTGAGCTTAAACCGTGCACTAAAACGAGATTTAGTCGGTAATTCTGCAATTTCTGAAGTCACTTCTCCTTGGGCATCCACTCGTACTTTTAATCGCCATACCCCATTGGGATAGTGCGACATTAAATGGTCAATTTCTCTGTGCCATTTCTCAGGGTCGAATTGAAAGTTCAAATCATCACATGCGTGTGCCAATCTTTCATAATGGTAACTTAAGCGAGGTATTTGCCCGTCCTCTAAACGCATCGTTTCAAATAATTGCATTATAATTGCTCCAATATCTTCGTTTTATCCTTAAACTCTTGAACCTCTTGAACAGGGTCTGAATCAATCGTAATACCAGCACCTACACCGTAACGTGCTTGCCCATTCACATATTCCACCGTTCGAATCGGAACATTGAAGATACTTTGCCCGCTCGGTAACATCAGGCCTAGCGTACCACAATAAATATAGCGTGGTGTTTGTTCTAAATCGGCGATGTAACGCATCGTATTGAGTTTCGGTGCACCTGTGATTGAACCACATGGGAAGAGCGCTTGAAAGATTGTGTTCAGCGAAGTCTCTGACGTCACTTCACCTGTTACCATTGAGGTCATTTGATACACCGTTTCGTATGCCTCAATCGCAAATAAATGATGTACATCGACACTATCTGTTTGAGCAATACGCGCAATATCATTTCTTAGCAAATCAACAATCATGACGTTCTCCGCTTGGTCTTTCTTCGATTGCGTAAGGTGTTGATAGTTCGCCTCATCTTCCGCTTCATCTGTAGCACGCGGCGCTGTCCCTTTCATCGGTTTACTTACAATTGTATTCGGCCGTCCCCCGAAGCTCCCTTTTTGGAAAAAGAGTTCTGGCGAGAAAGACGCAACTTTCACTTCATCAGTATCGAAGAGCGCCGCATAATTTCCATGCCCTTTCGCTAACAAGGCATAGTACAAATCTGCAATAGGCTGACGAATCGCATCAGTTAAACGGGTTGTATAGTTCACTTGATACGTATTTCCTTCGACAATCGCATCTTGTACACGTTGAATATGGTCTTGCATCGTTTCATCACTCAACTGAAATGTGAACTGCTGTTGAGGTTCATGCGGCGCGGTCTCAAATTCCCCGTCGTAATATTGAATGCTATCAAAGATGTAAGCAGCCGCGTAGACATAGTCTTCTGGTGGCGTCACTGTCGTCATCTCAGGGTTAAATGCACGTGCTGATTCGTATGGTAGATAGAGTGCGACGTAATAGCCTCTCTTCTGCATATATTCAGCAAAGCGCACCACTTCTTGCACTTCCGAAAGTTGCATCGCGATACGTTTCGTCACAAACTGTTCAAGCGACGCATGATGCGTTTCAAAGTCATCTGGGTTCACGTAATACCGGTAGTTAAATTGGATTTGCATGACGTTCTCCTACCTTTTCTAAAAATAGCTGTATTTGTGCACGGCCATACTCACTCAAGATGGACTCAGGGTGATATTGCACACCGTAAATCGGCAATGACTGATGCATCACACCCATTGGAATCCCATCCTCATTCGTCGCACACACTTTCAATGGTTCAGTTACATCGCCTGCCATCAACGAATGGTAACGCATCACGTGGAAGCCTTGACTTAACTGTTCAAACAGTCCTTCATTATCATGCGTAATCGCTGTCGTGTGACCATGAACAGGACGGTCACTATGTATGATTCGACCACCATAGTAAGCAATCATGAATTGAAAGCCGAGACACACACCGAGAATGGGTATCTCTGTTTCATAACGCTGAAAAATATCATAGAGCTGCGGATAGTCTTCAGGTCGACCTGGACCAGGTGAAATAATTAACCCCGTCGGATTGAGCGCTTCGAGTTGTTCGACATTCGCTTCAGTACTACTGATGACTTGTATTAACGCCCCTAACTGTTGTTGAATTAAATCTACTAAATTATATGTAAATGAATCTTGATTATCGATCATGACCAGCATATATGCGCCTTCTTTCCATCCCCATAATTAATTCACTTACCTTTATTATCACAAATCTGTCCTTGATTTTACAATACAAATATATTATTCTTGTGAACGAACATAGCGCAGATTAACGCCAATTAAACAATATGAATACTCACAGAGGTTCCTAGCTTATAACCCTCTATAAAAAACTAGACCCGTGATGACACGTCTATCTTTTTTATAGAGATAGGCGTTTTTTTATGAGGTCATAAGTGGGAACGCAAATTAAAGGAGCGACTTACGTAATGACTGAACAAACTTTAGACAAAGAGAAAGCCATTGTCGTGTTTAGCGGTGGCCAGGATAGTACGACATGTCTGTTCTGGGCTCAGAAACATTTCGAACATGTCGAATTGGTTACTTTCCAATATGGACAACGTCACGACAAAGAAATTGAAGTAGCGGAAGCGATTGCGAAAGAACAAGTACTGAAACACCATGTGCTCGATATGTCCTTGTTATCACAACTCACACCTAACGCACTTACGCAACACGATATGGATATTGAACAAGAAGGTGACGAGATGCCAAATACGTTCGTCCCTGCACGCAACCTGCTCTTCTTGTCCTTTGCAGGCGCCCTGGCTTATCAACTCAATGCGAAGAATATCATTACCGGCGTATGCGAAACGGACTTCTCTGGCTATCCAGACTGCCGAGACAGCTTTATCAAATCAATGAATGTCACGCTCAGCTTATCTATGGATAAAGATTTCGTTATTCACACGCCGCTGATGTGGTTAGATAAAAAAGAAACATGGGCCTTAAGCGATGAACTTGGTGTCTTAGACTATATCCGCCACAACACGCTGACTTGTTACAACGGTATCATCGGAGAAGGATGTGGCACTTGCCCAGCTTGTCAACTTCGCGCACGTGGCTTAAATGCCTATCTTGAAGAAAAAGGAGAGAAATAAGATGTTCCAACAAATGTATCCTTCAATCAACCATAAATACTCATTTGAACTTAATAAAGACTTCAATTTCTCTGCAGCACACTATATTCCTAGTGAAGATGCTGGCAAATGTATGCGAACACACGGACATACTTATTTCGTCAATTTAACCATCGTCGGAGATGAGTTGGATCACAACGGTTTTTTAGTTAATTTTAGTGAATTAAAGCAACTGGTACACGGTCAGTTCGACCACCATTTATTAAACGACCTACCCGCATTTGAAGGTCAAAGTCCTTCTACTGAAATTGTGGCTCAAACGGTTTACGACATGGTTCAAGAACATCTCGACCAACGTGACAATCAACCGAAATGCGCGCAAGTATTCGTGCGAGAAACGCCTACAAGTTACGTACGTTATATCGCGAAGGAGTTTCGTCATGGCTAAGATTCCTGTATTAGAAATATTCGGTCCTACGATTCAAGGTGAAGGCAAAGTCATTGGACGCAAGACGATGTTCGTCCGCACTGCTGGATGTGACTATCGTTGTGACTGGTGCGACTCCAGCTTTACGTGGGACGGCAGCGCTAAAGATGAGATTCGCATGATGACAGCAGAAGAGATCTATGCAGAGTTAAAAGAGGTCGGTGGCGATTACTTCAATCACGTCACAATTAGTGGTGGCAACCCTGCTTTAATCAAAGCGATTCAAGATCTCGTCGACCTCTTTCAAGAAAAAGGCGTTTACACTGCACTCGAAACTCAGGGCAGTAAGTATCAACCATGGATGCGTCAAATCGACGACTTAACAATCAGTCCGAAACCACCTAGTTCAATGATGAAACCAAACCTCCCACTACTGGATGAGGTCATCGAACAATGTGTACACGACACACTCAACTTGAAAGTCGTTATATTCGAAGAAGCTGATTTCGACTTTGCGAAGATGATTCACCATCGTTACCCATCTATCCCGTTCTATTTACAAGTGGGCAATCCTTATCTTGAAGGTGAGCATGTGGATAATCATACTTACAAACTTCTCTCGCTATATGAAGATCTCGTCGACCGTGTTATGAAGAGTAGCGAGATGAATGACGTGTATGTATTACCACAACTCCATACGCTGCTATGGAGTAACACGAAAGGTGTGTAAGAATTCCATCTTTGAAGCGCTAGTACAAGGAGCCCGCTGTTAGTTAATCACAGGCTGAATGCTCGAATAGCTCATCAGAGCCAAAATAAAAAAACAAAACAGTTCATTTTAACTTATAAGAAGTGAGACGTGTTCGCAATACAGCTACCGTCTCACTCCTTTCATGTTAGAATAACGATACGATACTTAATGTAGCTTTAGACGTTTTCAAATGCTTAAAGCGACGTTAATTGATATAATGTTGCAATAAAGTCTTAAAGATAGGAGAACACCATGCTGATACCAATCATAGTCGACATAGTTGCAGTGTTCATCATCGTATTTGCTGATTTATATAGACAACACTACAAGAAATTAAGTTTCAATACGATTATTATTTCGATGGCTGTGACTGGCTTAATCAACTTATTATTTATAAACAAATATAACTTTATCACTATAACGACAGTGGCTATGCTGTTAATATGGGCCGTACTTCAATTCTATGTTGATAGAAAGAATGGCCATGCGCTCATACATACACAACGCTTCATTGCAATCATCTTCGCGTTTGTCATGAGTTTATCCACGCTCCTTACTTACAAGATGAGTGAAGCGTCATATTACATGTCGTTACCTTACTTAGCACCTGCTGTCTTTCTTATTGGCGGGATTGTTCTTTTCGTAAGTACATTTCAATATTCAGAGCGCAAGAAAGTGAAACCGATCCATCAACTTTCCTATCCAATGACTGTCGGCGAAATCATCATGGTTCTCTCCTTTGCGGTGATGACCATCTTAACTCCTTTCTGGTATGTGCTACTCATTATCAACTTATTATTCTGCGTATTTATTGTATGGTCGAAATTATTTTTTTCTAAAAATGATTAACCTCAAAACTTTATGGGTATAATGTACCAGCACAACGTAGAAAAGGAGGTAACATTCATGCATTTAATTATTATGCTTATCATCGGTGGTCTTATCGGTTGGATTGCTGGTGGTATCGTTGGTAAAGATATTCCTGGTGGTATTATTGGTAATATCATCGCTGGTATCGTAGGTGCCGCTCTAGGTCACTGGATTTTAGGTGAATGGGGTCCAAGCTTAGGTGGAATTGCAATCTTCCCAGCACTTATTGGTACTATTGTATTAGTATTTATCGTATCATTAATTGTTGGTAAATTACGCGGTAAAAAATAACAATCGTTAATCAACCCTTGTTGTTACCATTTGTAGGGACAATGATGACTTCGAATTGTCATCAACTAATGAAATGTTAACTTCAAGGGAATGAGGGCTAGAGGGCTATATACATAGTGTTCTGGTCCTTTTTTATATACGAGGGCGCCCCTCTCTGCTGCGAATTAACAGTTTGAGAGGGGCGTCTTTTTTGCTCTATTAAACATGAGAATTCTCTTTCTTCTCGGATGCTTCCACATCCTGAGTACGACTTTTACCATTCAACATCTCTTGCACCGCTTGCGCCTGCAAATCATCAGTATCTGGCTCGTTCAAATTGGAAGCCTGCACAATGTACTTCGGACGCTTCTTCACCTCATAGTAAATCCGTCCGATATATTCACCTACAATACCGATTGAGATGAGTTGAATACCGCCAATAAGTAATATCGCTGCGATCGTTGAGAAATACCCCGGCGTTTCGATGCCGTGAACCATAATACTAATCAATATATAAATGATATACAGCAAACTTAAGCCGAAGACGATGAGACCGAGATAAATCATAGCGCGCAACGGTTTATTATTAAAGGAAATTAAACCATCAATGCCGTAATTTAACAATTTACTAAAGGACCATTTCGACTCGCCATCTTCGCGTTCGACGTTCTCGTAGGTAAACACTTGGGTATGGTAACCGATCCATGCGTAGAGTCCTTTAGAGAAACGATTCGTCTCGTCGAGTTGTGTAAGCGAAATCACTGCACGTTGACTCAATAAACGGAAATCACCGACACCGTCCTCAAGACGAATATCTTCCACGAAACGGTTAATCATACGATAATACAATTTCGTCAGCCACTTACGCGATTTATTCTCTCCACAACGATTACGTTTCGCTATCACTTGATCATAGCCGTCCATATAACCTTGAATCATCTTCGGTATCAAATGAGGTGGATGCTGCAAATCTGCATCAATCATAATAACCGCATCACAATCTGTACTGTGCTGATAACCTGCAATCATCGCAGATTCCTTACCGAAGTTGCGGCTAAAGGAAATAAATTTCACATGTGAATCTGTAGTCGCTGTCTCTTGAATATAACTGATGGTACTGTCTTTACTCCCATCATCTATAAAAAGTAAGTCATAATCGTAATGTTGTCGCAGACTATCTGTTTCTAATATTTCTATCAATTTTTTATACGTTTTTAATATGACTTCACCCTCGTTGTAACAAGGTATAATGACTCTTACTTTCATCTATTTAACACCTTTCACCCGTGGTTATCATTACTTTATCAATGATGGAATTTCATTGACGACTCAAAAGTCACAGTTTTACAAAAACTTAAAGTTGAGTTAATAACCACGTTACATACCGTTTTAATTATTGCAGAAATCAACTGATTTTAAAAGAAAAACTTGTTAATAAGCAATATACTTTGTTTGTATTATAAGTTTACTGATGAAATGCTATCATCTACATAAACAGTACAAGTGCTACAAAAATTCCACCAAAACAGGTCTGATAAACCTATTTGGTGGAATTATTTGCTTCAAATCATATTAAATTCTTATTTCAACGTACCGATGCGAACCTCATCTGGATCTTTACCTTGTCGCGCACCTTGATCTAGACTATCAATTTCAGCTATATCAGTGAGTTCTAGGTTGAAATCAAGGATATCGTAATTCTCACGAATACGTTCAGGTGTTTTAGATTTCGGTATGATGACACGGTTGTGCGCTAAATGCCAACGAAGTACAATTTGAGCTGGCGTCTTATCGTAGCGTTCTGCAATATTCACCACAGTTGGATGATCTAACAAGCCACGATTACGCATCAATGGCATCCACGCAGTTACCGCAATGTCATGTTTGTCACAGAAATCTTGTGTCTCTTGTTGATTAAAGTATGGGTGACATTCAATTTGGTTTACAGCTGGCGTTACATCTGTTTCCGCCATTAAACGTTCCAAATGATGTGGCTTAAAGTTACATACACCAATCGCACGAATTTTACCTTCATGATAAAGTTGCTCTAACGCTTTGTAACTTTCAATAAACAGTTCGTCCGCTTCACACGGCCAGTGAATGAGATACAAATCTAAATAATCCGTACCTAAATTCTGTAACGATTTCTCAAAGTAAGTTAACGTCTGCTCATACCCTTGGTAATCGTTCCACAATTTAGACGTGATAAAGAGGTCTTCGCGATCGACACCTGATTGCTTCAGGGCACGACCCAACGCTTGTTCATTTCCGTAAAAATACGCTGTATCGAAAGCACGATAACCCGCTTCAATCGCAGTCTCTACTGCCGTCTCCATTTCCTCATCAGTAACCTTATAAACGCCGAGACCAATCTTCGGCATTGGATAACCATTGTTTAAGTAATAAGTATCTTGAACCATACGCTCTCTCCTCACTTTCATTCTCAACTCAATTTTGCCATGTTCGGCTTTAGAATGACAAGAAAGTGCTCTTCGCTATCTGTACAGTAGCCAATAACAAGTGTGATAAAAGTCAGTGATTATCATTTTATTTTGGGGGAATGTTTATTTTCTATACGTTCTTTCATCTTCTGTAGTCTTTGTTTTACGCCAAATCTGCTTTTAATTCTTCATTTTCCTGTCGAAGTTTCGCAAGATCTTCTCGTTCTTCTGATGTGTGCGCAATATCTTTTCGTGACTGAGTCTTCATTAGTAAAAGACCTCTCTTTCTAAGATTTGGACTCTGCAATCCACTTTACATTTCCATTTAATCTTACCCCACCTGCTGAAAAAGCTCGAGTCAGAACGCTAATTCCAACTCGAGCCTTTATCTACGTCATCGATTCAAACTTTCGACGCTTCTACCAATTTATTGATGGTCGTCTTCTTCTTCGTCTTCATCTGTATGACGTGTTTCGTTGTATTCATATTTTAAAATAACATTAATGATTTGATGATTATCGATTTCTGAAATAATCCAACGATCAAATATTGTATCGACATAATCATTCTGTTGTAAGTTGGTGTTATGTGCTTGTAACCAACCTCCAATCGTGTCGATATCCTCTGAATCTTCGAATTCGATGCCAAATTGATCTTGAATGTCATCTAGTAACACACGACCGTTGATTTGGAAGGTGTCGTCATTAATTTTAACAATATCGTTAACCTCGTCGTTATCGAACTCATCTCGAATTTCGCCGACAATCTCTTCCAAGATATCTTCCATCGTTAAGATACCTGCTGTACCGCCATACTCGTCAATGATGAGACTCATATGTACGTGCTCACGCTGCATGCGAATCAATGCGTCGCTAATACGTGTCGTTTCAGAAATCATCGGGAGTTCGTGAATATAGTTGCTAATGCGAATCGCTTCACCAGAGGCGTACTCTGTAAGAAATTCTTTAACGTTGATAAAGCCTTTCACATGGTCTTTGTCGCCATCTTCCGTGATTGGATAACGTGTAAATTGGTGTTCTTTAATCGTTTCAAGCAACTCTTCAACGTTGAAAGGTTCATTCAACGTCGTCACTTGTGTACGCGGAACCATAATATCTTTGGCATGACGTTCATCAAATGAGAAGATATTCTGCATATATGCGAGCTCAGTTTGATTGATTTCGCCGCCATTATAACTATTATTAATGATAATCTTAATTTCTTCTTCTGACATCGCATCGTTGTCTGCATCTGGGTCTACACCCATGAGTCGTATGATTAAGCGCGCAGAACCATTCATCAACCAGATGAGTGGTTTCATAATCATGCCGAAGTAGTACAGTGGACGTGAGTAGACGAGCGCGAGTTTCTCTGTGTGTTGAATCGCGATAGACTTCGGCGCAAGCTCACCTAATACGACGTGCAAGTAAGTCACTAAGATGAACGCGATGATAAATGCAAGCGTCGTCTGCACAGGTTCAGGCATCGGGAAGAGGTTAAAGAGCGGACTGAGGATCTTCTTAAAAGTCGGTTCCCCTAGCCAACCTAATCCTAAAGATGTCACTGTAATACCAAGCTGACACGCAGATAGGTAATAATCTAAATTGTGAATCATCTTACGAACGACTTTCGCACTGCCGTTACCTTCTGCTGCTAATTGTTCAATTCGTGTAGATCTTACTTTCACTAGCGCAAACTCAGAACCTACAAAGACAGTAGTTAATGCAATTAACAGAATAAAAATAATTAAACTAATTATGGTCGTTGTTTCCAATTAATTCCCCTAATTTAGGGATTCACCTCCAAATTGATCAGTGCCACAATGTGGTTTCCATAAGCCTAGATTACTTGTATAACTATGATATTGATTTAACGTTAAATCCTTCCCATTGTAGCACCTCCCTAAAAAAGACGTATTGTATCCATAATAGCATATTTCTAAACAATTTTAATAGTATATCACACTAAAAAGTTGGCTTTTACACTAGAACTCGTGAAGCTCGCCACCTTTAATCGTCGCTATAACTTCAGTGTGCGCACCTGTAATTACGATGTCTGCATCTTTTCCTACAACAAGACTGCCTTTACTGCTATCTACACCTAACGCACGTGCTTGGTTCAAGCTCGTTACACGCCACAATTCTTCAAGGTTCGCACCCGTAAATTGTTTCAAATTCTCTAAACCGTCGTTCATGCGTAGTATACTTCCAGCAAGCGAACCACTCGCCAAGCGTGCTTCAGAACCTTTGACATGCACGTTCTGTCCACCTAAATCGTATTCTCCTTCAGGCATACCTTTCGCACGCATCGCATCTGTGATGAGATAAAAATGCTCGTTACCTTTCTGTTTGTACGCAATCGCCACAGCTGCCGGATGCGAATGCACACCGTCAACGATGAGTTCTGTAGCGAGATGATCATTCGTCCAAGCTGCACCAAAGACGCCAGGGTTACGATGTTCAAACGGCGTCGCTGCATTATAAAGATGAGTGATATGTTTCGCACCATGTTCAACCGCTTCATTCGCCTCATCAAACGTCGCTACTGTATGCCCCATTGAGAAGATAATGTCATCATGTAGCGCTTCTAACGTTTCATGTGCACCTTCAACTTCTGGAGCGAACGTAATAATCTTGATCAATTGATTCGCAACATCTTGAAAATGACGAATCTTCTCTACAGACGGACGTTGCACATAAGCAGGGTTCTGCGCTCCCACTTTATGTTCAGAAATAAATGGCCCCTCCAAATGTACACCTAAGATTTCTGCTTCTTCTGTAGAAGATTGTTTATCTTTATAAGTAGCAATCGTAATGAGCGCACGTTCGACGTTCTCATCGGATTGCGTCATCGTCGTCGCTAGGAAGCTTGTCGTACCTTCACTCAAGAGATTCTGCGCTAAATGTTGTAAGCCTTCTTCTGAAGCGTCCATGGCATCCTTGCCATATCCGCCATGAATATGAATATCGATGAAGCCGGGTAAGATATCGTGGCCTTGTGCGTCGTAAGTCTTCAACTCACCTGTATAATCTCCAGAGGCAATTTCTGCTATCTTGCCATCTTTGACTACCAAGTAGCCGTGATTGATCACTTTATCTTCTGTATAAATTTTGCCGTTAGTAATGACATATTCCATAATTTGACCTTCTTTATGTTTAGAGTAGTAACTTTATTTTACAATAACATCGCAAGCGACGCATCTCTCTAGTTAAAAAGACCTGCATCGTCAATTATTTCGAACAATGCAGGTCTCGCAACATCTTCAATTACTTTCAATACTTACTATCATTTTACAAAATCTATTTGCCTTTAAAAATTTCACTTACTACTACGTCAACTATTCGTCCATAGCCTGAGATGCTTGGATTTCATCTTCAGAAAGTTTCGGTTTAACAATACCGTAGATAATCGCGCTGACTAACGCACCAACCACGATAGCTAAAAGCGTTTGAAGTGAATGGCCAAAGTCTGTACCAAATACGACGAAGATACCACCGTGTGGCGCTCGGATTGCTGAACCGAGTCCTAAAGCAACCGCACCACCGATACCTGAACCAATCATCATAGATGGAATGACACGGATCGGATCAGCCGCCGCAAACGGAATCGCACCCTCAGTAATGAAGGATAAGCCCATCACATAGTTCGGAACGATAGAACCGCGTTGTGCTTTCGTAAATTTCTTACGGAAGATGAGCATTGCAGTCGCAAGTGCAATCGGTGGCACCATACCGCCGACCATTGCTGCAGTAATCGGTGCTGTATTCCCTTCGATTAACGCTGCAGTCGCAAAGACGTACGCTGCTTTGTTGAAAGGACCTCCCATGTCAATCGCCATCATTGCGCCGACGACGAGACCAAGTATCATCGCGTTAGCACCGGATAAGCTGTTTAAACCGTGAAGTAATAAGTGGTTTAACCATGCTGCAGGTGGATTGACTACATAAATCAATACTAAGCCTGTAATCGTTACAGATAAGATTGGATAAATTAATGTAGGTTTCAAACCTTCAAGCGCTTGCGGAATACGACTGAAGAGCTTTTTAATACCTTCAGTTAAGTAACCTGCTAAGAAACCTGCGATAATCCCGCCGATAAATCCAGAATCACCAGATACGGCAAGCATACCACCCACTAAACCAGCAGCGAAACCAGGTTTGTCGGCAATACTACGTGCGATGTAACCAGACAAGATTGGGATGATGAGCGCAAATGCACTGTTTTTACCAATGTTCCATAACTGTTCTGCAAACGGAATATATTCCTTGCTCTTAGGGTCAAAGGAGTTCGTACCCATGAGGAAGACGATAGCCATCAAGATACCACCAGCGATAACGAGTGGCAACATGTTGGACACACCGTTCATCAAGTGTTTGTAAATCGTCTTACCAACACTTTGTTTCTCATTCGTACCACTGCTCGTGTTCTTGCTATCTCCACGCGCAACAAACGGTTGACGTGACGTATCTTGCGCCATGTTAATTAGCTCTTCAGGACGTTTAATACCGTCAGCTACAGGAACTTCTACGACATTCTTGCCGTCAAAGCGATCTGTTTCAACGTGCACATCTGCTGCAACGATGACTCCAGTAGCTTTCTCGATATCCTCGCGTGTAAGTCGATTCTTCACACCGCCAGAGCCATTTGTTTCCACTTTAATGTTGACGTCCATCTTGCCTGCTTGTTTCTTCAAGGCATCACGTGCCATGTACGTATGTGCGATACCTGTTGGACAAGCAGTGACTGCGAGGATATAAGGTTTCTCTTCTTCGCCTGCAGGAACGCCACTCGCATCTTCTGCAACTTCTTCCGTCTCCTCATCAGTAGCTTCGTCATCTGCTTTATTAATGATATTCAATACTTCTTCTGGCGAGTTAGCTGCAAGTAGTTCAGCACGTACTTGGTCATCCATGAGTATGCCAGATAATTTCGCTAAGGCATCCAAATGGGTTTGAGCGCCGCCAGCAGGTGCTGCAATCATAAAGAAGAGGTGTGCAGGTTGCATGTCTAAACTTTGATAATCTACACCTGCTTGGGATTTACCGAAAGCAATGGCAGGTTGTTCTACTGCTTCTACTTTCGCGTGAGGAATGGCAATACCTTCACCAATTCCTGTTGTGCTTTGTGCTTCACGATCAAAAATCGCTTGTTGATATGCTGCTTTGTCATTCAATTTCCCTGCTTGGTCGAGTTGATCAACCAATTCATTAATCACGCCGTCTTTGTCTGAAGCTGATAATTCCATAGCAATGGTGTCTTTCGTTAATAATTCGGTAATTCTCATCTTGTTCACTCCCAACAATGATTGTTCAATTTCAATATTCATGTTCGTCTTCACTGTGTGCGTTCGTCTCGATTACCTTGTGCCGAAGTAGTTACGCGTCAATGGACGTGATTTGTACCTGTTGTCGAATGCGGTCGATGCGGTCCTTTTCCGCTAAATCATCATTAAAGGCTGTTGCAGTACCTGACGCAACCGCTTGAGCAAAAGCTTCTTCGATAGATTGGCCTTGATCCAATCCTGCAACCATTCCGGCAACGGTGCTATCTCCTGAACCTACTGTGTTAACGACCCGTCCAGTAGGTACTTGCGCTTTCAACCGTCTTTCATCATCCATGTATATTGCACCTTCTCCACCTAGAGAAATAATGACGGATTGTGCACCTTTCTCGAGGATATGTTGGCCACAACGTACAACGTCTGCATCAGATTGAATGGTCGTGTCAAACATCATTTCAAGTTCATCTTTATTTGGTTTGATGAAGCGTGGGTGGTAATCCAATACCGATTCCACTAGTGCTTTTTCAGCATCTACCACAAACTGTGCCCCTGTATGACTTAAGATTTCGACAATTTGTCGATAAGCATCTCTTGGTAAACTTTTCGGCATACTACCTGCAATCACGACCGTGTCCTGTTCAGTTGTCTCACGCATTTGTTGTAAAAGGGCTTCAAATTGATCTTCAGTCACTTGAGGTCCTGGCGCGTTAATTTCAGTTTCCGTACCTGTTTTCAACTTAATATTAATACGCGTATCTTCAGACGTTTCGATAAAACGCGCTTCAATCCCCTGGCTTTCTAATTGTTCACGTATAAATTGACCCGGGAACCCACCCGCAAAACCAAGTGCTGTTGTGGGCGTATTCAACGTCTGTAGCACACGCGATACGTTGATACCCTTTCCACCTGCGAACTTCTGCGTCGAAGTTGCGCGATTCAGTCCTTCAAGTTGAAAGTCTTCTGTATAGACGACATAGTCAATAGAAGGATTGAGTGTCACCGTGTAAATCATGTTAAACCTCCTATCAAATGATACTGTTGAGCATATGACTGAAACACGTCTAACGCGGTTATTTGTTCAGAAACGAGGACCGACACTGAAGAAGTTGTCGGAACCGTCGCGAAATAAACTTTGTCATATTTCGTATGATCAGCTAGAACGTAGGTGTGAAAGCTAAAGTCAATCGCATACGCTTTAATCAATGCCTCTTGTTCATCTGGCGTCGTTAAGCCATGATGGAGATCTAAACCGTTGATACCGATAAAAGCTTTGTCAAAGCGGTATTTCTTCAACGTTTCCAACGCATTAACGCCTACAGTAGCTAACGTCGTCGCTTTAACTTCGCCACCTAACGTTAACGTCTTGAAACTATATTTCAGTAATTCTTCTACATGTGTTAAACCGTTAGTTACCACGGTCACATGCTTCGCCTTAATAAATGGAATCATCTCCAGCGTTGTCGAACCTGCATCGAGGAAGATACAGTCATGATCTTCAACATATTCTGCTGCTTGACGCGCAATCTCTTGTTTCTCTTGTAAATTACGCGTGCGTTTGTCTGCGAGTTTCGCCTCTGTCACCACGGATTGATTTAATGCCGCGCCACCATGAACGCGAGAAAGCTTGCCCATCTGTTGCAGTTTAGACAAATCTCGTCGTACTGTCGACGCACTACTTCCAGTATGGTCAACCAACTCTTGTAACGTTAAGAATTCTTTATTTCTCAATTCAGATAAAATCATTTCATGACGTTTCTCACTGATCATCGCTCATCCACCTCATTTCACTTTAATTATAATGTCATCGCTTTCATAATTCAATCATTTTTAACCAATTTCGTTCAAAAACAATCACTATATACGTGAAAACATTCAAAATCTGTCAAAATTCATATAAAAAATGGGAGTGAGACAGAAATCTACTTGATTTCGTAGTCTCACCCCCGCAAGGGTGACTAGAGTTCGAGAAAGCGATAGCCTTCACGAATTCAGTCAGCTACTGCGTAATTATATATATAGAACTAACAGTTTCGTACTTATTCTTTCAATGTAAACACGATATTGAGACAGAAATCTAAGATTTCGTAGCCTTGCTCCCGCACATGACTGACTCGTATTTGACAAAGCGTTAGCTATCTCAAGTACAGACAGCAACTGCGATAAGTATGAGTTAATATCTTTATCAAAATTAAGTTCTTTCTAAATGAGATGACTTCATATCTATGGTTTATTCTTATTATTATCTTCGAACGACACGTTCTGCTTCTAAATCACACTTTGTGTAATATCTGCATACTGACCTTCAACGACTATGATTAAGTCTTGTGGTGCTACTTTAATTTGTGTGCCTCGCTCACCACCACTAATGTAGATATAAGATAACAACGTCGCTGTCTCATCTAGCGTAGTAGGAAATAAGCGTTTCATTCCTACTGGCGAACATCCCCCTCTTATATATCCGGTCACTTGTTTCAGGTCGCGCATCGGCATGAGATTCAGCTTCTTCTCGTGAACCGCTTTGGCAGCTGCTTTCAAGTCTAATGTCTCAGTCACAGGAATAACAAAGACGTAGTGCTCATGATTCGCATTTTCTAATACGAGGGTCTTAAAGACATGTTCTGGATCTTCTCCTAAACTATGCGCAATCGTCTCACCATCTTGATGTGCGTCTTCCACTTCGTAGTAATTAACTTCAAACTCCACGCCCGCGCGCTCTAACATGCGCATCGCATTAGTCTTTTTACGTTTCATACCAGCCCCTCCTTTCTGTCATTAAAAAATACAAACAAGCACAATAACTTGTCTGTATTAATTCAAATCGTAGGCTCTGCAATAGCTTGACCATAAGGCGTCACTCTGACTTTGTACTCCAGATGCTTTGTAGGTTGTACGAATACATAATGCCACCCTGACTCATCATGGTCTTTCTTCCTATATCTATCCAAATCATGATTGTAAGTTTGTGCTGCGATTCGCGCTATAACATCCGCTTCACGCTCATCTATTTGAACGTGATTTACCTTTGGCCGTTTCTGAATTTGATCATAGAGATGCACGTTCAAGTGTGGGTCGACCGTTACTCGTTGATAGTTGTTAGGACGTTTACTATCTATAAAGGTGAATACATAGTATGGCTCACCCTTAGAAGTTTGTGCAAGTGTATAGTGGTGATAACGTGATTGCATATGGGCGTTCTTAAAATGAGTGTCAGCTGCTTGACGCGCGCTTTGTAACGTCGGAAGTTGAGATAGCTCACTTTGATTTGCTGAGACCTTAACCGAAGTATCCTCTGCATCCTTATGAGTCACTTGTTTTGTAGCCGCGTGAATCTCAGGATGCAACTTGAAATGCGCTTTCTTGTCCATAGACACGCGTTCTCCAGTACATCTAAAGATCAATTCATGCAACTTACATAACGCCTGGTGATGCGTTGCGATATAGATGAGACCAATCAAACAACTCGCCAATACGAAGGCAAATAGCGATAACATAATATTTTTTCCATTCATCTGCCAAGAAAGTACTCCTTTAGTATTTCCTATATCTTACCACGTACTTAACATATTTATTGTAATATGGTTTACAATTTAAAATAAACGTAATATAGGTAATATAAAGGTAACAGACGTCCTCATTTTACTAGCATTTTCCCACATCACGTGCCTACAGTTCTCTTAAACCTTGCGCTTACGTAAAGCTTTTTCAATAAAAATCACACCGATACCTAAGACCATCACTAACGTAGACATGTAGAGCGGGAAGTTATAATTCAGGTCATATAATCCACCTGCTACGAGTGGGCCGATGAAGTTTCCCATACTCGTAAAGGTTGAGTTGAGGCCTCCTGCGAAGCCTTGACGGTTACCCGCGATGTTTGAAAAGTAATTCGTTAACGCAGGACGAATCATATCGAAACCGATAAAAACGACGAAACTAATAATCATAATCGTCCAATAGTGACTTGCGAAAGTTAACGAAATCAAAATAATGCCTGAATAAACTAATGCATAGTTAATAAACGTAAGTTCTTTCAAATACTTCATAAACTTATCAAATAGCAAGACTTGGAAGATAGCGCCGAGTATACCACCGCCTGTGATGGCAATCGAGATATCAAATGGCTGATAGTGCGCTTTGTCCGCAGTGTATAATGGGAAGAGTGTTTCAAACGCAGATAAACCGAAAGCGAGAATGAGCGTAATCAACACAGGTGTCACGAACACTTTCCAATTAATCTTGCCTAACACGTCTGTTTGATAGTGTGTAAAGCCAGCTTGCGTATGATGTTTCGGGTTATGAAGTAACGTCACTGAAAGAATGAGTGCTAACACACCTGTCGTCCCGGCCATGTAGAACGGCAAACGGTGAGAGAACTCGGCCAAGAAACCACCTAAACCAGGTCCTAAGATAAAACCTGAATTAATGATGGCTGACATATAACCAAAGTTCTTTGCTTTATCTTTCGGATTTGAAATATCCGCAATCATACCTGTTACACCAGGCATAATC
The DNA here is from genome assembly GCF_001811435.1 of Staphylococcus sp. HMSC071G07. Classification (NCBI taxonomy): domain Bacteria; kingdom Bacillati; phylum Bacillota; class Bacilli; order Caryophanales; family Staphylococcaceae; genus Staphylococcus; species Staphylococcus sp. HMSC071G07. The sequence continues at coordinate 500,157 of NZ_KV804768.1, forward strand.
ATACCGGCACTCCAACCACCAAGCACACGTGAAACGATTAATAATGAAAATGTGTGGCTCGTCGCAAAGAGAAACTCAGAAATTGAGAAGAGGACGAGACCTATACAAATGATGAGTTTCTTCCCTAACTTGTCTGCGAGCGTGCCGCCAAAGGGTGAAATAATCATTTGGGCTAGTGCGAAAACGGCTACGAGTATACCGAGGTCGCTCCCTTTTAACCCTAAATCTTTCAAATAGACTGGAAGAACTGGAATCACAAGACCAATACCTAGAAAGACAAGAAATATATTAAAGTATAAGATGAGAAATTGCTTCTTCATATAGATCCTCCAATCCTATAATGATGTTATCTTTGATGTTCAACAACTTATGATTGATACAAGACTTATCGCTCATATTATTTTATAATTTTAAACTATCCGTGCGTTCCTACACAATCAATACATATTATAAGGCGTTAACCGTTGCATAAAGCACTACATCCTAGTATCATTTAAATTTCAACTCTCACATCTTGCGTGGGTTTCGCGTTAATATTTAATTTTAATAATAGTTACGCTTCATTGCGACGCTACGATGATTGCGTTACATTGCGCAGTGGTGACACCGAAGAAACCTGAAATGCTTAGATGTGAATTTCAATGAAAGTAGGTGACGTTGTGAGCGCACGTTATATCGCTCGAATCGTCTTTCTCATATTATTTGTCTTATCTTTATTTGATCACATTTTTCAATTTATGACTTTGAATTTATTTTTAGCTTATGTACCGTTCGAACTGTGCTTCTTATTGAGATTATTTAAACCACAGCACCGTTTCGAATGGCCGTTATTTATCATATTTAGCTTAATCTTCATCTTTATGGTGCCGAATACGTTCTACATGATTACAGATTTAATCCATCTCAAGCAGTTTATCTTTAATTTCTACGCGGGCTTGAATTTAACTGAATGGATGTATTTCACTTATCTCTTAGCTGGCGTCTTTCTCGCCCTATACTGTCTCGTACTCATGTTCCGTGAAATACGTTATTTCACTCCGTATCGCTGGTTCAATCGCGCACTCATCTTGATCATGATGTGCTTAAACGGTTTCGGTATTTACATCGGTCGATTCTTGAGATTACATTCCGTTTATCTCATTAACGAACCTCTACGTATCGTCCGTAAGCTCGTGACCCAAGTCGACTTGAAAGCGATGGCCTTTGTATTGTTGATGGTCGTCCTTCAACTCTTACTCTACATCTTTATGAAAGGAGTTCGTAGCTTCAATTAATATGAATATCTTATTATTTATTATCATTATTATCTTACTGCAATTGCTCATCGGTCATCTCTGGCACAAAGCTGGCATGAGCCGTGGAGTCGCAATCATACTGTGCTGTCTTCCACTGGGCATCGGGCTTTTCCTAATGCAACTCTTCTACTACGAACGCCGTTATCCACATTGGGAGCTTGATAAGGCGAAGAAATTGCCGTTAAAGTACATCTATCTTCTCACCTTTGTCGAATTCGTCGCATTATATATTTGTATTTTTAAAATGTAAGTCAAAAAGAGCAGGACAATGCACACGACATTGTCCCGCTCTTTCTTCGTATTCTCTATTTATCTCTTACAATCCGTGCTTTTTATCCAGTAAATGATTCGCATCTGCGTAAAGATACATTAACGTTCCAAACAAAGCAAAGGATAATACAAACAATATCAACGTTAATATCGTTGCTCGTTTGAAATGTTTAATAAACGCAATAAATAAAATCCCACCATTATATAGGAAGAAAAGACCAAATAATACGAGCATGATATTAATATCTGCGAAAAAGATATTGAATAACAGCACGATTACTGCAAATACAACAAATGGAATTCGAATGAAATTACGTTCAAATTTGTATTGTCTTTCATAATAATCTTCATTATGAGTCGTCATAGCATCGCCGCTCCTTTTCCTTAATTATACTGTAAATCATGCGCTAAAGATTGTCTATTTCATGACGTTCTTATCAAGTAAACTGCAACATGTCTAGCTGGTTTCTTAACTGGTTGACGTCCAAACCTTCTCCTATCAATACGAGCGTTAATGGCATGTCCCTTTCTACTATCTCATAACTTGGTACTCCTGATGCATATTGGAAGAAATAAGTCGCATCAGGCATATCTCGAAAGCGCATATAACCTTTTAACCGCAAGATGTTGGAAGGCAATTTCAAGATGAATTGGTAGAACAACTGCCGATGTACAGGCCCCGTAAAGGTATAAACCAAGCTGTTAATACCGAGATGAGATGTCTTGTAAGATGCATCCACCGTGCCCTCAGGATGTTCCACAGGTTCAATTTGAGCGAGATTCACCTGCCCATAGGAAGTATACACACGTGGTGCAAAGGTATTACTGTAAGACACCAGATGATCGATGTGCTTTAAATAGTCATCCTCCACTAAATCTGTCTTATTAATAATGATAAAATGACTCGCAGCAAGTTGATCACTCATTAATCGAGACATATCCTGTGAATACTCATCCATTGTTAGTAATCCTTGTGCATCTGCCACTCCGATAATGGTAGGAACAGCTAAGCGGTCCGTTAAATCTGGAAACAGACATGCTGTGTAAATATCGAGGGGCTGAGCGATTCCAGTTGCTTCTATTATAATATGTGTCAGAGATTGATCTTTCGTTAATTCCATAAGTTGATCAATCAATTCTGTACTCGAATCACAACACACACAACCATTCAATATTGGATACACCTTAGTTTGAGTCTGCTTTATGTCATCTTCAACGTAAAAATTTCCATATTCATTAAGGATAATAGCTAATTTCTCATCATTATTTAATAATTGTTTAATATACTCATTAAGAAAGGTCGTTTTACCACTCCCTAGAAATCCGGTGATAATTGTAACCCGCACTTCTCTGTTTTTTCTTTTCTTCATATTATCACTCATTTCTTTTCGAATGTTTGCGTAAAAATTAAATATTATATTTTATTTGACCTTTAGTAGTTATCTCAGTAATTATCTTCTTACTTGATAAAACAAGGGATATCTTCTACACTTTAATCATACTTTATTTTAGCAATGCAGTGCGAAAAAGTATTTTAAAAAATTTGTATCACACAACAAAGACGGATTCAAATCCGAATACAGAGAGAGAAAATTACGGATAGAATGTCTGGAGGAGAACTTTATGTCTGAACAACTTAATTTGAAGGAGCAACTTTGCTTTAGTTTGTACAATGCTCAAAGACAAGTTAATCGCTACTATTCAAACAATGTCTTCAAAAAGTACAAACTTACTTACCCACAATTCTTAGTTCTTACTATATTGTGGTCAGAGTCACCAGTCAATGTTAAGAAAGTTGTTACTGAACTTGCATTGGACACTGGTACAGTTTCACCACTACTAAAACGCATGGAACAAGTTGACTTAATCAAACGTGAACGTTCCGAAATTGACCAACGTGAAGTGTTTATTCATTTAACAGAGAAGAGTGAACAAATTCGTCCAGAATTAGATTCTGCTTGTAACGAAGTAGCTGAAGCAACTTCACTTACAGAAGACGAATTTAGAGAGCTTAACCGTTTACTCGGTAAGATTATCACTGCTTTTACTGAAAAAGACAAATAATAGACAATTGTTATATATAACTCATATCACAATGGTATATGTGTGAAGTACAAGCGGGAGATGAATCTCATGGTTCATCTCCCGCTTTATATATCATATAAAGAAAGAACGCATTCGTACTATATTTCTACATTTTTAAGATAATTCAACTACACGTTTCAAATATGAATCGGTAGACATCAGTGTCTCGTAACGATCAAACTCAACAATTTGACCATCGATGACGACTGCCACTTTATCAAATTGAGGTAAAATATTGAGGTCATGCGTTGCTACGATTAGAGTCTGCGCACGTTCATGGAGTACATTCATCACTTTATCAGCAGTCGCACGATCTAGCGCCGTTGTTGGTTCATCGATGACCCACACCGGCAAATCACGTAAGAGTAAACGCGCCAAACCTAGACGAACTTTCTCCCCGCCTGATAGTGTCTGACCTTCTAAAGTCACTTGCTTATCTAAATCTAAGTGACTTAAGCCCAGCACATCTAATACAGCACGTAATGTCGTATCATCAGCGTCACTGAGTAAATTCTCTCTCAACGTACCATCAAATAATTGTTGCGATTGCAGGGGTCCACTCATCAACGTATATTTCTCTTCGTCAGTGAGTTCATACGTTGGTACACCTTGAATCATCACTTGACCCGCTTCACTCTGATATAAACCTAAGATAAGTTGTAGCAACGTACTTTTACCAGAACCTGAAGGCCCTATCAACGCCACATGCTCGCCCGCTCTAATATTTAGATGCACATTATGCAACAACCGACTTTCTTGATTCGCATATCTAAAGTCTACATCACGTAATTCAATTTCATAAGGTTCAGATGAGGTTTCGTCGCTCGTATGTGACACCTCTTGTGACATAGAATGCGCAATCACTTCATTAATATCATGCCAAGCGCGATCCGTTTCTGCTTTGTAGTAAGCCACATTACTCATCGGCACCGCTTGTTCAAATAATGTGAGCAACATCAAGACAATACTCGTTAAATAAATGACATTGACGTGTCCTGTTTGCACTTGAGCGACTCCAAGCCACAAAGTAAGAAAGAGCGCGATCATTGACAAGAGGTTCAATCCAAGGTCATAGAACGTGATAAACTGCTGTTCTTTATGACTTGAACGTTGATACCGTTTAAGATCGTCCTCCGCCATTTGGTGATAGGTCGCTTGTTGGTTAAAACGAGCGAGCTCTGAATACCCTGCTTTGTAATCGTAAAAGCGACCTAAAAATTGGCTTTCATCTTGCGCTACTTGTTGCATATAACGCTGAGCTTTCTTCGCGCTCAACCACGGTAGCACACCTAAAGAAATGCCCATGCTTACCAAGATGATTAACGCGTGAACGTATGAAAAGAACATCATTGTAACCAATGTAATGATAGCTGTGATGCCAATGACAATGGGCGGATAGTATACTCTTAAATAAACATTCTGCAAGGACTCCACGCGATTAACGATACGTGCGAGTAAATCGCTTGAGCGAAAGCGACGATAGACATCTGGAACGACGGGGACAAGACCGCGATACATTTGAACGCGAACGTCTCGCAACATCGTAAACGTCGTCCGATGAGAAAGGAGTCGTTCAATGTAACGTGCAATCGCTCTGAGAAAGCCAAACATTTTAACTGAAACAACCAAGACCATTAAGGCAAAGAGCGGTGCACCTAACGCGCTTTCTGTCACCATATAGCCACTGAGAAAGAACATGCCAAGTGCAACTAAACTACCAATTATACCTACTAATATTGAAAGAATCAGATCTCTATCTGGTCTAATCTTCATTTGTGGCTTCACCTCTTCCACTCACATACTTCGGTTCGGACTGACGACGCGCATCACTATAATGAATACCACCGTCACGCAGAACAATGTGTTGCTGAACGTGATTTAACGTAGAGGCACGATGAGCAATCACAATCATAGCCGTAGTGGTAAAATGTTTGTCAATTGCCTCTTGAATCAGCTGTTCAGTTTCAATATCAAGCCCCGTCGTAGGTTCGTCTAGAATAATCAAATCAGGTCGTAACAATAAGACACGAGATAGTTCCAAACGGCGCATTTCACCGCCTGACAACATCTCTCCACCTTCACCTATCGAGGTATCTATACCACGTTGCAAGTGCGTAATCTTGTGCTTAAGCCCTACTTCTTCTAATACTTGCCAAACTTGAGTATCCGTGTACTTCTGGAACATCGTCACATTCTCACGTATCGTTGCGTTAAACAAATATGGAGATTGGCTTAACATCCCTATTTGTAACCGAGGAGAAACATACGTTACGGTTCCATGCGTTGGTCTTAGAGACTGGGCAATTAATTGTGCGAGCGTCGTTTTACCCACACCACTAGCCCCCACTAATGCCAGATGTTCACCTCGACGTATATCTAAGTTAATGTGTTGCAACACTTGAGGTTGCTGAGCATCATATCGAAAGCTGACATCATTCAGACGAACGAGTGGTGTCTGCGTCGTATCATAAGCGGCCGTACGTTGCGTATCTTCCGTTTCGTCCAACATATCAAAGACCACATCAGCAGCACCCTCGCTTTGTTTACCAGTATGGAAAGACTGACCGAGATCTTTAATCGCGTTATAGAACTCAGGCGCAAAGAGAAGTGCGATAACTGCCGTTTCGAAAGAAATATTATGGAATAAGATGAGCCCTAATCCTACTTCCAAAGCGACAATCCCAATTCCTAACATACTGATAAATTCCAACATTAATCCGGAAAGAAAGGCACTTTTCAAGATTTGCATCGTGAGCGTTCTAAAGCGCGTACTTTCTTGATCAATTGAGGCGATGGAATCTTCCGTCTTTCTAAAGAGTCTGAGTGTGACGAGCCCCTGGACTTTGTTTAAGAACCGTTGACTAAAATGATTAAAATACGTCATCTTGTCTTTCGCTTCGTCTCGCGTTTTCAAACCAAAAACGATATAGAATAGAGGAATGAAAGGTGCTGTCACTAACATGATTAAGGCAGTGTTAAGATGAATCACACACATCGTTACGATAATGAAAGCTGGCACGAGCATCGATTTAAACACTTGAGGTAGATAATTATTAAAGAATGGAGCGATATCATTGATGCTTTGCGTTAACGATGCGAGTTGAGCGCCTATCGGTTGGGTGAGTCGTCGATTTAACATGGCATTTCTGAGCCGATACTGCACACGTCCGGCTAGGTGATTACCTACCATGTCATTAGCGCTAGTGAATAGTGCGCGTAACAGTAAACTTGCTAATAGAATCGCCCACATCGTGAAATGTGGCGCTTCACCATGCATGAGAATACGATGGAGCACTTTACCAATTGCTATATTCTGTACGATGACAGCACTTGCCACACCGATACTCATCAGTCCTAATAACAACAGAAACCATTTATATTGAAATGCATATTGCATGAGTCGTTTCACATTCATCACCTCCATCAATTATAAATCTTCACGTTGAAATATAAATCAATTCGCTTACTGGAACTTTAGACTGAATTAATAGAATTAGTAGCAAAATTTAAAATTCATGTGCTATGATAATGAATTGAAACGAAGATAATATTAATGAATATGAAAGTAGGTAAATTATGATCATCATTGAATTGATTAAAGGGATTATACTCGGTATCGTTGAAGGTCTAACTGAGTTTGCCCCTGTATCTTCTACTGGGCACATGATTCTCGTAGATGATATTCTCTTGAAATCGAAAGAATTTCTCGGACCTGAATCTGCTTTTACCTTTAAAGTAGTGATTCAACTCGGCTCAGTATTCGCAGCAGCGTGGGTCTTCCGTGAACGTTACTTCGAAATGTTACATATCGGCAAATATAAGAACGAACCTGTGGACGGCTTCCGCTCTAAACCGAAACGACTAAACTTGTTCCATATCTTAATTGGTATGATTCCTGCAGGTATACTTGGCGTCCTCTTTGACGATTTGATTGAAGAATATCTATTCAGTGTACCTACAGTGATGATTGGGTTACTCATCGGTGCATTCTACATGATTGGTGCTGATATCGTGAGTCGTCGCATCAAGAACCCACAAACGGTCGACCAGATTAGCTATTTCCAAGCTTTCGTGATTGGCCTATCTCAAGCCGTAGCGATGTGGCCAGGGTTCAGTCGTTCAGGCTCAACGATTTCTACAGGTGTATACATGAAGATGACGCATAAATCTGCATCTGACTTCACCTTTATCATGTCCGTACCAATCATGTTAGCCGCAAGCTGTCTCTCACTTGTGAAACACATTGGTAGTATTCATGCGACAGATATTGCCTTCTACTTCTTAGGCTTCGTCGCAGCATTTATCGTCGGCTTAATCGCAATCAAGACATTCTTACATCTAATCAATAAAGTCAAATTAATTCCGTTCGCTATCTATCGTATTATCTTAGTCGTGATCATCGCCATTCTTTACTTTGGTTTCGGCTTAGGTACAGGCATTAGTGGTGAATAATAAAACGCACTTAAGGATATGTTCAGACATTCTAATCCGATGATTGCATCGTTGCGTCTGTAACATATCCTTTTTTTACTATCTCAACTAGCCGTAGAAGAGACGTGTTATAATAAAAGTGAAGTGGCGCAGTAAGCCAAAGTTTACTGCCGAACGTTAAGGGGTATTAGACAACATAGTATAGATGAATATGGAGGCAACGTATATGGATAAACAGAAACTTATTCGCACAATCGTGACAGTCGCACCAGTATTTCTTGTGCCATTAATCACTGAACGTAAACGTATCAAAGAACATCCAGATGTTAAACGTGCTGCCGATGCTACAGGTCGTGCATCGAAGAAAGTCGCGCACAAATCCGTGGACTTTAAAGACGCAGTCGTTGATAAATCTGGAGACGCTAAAGACTACGTTGTTGAAAAGAAACATCAATATGATCAAAAACGCAGATTGAAGCAAATCGCGAAACAAAATGATCCGAAATACATCGAAAAGCAAGAAAAGAAACAAGAGAAGAAAGACCGTAAAGAAGCGCACAAACTCGACAAAAAGCTAGAGAAAAAAGCTGAAAAACGTCGCAAACAAGAAGCAAAGGTACAAAAACAGAACGAAAAACAACGTCAAAAAGATCTTAAAAAAGCCGACAAACACATGAAAAAAGCTGGCTTTACACCGAGCGAACTTGACGATGCTGCTACGCAAAAGAGCAAACAGCTCACACATGAACAAGTTCAGAACGAACAAGCAGAGCTCGCTCAAAAAGATCGTCGCGCTGCTACTAACCAAGATAACGGTGCACGCTAAGATGTTTAACCGCATACTTATAGATGGAGATGCTTGTCCAGTCATTGATTCAATCGTTGAACTTACTGAAGGAACAGGCATCTCCGTTCTTATATTACGCAGTTATAGTCATTTCTCGCTGAACAATTATCCAGCACACGTCGAAGTCACATACGTAGACGACGGTCCAGATGCTGTAGACTACAAGCTTCTTGCCATCAGTCGCCCTACTGATTTAGTAATCACGCAGGACTATGGTTTGGCGAACCTACTTCTCGACAAAGTCTATCAAGTTCGTCACCACAATGGTAAGCTATATAATAGTACCAACATTCAACAACTATTAGATCAACGACATCAATCTGCACAATTACGTCGTAGTGGTGTGCGCACGAAAGGTCCTTCAAAGTTCAGTGCAGAACAGCGACGTCAATTTGAACGTGTACTACAACAGTTGATTGAACAGGATACAAGATAGGAGGAAACAATTGTGAAACGAATTGCAGTCTATTGCGGTGCAAGCAAAGGTCGAAATGAAATTTATGTTAAAGAAGCGTACCAACTTGGTAAATATATGGCCGAACAAGGCTACGAACTCGTCTTTGGTGCTGGTTCTGTTGGTATCATGGGTGCGATACAAGATGGTGTACTCGATGCAGGAGGTCACGCGATTGGTGTCATGCCTAAAATGTTAGATGAGAAAGAAATTACAAGCCAGAAAGTGAGTGAACTTGTACTCGTCGACTCCATGCACGAGCGCAAGAATAAGATGACTGAACTCGCAGATGCCTTTATCATGGCACCAGGGGGAGCAGGTTCTCTCGAGGAATTCTTTGAAATGTACAGTTGGTCTCAAATTGGTATTCATCAGAAACCAATTGCCGTCTTCAATATCAACGGTTTCTTTGAACCTCTTCAAAATATGCTCGATGGAATGATTACCGAAGGCTTTATCGATGCGAAATACAAGAACCTCGCGCCTCTGTGCGATACGAAAGAAGCATTGCTCGAAACACTTGAGAACTATCAGCCACTCGGTGTGCGTACATACGATTAAGGCTTAGTGGTAGCTTTAGGTAAAATGCATCTTAAGTGTGCGGGTGACATTAGCGTTTCGTTTGAATATAAAAGCGCCAGTCGGCTCGAGGGTAAGTTTGAACCTCGTCGACTGGCGTGAATTTGTATTGGATAAGGGAAATTTAAATTACGAAGATTTTAATGGTGACTCACAATGACGCATTTAATTTACAGGATCTACCTCCCTATTTAATTAACAAGACCTACCTGGCTCGCTAACGATTGGTCATTAGCTAAAATAGTATCTACAGCCTCATTGAGGCGCTTAATATAATCTTGATGATGCGCTTTCACTTTTTTCACCTTTGAGTTCTTATCATCCAATTTCTCTTTATGGTCAGTCAACACAATCTTTTTCGTTACGCCCCCTATCTGTAACGCTTCTAGAATTTCATCTTCATCCAATTGACTCCCTAAATCTCTAGCATCTTCAAGCCCGTTATTCCAGATATAATCATATTCGCCGATAGTATGTTTATACAAATCGCTTAAATTATCTAATTCTGTATTCAACTCCTCCTTCAAATGCTTCACCACAGCTAAGGCATTTGAATCATCCAAATACTTCAGATCTGTCTCAGTGAGCACCCCACCATTGCTGCTTAGTAAACATGTACGAGTTGCTTCTATGTCTGATAGCTCCTTCTTTGTTTCATTAACTATTTGTTGAAAATCTTTCTTCTTTGGTAATAAAAGATCTCTTTGTTTACGTAATTTTTCTTGTGTTTCAGGCTTTAAGAAATTTTCAATACTAGAGACTTATTTTAAGCAAAATCTAAAAGTATCTGATATGTGCAAGCGTCTTAAGCACGCAAAGCAAACCGTATACAACGTTATCAATGCTTTTAAAGAAGGCCTCACAGTTATCGATTTTTATCAACATTATAAGCGAAATAAGTCGCGGTGTGGTCGTAAGAAAATCAGTCTTCCTAAGGATCAAACGTCTTACATCCAAGAAAAAGTTAATCACGGATGGTCTTCTGATGCCATTCTTGGACGTAAAGAAAAACATGTTAACTGTTCGTTAAAAACGCTATATCGCACGTTTCAAAGAGGCACTTTCCCTACAGAAAAACTCGCTATAAAAGGTAAATGCAAACCTAATTACTATAAGGAAGTGGATTTTAATAAAATTAATGACGAGGAAATGATTAAAATAACACGTAAGTTAAATCAAATTCCTCGTAAATCACTTAATTATCTTACACCTGAAGAAAAATTTTTGAGTTTAATTGAAGATGAAAAACTGTCTAGCTTAATTTGACAAACGAAAAAAGAAAAGTTGCTATTACAGTTAATGCTAAATATACGGAAGTGAATGCTTTACTAGTATTATCTTATAAGTACAAAGCTATAAATGGGGTGATAGAACTTGTAGTAAATATATTTAGAAACGATCCAATTAAACGTATATATATTTAAAGGTAGCTTAAATTTATTCATATTCCTTATAAGAAATCATAATTTTTTTCCCATTGTTATATTAATGTCTGAAAAACCTAGCTTCTCATATAAACATGCTGCATTATTGCCTTTATATACGTTCAATCTTATTTCATAACAATTTTTATTTTTATAATATTCACAAGAGAAATTCAATAATTTAGTAGCAATTCCTTTATTTCGATATTCTGGAATTACAAAGAGTTCATAGATAAAACCAAATTTCTTATTCGAGAAATTATCTTCTTTTTCATCTAATAAAACCCAACCAATCACTGTAGAATTTTCTATTATTACAAAGTATTCTGCCCCACTTTCATACAATTTCTTCGAATTTTTAATAATGGTTTCATCTGATAAAATAATATTATTGGGTGTTTCTTCATTAAATGCTTGAGGTGTTAAATCCTCAATTAATTTAATCTCATCATTACTTGGCTGTTTAATAATCATATTATCGTCTCCTAACTAGAATAAGGGCAATATATTAACAGTATTAGCCTAAAATTTTTTGTTCATTCGTTGATGAGAGCATTTTAGGGAATTTTATATTCATTTCATCACTACTTTTATACCTACTCGACTATAAGGCCCCTGAAGTTTTTTGTCCTACTCCAGAAACATATAAAGGTACTTCATTAACTCCGTCAATTTTTAGTTTTCTCTCTATAAGACTGTCTTTTATAGCTCCCGTAACAAAAACTCCTAAATCTAAAGCTGTGCCTGCCAGTAAAAAGTTTTGTGCGTAATGTGCAGTTTCATAATGCATTATTCTATAAATTCTACTGCCTTTATACTTCCATTTTGTCTATTAATTACACTAGTATAAAAAATTGTTACTGCAGCATATAAAAAGTACTCTTGTCCATATAATGATTCATCCAAAAATTCATTTGTACTAGTATCTGAAATCAAAGTTAATGAATGATTTTTTTGACAATAATGATATGTTCCCTCTTCCGCACCATTACAATTATTTATAACTGGATATAGCTTTATAGAGTGTCATAATCCTGGTGATGGAGCTACTTTTTTATTTACTTCACCAAAGTAGTTTGTTGAATTCGTAAATAAAATCACACCTGTATAAAATAATAGATTGGATAAACTTTGTAAGGATATGCTTTCTCCAGAAAAATTCCTACAAGATCTTCTTGAAGTCAAAACATCTTTTTCATAATGTTGTCGAAATTCAAAGTTCATGGTTGCCTCCATTCTCCAATGAATTGATTAGATTTTTCAGAATTCTTTTTATAAATTATATACCATTTTCACTTGCATAGCAATATGTTAAAAAAGTTTTTATGTAGATATAATTACTAGAATAAGATAACTATTCTCTCCCCATCCATCTATTATTTCTACATAGGTATCCTCTATTTCCCTCCATAATAAAAAGCCCTACAACACACTTACACTACGTATGTCATAGAGCTCGTTTTAACTATTTTAATGTCTAATCTTACCTAATAATGAAGAAACTGCATACCAGAATGGTTTAATCGGTTTAATAAAATCACCGATGTACTCTTCGACATGCGCATTAAAGCCTTTCTTGAACTGTTGAACACCGGCGTCTTCAGCATCCTCACTAAAGTCACCCGTGATACCATAAAAATTGTAGCGCTCAATACCGTTCTCTAATGCGAACTTGATCATTTCCCATTGTAAACGGTAGGCGCCCATGTAACGGTTGTATTTCGGATTGGAACCGCTCGATAAGTAATACACTTCGTGCTCGTTATGAATGTAAAGGGCTGCGGCTAAATTTAATTCTTTACCATCTGTTTGTATCATTTCTTCTGTTTCAGCAATCTTGCGTTGGTTACCATTGAGTTGCTGAGTAAGCTGATTATGCTTGTTCTTCTGTTTCTTAGAATTTGGGCTCTCTTCTAAAGCTTTGTTGACTTCCGCAATCTGTTGCTCTAAATCATCATGTTTCTCGCGTAAAGTCGTCAAATATTTGTCTAAATCTACATAAGCTAATCTTAATGAAGCATTGTCACCATAGACTTTCTGCATGTATTCAAAGTACGCTTCATCTCTGAATTTAAAGCCATGCTTTTCTTCAGCCATATGGAACAAACGATAGAACTTAGGCGTTTCCTCTATAGACAGATCTTTAACTTCTACGCCCATTTCATACGTCTTTTTAATATTACGACGTGTTTGATAGTCCATCTCATTCAGTACTTCTTTACCGTTCTTACCTTTGAGGTCGAGCACAGAAAGCCAACGAATTTGACTCATATCTGAATAACCTGTCGTATAACCTTGATGTTTATAGCCGAGCTGTTCGAGTTCTTTTTTAAAATGCTCATTATGATAGCGTTCGAGAATTTCACCATCTGCATTGCGCACACTTTCTAACACATATGGATCTACTAAGACATAAAGGCAATTTTCTTTTTTAAGATAGTCTGTCAGATTTTTAAAGAAAAAGTTCACCAATTCGATATTGTTATAATCCATCACTGGTCCACGGTGCGTATAGAAATAGTTAAAGAATTTGAAAGAACGTGCTTTCGTTAATAAACAAGCAGCTAACACGTTCTCACTGTCATCTTTCACACCTAATAAATAGGCATCTTGAAAGTGTTCAGCTCGATATTCATAATGCGCTGCGCTTTGAGTATAATGCGAAAAATGATGATCGACAAATTCTTGAAATTCTTTAGTTGTAAGTTGAGTAAAATACATAGCGTAACTCCTTTATAATCATGACATCTCTTATTTCTACTTACTTTACAATGTTAAGAAACTTACAACTTATTGTAACATTCTTTTAATATACTCGTCATATTGTACACAGCTTAAAAGTGGTAGGCTAGCCATTCTGCGCTAACACCCCACCACTTAAGAGGACGTTAAATCTTTATAATATCTGACATGACGCTTCAACGGATGGTATTTTCCCAAATTAGGGTATTCAAAGTCGTCGTAGTGCGACATCCCTATCTTCTCCATCACTTTACGTGAACTCGCATTTCCTTCCGCCGTCAACGCATAGACTTCAGTGATACCTTGATCCTGGGCATACGCTAACACCGCTTCAGCTCCTTCAGTCGCTAAGCCGTTCCCCCAAACTTCAGGAATCAACCGCCAACCTATTTCGTAAAATGGTAGCTCTTTAAACCGATACTTACTTTCTTTCGGCAAATAATTCAAACCGATAAAGCCTAACCACTCATTCGTTTCCTTTAACTCAACAGCAAACAATCCAAGTTGATGTTTATGAATAATATCATTCATGAGTCGCATATCCACTTCAGATTTGCGATAACTCAACAAATCAGGAAAGTAACGTCTCACTTGCGTATTCGCATTCATTCTTTGAAACGGCAGTAAATCTTTCTCGTTCCAATCCCTCAATATTAAGCGGTCAGTTTCTATATAAATAGTCATATTCACACCTCTGATCCATCTCTGCTATACAGTAAATGAAAAGGGATGTTAATGACGTTGTTTCATACGTTTCCTCGTCTAACATCCCACAGACTCTTCTATTTATAGTTGTTGAAAATCTCATCAAATTCAACTACATTTCATGCTATGACATTCCCTATTGATGTGTAGCCTCATCGCTATCATGCGCGACAGGTGTCATTATGATTTCGTAATATAGCTAATGAGTTCTACGTGTACAGGTACTTCTTTCAAACGTTTACGTTCTGATTTAGGTGCCGTAAACGTCGCATCAATGAAATCACTTTGGTTATTCAAGTGATATGTAGCTACAAACGTATCTGTATCAGATTCGAAATTAGGTAAATGCGCAATGACGCGTTTGATTTCGCCAGTTGAATCTACAATTTCACGTCCTGTAATATTTTCAAGTTCTCTACCTAATTCTGGTAAAGTAATTGATCGACCTTCTAATAAACTAAATTCTTGTTCATGCATTTCGATTCATCTCCTTACTCTGATTACCCATCATCTCAGCACTTTTTTAGTAGTGGCGTGCCCACCAACGTTGTTTATCTTCATTATTTTTAATTCTATTATTTGATAGCTTTCCTATAATTATCCTTTTTAATACCCTTTTTTTAAAATAGTTAAACGTCGACACGAGAAGTTCAAATCAGGCGTTGCTAATTCAAGGTTTAGGGTTTAGCACTTAACGCTCACGCTTGCACTTCATATATTATACAGCGAACGGTTTGACTTCGCAAAATGAGACTGGTATTAGTAGCGTTCATCCATTTCATCCCTAGTCTTTTGAGGAATTCGAATCGCTATCTTCGTCACTTTTAGAGTCAGTTGAACTACCTTTATCGTCACTGTCCGCATCCTTATCTTCCTCTTTATCACCTTCATCGCTGTCACTTTCAGAACTAGAGCCGTTCACATCATTTTGAAGATCTTTTTCTTTATCCTTCAGCTTGTCGTTTTCATCTTCAAGCTTTTTCTTTTCTTTTTTCAATGATTTATTCTCTTTTTCAAGTTTCTCTGAATCTTTCTGTAACGACGCTTTTTCGTTACTTTTACCACAAGCAGACAGTGTCAACGTTGCGGCGAGAATCAATACTAACCATTTCTTCATAAATGGACTCCTTTACTCAATATTTCATATTTATTCTACCATTTCAGATCATGAAGTTCATGGATCAACTTAAATTGTCGTCGTTTTACAGATAAAAGTAAAGAGAGTCATTCCTTCCAACTTCACAACTTAATCTCATATAGAAATAAAAATTGATTTATTTAAAATACTTCGTCATAATATGTCATAATACGAATTTATTAATACAAAGGACTGCTGACGACAATGAAATCTACCGATAAACTCACACGCGAGAATAATGTTAAAGCGCTGAGGCTAAACAATACCGACCGAGAAATCTTTGAGAACTACATGGCCTACGTTCGAGCAGAATTACGGGTGAACTCACATGACTCTGAGAAGATGCTGAATCGCATACTCAAACGCTTGCTCGTGGCCGAAGACAAAGGCACACATGCGATGGATTTCTTTGACCATGATCCTAAGGCACACGCGCGTAAAGAGATCAAAGCATTGCCTAACGAAACCTTTATCAATATTTGTAAATATATTATTCAACATTTCATATTGTTATTAGGTTTGTTCTGTTTCCTTAAAGGATTTATCGGATTCTTTATTCGAACTTCACGTATTTATTTATATACCTTCCCTATTACGATTGTAGTCGGTATTGTCATTATCTTTCTTTTTATTTGGATGTTGTTTAAAACGATACAGATGCAGTGCTTTTCTAAATCACATTGGTCGTGGATATTGGCATATATCATTATTTTGTGTCTAATGATTTCGTTATTCTATGTTATTTTTATCCCGCAATCATTTTTAGCGTTCGGTCCTTACATTCGAGTAGGTAATTGGACCTTTATTCTCATATCGATTGCGTTAGTTCCAATTTCATTATATATTGATCATCACTTTGTAAATAAAGATGCGAATACGTCGTTATAATATAGAAATAAGGTTATCCCTCTACCCAGAGTAGATTTATGTCTTCTGAGGAAAAGGATAACCTTTTTTTATTACGCTACTCGTTCTTTCTTATTTATATACATATTAATTAATAGAAGAATTAAACCGATTAATGTGAGTAGTGGTGCAATGAAACTCAAATATTGTATAGGTAAACTTTCAACAACGACGCCGCCGATAAAGGCCCCGAGTGCATTTCCAAGGTTAAATGCTGATTGGTTCAGCGTACTCGCTAAAGTAGGTGCGTCTTGAGACACCAAAGTACTTTTAAACTGCAAGGAAGGGCTCATACTGAACCCAATGAAACCAAATAGGAAGATACCTACAACCATCGCTACGGCACTCATCTGGATAAAGTAAAGCGCAATGAAGTAAATGATGAATGTAATAAAGATAAGTTGCAAGGCACGGTTCAAGTTCCAATCCGCGAGCTTACCTCCGAAGATATTTCCAAGAGTCACACCTACGCCAAAGATGATGAGCATACCAGAAATGAAGTGCTCAGGTATTTCAGTGACATCCGTCAATATCGTAGAAATATACGTGAAATAAGCAAAGACACTACTGAAGCCGAAGAGTGTAATGCCTAATGTGAGCCACATTTCTTTCTCTTTCAGAATACGAAGTTCTTTCAACATAGATGATTTCACTTCTTCGCGCGTCATTGGTACGAAGAAGACGATACCTAATAAAGCAATGAAACCAAGTATAGCGATGACGACAAAGGTCATTTGCCATCCAAGATTCTGACCGATGAGTGTACCGAATGGCACGCCTAAGATGTTACTCAGACTGAGCCCCATAAACATTAATGCCATGGCACTTGCGCGTTTCTCAGGTCTCACCATGCTTGCGGCAAGAATAGAACCAATGCCGAAGAATGAGCCATGTGCTAATGACGTGATGATTCGGCTTGTTAGCATAAAGCCGTAGTTAGGACTCAAGGCCGCAGCAACATTACCAACAATGAATATTCCCATCAACGTCAGCAATAAATACTTACGATTCCATTTAATCGTTAACATCACAAGAATGGGACCACCGATTGCTACACCTAACGCGTAACCGGTAATCAGTTGTCCTGCGTCACTGACTGAGACATTCAAATCGCGTGCCACATTAGGGAGTAATCCCATGATGACGAATTCTGTCATTCCAATCGCAAACGCGCCAATGGCTAACATCCAAATTGCTACAGGGTACTTCATTTCTAGCCCTCCCTCTCTTTTATTATCTATGACATTATATATCACAAATTTTGTAATAAAATTACACGAGAGCGATTATACTAAAAATGAAGTCCTTACCTCAACCCCTTTACTTAACTTTTTCTTATGAAAACGCACTCAATTCTAATTTTCACTAATATCCTGACAAGTAAAATCAGTTGAGCGTAGCCACCTTAACCTAGAAAGTTTGCAAACTAAAAACAAAAAACGACCAGCGCACGCTCTTCAAGCGTACACTGGCCTATCATTCATTTTATCCAAAATTGTTAAAACACAAGCGCATCAAGCAAGAACCAAATCATCATAATGACCATAATCAAGGCTTGTGCTACTGTGCTCGCTAAGAATGCGACAATCGAACCGAAGCTCGCGCTCAATGCTTTCGTGAAATTCGGTTCTTGAATCATTTCAACTACAAATACAGCGATGAAAGGAATAATGATAATGCCAAATGGTGGGAAGACGAAGCAACCCACGATCACACCAATCAACGCAACCCACTCGCTCGTCTTCGAACCGCCAAATTTATTGACGAAATATTTATTCATCAAGAAATCAGCGAGCAGAATAAATACTGTAAACACAATCATCGCGGCATAGAAGATCCATGAAAGATGACCGTTGTGCATACCAAATTGATAAATTAAGAACCCAATCCATAAGAAAGGTAAGGACGGGATAATCGGTTTAATTAACCCGATAAATGCGACGACGAACGCCGCAATAATGAGTAACCATAATATGACTGTCATGCGTTATCTACTCCATTGTCTTTTTTAGTAAACTGCTGGTCTTGTGTGAAAAAGATTAGTATAACTCCTAGCAAAAGCGATGTTGCAGAGACGAAGAAGACTTGACCTAAACCTACCAAGTCACTCATCACTCCACCGAGTAAATTCCCACATAACTGACCTATGACCATCGCATTGGCGAATAATGTTGAAGAATAACCCGGAAAATCAGGGAGAATGTCTTGGAAATAAGTAATGCCAAGTCCTAACAGAATCGCTAGGAAGAAGGCCAAGAAGATTTGACCTATAATCATCGCAATGATGCTATCAAATATGCCTATACTTGCGAAGAAGACACTTCCACTCAGACCACCTAGCATCAGTAACGGACGTGTACCTACCTTAGATGACAACACGCCTAAGATAATCATGAAGGGCACTTCTAAACCTGCACAAATACCTGCAAGCACGCCCACATAGCGGCTTGTGTCGTGAAGATAGTCCGTAATAAATAAAGGCATATTCATCGTATACATCCATTGCCCAATATGTAACAAGATAAACCCAATAAATGGGATGAGTAGTGGCAAATTCTTCAACATATTGGGTGCTTTCGCTTCTACATGAGTTTGCGTAGAAACTTGATGTTGCGTTTGTACATTTTTAAAGAAAAAGACTTGCAGAAGTAAGGTGAAAAGCACAATCGTAATCGTCCCTGCGAAGAGACCGGAGAAACCTTGCGCATCAATAAAGAACGACCCAATAAACGGACCGAATGCGAATCCAAAGGAGAACATCGATCTCAAGACAGCATTCGCAAACTTCGCTCGATCACGTAATGATGACTGGTTAATCGCTTCACGAGCTGACGCGTACATTTGCGGCATGGCAGGCGCAAATAAGCCCTGGAATAACGCGTACAACACGAGATAGAGCCACTTGTTATGTATATAGAAGTAGAGGGCGAAACTCATCGCACCCATGAAAAGTGCACAGATAACTAAAAATTTACGGTTAATCGTATGTGTATCAGAGAAACGCGCCACTATCGCATTGACAGTGAATTGACTCACGGCAGCCGCTGCAAGTAACAGACCAAACTGCGGACGCGACATCCCTAACTCTTTCGTAGCAAATAAGACGAGAAAAGGGATGGTAATGGCAATACCTATCCCTAATAACATCATATTGACTACAAATAATTTATAGTTCTTTATATGTAATAGTTCTTTAAACATTGTAGTCCTCCTCGTCTAGCGGCAAGCAAAGATTCTTACGATTTCTTCACATACTCCATGACTAAGTTGATAAACGAATCAACTTGTGGCAACTGCACCATACTTGAATCGTAGCTGAGGAAAGTCGAACGAATCAATGTATCTTGACCAAGATGCACACGTTGCGTCGCAAATTGTTCTTGATCGATGTGTTTCATCATAATTTCCGGCAGAATCGTCACACCTACGCCATTCAGCAACATTTCTTTACATGTCGCCACTTGGTCCACCGTAATCATCGCGTGGTAATCTTGCCCGAGATGCTGACTGTACCAATCTTTAATTTGATTAATATAAATCGGATCAGCTTGAAACTCAATAAATGGCAAATTGCTCACTTGTTCTTTACGATCACGTGGGTAAATAAAGTAATGCTCATCATTGTAAAGATGCGTATTACTCAAATTCATAATCTTGTTACCGCGAATAATCATGACATGATAATCTTTGTGATTTGCTTTAATTTGTTCACTGGAGCCAACTTGAACTTGTATTTCTACATTTGGAAATTGGCGTGTATAGAGATTGAGTACTTCAGGTAATAACGTTTGCCCAATAAGAGAGGAACAACCAATCGAAATCTTCCCATTGACCTCCCCGATATGCGCTTGCATCTTATCTCGGAAGAGACGCTCACGATTCAGCATATCCTTCGCATGCTCGATAATCATAGCCCCTTCCGTCGTCGTAATCAGCTGCTTCTTCGTACGGATAAAAATGTCTACGCCAAACGCACTCTCAATGGCTTTCAAACGTTGGGTTACTGCGGGTTGAGATATGTAGAGAATCTCAGCTGCTTTGCGCAAAGTCTTGGTTTCATTCAGTGTAGTCAGTAAACGATAATCTTCTATCTTCATAGTTTCCCCCTATAACAACTTTTCAGATATTCTGACTTATCTTTAGAACATTATTAGTTAAATTCATGAACCGTTATGCTTCTATCAAGAATAACCCTTCGTTAATTGAAATTTGCGTTCACTTCCACTTCACCTTGTATCCTATGCCCTGAGATGACAGGCTCACGTGTGAGTGTTGCGCTATTTACGAATAAACTTAGAGTAATCTTTCAAAGTCTTAGGTTGCTCTTTCTTTACAGTCCGAGTTTGCTGCTTGCTGTCATTGTGCTGCTGTTCATTATTATGACGTTGCCACTGTCCTTTGTTTTTACGTTGTGGCTTATGATTGCTTTTATTATTAAAATGCGATTGTTGCGCACGCGTAGTATGTGATTTCTGATTACGGCCTTTACGATGTTTCGGTTTAAATTTATTTCGAAATTTCGAATGACGTCCCTGCGCTTTTTGTTTTATTTTATGAAAACAATACATAATCTTGTCTTGCATTGCAGGAAAATCAGCATCGATCTTAATCATGAGTTGATGCGCAATCACGTACGCCTCATGATATTGCTTGTTCGTAATCTCTGCGTCGTTGAGGGCGCGCAATAAGTCGTCTTCATCAACGAGCTCATACTCACCATTAGGCAAGACCAAGACATCTAAGAAGAGATCAAGTGTACGCGCATGCCCACGTTGCGTAATATTCTTGATATTAATATCGAAATAATATTCAAGCGGATTCCCTTGGTCATCCATCATCACTGTAATACTATAGCGTTTCTTGTCAGGCAGAATCTGTAACCATTGATAGCCATCATCAGCCACGATAATATTGCGGTTGACCACTGATACCTCGAGAGGATCACGCACCTTGTGCATCTCAACCAAGCCGATAATGCCCTTAAACTTATTGTTGTTAACTCTAACTTCGGTATAATCTCTATCTATAATACGACGCCAGTGACGTTTATCGATATATTTTACTTTCACTGCCATCACTCCTTGATATTAATTATATAGAAGTGCTTTCCCTATGTCATCCTCTGTCTTATATGTCCCACGAATTATTTCATATATTCTCTGGCGTAGTAGGTTAAAATAGTGAGTTTTACAGACCCTAACATTTCGTCAACTTCCTCAGGAGAGTAAATACGTGGGTCGTTTCTGTATGCTTTCATCGCCTCTTTATAGCTTGCGAGAGCTGCTTCATCTTCAATTTTTTCTAGTGTTGCTTCTTTCATTAATCGACTAAGAGAAATACTGTGCGTCTGAGACATAATTAAAAATCATTTAATTTTCAATGATAAACTCTCGCTTGCTTGGGAGAAGTACAGAA
>NZ_KV804768.1:522547-598412 GCF_001811435.1 Staphylococcus sp. HMSC071G07
CTCGCTTGCTTGGGAGAAGTACAGAAATCTCTGATTTCGTAGTACCTCCCCCGAAAAGCTGACTAGAATTTGAAATAGCAATAGCCATTTCAAATTCAGACAGCTACTGCGTAGGACCACACTCAACTAATTTTTCTCGCTGATACAGCGAGAATAATGGATTTTCGTTGTGGTCTAACTCCATCAAGCGTCTCGAGTAAGCATTGAAAATTTACTTAAGAATTTATTTTAAGCGTGCTTCTCATTTATATCAGAAGTCAATTTCTATAAATGTTACAGGCACATCTATTATACTGTTTTCTTACGCCTCAATATTGAGCTATACTCTTTTTATTTATAAAAAGAGATAGACTCCGTCTGTGCGAAATCTATCTCTACTCGTGCTTATGCCTATTCTAAATCTTGCGCATCTAAAGCCATGATATCATTAACCTCTTTCAAATGAGGATATTGGTCATTGAGCGTTTCCTTACTAAACAACTCAAATTGATTAAAATCAAAGCCAGGCTGACACATGCATCCTACCAACGCGTAGTCCCCATCCTCGATATTCGAACCAAAAATCGTCCCTTTAGGAACCACATATTGTAGCACATCACCTTGCTCGATATTCGGACCGATCGTCACTTTCTCATACTTCCCATCTGGATGAATCATATGAACAGTTAACGAATCGCCAGCATGATAATACCAAATTTCATCTGAATCAATACGATGAAAATGAGAAATATTCGATTGAGTTAGAAGAAAATAAATACTCGTATAAGCAGGGCGTTCTGATGGGTGACTTTCATCCTTAATAATCTCTTTATAATACCCACCTTCAGGATGCGCATTTAAATCCAATTGCTCAACCCAACGCTTCGCTTCAGCAATCATTAATCTGTAAGCTCCACGTTATGGAATACGTTCTGAACATCTTCTAACTCTTCAATCGCATCGATTAATTTTTCAAATTGCGCTTGATCATCTGCAGATAACGTCACTTCATTCTGTGGCAACATTTCAAACTCAGCCACTTCAAAGTCCGTCACACCATACTGTTTTAAAGCCTCTTGAACTTGAGCAAATTGATCAGGTTCTGCATAAATTACGATAAGCCCATCTTGATCCACGATATCGCGCACATCCACATCTTGTTCCATCAAGGATTCAAGCACCGCATCCGGGTCATCACCCTCAAAAGCAAACGTTGCCGTGTGGTCAAACATGTAAGTCACCGAACCAGAAACACCCATGTTCCCACCATTCTTACCGAAAGCCGCACGTAAATCCGAAGCCGTACGATTCACATTATTCGTCAACGCATCCACGATGATCATAGAACCACTCGGACCAAAGCCCTCATATCTAAGGTGGTCATAATTCTCTTCGCCGCCACCTTTCGCCTTCTCAATCGCTTTATCAATAATATGACGCGGAACAGAATACGTCTTCGCTTTCTCCAACGTTAAACGCAACGCTTGGTTAGATTCCGGATCCGGCTCACCCGATTTCGCCGCCACATAAATCTCCTTACCAAAGCGCGCATAAATTCTACTCGTATTTTTATCTTTTTGGGCTTTCTTCTCTTTAATATTATTCCATTTACGACCCATAATGTCATCTCGCTTTCTATTTCACTACTAATTATCATTATATATTATACATCATACACAAGCCATAACCTAGACGTAGACGTTGATTCCAGTTTTAATATGTTGAGTAAAATGAGTAGTCCCAAAAATGCAACTCTAAACGGAATTTCTTTTTACGAACGCTCTCTTATTAAACGACTACAGAAACTATCTTCAACATATTCGCCTATTACTTTACTTACATAATATTAAAGCAATTATGTGAATCAGGGTAGACTTGCACTTAGTAGAAGACACTCCTTTTCCCCACCCCTAGAATAGCTAGGATGTATGTGCGATAACGGAAACTTTAACTTAGAATAATACGCTCTGTTCCTTGACTCTAAATTAGCAGAAGTTTGTGTAAGGAAAGAAACTATAGTTTAGAAAGATACACTCTCTTCTTAACTTTAAATTTATAAGTATGTGCGTTTGAGAACAGAAACTATAGTTTAGAAAGATACACCTTATTCCCTAACCCAAAAATAAAGCTACTGTTGTGTTGTGAACAGTAACTTTCAATTATTATGAGCTTAAATTCTTTGCTATCACTACATTAAGACACAGGATTGCGCCAGGCACTATACCTATGGCGTCTAGCCTCAAACGCGACGCCTGAGGGATCCAAGACGAAACCGAAAATCCATTTTCGCTTGCAACAAAAGCGAAAATTAGTTGAGGTCGTCCCCTCGGCAAGCGCGTTTTAGAGGCTAAGCCATACATTCCACTATCTCCCAAATAAGCAATCCTATGTCGAAGACATAGAAAAATTAGTACAAGACACTAAAATAGAACAAACAGTAATAAACACTATATTAGTTCAACTAATCATAAAATAACAGAGCACAAAAAATTGCTACTGTTCACTCCCAAACAACAGTAGCAATTTTAAAAATACAAAGATTCATTACCAAAGACGCTATTTATCTATAAAAGCCTCAACCTCATCCAACAAATCACGATACCGCTGCGCATTCCCTTCATCCATAAACAGATGAACCTTACGCTCATCCTCCTCAGAACGCACTTTACTCACACGGTCTTGATTAATCAACTTGCGAATAGAGGCTAACACTTTAGTACGACTCAAATCCAGCTCTTTCGTCGCAATCTTCAAGAAAGGTTGCATCAACATATTTTGCTTACTACAATTCTCTTCAATTACTTCCAAAATCGCTAGATCATTGATTGATAATTTATAATGAGTACTTAGAAAATCCATCAAACCTTTGTACTTCTTATAAACTTCAAGCAACTTCGCCTTCTTCTCAGAATTCATGTTGTTACACCTCCCGTTATAAGTAGGCAGTCTATATACCATTTTCTCTTATAATAGGAGGCCTTGTCTTTGCTATTTGTTTCTATTCCTTTGTCATAATTACGAATAACCTCAAATTAAGTTGTAACAAACATATAGCGATGAGCAAATAGTTTTAGAATTTATCCGTCTGCTCGTTTTTAAAAATATGCATAATGCGCACACTATTGTAATGCAATTTAAACTCTAAAGTCGACTGACTGAAATCATGTTCAAAGATTTCGAACTGGGGTTGATTAAATTGCTCAATCTTCTTCACAAGCGGCGTCGACCACTCATACTTGTCTCTCAAGCTCGACGGCACGATTTGGTTAATATTGCCTTGCTTACCATCAAAGTTCTCACTATAAATCAGATGATTCCCATTGATAATACTGTGCTGAATGTCCATCGTCATCCGTGCGGGTAACGCTTTACGATCTAGCGCTTCTCCTTCAAGAATGCGCCAGTCATAGATATAAATCGTGACCTTCTCTTCCTGCATCGCAACGATATAGTGGCCGTAATCTCTGAGTTTAATATCCTCCAACTCTAAGAAACGATGGAGCAAGATATTGAGTACGGAGCTAAAGCCATTTTTATCATAAAGATAGAGATGCTCACGACCGCTCAGCTGCTGAAACAGATCCACACCGATACCACCAAAGCTATTCCACGTCTCCTTCAACATCTCCATCAGAATCGGCGGACTATCCATCAGTTCGGCAATCTGATCGTTTGAGAGCAGACGATTCTCTAAGTTGAGCAAGAAGTATTTCTGATCATCAATATCCATACGCTGTATGATGTCTTTAATATTTGTAAAATGAACGAGCTGTTTCGTCAGCACTTGTTCTGAATCTTCAACGAGATAAGGGGGATTCAACCGTGCATTATCGATAAAGTAATATTTAAAGTTAATACGTTTAAGTTGTGCTTCTAATTGCTTAAACTCAGTAGGCTGATTCAATAAATGTGTGATATCAATCCCGAAATCAACTTGGAAATTGTAGTTCTGCATATGAATCAAATGACGGTAAATCGTCTTCAAATCCATCGTCGCTAAATTAAAGATATATGCGAAACCTTGCGCCGCTTCTTTCGTCAACTTGTCGTTACCTTCAATCGTACGTTTCACGAGTGGCCATAAACACTCAAGATGCCAATGAAGATCTTCTTTAGAGTTGATACGAAACGCAATACTCAGTTGGTTCTCTAATAAACTGCTCGTTATTTGATGTTTCTCCTCTTCAGTGAGTTCATAAGTTAGTGCTCTCGCATCAACTAAACAATAGAAGATGATATGTTCACTTGCTTCTGTGCGATAAAATGTAAAGTCTTCTAAAAATAGCTTTTTCATCTCGGCCACGGTGTATATTTGCAGCACATTACAACATGGACGGTATGATTTTGGATTGCCCTCATCAATGCGAATATCACTCGTACTACTGCATTGCATCGCTTTGTCATTAATAAGTGAGAGTAACGTTTCTTCGTCATAGTGACGTTCTTGCGCCGTAGCAAGATGAACGACTTTCTGTGATTTATCTAAATTACGATAATCATTCGGCGATACGCCAATATAGGCTTTAAACTTTTTACTATAACTTGCGCCATTACTGAATCCACACTGCTCAGAAATTTCCTCTAACGTATGATTACCGCCGATTAAATAACGCATTGAACTAGCGATACGTATCGAGTCGACATAGTGTTTCACACCAATACCCAACACGTTGTAGAACTGGCCGGAAATATTAGATTTCGAAATATATAATTTCTCTGATAGCGCGCTCAGTGTCAGTTTGTCTGGCAAGTGATTAAAGATATATTCGAGAATCTCACCAAACTTACCATATCCTGTATAGTTCAAGTGTTGATTGACAATAGACGCATTAATCTTAGCTTCATCGACGATAATTTGGACAATATCTGTCATCCATTTCTCAAACTGCGCTTCAGTCAACGTATCCGTCAGTTGCGCATGGGCAAGCTGTAACATCTTACGCATGATTTCATTCGTCGACTGAATTAAGTTGATAATGTATTTGTAATCAAAGAAATTTACGCCCACCTTCTCAAACCAGTCACTCGCAATATATAACATAATACAAGTACCGTTCTGAGAAATTTGGTACGTTTCAACATCGTTAATCAGTATGAAATCGTCTGTTACGGAATGAACTTTGGAAATGCTATGTATATCGAGAGTGCCTTGGAGCGGTAGAAATAGCAATATGCCGTCAATACATCGTGCTGTGGGATAGTGCTTCTCAGTTAATAATTGCAAGCATTGTGTTTTCATAGTAGAACCTCTTTTAATATATGATCTTCATATGTATGTAAGGAGCGAAGTGCGACTGACAAATGTGAAGCGATAGGCAATAGGTGACAATCTTTCTATTCTCAACTTATTGAGTATGAACTATTATTATAACTTATACATTAAACGATTACCTAGTATTTTATTTAACAAATCATTATATCTTATATCAAATGCGACTCTATCAATTGAATAATGAATGAACTTGGGTGGAGAATAACGAAAAAAGCTAGGACAACTTCTCGAATTATCACTTCAACAATGTTGCCCTAACTTTTCCATTGTATCTAGTAGGTTAGTGCGTCTTGATGGTCAGTGCATCACTTTCTCAAACGATTAGCGATACGCAATACGTACTTGATAATATGCAGTAAGTTTAAGAATAGGTTAAAGCCAAGTTCTCTAGGGGTAAAAGAACCTCGTTTCATGCGGTTAAAATCATAAATCGTATACATCAGGAATAGGAGTAAGCCGACTACCATAATGACCGTATGCAGAATCGGATTATGAATAAAGATTCCGACGATACTCGCAATAATCAAGGCGATTAAAGTCACGAAGAGATAGCGTCCCATTCCAGATGCATCATTAATAAGGAAATAACCGATTAAGCCGAAGACGATAAACGCTACGATAGCCAACGCAACGTTCTTATAGAAGACTTCAGCTCCTAAGCTTTGTAAGTAATACGTAAAAGTCGCGTAGGATAATAACCCTAATACGATAGTGTAAATATGAGAAATAACGATACCATATTTACGTGCACGTTTCACAAACAACGTGATTAAAACGAGAACTAATAGTGCAAAGGATAACGGTTGGCGCCAGGACATAGGTAAATATTGTCCGAAATAACAGCCAATACCGAAGATAATCCAATAATATACGAAGAACAGCCAAACCTTACCATAGGATTTGGATTGAGACTTAGACTGGGATTGTTTCTGATGTTGATGCTTGGACGATGCTGAATGTGTAGTTTCTGACACACGTTTCACTCCTTACTTTAGTCTTAATTATATGATTCACTATTTTAATAGTCATGAAACATATCATGTGATGCTTGCCATATTACTTTATGTAATACTTCATATTAAATATTACAACATTATTAATACCTAATATTCATAAATCTTTGCGATAACTTATTGCCATGCGCAAAACAAGGCTTTTTATATTTAAAATATTTGACTTTAAATTATTACAATATTACATCTTTATAACAACATACACAAATCGGATTAATTTTGTTAGTATGGGTTATAAATCAATTAGTAAATCACAATTCTTGTGTTAACAAGTTGAAGGAGGAGTACTTTTGAAAAAGAAAGTAGCATTTGCAGTAACAGCTGCGTCTGGCGCTGCTGCAGCTTTAGCGCATCATGATGCAGACGCTTCTACGCAACACACAGTGCAATCAGGAGAGTCATTATGGTCAATCGCTAACAAGTACAATACGACACCAGATCAATTGAAACAAAGCAATAACTTGAACAATAACATGGTCTTCCCAGGCCAAGTGATCAATATCGGTGGTGGCAGCGGAGCTCAAGGAGCAAGTGCTAGTTCAAACGGTACTGCTCAATCATCTGGTGCTTCTTCACACACTGTTCAAGCAGGCGAATCACTAAACATTATCGCTAACAAATACGGTGTTTCTGTTGATGCCTTAATGCAAGCGAACAACCTTAATGGTTATTTAATTTCACCAAACCAAACATTAAAGATTCCTAATGGATCTTCAAATAACTCTACACCAAATGTAGGTTCAGGCGGTTCTGGTGGCGCTACAGATATTTCAGACCAAGATACACCTACATTTAACGATTCAAACCTTTACGACTGGGGTCAATGTACGTGGCACGCTTTCAACCGTCGTCAAGAAACTGGCAAACCTATCAGTACTTACTGGTATAACGCTGAAGGTTGGGCAACTAAAGCACAAGCTGACGGTTTCCGTGTAGACAATTCTCCAGCAGTAGGTTCAATCTTACAAACAACTGAAGGCCCAGTAGGCCACGTAGCTTACGTAGAACAAGTTAATCCTGACGGCAGTGTGCTTGTTTCAGAAATGAACTACAATACACCACCAGGCACAGTAGGCTACCGCACTATCCCAGCATCACAAGCTTCTAGCTATAGCTATATTCATTAATTAGATAAGAAAGAGAGACACGTCATTTATCCATTTCACTGTTCAGGTGAATGCAGATAAGACGTGTCTTTTTTATGCACTTTTGTAGACTTTTATTTCTCAACCTTCTTCTGGTAAAAGTATTAACGCTATCACCTTTATTTACTCATTAAACAATCGATGACTGACCTCGAAATGACTTGTGCTCATTCAACCTCGAGGCGTTCTTAAACCAGCCATTTCCACGTACGCACTTATAACGATTTGTAATGACAGTCACTAGCCATTATTAGCGAAGCGCTTCATTCTCTCCTTATTTTTAAAAAGCCTTTCATATACGCTCTCATATGTCTAGAATACTAAACTATGACTCTTTCCTATGATTTTACCCTTCACAACACAAAAAACGTTGCTTGCCTCCCCTACTCGCTCAAGAAAGACAAACAACGTCTAGACGCTTTATATTAAGTTAAAGAAGAAATTAACGATAAAGTACACGATTGCCGCTAATAACGCTGAAATTGGCAATGTGATGACCCACGTAATAATCATACGTTGTGCAGTCGTCCACTTCACGCCTTTAATACGGTTAGATGCACCTACACCAAGGATAGATGAAGATACAACGTGTGTTGTTGACAGTGGGAAGTGTAAAGATGACGCTACGAAGATCGTGAGCGCAGAAGACAAGTCTGCTGCTGCACCGTTTGCTGGGCGAATCTTCATGATATTACCGCCGACTGTCTTGATAATCTTCCAACCTCCGATGGCTGTACCTAGACCCATCGCTGTCGCACAGGCAACTTTAACCCATAGTTGCGGTTCAACACTTGGACCGTGCTGTAAGTTCGCAACGATTAAAGCGAGGGTAATAATCCCCATCGATTTCTGCGCATCATTGGTACCGTGTGAGAATGATTGCAGAGAAGCTGTGAAGATTTGGAAGAATCTAAAGTTACGATTCGTCTTAGTTAAGTTCGCATTCTTGAAGACGACTTTGACGATAGAATAAATACAGAAACCGACACAGAATGCGATTAATGGTGACAGCAAGAGTACGATGATAATCTTCGTAAACCCTTGGTAATGCAAGACATCAAATGAACGCTGAGATGCGATGGCAGCACCTGCGATAGCACCGATCAACGCGTGAGATGATGAACTTGGAATACCATAGAGCCACGTCACCAAGTTCCAAATAATCGCAGCAAGTATTGCTGATAAGACGACAATCAAGCCGTTCTCAAGTTTAAATGGATCGACGATATCTTTCGTAATCGTACCAGCTACCCCTGTGAATGTGAGCGCACCGATGAAGTTCATCACGGCTGCTAACATGATAGCTGTACGCGGTGTTAATGCACGAGTTGAAACAGCTGTTGCTACAGCGTTCGCAGTATCATGGAACCCGTTGATAAAGTCAAAGACGAGTGAAAAGATGACGATCGCTATCGTGACAACTAGAATATAATCCATAATTGAGGACTCCTTAGCTATTTTTCATGATAATTGTTTCAAAGTTATTTGCGACTGCCTGACATTTATCAGCAATTTCTTCCATGCTCTCGTATATTTCTTTAATTTTAATCAAAGTAATTGGATCAGTTTCGCTGTTGAAGATATGCTTGATAGACTGACGTAAGATGCCATCACAGTTCGTTTCAAACTCTTTAATATTGATAGAGTGAATACGCATGTGTGTGAGCTTCTTATCTACGAGCAAGCCTACCGCAAGCTTCATTTCAGCGATGGCTTTCTGAATGTTCTCAACAAATTCTGCCATGTACTCGTCTGTATATTCGATAGAGTACATCTCAAACATTGCTGCCGTTTCTTCAATCGCGTCAAGGACATCATCAATCGCGTTACTGAGTGACAGAATATCCTCACGCTCGATTGGCGTAATAAACGTTTGGTTCAGATCAGAAACCACTTGATGCATGAGCTCGTCTCCGTGTGACTCATACGTCTTGATATTGTCTGAATACGCCTTCAAGTCTAAATGTGTATTGAAGTCCATCTTTCCAAATTCCACTGCTGCACGGTCGAGGTTAAAGACCATTTCTTCAAGTTGCACCATGAACTTGTCTTTTTTCTTGTTAAACATTCAAATAATCCTCCATTTTGTAGGTGTTTAACACCTGTACTTATTAAACCTTTCTCGACTAGATAATACTTTAAGGGGACAAATTATCTGCGTAAAATGGGGGTGCGTATACTCATCCAATTACCTGTAGTTATTTATGTATCTGATGATGTGTGAGCATCATTTATTTCTATAATAACACCCTATAAATGATGATTTGTCTTACTTGAAAATAGCACAAAATTAACAATCCTACAATTAAATTTACAAAATCTTAAAGAAGTAAGTTGAAATTCATCAGTGCTTAAAAAGCAACTTATATATAATTCGAGGTTCGAAACAGTTTCTCGCTAGCGATAATGCAGATTAACGTATGATGTCGTCTCGCTTTTTTGTAATTGTATCTCCACCTCACAATGTAAAGATTGAAAATTAGATACCTTTAAATTAGTACCAACCTTTATCAAGCCGTTCCCACACCTCTATTGTACAAATTCAACCGTCCCCTCTACAATCTTCAGCCAACATTTTTTCGATACTTAACTCACTTTTTTATCTCATTAGACTGTTTTAGTGAAGAATATAGCTGTACGTTATCTTTTTATCTAATGAGAAATTATTTTTAGTAAAAAGATCAAAAACTTCTGCTTTAATTATAGTAAATATGTGTTTAAAGTGTTATTTTATATAATAATAACTGTTAAAAAGTCCGAAAATGAGGTGACTGGATTGGCACATCTGATCCGTGAAATAAGTATTCAAGATGTAGAGGCATTTACGAAGCTATTAAGCTCGATTTATGACGATGCTGACTACATGTTATATAATCCTGGCGAATATGCGCCCTCTCAGTCGACAATCATCTCGAATCTCGAGCGCATCATCACGTCGCCATCTAATACGATCTTCGTCGCAGAGTACAACGATGAGCTCGTCGGTTATGCCATCGTTGAGACAGAGGATCTCGAGCGTGCGAAACACGAAGCGAAATTTACGATGGGTGTCATTAAGCATTACCGTGAGAAAGGCTTAGGACAGTCACTCATCAACTCTGTTGAAGCATGGTGTCTCAATCGTCACATTCGCCGCATCGAAATCTCTGTCGTTCCTCAGAACACGACAGCAGTGACATTATTTAAAAATGCAGGGTATCAAATCGAAGGCGAATTACGCGACAAACTATATATCGATCACAAATACTACAATAAATACGTGATGTCTAAACTTTTACTTTAGCTATCGCACTTCTATATAACAATAGCCAACATTGGAGACGCGCACGTTCAAACACGCTTGCGTCCTTCCAACGTTGGCTTATTTTAACCTAATAAGGATTTAACTCTACACCGTAAGCATTCTCATCCTCAGGCTTCACATCTGTTTCTACACCAGAGGAATCTGTATTACGACTGAGAAACTTCAGCGTATCTTTGATATTGGTCTTGGACTCAGGTAAATCCAGATGGAATTGATACTGATGATGCAAGTGATGACTGCCATCATAGAACAACGTATCTATCGGAACACCTGTATCCTCTAACTTCTTCGCAAAGGCCTTATTCTGACTGAAGAATGGATCCACATCTCCGACAGACAAGAACGTCGGTGGATAATCATCCGTCACTTGATTAATCGTGGACATTTGAGAAATATTCTTGAATTGGTTCTCCCAATCACGCTCACCCGTATAACTTTCCATAAACAATTGAATACGTGGGAACTCTGTCGCACGTACGGTCTTCATATTATAGAAACCACCATAGAAGATGGCTGCTTTGATTTGATCTGAGTCAAATTGTGGCTTGAAATGCATTTCGTTTCTCAACGACTTATTCGTCTGCATCGCGACATATTGACTCGACATTTGCGCACCTGCTGAATCGCCGCCAAACACGACTTGATCGAAATTAATTGGCAAATCATGCTTGTTCTCTTTAATAAACGATACCGCATCATTAATTTGTTTAATTTGAACGGGATATTTGCTGTTCGGCGCGAGTGCATAGTTAATATTCACCACGATATACCCTTGTTCCGCCAACTTCGCGAGCAACGGGTTCTTGTACTGCTTATCCCCCGCAATAAATCCGCCACCGTGCATCCAGAAGATGACCGGCAGCTTGTTATCGTGATCCATCGACGTCGGTGTTAAGATATCCAGGCGACTATTCGGATACGCTTTACTATATCTAATATTAGTAAAAGCATTCACATTCTTATTGTTGATTTGTACTTTCTCTTTCGTATCTTTCTTATGATCATGATCGTAATGTATCTTGAGCAAGCCAGCAGTGATACACACGACGATAAATATGATAACGAAAGTGACCATCGTCCATCGTCTTTCTGTCTTCATGGCTTCTGTATCCCTTCACATCGTATTTATACACTCGGCTATCGTGAGTTAGCTTAACTTTATCTTAACTAAAATGACTAGGTGTGTGAAGTATAGTTGTTCTTGACGATTATAGCTGGGTTCTTTCAAGTTCTATCTTATGGTAAAAGGCCTCTTGTCAATACCACCTTTTTTTTACTAATTAGACCATACTAAAAAAGCCACCCCATCGCGAACGATGAGATGACTTAAGATTGAATTATGCAATGTGGTCTTCATCTTGACGTTTTCTGATAACGTATTTGATGATAACTGCAATAACGATTGCAAGACCAACAACACCCATAATTTTATATAATTTGTTTACAAGTACTTCGAATCCAACGAATGTACATAAGTAAGCTACAATACACATAATTACGATGAAAATGTGATATTTCTTACTATATGGTTCTGTAAAACGCGCTGCGAATGAATATAATAGACCTAAAATTGTATTATACATAACAGCAAGCATAATAACTGATAAGATAATACCTAAAATAGGATGAACATCATTCGCTAATGTAATTGTTGGAATAGATGCCTCTGAAACGTGAGGGTACTCTGATTGTAATGCAAAGTTAATTAGTGCTAGTAATACTGTATAAATAATACCGCCTAATAATGCACCTCTTCCGGCAACACCACGTTTAGAAGCGTCACCACCAATAACAACAATTGTACTAAATCCAACTGCAAAGGCTAAGCCACCGTATAAAGTACCCATTCCAATACCTTTCCAAATACTTGGACTTGGAACGTTGTTATTGACTTGGTTAAGAGGTATATCTCCTTTAAAGAGATACACAGCTGCGATAATTACAACCATTACGATTAAGAATGGTGTAACAATACCTAATGCACGAACGATTTTA
Source organism: Staphylococcus sp. HMSC071G07 (assembly GCF_001811435.1). Lineage (NCBI taxonomy): Bacteria > Bacillati > Bacillota > Bacilli > Caryophanales > Staphylococcaceae > Staphylococcus > Staphylococcus sp. HMSC071G07. Next base: position 535,256 of record NZ_KV804768.1, read on the forward strand.
TTAAAGTCCATGATTAGTGATAAGTAAATAACGATTGTCATCGCGAGTGAACCTAGCCAAATAGGCACACCATAACTTTGATGTAACGTTGAACCTGCACCGGCAATCATGGTTACTGCGATACCAAATAAGAAGAAGACTAATATATAGTCAAAGATTTTACTGAATTTTTTACCGAAAACATAACTTAATGTAGATTCATGGTTCTGAGCATCAAAGGCTACACCGATCTTCGCACATTGACGACCAATGAACGACAAGATCACACCTGAGATGATAACACCAATGTATGACCATAAACCAAAATCTGAGAAGAATTGTTTAACTTCTTGTCCTGTTGAGAATCCGGCACCGACAACGATACCGACATAAGCGAAACCAATTTTAATAGCTTCTTTATTCAACCCCATGTGATTTATAACCTCCTCTTAGTTAACACATTTCGTAATTATAACGTACTTTAAACTTTTTGCAACCTCAAAAAAGTTATATTACGGCTTTTATACACTTATTTTAAAAAGATTTAAGAATATTGATGAAATTTTATTAATTCATCTTACTTTTTAAAAATCACTTCATGAAAGCGCTATCCTCCATAACTCCAGTGATAAGAAAAATAAAACTGAATCGCTTTTGTATTTTTATTCACCTTCATTAATTGTTCAATCATTTGTCACAGATTATTAAAATAAAAAAACAGAAGTATTGTTTAATCCAACACTTCTGTTTACATTTACTACATATTATTTCGCATTACGATAATTGTTGAGTTCGTCGAAATCAACGACCACATTATCGAGACGTTTCGCTGTGTCTTTCAAGACGTTACGCGCTACGTTATTTGATGGGTCGAGCTTTAATATTTGTCGTGAAATTTCCATAGCCTTTTTATCAGAAATCACAGGCTCTGGTACTGCGTGAAGTAAGAGCATCTGCAAGAGACTCTTCACCTCTTTGCCGTCAGTTAACTTTATGGAAGCTTCAGCATGATAATACGCTGAATCTAAAGCGCCTTTCACGTCACTGAGAGGATAGACGAGCAGTAAGAAAGCCAAATCATGTAATTCAGCCGTTTCTTCTTGCTTCATCATATCTAAAATACATGTATAGAACATCGTACTTTCAACTTCGTGGGCACTTGAAATATATGCTTCTTCAAAATCCATAAAATCTGTTTCGGACATTAATTGTTTCAGTGATTCAAATTCGCCGTTTAAGACATGTTTCTTTATCAAATCTTGCATGGCAATGTCCTCCTAATAATCAGCTGTAGTGTTAAAGATGGGTTGTTTCTTAATAGATTAAGCATTCATCTTTTTCAAGTTAGTTAATATTAATTCTATCATATATGATGTCGTAAATCATTTAAAGGCATAATGTTTCTTCACTTCTTCTAGCGCTTGATCCAATGATGCACCTGTAGAGAGCTTCACTGCCGCCGTGAAACTTCCTTCGACGATAGGTGCTTCAACTTTCACACGTTCGTAGTTGCCCTCATACATTTCTAGCGCCATATCTAAGTTCATCTCTGCAGAACCTAAATCGTAAAAGCACATGAGGTCTTCATCGATGTTATTGATCTGCTCCTGAACCGCATCAAAGGACGTTCCTATCTCCTTACCGTCTTCCACGCCACCAACTGCGTAAACATCGACATCGCCTGCCATTTGTTTGAGCAATTGGCGCGTACCTTCTGCAATGTGTCGACTATGACTCACTAACAAGATCGCACTCATTTTACACCTCTCCAATCAATGCGTTGAGAATATAAACACTACTTTGTGCACCTGGATCCATATGTCCGATAGATTCTTCTTTAAAGTACGCTGCTCGACCTTTCGTCGCTTCTAAATCTATCGTATCTTGAGCATAACCTTGGAGAACTTCTAGCGTCACTCGTTCCCCATTCGCAACCGCTTCACGCGCACGATCAATCACATCAAACATTGTTTTCTCACCACGTTCAACTTTACCTCTTTGCGCGACCGCTTCAGCAAACGCTTCTAACACGTTAGGTAACTGTTCTTTGCTGAAATCCTCATCAACAACTTGGGCCATTTTAACGAAACTAAAGCCATATAACGGACCTGACGCGCCACCAATTTGTGACATGAGCGTCATCCCCGTCGACTTAAAGAGTTGCGCCATTGAGCTATCATCAATTTGATTTGACAACGCTTTGAATCCTCTCAACATGTTCACGCCGTGATCATCGTCACCAATTGCACGGTCCAACTCAGTTAAATGCGCTTCTTGTTCAGCAAACGTCTCCGCAAGTTGAAGTAATCTCTCTTTCATTTCGGCTACTTCCATCTTTTCTCCCTCCTTAGTTAAAATACGCACTCGTCGTCGGTGCTTTCAAGGCTTCATCTACTTTAGTGTCATATGGAATAACCGTGAGCGAAAAACCTTCCATATTTAATGAGGTCATATAATCACCAACATACCAATTCTTAACCGCAATCGACTGTTCATCTAAATAAGCGCTGAGGTATTTCGTAACGATGAGCAATTCTGAAAGTGGCGTACCACCCATTCCATTGACCATTACGATCCATTCTGTTGTAGTAACTTCTTCACGTAATCGTTCCACCAGTTGCTTAACAATCTCATCTATCGGTTTAGCTTCAGTACGCTCAATGCCTCGCTCCCCATGGATGCCAATACCGATTTCCATTTGGTCATCGTGTAAATCGAAGCCATATTGTTCCGTCGTTGGCACATATGGAGGTTGCAATGCCATTCCGATTGATTTCATTTGAGTGAGCAAATGCTCTACTTGAGCCAAGATATCGTCAAGCGACTCACCTTGATCTGCGAGATAACCAGCATATTTGTGAACGAAGACTGTGCCAGCCACACCACGCCGCTGTTCTTCGTTATCTACCGCAATATCATCTTTAACTACGACCATTTTCGCAGAGATGCCTTCCATCTCAGCCATTTCTTGAGCCATCTCAAAGTTCATGACGTCGCCCGCATAGTTCTTCACGATAAGCAATACGCCTGCTTCTGTAGCAACTGCTTTAATCGCACTAAGAATCTTATCCGGTGTGGGCGAAGTAAAGATTTCACCACACACTGCTGCGTCTAGCATACCTTCTGCGACATAACCCGCGTGAGCAGGTTCGTGCCCACTTCCACCACCAGACACAAGCGCAACGCCTGAAGATTTCTTCTGCTTTCTCACTACCACAGTATCTTCAATGATTTCAATATCATCCTGACTCACATTTAAACCTGCCAACATATCTTGCACATAATTCGTCTTAGACTTGATGAGTTTCTTCATTTGAACAACCTCCTCTCAACTTACTTCCATTATAGAACATTTGAGTCCCTCTCACCTATTTAGAGGTTTTGTAAAATGCTAGCTAAGTAAAACGCTATCTCTATATTCCGCTATTGCGTTATAGGCCAATTATTTCTTTCATATTAAAAATGGCCTTCAAATGAATTCCGCAATTGGAAGTTCATTTGAAAGCCTATCGAATAACTTATTCTTTATTTCTTTTAACCAACATCAAACTGACTTTGTACGATACATTAAGTACAAGAAGTATGGCGCACCGATAATCGCGACGACGATACCGGCCGGAACGCCAGTCGGTTGGATGATGGTTTGTCCAATCGTATCTGCAATGACGAGTAGACATGCACCGATTAAGACAGACAGCGGCATAAATAATTGATGTCGTGGCCCAACAATCGTTTTAGCAATATGAGGCCCCATCAACCCGATAAAGCCAATTGCGCCGGCTACAGAAACAGCAGCTGAAGATAATAACACAGCCACAAATAGGATGATAAAGCGTTCACGTGACACTTTCACACCCATACCTTGTGCAATATCAGGATGTGTGTTTAATAAGTTCAACACGTTCGATTTCGCAAACACATACGGGATGAGAACGATTAACCACGGAATAAAGGAAATTACAAATGGCCATTCGTCGCCCCAAATGTTTCCAGCTAACCATGAAGCGATAAATTCCGATTGATCTTTATCAAAGGTCGCCATCACTGTGAGGGCACCACCACTTAAAGCAGAGGCCATCCCTACGCCGACAAGCACCATACTCGCAGGCGTAATCCCTTTACCTCGATTGTAACTAAAGCTAAAGATGACAAAGCTTGTCAGCAAGCCACCAATCATACTAATCAGTGGTAAGACGTAGACAAAGTTGTCAGCATTCACATGGCCGATACCTATAAATAACGCAATACAGAACCCGCTTCCTGCGTTCACACCAAGAATACCAGGTTCAGCCAGTGGGTTACGTGTCACACTTTGTAACAGCGCACCACTAAGCGCTAGCGCAGCACCTGCTAAGATTGTAATCAGCATACGTGGCATTCTGAATTGCAGAAGCACAAGTGAATCAGTATAATCTCCGAAACCAAATAAAGTTTTAAAGAAGGTACCGACAGACATTTTATAATCACCTGAAGTCATACTCCACGCACAAGCTAACAATAGTACGACCACCAAGATGACGAGCGTGACTAACTGTTTCAAACGTAATTTGGGATCTATCATGAGAAACGACCCCCTCTTTTAACTAAAAATAAGAAATAAGGCACACCGATAAAGGAAATAATCGCACCCATCGGCGCCTCTCCTAGCATGCGAGCAAGTGTATCAGCCAGTAAGACCAACAAACCGCCAGCAATCGCGGAGACGGGAATGACGCGTGCATAATCGGTTCCGACTAAATAACGTACAATGTGTGGCACGAGCAGACCCACGAAGGCAACTTGGCCTACCATCGCTACGGCAATGCCTGCAAGAATCATCGACATCACAAGCGTCACGCCACGAATCGCTGCTACATTCTGACCAAGACCACGCGCTAAACTTTCACCTAAATTGAGAATCGTCAATTGCTTACTCATACCGAGGATGACAGCGAGTGAAATCAGAACGAAAGGCGCAGCCCACAGAATTTGGTTCCAAGTCGTGCCTGACACCCCACCTGCACTCCAGAACGTAATGCTTTGGTTGAGTTTGAACATGAGCGCAATACCTTGGCTCAGTGCCGTAAGTAACGCACTCACTGCCGCACCAGCTAAGATGATACGCATCGGGTTGAAGCCATCGCTACGAGAGCGTCCGATCATTAAGACGATGAAACCACCTAGCAATGCACCTACAAAGCCTGCAAACATCAACACGATGAATGGTGCACTCGGCATAATCGCATACGTGAGTGCCAGCATAAACGCCGCACCAGAGTTCAAGCCAATCAAGCTTGGATCGGCTAAACCATTCTTCGTTACGCCTTGAATGACGGCGCCTGCTGTCGCAAGTGCGATACCCACTAATATCGCACCGATATCACGCGGAATACGAATCTCAGCAATAATATTGTGTTGTTCGTTGTGAGGATTGTAATGAAGGATAGCTTCAAAGATCGTAGTTAGGTTAACCTTCGCTTCTCCGAGTAAGATCGAACCAGCGAAGACAAGAAGGAGTAGACAAGTGGCGATAATCAGTGTTGTGATATAATTCATTTTACCTTTCGTCTTCATCTTGCATACTCCCTACACATTTGGATAGTTTCTCTTACACAAGTCGTAAGTTACAAGCATAGGTTTGCCCGTTCTCGGATCTGTGCTAATTTCTACATCTATATTAAAAACGCGCTCCAATATATCTTCAGTGAGTACATCTGACGTCTCACCGTCTTTCACAATTTGACCGTCTTTCATAGTGATAAGATAGTCTGAAAAACGCACAGCCTGATTGATATCATGCAAGACCATCACAATCGTACAACCTTGTTCGCGGTTGAGTTGTGTAATCAGTTCGAGTATTTCGAGTTGATGTGAAATATCTAGATAAGTCGTAGGCTCATCTAGGAAGATGATATCCGTCTTCTGAGCGAGTGCCATCGCTATCCATACACGTTGACGTTGTCCGCCACTTAAGTCGTTAATTGAGCGGAACTTGAATTCTTTCGTTCCAGTCACTTCAAGTGCCCAATCGATTTGTTGTTTGTCTTCCGCTGATAAACGTCCAAAGCCTTTCTGATGTGGGAAGCGTCCGTAAGAAACGAGCTCGCCGACTGTTAAACCGTCTGCCACTTCAGGAGACTGCGGTAGTATGGCAATCTTCTTCGCTACTTCTTTCGTAGATTGCGTGTGAATACTTTCCCCATCAAGTACAATTTCTCCGCCTTTAATAGATAATAGACGTGAGAGTGCTTTTAATAATGTTGATTTCCCGCAACCATTAGGGCCGATAATCGATGTGACTTTACCATCTGGAATATTTACATCGAGTTGATCGACTATCGTATGGTCACCATAACCTATCGTAACTTGATTACCTGCTAAACGTGTCATAAATTCCCTTCTCTCCTCCAACACTGAAATCATTTATTTTAGAGATGCGTCTCACATTTCGAGACGTTTGTGTCTATTTCATAAAGCTATTTAACGTGCTATCAATATATCCATTACGTCATGTTATTATAAACGTTTTTATCACTAAATGATAATCATTATCACAGGCGCTATTATATCATCTTTTCCATAATATGACTATCATCTCCAGCTATATATTAAGATTTCTTCCCATCATAAAAAAGCTGCTCAAACGGCGTTATAGCCGTTCGGCAGCTTAATCTTCTTTCAAATATTAATCTTCCATTAAGAAACCATTACCATAAACATCACGTACATCGTGAATAACTAAGAAAGCATCTTGGTCTGTTTGACGAATCAAACGCTTCGCCTTACTAATTTGCGTCTTCGTAATCACGACATACAGAATATCTTTCTCTTGTTTAGAGAAGTAACCGCGACCATTTAAGATCGTTAAACCACGACCCACTTCCGTATCAATCACTTTGGCAACCTCGTCCGGTTTACTAGAAATAATTGTCATCGCTTTCTTCGTATTGAGACCTTCAATAACGAAGTCCATCACTTTCGTACCGATGTATAATGAAACAACCGTTACGAGTGCTTTCGCAATCGGAATTTCTGTGAGTGAGATGAGCACAACGATTAAGTCAAAGAATAATAACGCATATGCTGTATTGAATTCTGTATACTTAGAAACGATACGCGCTAAGATCGTCGTTCCACCAGATGTCCCACCTGCAATGACGATGATTCCGATACCGAGGCCGACACATGAACCACCGAAGATTGCATTGATGATGATGTTACCCGTTTCTACATGCCAGCTCTCAGTTAATTTTAAAAAGATGGACATTAACACTGTTGCGAGAATGGTTAAATACGTATTACGTCTGCTTAAATATTTAAATCCTACAACGAGAAGAATCGCGTTTAATACAAAGTTAGAAATGGCAGGTGAAATATGAAACGCATAGTAGAGCGTGATGGCGAGACCGGTTACGCCGCCTTCACCTAATTGACCTGATATGATAAATGTATTAACGCCAGCTGAGAATATAAAGGAACCAATAATGACGAGTATAATATCTCTAATTGTCTTGTTCATCCTCGCAACCTCCTTTAAAAATTGTTAATCATTAGCATAGTAGCAAATATTAAGGCTAACTACAACACTATGAAGTGGAGTTCAAGGAATAATCGTGCTAATTTTGTGTTAATTTGTAGTAGATTGATCCCTTATTTGTCGGTAACTCAGCGTAGTTAGAAATAACTTACAGTTGTTAACTTTCTGAATTTTCTATTTACTTATAGCGTTGTGTTTGCTATAATTAGTTTCATCTTCTTGTTGGAAACAGCAAGAAGCCATCTCCTTTGTGTTGTTTATAGTAACAAAACAAATTTTTGCTCGATGTATACACAAGTACTAGTCCTTGCTTGTTGTATACTCAAATTCATTTCCCGTAAAGCCAAGTCTAGTGTAGGTCGACACCACTTACATATGACTTGGCTTTTTGTATGGGGGTTTTAAACGAACTTACGCGCATTAAAAAAGCCCTAATATGGAAGCAAATAAGTCCCATATTAAGGCTATAAATTTAATCATTTTACCAAGCGAAGAGGCCAACAAAGCCTGCAGTCATTAGGGAAACGAGAATACCTGCAAGTAACATCATCGGAACATATTTAGATACAAAGTCCGTCGTACGTTGGTCAACTATCCCTTTCAACGTACCGACAATCATACCAATCGTCGAGAAGTTCGCGAATGAAATTAAGAATGTCGTAATCACTGCACGGTGGTGCGGCGAATAACTATTCACTTGATCTTTGATACTACCCATTACGACAAACTCATTTGTAACAATCTTCTTCGCCATCTGTTGTGCAACGAGCCATGCTTCATCAAACGGTAAACCTAATAGTAGCGCGAATGGATACATAAAGACGCCGAGAATTTGGTCTAAACCAAAGCTGCCTTTCCAATGCATGCCATGCGCAATAAGACCTGTAATAAGATGAATGAAACGATCGATTAAATCTGAGAGTGCCACGAAACTGATGACAAACGCGATAATAATAAGTATCAATTTACCTGCATTTAATACCGAGTCGCCTAAGAATGAGAAGAATGGCTGACGCTCTACTTCTTCGTTACGAATGCTATAAATGATGTCTTCTTGTTCTTTCACTGACACAGGGTTCAATATCGATGCCACGATTATCGCATTAATAATATTGAGCGGAATCGCTGTAAGCACGAGATCACCAGGCACCATAGTGACGTAAGCACCTACGATAGCACCAGACACTGAACTCATCGACATCATCGCGACAGTTAAGACACGTGCTTCATTCATGCGTTTTAACTGCTCACTGGAGACAGCAAGCGCTTCTGTATTGCCCAGAAACATCATTTCGATACCGAAGAACGATTCAAATCGAGGTTGACGTGTCACTTTCGCAAGTAACCAACCGATGGCACCGATGACACGAGGCAGAATATTGAAATACATGAGAATATCAAATAAAGGTACGACGAGCAGAATTGGGAACAAGGCACTGATAGCCATATCCATCTGATCGCCTACGAAACTGTTGAATGCAAAGCCGGTACCATGGTGAGCTGATTCAATGACCCAGGCGATACCGTTCGCTAAGCCTTTAACAACTGCTCTTCCCCATGGAAAGTATATAAAGAACCACGCTAAGAATACGTTGAGAACGACGAGAATAGCGACAGATTTCCATTGAATATCTCGTCGCTTTCTTGAAAACAGAACGGCTATAGCAAGAAAGACGATTAAACCGATGATATTAATTAATAAATACACGCTGAACACACCTCTCAGATTTGTAAAAGTCGTTGATATGTATAGTAAAAATGAACTATTGACTGTTAAAAACATGATATTACAAGAATCATTATACCATGCGCAGAAAGGTCAAGAAATAACAATTAGATGACATTCATTGGTTATACTTCGACTTTTTGCTCTATTTTTTCGTTATAAAAGGGTTACCGTACGGTTATTTACGATGTCGAAAGGTACTCTCACCTTGAAATATATAATTTAAAAATGCCACCAACAAAGTCAAAGACCTTGCTAGTGGCTGGAAGTATTGTACATGGTATAAGCGATTATCCTATTAATCACTTAAATTCTGTGTATGCACAAACTCTTGATATTTCTGATGTTCAGCCATGAGTCCTTGGTGTGTACCTTTACCTGTCACATGACCGCCATCTATAAAGATGATCTGTTCTGCTTTCTTAATCGTAGATAAACGGTGAGCGATAACAACAGTAGTACGATTCTCCATCAAGGATTCAAGCGCTTCTTGGATCTTACGTTCACTTTCACTATCCAAGTTTGCAGTGGCTTCATCTAACAATAGGATGTCTGGGTTCTTCACGAAACTACGAGCAATGTCAATACGCTGACGTTGTCCCCCTGATAGCTTGAGCCCACGCTCACCTACTACAGTATCGTAGCCGTCTTCAAATTCTTGGATAAACTCATGACAGTTCGCTAATTTAGCATAATTAATCAGCTCTTCATCGCTAACTTCTCTGTTGATACCATAAAGCAAGTTGTCACGAATCGTACCATTCATCATTGAATTGGACTGCATGACGTAACCAATCTTGTTACGCCATTGCGCAAGTGGAATATCATAGATCGACTGCGCACCGTAGCTGATATCACCACGTTCAATGTCATACATGCGCTCAATAATGTTGAAGATGGTACTTTTACCTGAACCTGACGGACCTACAAAGGCAGTGACCGTACCTGGTTGAATATCAAATGACACATCTTCAAGAATCGGCTTCACGTCATATTTAAAGTCGACGTGTTGAAAGCTTAACGTACCGTCTTGAATTGGCTTATGAATCTCTTGCTCGATATCTTCTAAAGGCTCGTTCATAATCTCATGAATACGACTACTTGCACCGACTGCTTTGCGATAATCTGTCGCTAATGTCGTCAAATTAACGAGCGGCATAGACAGTTGAATGACGTAGAAGATCATCGCAATCAATGTTCCTGCTGTCATCGCGCCAGAAGAAATACGCAACGCACCGAATCCGAGAATAATCGCAATCGTCAACAGCATCACTACACCAGAGATCGGTTGAATCACGGCAGTAATCTTCGCTTGTTTCAGACCTAAACGGTAAATCTCGTTTAAGTTCTTATGCGCTTTGTTCAGCTCTAACTGTTCTGTATTGGATACTTTGACCAAACGCATTTCTGTCAACACACGTCCAAGGAGACCACTGAAATTGGCGATCTCCGTTTGTGTTGAAGTTGAAATTCTCTGCATGACTTTCCCTAAAGGAATCATAATCATGATGAGGATCGGTATAGTGATAAAAGTAAGTAACGTCATCTGCCAATCCATCACGAACAACATCACAAGTGAGCCGACGATTGTGATAGCGGATGGAAATAATTCAGGCAACTTCTGTGAGACGAATTCATTGATGACTTTCGTATCATCTGTCAAACGGCTCATGAGTTGTCCACTTTCATTCTGATCGAAAAACGGCATCTTCAATTGGATGATGTGCTTCCATAATATAGAACGAATCGCAAAGATAAGTTTCTCACCAATTTTACTCAATAGGTAAAGACCTAAACCACTTAACACTGCATTGAGAATAAAGATGCCTGCGAATAGCACAATAAACATAGGATTGATAGAATCAAGTGAGAATTTATCTACCATCTGGCCGGTAAAAGCCGGAACGACTAACCCAGTTAAACTCCCTAGAGAGGAGATCAGTATCGCGGCAATAATTAAGCCCACGGGCCAGTTGAGTTTACGAAATAAGAAGAACAATGGATTTCCTTGTTTCATAGTATGTACCTCGTTGATAAGTTTAAGATTTAGTAGTCCTTCACACTGAAGGAAGACAACCCTCAGTCTAACCTCTTCATCAGTCCAAAGTATGATGGATTCAGCAGTGGCAATATTTTAATTTAGTCTACACATGTGCTAAAATATTGCTATTGCAAATTTATAGGTTAGTAAGAAGGAATGTTGATTATGAAAAAATTTATATGCGCGATTGTAACTGTACTCTTCGTTGTTTCAATTATAACACCTTTTGCACACGCGGAAACAGTTTCCCCTTCCCAAATCGCAAATCAGTACGGTTACAATAACGTCACCTCCGCCTATGAACCTGAAGGCGCAGCTAATGTCGCCCAAAATGGTCAAGTCCTCTATAAGTACAATTGGGATAAAAAATGGTACCCCGCTTCAATGACGAAACTCATGACGATGTATCTAACTATGGAAGCTGTACAGAAAGGTAAACTTTCACTCGACGATAAAGTAAAGATTACTGATGATCACTATCGTATGTCGACCCTCCCGGAACTCAGCAACACCAAACTTTATCCAGGCGAAACCTATACCATTCGAGAACTACTTCAAATTACTGTGTCAGCTTCAAGTAACGCAGCTGCGTTGATTCTAGCTAAAGAGGTATCCGGTAGTGTATCAGACTTTACAGACGAAATGAATCATAAAGCGAAAGATTTAGGTATGAAACATACACACTTCGTCAATCCTACGGGTGCTGAGAATAATCAATTAAAAGACTTTGCACCTAAAAAGTATAAGAACGAAGAAAACAGTACTTCCACTGCTAAAGACTTCGAATTGTTATCGCTCCACGTCGTTAAAGATACACCGAAATTACTGCATTTTACTAAACAACTCGCACCGACCCAACATAACGTCACTTACTATACTTTAAATCACTCACTTGATGGCGCAGATATGAGTCTGAAAGGAACAGACGGACTGAAGACAGGTTCAAGTGATGTAGCAGACTACAACCACACCTTGTCAACGAAACGTGACGGCTTACGCATCGTTCAAACGATTATGGGTGCCGGCGATTATGTAAATCTTGGTGGCGAGAAACAGCGAAATATGATGGGTAACGCGATGATGGAACAGTCTTACGATAACTATCAATACAAGAAAGTGCTCAAGAAAGGTAAGCACGATATTGATGGTAAGACGTACTACATTGCCAAAGACCTATACGATGTGGTACCGAAAGATATGAAAGCGAAGGACTACAACTTTGTCGTCAAAGATGGCCAAGTTCATCTTGATTATCAACGTGAATTTATTGATAAAAGTTATGGTCCACCAAGTGTGAAAGCGAAAAAACCTGTACTACACGAAGCTACAACTGTCGCAAAGTCATCTTGGGAAACACATCCATTACTTACAGCGTTAGGATTTATCCTCATCATAGCTGCCTTAGCCATTGTTGTTTATTTAATTATTGAAGCTGTGAAAAAACGTAAATAATCTAAATATGCGGGGGATTGTGCAGACTCGAACCTATAATACAGAGTTCACTGCGCATACGCTTAAGCATTAAAAGAGCCCTAGTAGATGTTGATTCGCTCGTTTCAACACCGACTAGGGCTTTCTTTACTATAGTAGGAACCGAATGGCTTTCCTACCTTTTTCCAGTTACAATTCTCTATAATACATAGTCATTAAGTTGCATCGTCACCGTAAAGTTCACGTTTGATTTGAGTCGTTGAAATACCTTCTGTGCGTTTTAAGTAGATAACGTCACATTTATCTTTCAAGAAGTCGAATTCGCCTTCCCAATCGTGACCCATGACGAAAGTATCTACTTCGTAACGATCAACGTCTTTCTCTTTTTGTCCCCAACCATCTTCCGGGATGACAAGATCAACGTAACGAATCGATTCCAACATCATCTTACGTTGTTCAAAGTTGTAATATGATTTCTTGTGTTTAATACGGTTGAATTCATCCGTTGAGAGCGCGACGATAAGGTAATCTCCCATCTCACGCGCACGACGCAATAGTTCGATATGGCCATAATGTAATAAATCGTATGTACCATATGTAATAACACGTCTCATACTTTCACTCCTTCTGCCTTTTTAGTGGTTAAATTATAACACGTTACATTCAGTTATGATAATTATATTATCATTAGACAGAAAGAAGTGAATTTCTGTCAATCACACAACAGTTTAGCGTCTAAGCACACGTTTCAAACGTTGTTTAGACGAGAATTTCGTACGTTTCGGTAAGACTTTGACTTTAAAAATGTAATACGGTGGGCGACCCACACCCATCTGAACAAGTGCTGAACGCCATGGTTGATAAATCTCTTTCGTCCAACCTCGGCCGGCTTGTTCCACTGCCTCAATGATTCTGAAGAACGCTTCACTAGAGCGATCAGTTTCTTGCATTTCTCTTAAATACGCGATGACTTGGTCAATGAGCTCAGAAGTTAATTGAGGATGTTCTGTTAAATAGTTCTGAATCAAATAACTTACGATCAAGTCATCCATACGATAGCTATAATATTCACGTTCTTCTCTGAGTAGCAGCTTACGCATCACGCGTTGCCGGACCTTTTCCGCATCAGCGAGATATGCAGTAAAACGCTCTACCCTTAAAGCAGTGACAGATTCAGCCTCTGTATTGTAACCATAAATAAGTGTAGGAATGAGTTGAATGTCCCGCGCTTGATTATAGGCTTGAATGATAAACGTATGTTCTTCGCAGAACGTCACATCCGTATCGAAACGTAAATCTTTAAAACGTGCACTAAACATCTTCGCGCCTGGACCTATCGACTGCATGATTTCGGGACAAGATTGTAAATTCACTAGCGCCTCACGTCTAATGCTTTCATGTGTAGCAATCGGTACCCACGTTCCATGTTCCTCTCGTGCTAGTTGCCCTACGACGATTTCCACGTCCTCGTTCGCTTGATAATACTTCAACATAAAATCGATGCGTCCTGCTAAAAATTCGTCATCGGCATCTAGAAACATAAATGCGTCGCCTGTCATCGCTTCAAGACCTTTGTTGCGGGCGACTGCAGCGCCTTGATTCGCTTGGTCAATAATATTGATGTCAGAGCGTTCTCGCGCTAAACTTTTCAAGACATCTAAAGAGCCATCTGTTGAGCCATCATTCACACAGATAATTTCGTGTGTCGCTTTCGTATCGATCGATCGTATGGCACGTTCAATAGTACGTTCTGCATTATATACAGGAATGATTATAGATAATTTCACTTTTTCACCATCAATTCTTCAATATAATTAGTCACTTTATCAATTGAATCTGCTGTTGTATACTCATGCCACTCCTCAAAGAGCGCCGTCCATGGTGTCTTCTCTGAGACTATCTTATTCAATAATTCACCTTCACTATACGCTTTAAACTTGTCTGGAATGGCTTTGTAGTACATGTTCAAGCCACGATCTCGTTCATATTCTTGTTCATCATAAACGTAAAAGAGTATCGGTTTATTGATAATACTCGCTTCAATCGCTAAGGAACTATAATCCGTAATAATCACATCCGCCAAGAGAATCAACGTTTGAATGTCTAATTGACTTTGATGGGTGTCAGCTACAGCAGGATGTAATTTATTAAGTAGAATATAGTTCGGTAACAATTCTTCAAACGCCTGTGTATTGATTTCTCGATTTTGCTTTTTATGCTCACGATAGGTTGGAAGATAAACTGCTACTTTCTTATGGATACCGAGTTCTCGTTTAAGTTCCTTTTGACGCGCTTTGGCATCGAATTGTTTATAGTAAGCAAGCCGTGGCAGACCCGTTTTAACAAACTGATCACTCGTCGTACCAAAGGCCGCTTCAAAGCATTGAATCATCGGATTGCCACCTACAAGATACTTATCCGTCGCATCATACACTTGCTTGTACTGTTCCACCATCTTTGTATTCTGCAAGTCCACTTGATGGTCTGTGAAGCCGAAGTTCTTCAACGCACCCGCCGCATGCCATGTTTGAATGACCGTTTGGCCTTCTTTTTTATTGAAACTACCTAACATGAGGTAATATGTATCGATAATGATGACTTTTGCCGTACTCAACGCTTTAATTTGTTGCATCACATATTTATTTCCAGACGGTACCCATGTGACATTTTGTAAGTTATTTAATGTCTCGCGGTCTTTTTCCTGTGCGATGACTGTGAGTTGGTACCCTTTTTCATCGAGCTGTTGTAAAATGGGTAGCACATCTTCAGAGAAGGTCATCATTACGACGATATGTCGGTCGTTTACCTTTTTACCTTTAAAAATAAAATTAAGAATAGAAATCATCAAGAGATAAATCTTTTTAATAATAATACGCAAAGTTTCACCGCCAATTCTATAAACTGATTCGTCTATATTATAGCTTTAACACACTTAAAATTATAGAAAAATCCTTTGCCAGATGTGATTCCGACAAAGGACAATCATTTATTCATAATGTGACCAGGCTGAAAGAATGGATTTTCGTTGTGGTCTAGTTCCATCATGCGTCTCGAGTCGACATTGAAAATTGAGATACAAATTATTTTAATAGTGTTTCATTCAACCTCTTATCTAACTACCTATTAATATTTCATAATTTCATCTAAAATAACGACGTAAATGTGGCGGCTGTAGTAATTTGAATGAGTGCTTTGGTGAATAGGGATTAACTTTTAATTCCTCGACAATGTTAAGGAACGCACTTTTTAAATGAGAGTGCTTCAACTTTTTTAAATCTTTCTGAGCGGAATTTTTTATTTTTACTTGATAACGAGACATTACAGTTTGTCCCAGTCAATGTCGTCGACATCAATATATGGACTTTGATCTTTTTCTCGTTCATTTATGATGTCTATAGTCCCAGTGGCATGTAAATACAATGTTTCTTTAATGCTTTCCCATTCTTTTAAGCTCATGATTACTGCATTGTCTTCATTATTATTACTTCTTATAACTACAGGTTCAGAGTGATGGTTCACAAATTTGAGTAAATCATAAAATTCCTCTCTCGCTTTAGTAGGGGATACTCTATACATGTCCTTGTGTCACCTCACAGTTATTAATAATATTTATGTTAAATATAACTAATTTTACAAGAAAAATCCTTTGCCAGATGTGACTCCGACAAAGGATAGTTCAATTACATAAAGTCTGCAAAGTGATCTCGATATTTCATATGTAGTATAGATCCGAGAACAAATAAGACAATGATAACCCCAAAGTTATACAATGTGAGATGCCAGTGGTCGATAAAGTACCATTGATGATGCAACAGTGCCGCACGATATCCTTCTGCTAAGAAATAAATTGGATTGAATTTAATGATATCGAGTACGATACCCTCTGGCAAGTTAATAATAATGTTCGATGCAAAGAATACGAGACGCATAATCGCTTGTATAATTTGTTGCGTATCTCGTACGATCACCCCGAGTGTGGAGGTGAAGAGTGCAATCGTCGTTGTCAGAACGAGCGATAGTGGCACAAAGAATAATAACTGTAATGTATAGAGGTTCGGATAATATCCACCAATTGCACATAGTATCATTACGATGGCCAGCAAAGCGAGATGGCCGTAGAATCTACTGGAAACAATATACGTTGGGATAATTGACAACGGGAAGTTCATCTTTGCGACTTGATTATATTTCATCGCGATGGATTTCGTTCCCTCTAAGATGCCTTGGTTAACGAAGAACCACATGTTAATCCCCGCAAGTAACCAGAAGATAAATGGTACCCCTTCTTGCGCATGTCCTTGTCTAAAACCGAGTCCGAAGACGAACCAATAGACAGCGATTTGAAGGGCAGGGTTGATGAGTTCCCAAGCGATACCAAGGTAGTTATTTTTATTCGAAATCTTAACCTGGAACTGCGAGAGTCGGTTGATGAGGTAGAAATTCTTGAGATGTTCTTGTAATACTACCCACACTGCTTTCATAAGAATAAACCACACTTTCAAATGTTTTCACTAATCATTTTTTATTTTTGCACGCCACATCATGAAATCATAATATGTTTATCCCCTCATGATCGTGAAATGAATATTTCATTAGTTCAATTACAACTTTTTATTATAGCAACTTATACGCTAAATTTCTCACAATATCATTCTTATTTTAACAATCTATCATTCATAACGTAAATTATTTTCCGTAAAAGTAAAACCACTTCTCTACCGTAAAGCCATAACAGTACAAATTCACCACAGTAGAACAATTTGTAACAAATTAACGTCTCGTAAGATGAATACATTTAACAACCTTCATTATATACTATATAATTGTATTAATCAGAACTAAGGAAGGACAATATTATGAACGTTTCGGTTACTATAGACCATGTCTCCAAAGAGTATCGTATTTACCGTAATAATAAAGAACGTATGAAAGATGCCCTCATTCCTAAACATAAGAATAAGACATTCTACGCGCTGAACGACCTCTCTCTTACTGCCTATGAAGGTGATGTCATTGGGCTCGTAGGTATCAACGGCTCTGGTAAGTCTACGTTAAGTAATATGATTGGTGGCTCATTGATGCCGACCCATGGTAAGATTAAGCGCAATGGCGAAGTCAGCGTGATTGCGATTAACGCGGGCCTCAACAATCAACTAACAGGTCTTGAAAACATCGAGTTCAAGATGCTTTGCATGGGCTTCACGCGTAAGCAGATTAAAGACTTAACGCCTGAAATCATCGAGTTTAGTGAGTTAGGCGAATTTATCTACCAACCGGTTAAAAAATATTCCAGTGGGATGCGTTCGAAACTCGGTTTCTCTATTAATATTACGACGAACCCAGATATTCTCGTTATTGACGAAGCACTATCTGTCGGAGACCAAACCTTTGCCCAAAAGTGTTTAGATAAAATTTACGAATATAAAAAGCAAAATAAAACGATCTTCTTCGTCAGCCATAATATGAGCCAAGTACGTCAATTCTGCACGAAGATTGCTTGGATTGAAGGCGGCGTTCTTCGCGAATATGGCGATTTAGATGACGTCTTACCGCAATACGAGAAATTCTTAAAGGACTTCAAAAAATTATCTAAAAAAGATCAAAAAGCGTATAAAGACCAACTTAACGATTCACGCTTCGTAGTGAAATAGAGAGTGAGACAGAAATCTGTAGTTGTGATGATCTGTTCCTGCAATCAGAAAGAGTGTTTATAGCAGTGATAGTTCTTTCAACATTAGACCTCTCCTACGTGAATAAGAGTAAACAGTCTGAGAAATAATTAAAAATTATAATAAGAACAAGCAATAGATATGAAGTCATCTCATTTAGAGAGAACTAATTGGTGATGAAGATATTAACCTATGCTTGTCGCAGTAGCTGTCTGTACTTGAGATAGCTCGCGCTTTCTCAAATACGAGTCAGCCGTGCGGGGGTGAGACTACGAAATCGAGTAGATTTCTGTCTCACTCCCTTATTTTTCATACAAGAAAAGCCCCCTTCTTTAACCCTTTTTCCTTATAAACTAAACCCTTAATTCTCACCCAATTTCTTCAACTTTGTGAACAAAATACTTTCCTTTTTCACACTAACGTATTATTATAATAATTGAGTCGTATTTGAGAATGTTTCTCATTTACATCACGCTCTATATTTTACACAACGAGGTGATGCTTTATCGCTGCAAGCAAAGCTCAGACATTCGCTAACCTCGTGCGCAAATATCGTAAAGCGCATATTGGCAAAGGGCCTGAACATATTTCAGTCTTCTTTAAAGACAATTGGGCTATCGTGCATATGACAGGCAGCTTAAGCAAAGTTGAAACATTTTATTTGAGAAACGATGCTTACCGTCGTATGCTGAAACATGGACGTACTGAAGAAGTAAAGGATTTGTATCGCGATAATCCTCCCGTTGAGATGGAGGAATTAGTCGGTGCTAAATTTTTGAAACTTTTCACTGACGTTAATTTACAAGATGACGAAGTCGTATCCATCTTCGTCTTTGATCGCAATATTGAAGAATAATTCGTTATCGCTTTAAGAGCGATGCACAATATAAATAAATAGAGAATTTCATATAACTTCATAGTATAGGGATTGGTTACAAAGTACCTGGTGCTGTTTGACTACTCCCTCTTTGATAAGAGTTAACTTAACTCTAACCCATTCAAGGAGGTGGTATGCCAAATTAGTCCAGGTACTTTTTTGGTTTGCAGAAAAACCATATTGACGCCCAAACGTAACTCTTGCATTCACGCCGAATCATCATCATTTTACTAGGAGTGTTTATACTATGAAAATCGTAGCATTATTCCCTGAAGCTGTAGAAGGACAAGACAATCAATTGCTCAACACAGATAAAGCAATTGGATTGAAATCATTTTTACAAGACAAAGGACATGAACTCGTTATCTTGAAAGATGGTAAAGAGGATTTAGACAAACATCTCGAAGATATGGAAGTCGTAATTAGTGCACCATTCTACCCTGCTTATATGACGAAAGAACGCATCGAGAAAGCACCTAACTTGAAACTCGCAATCACAGCAGGCGTAGGTTCTGACCATGTGGACTTAGACGCAGCAAGTAAACACAATATCAGCGTAGTCGAAGTGACTGGAAGCAATACGGTGAGTGTCGCTGAACATGCTGTGATGGACTTACTCATCTTACTCCGCAACTATGAAGAAGGTCACCGTCAATCTAAAGAAGGCGAATGGAACCTATCTCAAATCGGCAACGATGCTTACGAACTTCAACACAAGACAATCGGTATCTTCGGTTTCGGCCGTATCGGTCAACTCGTAGCTGAACGTCTTGCACCTTTCAATGTAACGATTCAACACTATGATCCAATCAATCAGAAAGACAACGAACATTCTAAATTTGTGAAATTCGACGAGCTCGTGAAGACAAGTGACGCCATTACTATCCATGCACCACTTACACCTGAGACAGATAACCTCTTCGACAGCGATGTCTTAGCGAAGATGAAAGATGGCAGTTTCTTAGTCAACACTGCGAGAGGTAAAATTGTGAATACAGACGCACTTGTGAAAGCGCTCGAAGATAAACACATTCAAGGTTATGCTGGTGACGTTTGGTATCCACAACCTGCACCAGCAGATCACCCATGGAGAACGATGCCTCGTAACGCGATGACAGTCCACTATTCCGGAATGACTTTAGAGGCTCAAAAACGCATTGAAGACGGTGTGAAAGACATCTTAGACCGCTTCTTCAACGACAAACCTTTCCAAGACAAAGACGTGATCGTTTCTGGCGGTCGTATCTCTAGTGCAAGTTACAATGCTAAAAATAATTAAGATGAAATGAGACACTGATTCGTTAGTTTCAGTTCAATTTAACCTTTGACCTAAAACAAATATGAGAGCAGCTCATATTAAATACAAGTTCACATATCCTTTCCCCTTTGAATCATAATATTAAGGCGACGAACTATATCGGGACATATTTCATCGCCTTAACAAGATAATGATAAAGATAAGATATCTATCCTCAAAAAGCCGTTCCATCATCGACGTGGAACGGCTTTTTCTATCTTTGTTATTATTTACGTATGCTTTTCATATGTTGAACAGTACGATGAGTTCAATGTTAGAAACTTCATCTGTATAAGGCGCCTACTTTCGCCCTAGCTTCTGCTTCAATACTTTGTACAGAAAGATTGGAACATTTTTAACACGGCCAATCCGTTTCCAATCAATCAACAGACGATACACCCATTCCAGATTGAGCTTGCGAAACAACTTCGGTGCCCGCTTCTTAGTACCGCTAAACACCTCAAGCGAGCCACCGACCCCCATCATCACTGTATGAGTAAAATGCTGCGCGTACCGTTGAAGCCACTCTTCCTGACGCGGGTATCCCATCCCTACAAATAAATAGTCAGGGTCAAATGCGGCAATCTCGTCAGCGATGCTTTGATCATGAACATCGATATAACCATGATGAGAAGCAAAGTTCACATATGGGTATTGGGCTTGCAATTGCTGCTCAGCTAAGTCTACAATCTCAGGTTTCGAACCAAGCAAATACACGCGCTGTTGCTTCTCATTAGCTATTTGAATACACGTTTCCATTAGCTCGATTCCAGGTACACGCTCTTGCAACGGCGTCTTCAACATCTTTGCGCCCATCACGATGCCCGTACCATCCGGCACCACGTAATCCGCACGATTAACGAGCTGTTGATATTGAGGGTGTTGCGTCGCATAGTTTGCAATTTCTGGATTGGCAGTAACGATGAAGAGGTTATCCTTGTTGTTATTACTCATAAAATGTATGATATTCTCTTTCATTTGTGTCATCGTCACATTATCAAAGTGTAATCCCAATACGTTGACGCGTTGGTCTTGATTACGATTCATCATATTTGTATCTCCTTAAAGCCTGCTTAAGATTATAATCTCGTTTCAAACGACATTTCCCTTTCATTCAACCTTGAATGGTACTTTTACGTCATCCTACCAAAGTCGCAATGTCATTTGATTATAAATAGCATATAATAGAGTTATGTATTTTATACAATGAAAGGGTCAAATGATGCAACAACTTAATGTTCTACTCACGAGCCACATCGATTTACAACTTTATATCCTCATCGGCATCGCTATATGTTATATCCTTGCGCATCAGTATCGCGCCCATTCAGTACTCCGATTCGTGGATGTATGTCTGAATTATATTCCTGTGCTAACGCATGAGTTCGGGCATATTCTTTTAAATAAAATCAGTGGTGGTCGTGCCAAAGATCTCGTCATCGTCGTTTCGCCTACTGAACGTGAACAAACGATGCAACAAGGCTATGCAATAACAAGTTCCGCCTCACGCTTGAGCCAAATCATCACGACGCTTGGTGGTTACATCATGCCACCTCTTATGCTATATATTGGCGTACTGACGATTCAACATAATTACGCGAGTTTATT
This sequence comes from Staphylococcus sp. HMSC071G07, assembly GCF_001811435.1. Taxonomy (NCBI): domain Bacteria; kingdom Bacillati; phylum Bacillota; class Bacilli; order Caryophanales; family Staphylococcaceae; genus Staphylococcus; species Staphylococcus sp. HMSC071G07. The sequence goes on from NZ_KV804768.1 coordinate 557,400, forward strand.
CGTAGGTGCGTATATTCTAATCTTTATCTACTTTCTGATCTTAACTTCAAGAAAAGTGATGCCACTTATCATCCTCATTATACTGGCTGGATTATTATATTTCATCTTTCAATACCATCAAGATTTACTTACTAGCCAGCTTATTAGTGTGATTATCCACTATATTCTTGGCGTGCTACTTGGTGAAGTGGTTCAATCATCATGGACTATACTACGTTTAACCTTTAATCCACGTGTCACGGAATGGGATGGCAGTGCATTGCGCGATCTCACACATCTACCCGTCATAGGTTTCAGTGCGCTATGGATTGTCATTAATCTTTATACACTATATACGGTGTGGAATAGTTTAACTATCACTTAGCAAATCTTCCACCTTAAACAAGCAGGCTACGAGATTGCATCTGCGCTTAATTGCCCAGTCTCGTAACCTGCTTTATTCTTCTACATAAATATGCTTTGCATTATCATAGCTCAAGATAGTAGAAATATCTCCTTTACTAATGATAATCACGTTATTCGTATCATCTTTACTTTCAATCGTAATCGTATCTCCAATAGAAATTTCCTTACTAGAAAGATAGATGAGTAATTCAGTGCGATCTCTCACTCTCTCAATCGTCACTACGGAACCTTCATCAAACTCGATTAAATTCTTCGTATAAATCTCTTTATATTGATTATCGCGTGGAATCACGCCACCGTGTGGACATGTCTTAGGATAGTCGAGCACTTTGTCTAAACGTTCCACAAATAGATGGGACACGCGATGTTCTAGAATTTCCGCTTCTTGATGCACTTCTTCCCAATTATAATCCAACACTTTGATTAAAAACAATTCGATTAAACGATGACGTTTGATGATATCTAATGTATACGTTAATCCCGAATCAGTCAGACGTACACCTTTGTACGGCTTTGTTTCGACATAATTTGATTTTTCTAATCGATTTAACATTTCACTGACTGAAGGTGGTTTGATATTTAAATACTGCGATAGCATCTTATTTGTCACATATTCAGTGTCTCCATGATGCGTTAAGATGGCTTTCAAGTAGTCCTCTTTCTCTTCAGTTAGCATGCTTTCACCTCTCAATGTGTTCACCTTATTGTATCACGAAATAACTTGACACGCTAAAAGTTCGTAGTATATTATGAAATAAATTAGGTTAACCTAAAAATTTTATTAAAGGAGTTAAATATGCTTGAAGTAAAGAACTTGAATTTAAATTTAGGGAATAAACATGTGCTTCAAAATATTAACTTTGAAATACCGTTGCATGGTGAAATCATCGGTATTATGGGACCTAACGGAGCAGGCAAATCTTCACTTATCAAATCCATGATTGGAGAATTCAAGGCTTCTGGTCACAGTAAGATGAACGACAAGCCAACAACGGAACAACTGAAGAACATCACTTACATACCACAAAAAGCACACATTGATTTAGACTTCCCTATTAATGTAGAAGAAGTTGTAGTGTCAGGCGGTTATCAAGATTTAGGCTGGTTCAAATGGGTGACGCCTAAAGTGAAAGCGAAGTTAAATACTCTATTAGAAGAACTAGAAATTGAGACATTGAGAAAGCGACAATTGTCACAACTCAGTGGTGGGCAATTACAACGTGTGCTTATCGCACGCGCACTCATGTCAGACAGTTCGCTTTATCTCTTAGACGAACCTTTCGTGGGAATTGACTTCCACAGTGAGCAACTCATCATTCGTAAGATTCGTCAGCTCAAATTACAGAACAAACTCGTCTTGATCGTCCATCATGATTTATCTAAAGCTGAGGACTATTTCGATAGAGTCATGTTACTGAACAAGAATTTACGCTATTTTGGCGAAAGTAAACAAGCGACACAACCTGAAATACTCAATGATGTATTTCTCAATCAAGTCGGATAAGAAAGGAGTATACTCGTGGATTTCATTCAACATTTGTTTGATTATCAATTCCTCAACCGTGCACTCATCATGTCCATGGTGGTAGGTATCGTTTGTGGCACAGTAGGCAGTATCATCGTCCTACGTGGATTGTCACTGATGGGAGACGCAATGAGTCACGCTGTCTTACCTGGTGTTGCACTTTCATTCGTCTTTCAAATTCCAATGTTTGTCGGCGCACTCATCACAGGGATGCTAGCTAGTGGTTTCATCGGCTTAATCTCTGATAAGAGTAAGACGAAAGCCGACGCAGCGATTGGTATTAGCTTTACAGCATTCTTAGCCAGTGGTGTGATTATCATTAGCTTGATACATAGCGCGACAGATTTGTACCACATCTTATTCGGTAATCTGCTCGCCGTCACACACGCGACATTCTGGTCAACACTGATTGTCAGCTTAGTCGTACTCGCGCTCATCATCATCTTCTACCGTCCATTGAAGATTTCAACTTTCGATGCGACATTTAGCCGTATGAGCGGTCTCAATACGACATTTATTCACTATTTCGTGATGCTATTGCTTTCATTAGTTACGGTAGCAAGTATCCAAACTGTAGGGATTATCCTAGTTGTAGCATTACTGATTACACCCGCTTCAACTGCTTTTTTAATTTGTAAAAAGCTACACACGATGATGATTGTGGCAAGCATTATCAGTATCGTTAGTTCAATCGTAGGACTCTATTTCAGTTATATTTACAACATTCCAAGTGGCGCGACGATTGTTATCTGTGCATTTATCATTTATCTCGTCGTCTTCGCGCTCCATAAGTTGAATTTACCAATGAAGAAAGGAAGCGTATCATGAGAAAGATTATTACATTTTTACTCATAGCAGTCTTATTCCTAGCTGCATGTGGAAACAATAGTTCAGGGAATCAACATCACGACAGCAAGCATAAACTCAAAGTCGTCACTACTAACTCTATCCTGTACGATATGACGAAAGAAGTGGGTGGCGACAATGTCGAAGTACACAGTATCGTGCCGATTGGGCAAGATCCGCACGAGTACGAAGTGAAGCCGAAAGATATCAAAGCTTTAACTGATGCAGACGTTATTCTCTATAACGGTCTGAACTTAGAGACAGGTAATGGTTGGTTTAAAAAGGCTTTAGATCAAGCAGGCAAATCAGAAAAAGATGACTCAGTCGTCTCTGTTTCTGACAAAGTGAAACCGAATTATTTAAAAGGTGCTAAACACATCGATTCAAACCGTGATCCACACGCTTGGTTAAGCCTATCCAATGGCATTAAATATGTAACAAGTATTCAAAATGCATTAGAGAAATACGATAAAGATCACAAATCAACGTACCAAGATAAAGGCGACAAATATAAAGAGAAATTAGATAAGCTCAACAAAGATAGTCACAAGAAATTTAAAGATATACCAAAAGATCAACGCACGATGATTACCAGTGAAGGTGCCTTTAAATACTTCGCGCAAGAATATGACATCAATGCCGGCTATATTTGGGAAATCAATACTGAAAAACAAGGAACACCTTCTCAAATGAAACAAGCTATTCATTTCGTTAAAGACAACGATGTGAAGAACTTACTCGTCGAAACAAGTGTAGATGAGAAGAGTATGAAGAGTCTTAGCGAAGAAACAGATAAAGATATTTACGGTAAAGTTTATACAGACTCTATCGGCAAGAAAGGAACAGATGGTGACTCTTATTACAATATGATGAAATCAAACATCGACACAGTACACAAGAGTATGAAATAAGGCTACACATAAGTGTAAAGTGGGCTGAAGCACTTTAGAATTGTAAACACTAGTCAGAGATGAATCGCAGGCAGTCATATCCTCCTACTGCCTGTCAGCTCATTCATCGTAGTGATCTGAGCAGATGGCCATATAATTACCTTGTTCCGGCTAACTGCAGTCTCCACCCTGAAAGTTGGCGGGGGCAATGGTACTATAAGTCAAATACCCCTTTGACAGCCACTTAACGTAGACACCGCTCCCCTTTAACAGGTGCTACGTTAAGTCAATAATTCTCCTAAGGTAATAACATTCCGGGCTATGAACCTCTTCATTGAGGTGAATAGTCCCATATCGTACGTACCCTCCTAATACATGACGTACGATATGGTGGTATTCAAGCCTAGATAATCTCTCAACTCCAACGACGGTTCAAATCCTCCCCCGTCGTTGGAGTCATCTTTTTTATAATGCCCATATAAAAACACTTTCGCCCGTCATCCTGTCTCATCTCGACAATGACTTCAGAGCGAAAGTGTTTCTTTATATTATTTAAGTTAAACTATCTACAATAATCATCTCATCGTAGTTAATCGCTTCTCGAATCTTCAACGCCGTCGCTTCACTAATTTCATCTTCATCTGTCAATTGACTGAGCAAACGACGCTGTTCTTTCAGAGCGACAAGCTTGATCTTCGTGATAGAGTTCTCATTATTTGGATTAAAGAAGTTGTCAGGCGTTAAGTTATCAATTCTCACGAGATATGCATCACAGACCATACCGACTTCTAATTTGTTGTTCTCTGTCGTTTCTTTACTCAAACGACTCACAACATGGTAGTGCACCGTACGCATAACATTAGAAATTTCGACTAAGTTATCCGCGATAGAGAGCGAAGAGGCTGCATTTGTACGCATGCGTTTACGAATACGTTTTTTCAAGAAATAACCTCTTATTCCCACGATAATTCTTTGGATTAACGATGCTTGTTTGTAGACTTGTGTACGTTCTGCATAGCGTAAGTAGTTGTCGAGCACGTTGGACGTGATATCGCCATTTTCAACTAATTTATTTAATGTCGCATTCTCAACATCAAATGCGAGTTTTTGAAGACGCTGCAATTCTTTCGAGTTCTCGTCTTCATTCTCTACTGTTTTTAAAAAGGCTAATTTATCATGATATTCCTTAATGACGTTACCATAACGATAACTTGACTCTGCTGTTGATTTCTTATTCAATGAATCAATCACATGTTCTAAGATAAAGATACGCGCTTGTTTGAAGTTCATACCTTTAATCTTAGGTTTCTTCGCATTCGGTGTAATCAGTGGCAAGACCACTTGCGCCATCACTAAACTAATGATGACCATTCCTGAAGCGATAAAGAGTAAGTCATCCCGGAACGTAAATTTGTGATGATCCGCTAACACATATGGCAACGTCAAGGCGATAGCAAGTGAAATCGTACCATGCACCCCACACAGCGTCATAAGAAAAGCGTACATGCTTCGCTTAGGCGGCGTTTCTGTAGGGTTATAGTTATCATCATTCTGTGCCATAATCTTCTGGAATGGACTGGTTGGCAAATAGAAATAAGGATAGAGTACGTAGACCCATAAGAATCTGAATAGATATACGGCTAAAGCGATTAAAGCTGTGACGATGATCAAGAAGAGTAAGTTATGTGGTTCGTACTTCACAATCTTCTCGATAACTTCAGGAACGAGGAAACCAAGAATGGAGAAGACGAAACCGTTGAGCGCATAGCTTAAGATATTCCATGTGTGGTTGTAACTCATCTGCAATTGCGTACGTGCTTGTGCGATACGGTCACGTTCGAAACCATGCACGAGCCCTGCAACAACTGCTGCGATGATCCCAGACGCATGTAGCATTTCAGCAACAAGATATGTTACAAATGGCGTCAGCAACTGGATAAACGTAAACATGTTCACATTCTCAATACCCCGGTGTGTCAGTGTAATTCTAAATCGAACGAGTACGACACCGATAATCAGACCGATGATAAATCCGCCGATTGAAGAGATGAGAAATTGTTCTACTGCATTGAATATTGAGAATGCACCAGTAATCAAGGCAGCAACAGATATTTTAAATGAAATGATACCTGCAGCATCATTTAATAAAGATTAACCTTCAAGAATCGTCATTGCACCTTTAGGTAAGACTTTGCCTTTGGTAATCGCTTGAACGGCTACTGCATCGGTAGGACAGAGGATTGCTGCGAGTGCGAATGCAGCTGCCAGTGGAAGTTCTGGCCAAATCCAGTGCACAAATAGTCCAACTACGATTACCGTAGTCACTACGAGTCCTAAGGCCATCATCAATACCGGTTTGATATACCGTCTTAAATGAACCCTTGAGACATGTACCCCTTCTACGAATAGCAGTGGCGCAATGAGTGTTAACATGAACAGCTCGCTATCAAAATGAAATTCAACTGGAATAGGCGTGAGATAAAGTAACATTCCCAAGATAATTTGAATAAACGCAAGTGGCACCTTTGGTAAGTAGGTATGTACAAGTGAGCTCACGATAACGAGTGCTAAAAATATGAGTATCGTTTCAAAAATTTGCAAAGTTTCACCTCTTTTCAGTTCACTATTTTTCTTTATAATTGCTGAGGTTGAAACACAGAATATTTCAATAATTAATAACTTTTAAAGCGAGATCTGTCAGCTCCCCTCATTCCATCAAATACAGATGCGCGTCATCTACTCATCACTTTAATGACACGCGCTTTAAGGATGGAAACCATTCATTCTTAACGCTTTAAGATAAGAAATACTGTAGCATTTCAGACAATTACATTCACTTAATATTTTATCATCATTTTTATGCATATTTAAATGTGATGCACCATTAAATATAGTTCTATCCACTATCAATCCAAAGCGAGAGGAAAGCCGATCTAATTCGTAGATGAAACTTACATTGAGATAGACTTCCTCAACTTTGAACATGTATAAAGCTCTAAATCTTTAACGGTCATCGAAATCTTCGTGCTCTTTACGATAATTCTCTAAACGGCGTTCTTCACGTACTTTCGCACGCTGTTTCAACTCTTCGAACGTATTGTGTTCACTTGAGCTCAAGAGAATATCGGCTTGACGAGGGCCATCCTTTCTACGGTACATAAACGCCCCTGTACGATAAGCTGCTCTTGAGATGAGATGTCCACCTACCGGAGAGGTTAGGTTGATAAAAATCAATGCTAGAATTAAACGAACACTGAGATAACCTTGTGTGGTCATAAAGTAAATTAAGACTCCGACAATCGTAAATAGTACAGATAACGTTGAACTCTTCGTAGCAGCGTGACTCCGCAAGAAGACGTCCTGAAACTTGATTAGCCCTATGGCACTGATGAGTGCGATGATGCTTCCTAAAAAGAGTAGTATAGCTGCAATGAGACTAATGATTTCGCTTATTTGAGGCATGGAAGACCTTCCCTCCTTCGATAAATCGCGAAATAGATACGGAACTCACAAAGGAAATAATCGCGATTAACAAGATGGAATCAAGGAATGAGAATGTACCATAGAGCACGCTAATGACACCGACGATACTCATAAGGATGGCACTTGCTGCATCAAAGGCAACAACGCGGTCGGCTGTTGTTGGCCCTTTAATTAATCTAAATAACGTAAGGAACAAGGCGATACCAAAGATCACTATCGCACTTGTAATAAAGAACGTTGTAATGTGTTCAATCATCGTGCCACCTCCAATATGAGATCTTCGTACTGACGTATGCTTTTCAATAATTTCGCTTTCTCTTCTTCAGAGACGTCTATCGCATGAATAAAGAACTTTTTCTTCTCATCAGAAATGCGAATGACGGTCGACCCTGGGGTAATAATGACGAGTATAGTAAGAAAGGCAATTTCCCAATCATTCTTCAGTGACGTTTCATATGTCACCATTCCCGGGTTCATATCACGCGTTTTAAACAAGATGTAATTAATAATAGATAGGCTTGAAGTCGTGAGTTGATAGAGATATACAGCTAAGAATTTAATCGCGACCCAGACCTTTTTCAGATAAAATTCTTGTCCGAAGAAACGGTGAAGAATATAAATCACAATCACACCGATTAAGTAACCCGCAAAGAAAGTAGAGAACTTAAAGGACTCTTCATCTTGGAATAAGACCCAAAGAAAAGCAATGATTACATTTAGGACGACTTGTCTCATCTCTTATGCGCCTCCTTTAATAAATGCGGGTTCACTAACTTCGTATAATTATCCGGATTCATATTCATCTTCGTCGCTTGGTCAGTCACTTTGAATAATAGCGGTGCTGCGAGTCCCATAACGAGTACAACCGTCGTTAATATGCCAATCAGCCACTTACGGTAACCTTGAAGTGGATTAAACTCTACACGCTCTCCTTCCGCTGAATGACCTGAATACATCTTGAAGTAAATTCGGAAGAGACTATACATGGCGAGTAAGCTCGTAATAACCATGAGCGCTAAACCAATATAGTTCCCATTTTCAATCGCTCCCTTAAAGATATAAATCTTACCAGGAAAGCCACTGAAAGGCGGTACGCCACCAATCGCAAAGATCATAATTATGAATGCTACACCGAAGAATGGCTCTCGCTTAGCTAGACCGTGAAGATAACTATAATGTTGGCGTCCACTCATATAAACGAGTGAACCGATAATAAAGAATAATAACGTCTTCACGACGATGTCATTTGCTAAATAGAAGATCGCCCCACTCACACCAGAGAACGTGTGACTGCCTAGACCTAGAATAATAAAGCCGATCGACAGAATAACTTGATACGCTGCGATCTTTTTAATATTCGTGTAAGCAAGTACACCGAAAGCGCCGATCAACATCGTGATACATGCCAAGACGACGAGCAGTTCGTGTGTAATCTCTGGATGGTCATTGAACATCAATGTAAAGAAGCGAATCAATGCATACGCCCCGACTTTAGTCATCAATGCCGCAAAGAGTGCTGCCAGCTCAGTGTTGAGTACGGAATAAGCTTTAGGCAACCACATGAAGAGCACTAATGCAGCTTTCGAACCAAAGGCCACGAGGAAGATGATAGCGATGATAACCACCGAACTGGCATCTTTCATATCATCTAATCGTTGGGCAACGAGTGCATAGTTCAACGTTCCTGTCAGCTTGTAAAGCAAGCCTATACCGAGTAACAGCAACCATGAACCGATGATGTTCAGCACGACGTAGATAATCGCTGCTTGTAACTGTTCAACAGATTGACCGAGTGTGACAAGCACGAATGACGCGAGTAACATTACCTCAAACATGACGTAGATGTTAAATAAATCTGCTGTTAAAAATGACCCGACGACGCCTGTTGTGAGAAAGAGAATGAAACTCGGTAAATAATATCGAATCGCACGTTTCTCAGCTCGACCGAAACCATAGGCGATGATTAACGTTACGACGAAACTAGACGTCGTCACCATCAGTAAGCTGAGCGTATCACCGACGAACTGAATACCAAACGGTGCTCTCCATCCACCGAAATCGAGCACTAAAGGACGTGTGCGCATCACATGGATGAGTAGATACACTGAGATTAACGTTGAAACACACATCGTACCGATAGATAGAATGCGTGATAACAGACTATTTTTACGTGTAAAAACTAAGATTAATGCGCAAATGACTGGAAGGAGTAGTGGCAAGATCAGTAAGTTATTCATCTGAGTTGTCACTCCCCTTTCTCAATACATCAATTTCGACTTCTTTCGTCACGCGGTAAGTACGGTAAACGAGTACGAGCAAGAACGCGGTCATACCGAAACCGATGACAATCGCTGTGAGTACGATGGCTTGAAGTAAGGGGTCAACGAAGTGCTGTGTCCCTTTACCAATCAAAGGTTCCGACATGTGACGACCATATTGCCCCATACTCATAATAATCAAGTTACCAGCGTGGGTATAAATTGAAATCCCTATAATAATACGTATTAAATTGACCGACAGTATCATGTAAGTACCGATGAAGATGAGGAAACCAATCACCATGAGTAAGATAATATTCATGAGCGACCACCACTCATCGATAACATGACTGTGACGACTACACCTACAACCGTCAATAAGACGCCCGCTTCAAACAATGTCACTGTCGTCAAATGAAGCTCACCCAACAATGGAACGTGGGCAGCAATTGACGTTTGATATAGGAATGGCTTGCCGAAGAAGATCGGTCCAATTGCCGTCGCTATTGAAAGAAGTGAACCGATAATCATAAAGATACGGAAGTCTATCGGCAACGAAACGAGTACTTGCTTCACATCAAAGGCTAAGAACATGAGCAAGAACGCGGAACTGAAGATTAAACCTCCGATGAAGCCACCGCCTGGGCTGTCATGTCCGGCTAAGAACAAGTAGAAACCAAACGTCAATAAGATGAAGACCACAATCTTCGTGACTGTGCGTAATACAACATCATTCTCTTTCATCTTGTCCCCTCCGATCCTTAAAGTTGAGTAATGTATAGATACCTAAACCAGTGATGATGAGCACCATACCTTCGAACAACGTATCAAATGCTCGGAAATCACCAAGAATAGCATTGACGATATTTTTACCACCTGTGAGCTCTTTCGCATCGTGATAGAATGTGGAAATCGTCGGCATGCTATCACCTTGTTGCGCGATGAAGACGAGTGTCACGACAACCACGGCCATGATCAGCGATACGATAATCTTCATTAACTCACGTCGCTTGTGTACACGCCCACGAGGAACGTTCGGTAAACGCGAGAAGCTCACGATAAAGAGAATCGTCGTAATCGTTTCAACTACGAGTTGTGTTAGTGCCAAATCTGGTGCTTTCATAAGGATAAAGAAGATTGTGACACAATAGCCGATGATTCCGTTGAGAATAACCATCGTGAGTCTTTGGCGAATAAACGTCAACGCAATACCTAAAGCAATGACCACGATGAGTGTAATGACTTCAAGCGGGCCGAAATCACTGACATGAATTTGATGTACTTTAGGGAATCCTGTTCTGAACAAGCCATAGCCAATCAATACTGCGAAGAAGAGTAATGTCCATACGATGTAATGATTCAAACGGTTGTTCATTAAACCTCGAATGCTATAGCCTGAATAACGCTCGAAACTGCGATACACACGTAAATATAAACGTGTAATGGATAAATCTTTACCTCGCTGTGCAAGTCCAATCCAATCAACTTTAAATACAGCGATGAGGCCTACAATAATAACAATCGCACTCATCAACAGCGATAAGTTAAAGCCGTGCCATTGAGAAATCGTTGGTGCCACTTCTTTGATTGCAGCCTTTCCAGAAATACCTTGTAAAGCTGGCACTAATACATAAGTTGTTAAAATGTTTGGCACGAAGAAAATGACCGGTAAACAAATCATCATGATGGTTGATGGCAAGGCAAACAAGAATGGTTCGTGCGGATTGCGAATAGGCAAGCGTTCATTATGATAACTGCCCCAGAAGACCTTTTTAACCATAAATAAAGAATAGATAAATGTGAAAATACTTGCTACGACACCAATCACAACAACGATCACCATTAATAGTGTGTTGAACTGCGGTAAGTCGTTCGCATTAAGTAAGCCTTCAAAGAACATCTCTTTACTCAAGAAACCATTCAGTAAAGGAACGCCGCCCATGGATAGTCCAGCTAGTAACATCACGACATGAGTTAACGGTAAGACTTTCCGTAAACCACTTAAGTTACGTATATCACGTGTACCAGTTTCATGGTCAATGAGTCCTACTCCCATGAACAATGCGCCTTTGTATAAGGCATGGTTAACGAGATGGAAGAGACCGGCAAACAGCACGATGACATAACTTTCCGTCAAACTATCATGCGGGTGTTGTGCATAACCTGCACCCAAGCCGACCATCGATACAATCATACCTAATTGACTAATCGTCGAATATGCCAATATCGCTTTAAGGTCATACTGTCGAATCGCATTCACCGAACCGAAGATCATCGTGATCAATCCGACAAATGTCACTGCATATATGTACGTATTGCTCAACCCTAATACCGGAATAAAGCGAAATAGCAAGAAGATACCTGCTTTAACCATCGTAGCTGAGTGGAGATATGCACTAACAGGTGTCGGCGCTTCCATCGCTTTCGGTAACCATACATGGAATGGAAATTGAGCCGATTTGGTAAAAGCACCAATCAATAACATGATGACGATTGGAATAAATAGTGGGTGTTGTGCGATTTCATGGCGTTGCGCCATAATTTCAGTGATCGTGTTCGTGCCCGTCACGCTATAAATCATAATAAAGCCTGTGAGGAGCGCTAACCCACCGAAGACCGTAATCATAAATGACGTTATCGCGCCAAATTGACTCGGCTGTCTGTCGTACCAATATGAGATAAGTAAAAATGAGGAGATGCTCGTAAGCTCCCAGAAGACGTACATGAGAATAGTGTTATTCGAATTCACTATTCCAAGCATACTCAACATGAATAGTAGCAAATAGATGTAAAAACGTGGAAGATGATCATGCTGCTTTGATAAATACTGTGTAGCGTAGAAAAATACTGCGACCCCTATGATTGAAATGAGTAAACTAAAGAATAAACTCAAACCGTCTAGTCGCAAATCAATATTCACATCAAACGCGTTGAGCCAAGGCAACTTGATGTGAAGAATATGCTGCTTGATCACAGAGGGTATCTGCCAGATGAAATAGACCGCAGAAACCACGGGCGCAATCAGAGCAATATGTCCTGCAAACTGGGCTAACTTTGGATGTGTTAATGTTCCCAGAACGAGTAACATGATTAGCAAGATAGCACAGAACAAATAGATTAAACTCATGCTAGCCCTTCCTTTCTATCTTTGGCTTATGGCTGAAGATTTAGAGCAATCGTCGTCGTACTCGCCTGTTTCGAGATACCGATAAACTTCATCGTTTCATAAGTCGTTTGATGCCCTAAATATTTCTGAATAATCGATATTGATATTCCCGATTGATAGGCATGATATGCAAATGTTTTACGTAAAGTTGTCAATCCGATATGACGCATGCCTAGTTTATCAGCTGCTGCATGAATGATACGGTACGCTTGTTGTCTCGACAACCCTTTATGAGTGCGGTTGGATTGGAATAAGAGTGCTTGTGAGTCAAGCCTCGTGTGATGTATGTAATTCGCTAACTCATCACGTAATTGTTCAGGCAGTATGATATGGATATGCGTCGCCAATCCTTCTACCCAATAGGTCTTCACATGCCCTTCAGCATCAAGCACCTCATCAACGTGCAAGTTTAATAGTTCCGCCAACTTCACACCTGTATGTATAGCAAATTTAAATAAGAGATAATCTCGCTCGGACTTCTCTCGCAAGACCTCGTACATAGCTTGAATCGCTTTCAAGTCTCTAATTGGATCCACTTGATTCATCTCAACCACCTCACTTTTTTCGTAAAATGTTTCTTATTCAATGATAAACGATAGTTGAGTAACATCAAAATATTTTGTTTTTATTTTCACAAAAATATTACCCTTTCACACGTTCCTCATCGATATATAGTGTGAAAGGAGGTGAGCACGATGAACAACATCATAGTTAGCCTTGTCAAAGTCACTCACAACGCAGACGGCAGAGCAGTTACATCACGACGTCGATTCACGAATCTCAACGGTAAAGCAACGAAGGAACAAATTAAACAATTTGCAACCATCATTGAACAATTAACCGGAGAACAATTCGATTCTATTGAATTGACAACTACTACAAATGTTTACTAAAGGAGGAACCATCATGACTGAAACATTAGAACTTATCTTTCACGACGTTGCCAACAAACAATGCAAATTCACGATTAATAATGTCTTACAAGACGTATCGGAAGCAGTAGCGAGAGATGCGATGCAGAAGTTACTTTCTCTAGACATCTTACGCCCAAGCAATAACGTGCCAACTAAGATTGGTAGCGCACAAATCGTGAGCAAGACCACACGTAATATCTTCACTGATAAGTAAGAATTAAAGTGAATAGAGGGTTTGGGGAGTGTTTCGCCCCCCTGCTCTCTCATTAAGAACGTAGTTAAAGCGAGGAACATGATCACAACTTAACACGGGGCCTACCGTACGAAATCTACGCAGACAGAGTATCTCCCTCGCATGACAACAAAGGCAGAACGACACGATTATCATTAACTCACCCATGATAAAAGTGCGTTCTGCCTTTTTATTATTTCTTGCTTATATTTAGCTACACTTTATAATAGTTCACACGTCTGACGCTCCCTATATAAATAGGGCTAGCTCAATCCTCCTACGACTGCGCCTTTCTCTCCTCTTGGCGCGGACGAATACGAACAGTGTCTCCGAAAAATATCTTTCTTTTACCCAACTTCTTACACAAAGCATAATGATCGAAGACTTCTTCTATTTGAGCTAAATTTTTATATGAACGTCGTGGATTCAACACATCTATGTACTGTTCTTTCTCTAGGTTGTGGTCAAGTCCAGCTCCGATGAAGAACGTTTCCTCATCAAGCAACCGTATAATTGATAATTTAGCCACTCTAATCATCACCTACTCTCGAACTTTCATCCCAACTCGATTGTCTTACTCTAGCTGTCTCATCCCTTAATTGATATATGATGTAACTGATAGCAGATGTACTCATCTCGTACGCTGACTTACCATCCATGCTTTTTACACATGTGCGACAAATGGAAGCACATAATAGAACACGCGCTTACTACTGAAATGCACGCTTCAACAGTAAGATCCAACACGCTTTTTCAAATATCTGTTTAATATCATATTATAAACCGCACGCCTTTGTATACGACTTTGCGCAATCCTCTGTCCCTTTCACTTTGAACGCCCCCTATAATTCTCCTCGCATTTTCTATATAATGGGTTTATCTTAACTAGAAAGCGTGATCACATGTTATTACTCATGGTACTAGGCGTAGCTGCAGGCATGGTCATCCCATTCCAAACTTCCATCAACTCACGATTAGGCGCTTATACCCACTCATCATTCTACGCATCAACGATTTCATTCTTCGTGGGTTCACTTTGTCTGATTATCATCAACGCCTGCATCAATCCACATATGCTGACACCTTCCTATCTCCTAAACCAGGACTTTAATTTCTACTGGTTTACAGGTGGACTTCTAGGTGTCATCTTTTTAACCGGAAACCTATTGTTGTTACCCCGTCTTGGTGCCTCACTCACCGTAGTGATGTCAGTAAGCGGACAGATTATCATGGGTGTCATCATCGATACATTCGGCTGGTTCGGTGCGCGTACAGAACCTTTCACTTTCTTAAAGTTCATTGGCATTCTGTGTCTCATTCTAGGCATCTTACTCATGAATTATGTACGCAATCGAACACATCAGCATTCTAGACCCCTATCTTTCTATGTCTGGCTAACGATAGGTTTTGTCTTCGGCTTCTGTCCACCACTTCAGACGACGATTAACAGCACATTGGGTCAGCAAGTCCACTCGTCATTTCTCGCATCATTGATATCTTTCACTACAGGTACGCTTGCACTCTTTATCCTGACACTCATCTTCCATCGCAGTTTAAAAGTGCACAAACAACACGCACAACATGGGCGACTCCGTCCGTTCTATTTCATTGGTGGCTTTCTCGGGATGATTTTCGTTACGATGAATATTATCTTAATGCCTCATCTTGGTGCAGCTGTGACGACTATTGTTGGCATGCTAGGTCAAATGTTAATGGGTGTCATTATCGATCAATTCGGTTTACTGGGCACACCACGCAACACAATTACCGTACGCAAGGTGTTAGGTCTCATTGCCATCATGATTGGCATTATACTTCTTCGTCTTTTTTAAAATGTTCATGGGCCCATCATCGATCTTGCTCTAAAATTCTCTTTTTGAGGGACTTTTAGAGCGTTTTTTGATTTTTGTAAAAATGTTATATAATTCAATAGAAAATCAATGACAAAGGAATAAGTTTTAGTATATACTAAGTTCACTACATCAAAAGAGGTGACCTCATGTCCAAGAAAATCATCATTACCACGGTAAGTCTCATTCTTGTTACTCTACTCGGCGTGGGCATTTATGGCCTCGTCGCCAACCAACCGACATCTGCACAAACCCCTGTTGAAACGATAACAATTCAGCACTCGCCGCCTATCTCAGTCAATGGTCGACAAGAACCGACTGATAGCACCACGCTCAAATACGACGCCACGAAAGGCCACATTCATGATTGGTTCGTCACTAATAATAGTTCTGTGAAAGCAGGTGACAAATTATTTGAGTATTACAACCCTGCCATAGAACAACAAATCACACATAAGCAACGCCAACTTTCTACGCTCGTGCACATGCCGAAACCCACGAAGGAAAGTAAAGCAACAAGCGACACGCTACAAGCTGAAATCGACGAATTACAAACACATTTACGCACGCAAATCGTCGCCCCCATCAGTGGTAAGCTCACTCTCACGAATGAACACCCTTCTAAAGCCGGTGAACCTATCCTTTCGATTTATTCAGAACATAAAGTAATCAAACTCGCACTTAACGAAGAAGAACTACCACTCATTAAAGAACAGCAAACTTTAACGATTCACGATCAGCAACACCAAACTTTCAAGAGTAAAGTTCAGCAAGTTAATGCCTTCCCTCAGAACTATCAATCTAAAGCTCGTACCTCTACCTACGAAGTCCAACTTTCGACTAAAGCACGTTATCCCGTTGGTACGCACTTCAGTATAGAAATTCCGAGACAAACGATTCAGATCCCTAATTCTGCTTTATATAAAAAGGATTCCGTACTCGTAAAAAGAAACAATCGCTTCATTGAACGCAAAATTAAATATTACAAAACTGTAAAACAGAACGAAATTATTGTTACAGAAGGTTTAAATATTAATGAAAAGATAGCCAAAAACACTAAAGATGTAGCATAATAAATTAAAAGGTGTTCTTTTAGTTTATTTTTCTTTTAAATTTAGGTCTTCCTTGTTTCTTATTTATCAAGTAATGAGCGAAAATAAGATTTAAAAATAATAATTCTTCTCAATTGTTGCTTTGTTTAAAAATGAATATAACGGGAAAAATCTATTGTATTTCACATAGACCTTTTTGTTTACTTTCTAAATTTATTTAGTTATAATAAATTAAATAATAGCGTAGGTAATATATGTCTTTAATATTATCTATACCCATACCATGGGTGTCATTTTGCAAATAATATTTAAACAGAGATAGATACGATTGCAAAGTGATGAACACTTTACACACCGAATGGGCAGGCAAATGAGGAGGAATCAACATGGCAGTTAGTAAAATTAACGATTGTTTTGAACTTTTAGCGATGGTAACATACGCAGACAGATTGAAAGGTATTATTAAACGAGAGTTTTCAGTAAGTTTCGAAGAATTTGCTGTATTAACTTACATCAGTGAGCACGAAAGTGATGAATACTATCTTAAAGATATTATTAATCATTTAAACTACAAACAACCACAAGTAGTTAAAGCTGTTAAAAATCTTGCTCAAGAAGATTACTTCGACAAGAAACGTAACGAGCACGACGAAAGAACAGTGCTTATCTTAGTCAACGCAAAACAACGAGAAAAAACGAACGAATTATTAACACGCGTTAACAATCGTATTAAAGAAGCTAACGATCAAAACGAAGTCTAATTCGATTCATTATACATGACTACCACTAGCATGTTCTCGTTGAACGTGCTAGTGGTTTTTTATGATTTCAAACCACTCTGAAACCTTTTTATCAACACAAAAAGAGTAGAACAGAAATCGATATGATTTCGTCGCCCTACCCTTATAAAAGTAATCTCACTTGGCCGTTACTGTAATATCAGCCCTAACGGAATCGCGTCTCTACGGCACCTACCGCTTCGCAATACCATACACACCTATTTAATTTATTTTCGTGAAGAAACACGAATCGTATAGTAAATAATAACGATGAGCAATAATATCCAAATGACAATTGAAATAAACTGTGCAATGGGTGCACTTTGAATCATCGCATCAATCGTCTTCTGACAAAGTAATAAGCCTAAACCAGTAAACTCGAGTCGTTTGTAATAAACACCAAAGATACTGAATAGAATACCAATAAAGAAGACAAATTGATGACCATATTTCGTAATAACATAGATGTTCATATCTAAATGAAAGGCATGTAATATAATGAGCGCTAGCGCTACTATGCCTATCAAGATGCCGATATACCTTTCAACCTTGTTGCTATAGAGGTAATTCTTCCTAATAATGCTCGCATAAATCGCAATAGACAACGGCAACACAATGACACAGTAGAAGATAGTGATGCCAGATGCAGCTTGGAATGGAACATATTGCTTATCGTATAAAAAGGATATCAATACAAAGTTCACGATAAAGAAGATGACTGGGTTGAGTTGTAACGTAAATAAATTACGCTGAATCACCAAGATAATTTCAGCTGGTGACTTTCCACGATATTCAATATAATCTTTATCTACAGCTTCTGATTTTTTAAAATCTCGCTTGATTTTCATTTTAATATCATCAATGAGATTGGGTGACAAACCCTTATGTGTAAAGTAATCATTGATATTTTCAACTAATACCTTATCATTAACTCGCATAGTTTACTCCTTCAAATCACATTATTCCATGTTGTTGAACGTCGGTGTTAAATAAACAAAGCATTAACCCCATTGTAACACTTCATATACTGCCGTGATATAGTTAACGCTTAACTCTGCCAATTGGAACTTATTATTCGTTTTCATACCTCATTCTCTAACCTGTGTTCTTCATATCAAGTTGTTATTGATGCTGAGTACATGAAAAAGTCGAAACGACTCATATCTTCGTATGAGCCGTTCCGACTTGCAAATTATCTATTCTAATTACCTTATAGGAAGATTCTTAACGACTAATTTTCAACTTAACTATTCTCCAATATCGATTCGATAAAGTTTGATATTTTTATCATCTGGTGATTGTGAACTAAATTGATAAGAAGCACGATCATCTTGGATATAACCAAAGTTACCTGTCACGCTATTGTAATGCTCGCGTGCAACAGCATCATCGCTGAGTTGTTTCTTAACATCCTTGTAAGATGGACCATCTGTGTCGTTGTAACTCATTGAAACGCGTGTGATGTGTCCTTTGTCTTTCTTACCATCTGTAGTCACAACTAATTTACCATTATCTTTATGGAATTCATAAATATGTTCTTTACCATCTGCACTAGTTGAATAAACGGGATTCTTGTTCTCTTTAAGCACTGTTTGAATTGAGTCTCCTAAAGTGGCACCCTCAAGCGTCGTGTCACCTTGCTCAATTTGTTTCACACTATCCATCGAGTTTCCTGTCGCTGCACTTGCAGAATCAGACGCGATAGGTGAAATCGCTAATCCAGTAACTAATGTTGCTGCAATTAATTTCTTCATAAGCACTCTCCTTTATTAGAACAATGATCTCTGTGCTTATTTTGATTATACAACAAATATTACTAAATTAACAGTGATATTACATTTAGATTACAATAGATTTTAATATCCTTTGGATTTATTACCGAAAGATTATATTAAAAAATGGGAGAAACACAGGAACCATTGATTCCATAGTGTTCTCCCACTAACTTATCTAGTGATAGTAATTGCGAAGACTATTTCTATGTTTTTGTTCTTTGCTTATTCTATGCTCATTTTCCTTAGCGTGCGCCTTCAGGTTCATGCGCTTTAATGAAATCTACAGCTACTTTTAAAAATTGTGTTCTTTCTTCAGCGAAAGGATAAAGACCCGATTTCTCAAACACTTTAAATTGCGCATGCGGCACGTAATCAGCGACTTCTTTCGCTTCTACAATCGTCGTACGCTCTCCATGTTGTCCTGCAGTAATCAGTGTAGGAACTTTAATTTCACCTAAATAGTGACGAATATTGGTATTGATAAATGAATCGCGTACCGCTTGATTTTCATTATCTGTGTTAAGACTATTCGTTTCACTAATTTGTTTGAGGAATTTCTTTCCTTCTCTTTTAGAATAATACAAGTGTTTATCTAAAAATTTCTCTTGTTTTTCTTCATCCCAATTACGGATTTTGTGTGCATAGTGTTCATAAAGACGATCTGCTGGCAAGCTATCTTCTAAGATTGTTGGGTTAACTAAATTAAGCGACGTTACCATATCAGGATATTGTGCTGCAAATGCCACTGCTACTGAAGCGCCAAGCTCATGACCGATAACAGCACAATCATCTATATACAATTTATCCAAGAGTTGTTTGATATCTGAAGCATAATCTTCAAATTGGATAGATGTCAGTTTATCTGAGTAACCGTGACCACGTAAATCTAAGAGTACAACTTGATAATCTCTACTCAATGCTTTTTCCAACTCAGTAAAGACTGAGAAATTATCGAAGGCTGTATGTAATAATAAGATGGCATCGCCCTCTCCAGTTGTTCTATAGTTTAATGTCACATCGTCTTTCGTCTTCATTAAATTCATGCGTCAATCATCCTTTCTGTTCTTCGTCTAAAGGTAATATTTGTAATAGTTCTTCAAGCGTCGTTATCGTGTAGTCTACTTCTTCAGGTAAAGGCTCTAATTCAGCATCTTCTTCCTTGAACCAGACACTAACCATGCCCATCGCACGCGCGGGGGCTACGTCATTAAGTGCGTCATCACCGACATACATCGTTTCCTCAGGCTTCGTATCTAGTTGTTCTAACATATCCTCAAATATTCTCGGATGTGGCTTGCGATAACCTACAGTTTGCGAAGTCGAGAGGTAATTGATGACATGTTCAATCCCTAGGGCATGGAGTCGATAGGCTTTGATCTTAGATTTGCCGTTCGCAATGACCCCCGTTAAATAGCCTTTTTCAGCTAACCGTTCAAGCGTGTATAACGTATCGTAGTACGGAAACACATAGCGGTAAAAGTGCATCTCGAAATCGTGAAATAGATCTTTCCAACTCAAGCGATCGATGTGGAAATCTTTAATAATTGCTTTGTATAATTCAGGTTTGTCGTGATCTTCATCATCGTCGAGCTCTATAAATTTATTTTTAAAATCAGCAAGCTGAACACGAACTAAATAATCGTGAAAACGCTCGTATTGTTCTTCGATAAATTTATCGCGTGATTTACGACGGTCTAATAATGTGCCTTCCAAATCGAAGACGACCGCTTTAATTCGTGATAAGTCCATCTGACTCAACCACCTTCTGTTCTATTCATCTCGTCCGTTATTTACTGCGTCTTAACTATAACATGATTCTTATGTATACGGATTAAATTATACTAAGAATCTCGATAGAAAGATACAAGCGTCTTCTTTCTATATCATTCTCCTTTAATGCGTCCCTTAAACGTGCGAGTTGGTATATTTGTGCTCTGATATTAACAAAAAGAACAGGACTGGAATACTAAAGAGTGCGAGAACGATACTCGCTGGTATTTGGATCGGGTAAATGACAGTGGTACCTAACCAATCGGCTAACACCATGACGCTCGCCCCGATAAGACAGTTTAATATCATCTGCGTACCTAACTGACTAGTACGATAAATACGGCGAACTAATTGAGGAATAACCATACCGATAAAGCCGATAATACCTACGTAAGCGACGATAATCGCTGTAATCACTGAGGCGATGATAAGTGCAACGTAAGTTACTGTTTGATATCGCAAGCCTAGAGAGACAGCTTGTCGTTCGTCTAATTGTAAAAGCTTAAGTTGGGGCAGCATGATAAAGAGAATCATCAATCCTATGACTAGCGCAGATGCGATATAACTCATCTTCGTATACTCTGCAGCAGAGAAACCACCAAACATGTAGTTAACGATGCTATTCATCTTGCGTTGGTTCAAGACGATAATCACATAGAGAAAGGCATTGAATAAGGCACCAATCATAATCCCAGAGAGTATCAACGTACGAATCGGATGACCGCGAGACATGAGACGCGTCATTAAGAGTACGAGTGCAAGTGTAATTAAACTAAATAGGATGGATGATACTGGTATCAACAGGAAACTCAAACCAAGCGCCACAGCCACACCAGAGCCAAATGTCGCACCACTAGCCAACCCTAAGGTGAAACTATCCGCTAGTGGGTTGTTTAACAACGTCTGAAAGATGAGCCCTGCAAGCGTCAGACCTGCACCTGCTAAGGCCGCTTCCGACACTTTAGGAATCCGCACTTGAAACAGAATAGATTGCGAGAGTTGTTCATGTAAGTTGCCAATATCCCAGAGTAAGCCGAGACTCATACTAACGATTAAGACGATGAGCCATATAAGAACTGATTTCGCTTGTGACATAGTGCGTGATTGCACCTCCTCATTAGTGAGAGTATATCAAGAACGTACACTGTTTGGGTATGTAAATCAAAGTTCGGATAGTCAATTTTTCAATGATGTAAAAGACTTTTGACATTCTGTCTAGCGCTTGTTACGTTATCAATGTCAAATTAACTTTACAATTTGAGGTGTTTCTCTTGAAAGTAATTGGTTATATCATTTTATTTTTAGCGTTTTTAGGGTGGTCAATGTTAACGAGCAAGTATCTTCCCTCTCAAATTTCTGATACAAAAAATAAACAACATCCTTTTGATGAACGTCAAGATCATATGTTTGTAGAAATCATGGCGAAAAGTTTTTATACTATAGTTACGGTAATGCTAATTACAACTGTAATGAAATTGATAGGTATATTTAAGACTTATGCGCCTATGCGACAATTTGTAGCACATAATTTCGAATTCATCATGTTAGTCATTGCTTTAATTTCATTTATCTTAAATTATATTACGACTAAACGTAAATACACATCAAAGGAACATTAGTATGAAAAATAAAATCCGTCATTATCGCAAAATTTATGGCCTGTCTCAAGAAACACTAAGTAAGGATCTTAATGTTTCGAGACAGACCATTAATGCCATAGAAAATAATAAATATGACCCTTCGCTGACGCTTGCATTTAAACTCGCACGTCAGTTTGATGTGACTGTAGACGAACTGTTCACTCCGTAAAGACGAGACTTAGCGAGTAACGTACTCCGATAAGCGCGATGAGTGCGAACTTGATCGCGTATAGAACAACCAACGCAGCCTATCTGAGTTCGCTACCTCTGCGAAACTGCCACCGTCACGCTCGTACGTCACGCACCTCAAACACACCTTTTATTACTCATACAAAGCGTCGCGAAGCTCTTTCAAGCCTTCGTCAATACGCGGCCCTGGTCGTGAAATTTGATCGCCGTTCACTGATTTCAATTTACCATCTTTAACAGCTTTCACTTGTTTCATACCGCCACGTTTTTCAACCATTTGTTGATATTCTTTGTCAGATTGTCCTGCTGTATTGACCATTATCGCTGGATTTTTACGGATAATGTCTTCCTTACTCACTTTCTGCCAACCTTTTAGGTTATGGAAACTGTTCTTCGCATGCAATTGCGTTAACATATCATCAAAGAATGTCCCTTGTCCTGCTGTATAAAGGTCAGGATCAGAAGAAACTTCCATAAAGACATTCTGTTTCTTCTGATGATCAGGAACAGAATCGATAACTTTGTTCACTTTCTTCTTCGTATCAGATACGAGTTGATTCGCTTTCTTCTGCTTGCCTGTCACCTTTCCAATTTGCTTAAAGGAATCATAGACCTCATCAATTGATTGCGCATCTTTCACATAGACCACTTTGACGCCATCTTTCTTCAAAGCATCTAGTGTGTCTTTACTTGAGGATTTCTGCGACTCGTGGGCTAAGATTAAATCAGGCTTCGCTTTCATCAACGCTTCTTTGTTTAATTTCATCGCGTCAAATTGCTTTTTATTCTTCACATCTTTCGGGTAGTCATCTACCGTAGAGACACCCACGACGTCCTTGCCTAATCCGAGTTTGTATAACGTTTCCGTATTACTTGGCATCAATGAGACGATACGATGATAGTTCGCTTTGTCCCCTTTTGATGATTGCGAATCTTTGTCTTGATTTGAACCACATGCCGTGAGGATGAGCAACGCGGCAACCAAGACGAACCATAGTTTATTTAATTTCATTCCATCTACTCCTTTATCCGATTTTTTAAAATGCGCTTTCAATATAACAACGTCACCATTCAACTTCTTGAGTCATCTATAAAGTCGTCATCTAAAAAGGTGTAGCGCGCTTCCGTTTTACCATTAAAGTAATTTTTACCGAAATTATCTAGTAAAGCATGAAACTCGTTCGCATCCTGGTTTGAAAAATGCGCAGGTAAGTCGATATGCCGCTTCAACTTGGTATAACTTTCTGTATTAGCATAGCCTAATTTCGACAAAATACGTCGTGTATAACTATCAGGAATCAATTCGACACCATCAAATATGTATACCAACAGCACATCTGCCGTCTCTTCGCCGACACCCCGCAACGACAAGAGCTGCTTTCGTAACGCATCGCCATAATGCGCTTTAATCTTGTCGTAATCATAATCAAATTGTTCTAGCCATCGAAAGACTTCTTGAATTGCACGGCCTTTGTTCTTGTAGAACCCACTTGATTTAATGTACGTCTGCAACGTTTCTAACGGTAGCTGAGTAATACGATAGGGGTCTAAATCTGTTTCTTGAGACAGACGTTCGATCGCATACGCTGCATTACGCCAATTCGTATTCTGAACGAGTATAGCGCCGACGATAATTTCTATCTTACTTTCAGCAGGCCACCAATATTGTGGTCCCATATGTGCGTATAGTTTCTTGTACAAGTTCTCCAATGATAGTGTCATCGTCCGCCTTTTCACTCCTTTCGCAACAAAGTACATCTACGTCTTTCATACCCTAGAAAGTCACAGGCATAACAAATGAGCTAGAGTCGAAGAAACGGAGGACTATCAGACCAGACCCACATGAAGTAAAACGCATAACAAAAGAGCGGAAACTGAAATCCGCATTGATTTCATCTCTCCGCTCTCAACTAACCGAACCTCACTCGCTTACATATTTTCAGGTGCTGTGACACCTACAAGATGTAGCGCATTGCGTAACGTGATCTTCACTGTTTCACATAATGCGACGAGTGCTGTCGTTTGTGCTTCATCGTCTGTGAGTACTTTCTGCGCATTATAGAATTTATGGAAGTGTGCAGCCAAGTCTTGGATATAGTTCGTCATGCGATGTGGCGCACGATGTTCTGCCGCACTTTCAATTGTCGGTTCAAACTCTGCTACTTTTTTCAATAAATCAATCGCTTTGTCATTTGTAATTTGTGATAAATCTAACTCACCTGAAGTAGAGATGCCACGTTCTTCTGCTTGTTGCAGAATGGAACAAATACGCGCATGAGCATATTGCGCATAGTAGACTGGATTATCTTGAGATTGCTGTTTCGCGAGTTCCATATCAAAGTCGAAGTGTGTGTCTGGACTACGCATCGTCAAGAAGTAACGTGCTGCATCAATACCTACTTCATCCATGATATCGCGTAATGTAATGGCATTGCCTGTACGTTTACTCATCTTCACTTCTTCGCCGTTCTGCATTAAACGTACCATTTGCATAATTTGAATTTCTAAACGGTCACTGTCGACACCAAATGTTTCCATAGAAGCTTTGAGACGATTGATGTAACCGTGATGGTCTGCACCAAAGAGGTCGATTAAGACATCATTACCACGTTCAATCTTGTCGTAGTGATAAGCAATATCTGGTAAGAAGTACGTGTAGTTACCGTCTTTTTTAATCAACACGCGGTCTTTATCGTCTTTGAAATCAGACGTACGTAACCACGTTGCGCCATCTGCTTCGTAAGTGTAGCCGAGGTCAGACATTTTATCTAATACAGCTTGGATGTCGCCTTTCTCATATAACGTCGTCTCGCTAAACCAGTTATCGAAGTGAATGTTAAAGTCAGCGAGGTCTTGACGTAATTTTTCCATCTCATAATCGACACCTAGTTGTCTAAACGTCTTCAAGCGTTCAGCATCATCAAGTGACTTCAACTCAGGGCGTTTCTCCGCTAAATCCTGGCCAATCTCGATGATATCTTTACCGTGATAGCCATCTTCATGCATTTCGTGGCTTGTGTCACCTAGTGCTTCGAAATAACGCGCTTCGATTGAACGTGCGAGATTCGTAATTTGGTTGCCGGCATCGTTAATGTAGTATTCTCGTGTCACGTCATAGCCTGCCGCATCGAGAATGTTAGCTAAAGTATCACCCACAGCGGCATTACGCGCATGACCGATATGTAAGTCGCCTGTAGGATTCGCAGAAACATATTCTAGTAAAATACTTTCGTCCTTCGAAGTTTCAACACGACCGAAAGCTTCGTCTTTCTGTAGCGCTTCAGGAATCACTTCAGTTAAATATGTGTTATCTAAGTAGAAATTGATGAAACCTGGTCCAGCTATATCGATTTCTTTAACGTGTGCTTGTGTGGTATCGAAGTTGTCCACGATTGCTTGAGCGATCTCGCGTGGATTACGACGTGCAAGTTTCGTTAAGACCATCGCAATATTTGTGGAATAGTCACCATTCTTATCATCTTTTGGAATTTCGACTTTGATTTCTGGAATGTCATCTACGAGTTCTGCTTTATGGATACTCGCTGAAATTTCTTCAATCAACGCCGTTTTGACTTGATCAATAATATTCATCTATTCTTTCTCCTTATACTGAATTTCGTATTGATACGTACCCATCTTCTCATCTGCTTGAAAGAGTTGATATTGTACTTTAAGTTTGCCACCTTGATCGGTCACATAATGTTTAATCGATTGTGTTTTGACAGTCAGAGGTATGCGCCCTGCACTCATCTCATAGAGCGTCGTAGTCTCTTGGCCTTCGATGAAATGAAGTTTCATATTGATGTCACCTTTACGGATAATCTTGACGCCCTCTTCTTCAATCTTGAGCGTGACATTCACATGCGCATCTTCTACATCTTCTTCGTAGCGAATGTACTCTGCACCTTTCTGTAGCCACGTACCTTCCGTTTGCGCATTGAAATGTTGCTTCTGACCGAACTGTTTCACGACTTGTTTCGTTTGGATGTCAACGTTATTCTCCATCCACGTTCACCCTCACTCTTATAGTATCGTCGACTTTACTGTCTACTTAGTCAAAGGCTTGATGTAACTCATCTTTAGAGTTTGCCCACATTTCTGGGTTATGTTCTTGTAAAAATGCTTTGAGAATCGCTTTGTTCTCTTCACCAATTTGATCAATCACAATGTGATGTTTCATCGATTTGTCCATCATGTTCACATGCTCAGGCATACTCTTATATCCACGACGGATACTCTTATTCACTAAGAGATAGCATGCTGTTAGACCTGCGTAATAAGGACCTTGTTCACTGCGTTCTGTCGTTACCCAGCACAACCAATACGGTTTCGCTTCGTCGCCTTCAACCGTTTCTTTATCGTTTATCCATTTCACACCTTTTTCAACTTCAGCACGGGCGTGCATACCCCCGATGTCGATAAACGCTTCTTTATTCAACACATCGATAAAGACAGGTGCGACGTTATCTAGACTAATAGAACCGATATTTGTTCCTTTATGACCGTCTAACGGATCATTTTTAATAATATTGAACTTGAACCCTTTCTTGTTTGCCATCATCTTCCACCTCCGCATCAATTTTTTACAATCTATATCACTAATGACTTATACTTTCATAATCACTGTAGTTCGCCGTTTATATGTTGAGGTCACAACGTTACTATATTAAAACATCTGAGCGCTTGGATTCAATAGTTTAATTTAACTCATTTAACAAACCAATAATGGCATTACGAACCTCATCATCCTCAATATTCGCAATGAGTTCTTTAGGGTAATACAGTTTATAATCTTCCCGATTGATTCCTGTAATACTTGAGATCACGAGAGACTGACTACTAATCTCCCTAATCTTGCCATTGCGTCGTAGCAAGTGGATCGGCTGGCGGTTAGACCCCGGCCGGTCATAGTCATACGGTAAATCAGAGAATGATTCACTCACGAAGTAATAATTTGGATCGATACCACCTTGGACAAATAAATCTGTTAGTTCTGTAATCGTGATGATAGAGCCATCAAATGGCATATACTTAAAGAGATCACGATTGATAAATCGACGTGACAAATCACTGAGAATCGGGTCATCTTCATGAATCCATTTCTTTAAGTAATACACGACGACCGCTTCATCTAAATCCACATATTCCTGAATCGTCATTTCATTTTTAAAAAATGGGATAAAATCCGTTGGTGTCATTGTAAATTGATAACCTTCGTCATACAATTGTTTCGCCCGTCGCAAGCAATTGTTCAATAATACTTCTCCGCCACGACTTACCGGATGGAAATAAATCTGCCAATACATTTGGTAACGACTCATGATGAAACTTTCAACAGCATGCATACCGCTCTCTTTGATCAAGACCTCATCTTTAGAAGGTCGCATCAGACGCAGAATACGCTCCATATCGAACTGACCATACGACACACCTGTAAAGTAAGCATCACGCTGTAAATAATCCATGCGATCCGCGTCAATCTGAGAAGAAATCATTGAGATGACCAGCTTATTGTCATGTGTCTTGTTGATGACATCTGCTACTTCTTGTGGGAAGTCAGCATCGACACGGCTCAGCACCTCATTCACCTCTGTATCACCCGTGATAATCGCTTGCGTAAACGCTTCGTGGTCTGTTCCAAATATTTTCTCAAAGCTGTGAGAGAACGGACCATGGCCCAAGTCATGTAACAGGGCAGCACATAACGCTAAAGGGCGATCTGAGTTGTCCCAAGCCTCTCTGCCGAAGAATGACTCGTCTATCATTCGGCGCACGATTTCATAGACACCGAGTGAGTGACCGAAACGGCTGTGCTCAGCAGTATGGAAAGACAAGTACAATGTGCCTAGCTGTTTAATTCGGCGTAAACGTTGAAACTCTTTCGTCTTAATCAAGTCCCATATCAATTGGTCTTTCACATGAATATAGCGATGGATTGGATCTTTAAACACTTTCTCTTCCGGCAACTGTTTGAAAGCATAAGTCGATTGTGTCAAATTGGGCCTCCTTTTATCAATGCGTTAAAGTCTTACGTAACAGTGCGAGCTCCATGAGTTCTCCGTACATCGTATGTTGATAGACACGCACTTGCTCAAAGCCTT
This sequence comes from Staphylococcus sp. HMSC071G07, assembly GCF_001811435.1. Taxonomy (NCBI): domain Bacteria; kingdom Bacillati; phylum Bacillota; class Bacilli; order Caryophanales; family Staphylococcaceae; genus Staphylococcus; species Staphylococcus sp. HMSC071G07. Next base: position 586,275 of record NZ_KV804768.1, read on the forward strand.
GGTTAAGGTAAAAGTTCACGGCATCTTTATTTCTGCAATCTACTTCTACGTATAACGTATCATAGCGCTGACGATAAGTATCGAGACCCGCTTGCAATAACGCGCCTCCATGTCCATGATGTTGGTATGCAGGACGGACGTAATGCGCAGACAAGTACAACTCTTTACCATGTATGAAATTTGCAAACGCAATGATTTGGTCATCTTCTTCAATTACTAAGAAGAGTTGATCTTCGAGACGTTGAAGTAAGTTATGTTCGTTGTAAGATGCCTCTAAGAATGCATTAACCGTAGTGGCTGCATAAATATTAAGGTATGTATTATACCAAGCTTTCGTTGCTACATCTCTGATTCCTTGAACATCAGCTTGAGTGGCTTCTCTCACGTTAGTCATATCGTCGCACACCCCTTCGTTGATAAATTTATGAATAGACACATTATATCACAAATTAACGTTCTACTATATGGCCTCCCCTTTGAGATATAAAAGGGAGCAGGACAGAAATCTATGATTTCGTCGTCCTGCCCCCGCGAGGATGACTAGAGTTTGAGAAAAGTGTAACGCCTTCTCAAATTCAGTCAGCTACCGCGTAGTTATTAAAATTAGAAAGAATGTATCATTTCAGTATGCTAAAACTTATTTATCTACATATTCATTAGACAGAAATCTATGATTTCGTTGTCCTGCCCCCGCGAGGATGACTAGAGTTTGAGAAAAGTGAAACGTCTTTTCAAATTCAGTTAGCTACCGCGCAGTTATTAATTAAGCTTTAATAAACTTAGCCATCCACTTTCTATGCTGGATGCATGACTTTTATTTACATCCTTAACGACTTAGCGTATTTTACACTTAACCAGCCAGCTCGTCTTCTATTGCCCTTTCAACTCATCATTCCAACGTGCAGCATGATCTAGGGCATAGCGGTCGTTATAAATATCACCAGGTCTCTCTGCAGAGCCGATGATGGAGTCTGAAAGTCGTGCACCTAAGAACTCCAAGCTATACTCAATCTGTTTCAAGCATGGCTTTCCTTTAACTTGCGGACAATCGCCACCCACGATGACGAGTCGGAAATCAATCTCAGCTAATCGTTCTTTGAAGTGTGCGTAATCTGGATCTTCGAGCGTCTCTGACCAATGATCGATAAAGGCTTTCAACGAGGCAGAAACACTATACCAATAGATTGGCGACGCAAAGATGACGATATCACTCGCTAACATCTGATCGATGACCTCTTTATAATCATCTCGATAGTCACGAATCTCGCTATTCTCATGTCTCACATCTCTCACAGGATCGAAACGATAATCCGTTAAATCAATCCACGTATGTTCGACGCCTTCCAGCGCTTGTTTCGTCAACGTAGCCGTATTGCCTTCTGGACGACTTCCTCCAAATAGTACAGTAATCACTACACATCCCCCTTTCTGCATGATCTGCCGTTCTTCTCAGCTTCTATAGTTAACATGCGTAACATCATTTCAGAGTCATGTATTACCATATTCTTACTCATTAGTTAAAAGGAAATACACACGTCCTTGTCATCATCGTGCTAGTTCACACAAGTTATTTAACTGGGAAGAGCTCATCAATATAGCGAATTTCTTCGTCTGTTAATTCAACTTCTAACGTCTTCAAGTTATCTACCACTTGAGTCGATTGTTTCGCTCCAGGAATAATAACGTCAATAGATGGACGAGTGAGGTAGAACGCAAGTACAATGTGCGCCACATCCACATCGTGATTGTCGGCAATCTCACGTAACTGGTCTACCTTTCGTAAATTCTCTTTAAAACGCTCACCTTGGAAATCAGGATTTTTCGTACGTAAATCATCAAAGGTACTATTCTCATTGTATTTACCAGCGAGCAAACCTGAAGCCAATGGGAAATAAGGGATAAACGTAATATTATGTTCAGTCGTGTAATCTAAGTAAGCTTCATTCTGACGATTGAGCAAGTTGTATTCTAATTGCACAACATCTACGTCGCCATTTTTATTCGCTTCTTTCAATTGTTCAAGACTAAAGTTAGAGACACCAATCGCTTTAATCTTGCCTTGATCTTTCAGTTCTTTTAAAGCAGCTACCGCTTCGTCTTTAGGTGTGTCTTCGTCTGGGAAATGAATATAATATAAATCAATGTAATCTTCTTGTAGACGTTCAAGACTTTCTTCAACTTGTTGTTTCAAGAATTCTGGGTCATTTGAATAATGCTCATTACCCTCGTCATCGAAATAGTGCGCACCTTTCGTCGCTATCGCATAATCTTCGCGCGGGAATTCTTTCACTGTCTCGCCTACGAGTTCTTCTGAACGTCTCGGTCCATAAATAAAGGCGGTATCCAGTAAATTTAAGCCGTTACGGATTGCCGTACGCACGACTTCTTTACCTTGTTCTTCATCTAAATTGTTATATAAATTGTGTCCACCTACAGCATTCGTTCCTAATGCGATGGGGTGTACGTAAACGTCTGAGTGTCCTAATCTTACTTTATCCGTCATCTTGTCATCTCCTTTAATCTTTGTATTACCTTATTCCCCTCTATTTAATCATAGGAAAGCAGGTGGGGTATATAGATGACTTAGTATAGACCAGATTTGAAGTAGCTCTCACTGCATCTTTGGCGCTGAACTGATAGTTAACACAGCACAAAAAAAGCGTGAGACGCATCATTCCTTAGAATGCTAATCCGTCTTCACGCTACATTATTTTATGCTTTTGACTTTTTACGTTGTGCTAATTTTTCCTTTAACTTACGGTCTTGTTCTTCTTTACGACGTTTACGTTGTTCATGTCGTTGACGCAAACGCTCTTCCTCTTCTGGGTCACGAGGTTTCTGTAATTGCTTTTCAACTTTCTCCATGAGCTCATCCTCAGAGTGTGCAGCAAGCGGCCGGTTATTCACAAACGCAAAGGTCTTTCTGCGTCCAGGTCCACAATAAGATTGACAGCCAATGTCAATTTCCGCTTCCGGATCTAACTTTTTCAATTTACGTTCAAGTGACTTACAATTCACAGCCTGACAATCATCACAGATCATAAATTTATTTTGCAAACGTCTCACCTCATTCCCATTCAAACTCATCGCCGTTATATGCATGTCCATCATAATACCAATTGTGTAGTTACGCTAGTATGGCAGCTCATGCTACTAGTAAAATACTCCATGTATATACCGTTCTTTCACCTTTTACAAAAATACAGACTACAAAATTAAAATCCAGGTCGTTAACGTAACACCTTGATGCTAAGGCACTAACGCACGCTGGATAAGGAATCAAATCATATACCTCCAACCATAGCGCGGATTGAAGCTATATCATTTGATTGTAATCATATTCAAACAACTCATCTTATTGACCATGATAAATATTAAATTCTAACGGTTTCACACCATTTTGAAGCCATTCGTCATAAATCGCTTGTTTATCGCACTCATTATTAATAATCGTAATCCCACAGTCACCGCCACCAGCACCAGACGTTTTCGAAGCACCACCATGTTTTTCACCAATTTCACAAAGCGTCTTCAATGTTGGTGTTTCAATATCTACTGTCGCTTCAGCATCCATCTGCTGGATAATCGTACGGTTCAAACGCACCATCTGCTGTACGCCTTTCAAGTGGTTCGTCTTAAACGCGTGAATCAATTTCTCCACACACGCATGAGACTGTTCAAGGAAACGACCATAGAAAGAAGGGTCGGATTTCAAGCGTTTCACTTCACTCACTAAATGTGGAGACGAAGCTGGTGAACCTGTCCAACCAATGAGGATTTCCATGTTCTCCGGTGCTTGTAAAGGTTCGATGTGTAAACCTGGCCAGTTCTTCTTCAACACTTCGTTCACTGATGTTTCTTCGATTTGTTGTTTCACCCATTCATGATCAAAGGTACTGTATGCGAGCCAACCTGTATAGACACTCACCGCAATATCACCACATGAACTTAAACTTTGTAACTTCATGTTCGCGATTACTGCTAATTTATAAATAAACAAGTTAGATAGATTCAGTTGATAGAATTCATTCAACGCTTTGACTACTGAAACGAGTACAGCCGCGCTCGAACCGAGACCATACTTATGTCCAGAAGCATCGTCGAGATTGCTGTCAATAGTTAAGTGGAAGTGCTTTAATTCCATGCCTTTACTGCGCGCATATTGCTCAAAGACTTCAATGGCTGTAATCACGTACTTTAACTGTTTAGCTGCATGCAAGTCTGAGACGACGATTTGATCTTCATTTCTTTTAAAATTAACGGGTTCGTGATGTAACGCTTTGGAGTGGATAGACCCTTGTGCCACTTCGGAATCCTCAATCGTTGCAGTGACAAAGCGGTCTACAGCTATCAATATAGACTTGTATCCAGGTTCAGTGACTGCGTATTCTCCTGCAATATACAATTTACCTGGCGCTTTCGTTTCAATCATGATATCTCTTCCTTACTCAATAATTTCCACACCTGAACGTGTAATATCGCTCGTAATAATCTTCTCTTTATCGAAATGTTGATGTAACGCGTCGACTACGGCGTCCACATTATTCTTTTCCACTAAAATCTTAACGTTCGGACCTGCATCCATCGTGAAGTAGCACAAATGACCTTGTTCACGACATTCATGTACAACTTGCATCGCTTGATAACTTTCCGGAACTAAATACGTAAACGGCGGTTCTGCAGCGAGGTTCGTCGCATGCATACGCAAACCATTGGCTTCAATCACTTCACCTAAATGTTTGAAGTCTTTGTTAGCAATCGCTTGTTTCACTTCAGCAATGTCCTCATCAACGTGATCAAGCCAATACTGATAAAAGCGGGAGGTCTGTCGTGTCAATGACATGCCTGCACGACTTGAAACGCTCTTCGATTGATCGTTAATCACGACGAAAATCATCGCTAAGTCACCTTCCCAACGATCCGTTTCTACAGGGTAGCTGTAAGAAGTCTGGTCGTCTGTGCCCTTTTCCCACTCAACGAAACCACCAAAGATGCTACGGGAAGCTGACCCTGAGCCACGACGGGCAAGCCGTGATAAGTCTTTTGGAGACAACTGAAGATGTAACGCCTCATCACAAGCGGCTGCTAATGCTGCGTAAGCACTCGCAGAAGATGCGAGTCCAGCTGCGGTCGGCACGAAGTTCTCACTTTCGATGAGCGCATAATCTGATGTTTGACCTTTCTCACGTACAATATCCATAAAACGTCGAATCTTTGCACTTTCCTTGTCGCTCACTTCTTCACCGTTTAAGATCAACACATCTCGATCGTACGTCTCACTGAACGTCACTTTCGTCTCTGTGTAGAAACGATCCAACGCAACAGACAGACTATTATTCATCGGGATAATCTCTTCTTCGTTCGCTTTACCCCAGTATTTAATTAACGCAATATTTGTATGAGCTCGTGCTTTCCCGCTTGTAGCCACGTTCTAACCTCCTAAGTACTCAATCCATGTGTGATGCGCGCCTAAATGTTCTGCACTCTCAGCAATCTTGTCCGCAGTTTCTTTATCCTCAGCTAAGACAATCATACTACCACCACGGCCGCCACCTGTTAATTTACCAGCTGTAGCGCCATGTTGATGACTCGCTTCTAAGAGCATTTCAATCTTGTCATGACTGACTGTTAATTCACGCAAATGCTTCTGACCTTCATTAAAGACATTTGCTAGTTTATGGAAATCATGTTGTTCAATCGCTTCCGATGCTTGATATGTAAGTTCGCCTAAACGTTCAACACAAGCCATGTAATGTGCGTCTGACTCACACAAACGGTGGACATCTTCAACCGCTTGCTTCGTTGAACCTTGAATACCTGTATCGATCACTACCATATAGGCATGGATATCTAACGGCTTCAATTTCTCAACCTTACCCTGTTTAAACCAGACAGGTTGATTTGAAACAATCGTTTGCGTATCAATGCCACTCGGTTTACCATGCGCAATCCGCTCAGCCCAGTTCGCTTCTTCGATCAGCTGCTCATCCGATAAAGGACGCTCTAAATAATCATAACTTGCCCGCACGAAAGCAACCGCCATCGCTGCGCTAGAGCCTAACCCGCGTGATGGTGGCAAGTTTGTCTCAAAGACGACATGTATCGGATTATCGATATGATATTTCTCAATGAAACGTGTTACTACAGCTTTAATGTGTTCCGGAGCATAGTCTAAATCGCCCTCGTAAACATCGCTCGTAATACTTGAAGCATGACCTTCATCTAAAGCAGTGATCGATGCTTTCACTCGTCCAGTAGTGAAAGGTATCGCTATGGCCGGTTGACCAAACGTCACCGCATGTTCACCTATAAGTATTACCTTTCCATTCGCTTCCCCAATTCCATGTTGAGTCATAATTTATCACCTTTAATTTTAACAGTTAAATACGCATTCTATCTGCACAATGCTCACGATTAATATAGCGATTCAAGTCTGTCTCTCTGCCCGGACTCTCGTTAAAAGTGAGCGTTCAATCTCGATGTTAGTCAATCTGTCACGATTGAATCGATGAGTTATGTGGGTGCTCTATCTTCAATCGGCATGCAAGATTAACGTCACTCTCGTTATACCCACACCTGTGACGTTATCTGTCGTACAAACATGTCGATGAAGTGAGCAAAAAAATTTCTCAAATGAAACTTAAGTATTTCACAAATTCGTGATAATTATATCAGTCTTAAGACTTAATTACCCGACTTCGACACACTTTTACTCATATTTTCTCAAATAAATTTGAGACCAGCTACTAATTATATAGATTACGTTCTTATTATAAAACGCGAGGCGTATATAATCAAAGCGTAAAATTAAAAAGAAGTAAAATTGATGTCCCACTTCTCAATATCCGTAGTTATCTTATCACGAAGTCAACCTTGAAAGCGACTGCTCATCTCATCATCTGGGCGTTTATCATTTGCGCGGTAGATATCTGAATTCGAAATCGCGCTTCTCCTCTCTCACTCGAGTTATCCTCGCGGTAAAAGACCCTCCAAAGCGACTCACTTTGAAGGGTCAATAAACTTAAACACGTCGATTAATCTTCTCATTGCGTTGAAGCATTTTATCAAAATAACCATCATAACGGTGCCACTCGTCTTCCGTGATAGGATCCATGTTTAGTGTACTGCCTAAATCTTTCAACGCATAAAGCAATTTGAACATGACATCTTGAACGGACATCTCATGTTGGAAGAGTTCTTCAAGTGACGCCATGCAACTCGGCCACACATCTGGATATGTGAACTTCGTCGTGGCTCCTTGCAATGCTCGATTATAGAACTCACGCATCATCGCTGCACGTTCACTACCTGAACCTTCCACACATAAATAAACTTGAACAGCAATACCTCCACGCACGCGACGTTGAGATATACCTGCAAATTTCTGTCCATTGATACTGAGATCAAATTTGCCAGGACAGTAGGAATGGGTGATCTCTCGTGTTTCAATTTCAACGTCTTCATCTTCAAACATTTTACTGACCAATAAATACATCACTGTAAAGGCTTCATCAATTGTTGTTTCGGTCTTTCCTTTGAAGATGAGTGAAATGTTTAACACGCCTTGATCAAGCACCACACCTAAACCGCCTGAATTGCGCACTATCGCGTTGAAACCTTGCTCGTCCGTCAAGTAACGAATCCCGTCATTCAGAAACGGCAAACGCGAATCATGGATACCTAAGATGACAGTATGTTGATGGACCCAAGTACGAACCACGTTGCAAGATAGGTCCTTACCGACACTTTCTGATAAAGTATCATCAAACGCAAAGGACTGCATGGGCGCTAAACCTGTAGAGTGATCGACGTAGCGCCATTCAATCCCGCTGAAATATTTACTCGTTAAATCCATTATTGTAACGCTTGCGCTGCAGTAATGATGGATAAGTTGTAAACGTCTTCTGTAGAGCAACCACGTGATAAGTCATTCACAGGTGAGTTGAGACCTTGAAGTACTGGTCCAACTGCATCATAGCCACCGAGACGTTGCGCAATCTTGTAGCCGATGTTACCCGCTTCTAAACTTGGGAATACGAAGACGTTCGCATCACCTTGTAACTTCGCATCAGGTGCTTTCTTCTTAGCAACTTCCGGCATGATCGCTGCGTCGAATTGGAATTCTCCATCAATCACTACGTCGTCCATTTGTTCTGATGCGATCTTCTCTTGAGCCATTTGAACGGCTGTAGATACTTTCTCTACATCGTCAGATTTCGCTGAACCTTTCGTAGAGAAGCTCAACATAGCGATACGTGGTTCCATACCGAATGATTTCGCAGATTTCGCACTTTCAACTGCGATTTCAGCTAAATCTGGTGCTTCTAAAGTTGGGTTGATCGCACAATCACCGAAGATATATTGTTTGTCATCTTTAATCATGAAGAAGATACCAGACGTCTTAGACACGCCTTCTTTCGTCTTGATGATTTGTAGCGCTGGTCTTACTGTGTCGCCTGTTGAATGCGCAGCACCACTTACGAGACCTTCCGCTTTGCCTGTATACACGAGCATTGTGCCGAAATAGTTCACGTCTTTCAATTGTTCTTTCGCGTCTTCTTCAGTCGCTTTACCTTTACGACGTTCAACAAATGCAGACACGAGCTCATCTTTCAATTCACTGTTCTCTGGGTCAATCAGTTCGATATCTGAAATATCCAAACCTTTATCGTCTGCTAGCGCTTGTACTTTCTCTTTATTTCCTAATAGGATTGGTGATACATAGTCTGTCTTGTGTAACTGTGTTGCGGCTGTAAGTACACGTTCGTCTTCCCCTTCAGGCAAGACAATCTTGATATTCTTTCCTGATAGCTTATCTTGTAACACATTTAATAAAGTCATGGTATGTCCCCCTTAGTGAATCTTCACATATTTATCTTTAGTTTCTATTATACGCAAGATATTTTTAAAATGCTATTATCCTTTGAAGTTCATATAATCGTCAGAATTAAGCCGAACTATTGTTTATGAAAGCGCCATAATGTGTGATAAAATTTGTAAGTGAAACGATAACTTGATTAAAGGAGTGATCATCTATGCCACAAGCACCAGAAACATTAGATGGTTGGTATAGCTTACACTTATTCTACGCGGTAGATTGGACGACTTTCCGTCTCTTATCTGAAGAAGATCGTAACGAGTTAATTGATGAATTACGTTCATTCTTAGCGAAACATGAATCTGCAAGAGAAAATAATGCGGGAGATCACGCATTTTACAATATCACAGGTCAAAAAGCTGACATCTTACTATGGGTACTACGCCCAGAAATGAAAGATCTCAACACAGTAGAGAATGAATTCAACAAATTGAAGATTACGGACTACCTCATTCCTACGTACTCTTATGTATCTGTCATCGAATTAGGTAACTACTTACACACTAATCCTGATGAAGATCCATATGAGAACCCACACATCAAACCACGTCTTTATCCTGAATTACCACATGCAGAATACATCTGCTTCTACCCAATGGATAAACGTCGTAACGAAACTTACAACTGGTACATGTTACCAATGGAGAAACGTTCAGAGTTAATGTATGCGCACGGTAAGATTGGCCGTAGCTATGCTGGTAAGATTAAACAATTTATCACAGGCTCTATCGGTTTCGACGATCACGAATGGGGCGTAACACTCTTCGCAGACGACCCACTTCAATTCAAGAAGATTGTTTACGATATGCGCTTCGACGAAACAACTGCGCGCTATGGCGACTTTGGTAGCTTCTTCGTAGGTCATATCGTTGAGAAAGAAGATTTACAAGACTTCTTATCTCTTTAAAGTTGAATGAGAGATTTTATAGCGGAAGCTCAAGGTGATTTATGGCCTTGGGCTTTTTTTCTAGGTTAAAAGGCTTTAATTCGAGTCTTTCGTATATGGATAAAATGAGAAAGTTATGAGCATGAAGAAATTGATATATAAGAGGATTTCCAGAAATTCCTATCATAATAGTCGAAAAAGTGGCGTACTTCTTAGTCGAAATACGCCACTTCGTAGTGTTTGGGAGAACTTTATCCACTACTAATTCATAGATTAACTGCCTTATATTGTCGCTACCCAATATGCTGGAACAGTTAACTAGTACTATAATAACCATTCTAAAATTTTCAAAACATTTTCAATCTAAATATTAGTGTAATAATACCTTTATATTAATCGTATTCACATCTATAATAAAGTTGTCCTACAACTTAATGACATTTGACTAAAACGTGTTACAATAAGTGTACTTTAAATAACTCTGCTTAATTAAGCGTCTGATAGGAGTAAAGAATCTATTTAAGACTTTCTCCTACAAAAACAAATAAATTACTAACCAAAGAAGACACTATACTTTAACTTTATTTATTGTGAGTTAAAGTATAAGAAATTCTTAAATATATTTAGTTGTCTTTAAAAAACCAATATAAGCTACATTATTCACTTATAATTTGAAGGCTTATAGTATATTAATTTTGTTGAAATTAAGCAGTTATACTTATTTAAGTAAATGTAAGGATTCACAATAATCTTAACTATTTTATATTTAGCTAACTCTTCATTAATGAAATCTAAAAATTGTTTTTAAATCAAGTAACGATATTTTACTTAATTCATCAAGATTTTAGCTATAATATTTTAATCAATCAATACTAACACTGGTGATAAGAATGACACATCAACAACCTATTCATACTAATGTAGACGAACGCCGTGTAAAGGACGTCGCAGTTTTAGCAGGCCGTATCTTGTTAGAATCTGGCGCTGAAGGGACGCGCGTCGAAGATACGATGAGTCGTATCGCAGCGAGCGCTGGCTATACTGAAAGTAATAGTTTCGTCACGAATACAGTAATCAACTTTATGTTACATAATGAAACCAATCCTCGTATTTTCCGAATTAAAACTCGTGATACGAACCTGTTCCGTATCTCACGCACAAACGAAGTCTCACGACAAATTACGAAGGGCATATTATCGCTCGATGAAGCTTACGAAGAACTCAAATATATTTATAACGAACAAAGTATTCGTCACGATTTGATCTTTAAATTTATCGCAGCAGCCATCATTTCTATCAGCTTCCTCTATCTACAAGGAGGCCATTTGGTGGATATCTTTACCGCACTCATCGCAGGTTCCATTGGCTATATTGTCGTTGAAATTCTAGACCGAAAACTCCATGCGAAATTCATTCCAGAGTTTATCGGTTCTCTGGTCATTGGTCTGCTTGCTGTCTTTGGCCACTCTTTGATTCCAGGTGGTTCCATACCAGAAATCATCATCGCAGCCGTGATGCCGATAGTACCTGGAGTCTTGATTACCAATGCGATTCAAGATCTCTTTGGTGGCCACATGTTGACTTTCACGACGAAATCTTTAGAGGCCCTCGTCACTGCCTTCGGTATCGGCGCTGGCGTCGGTTCGATTTTGATTATTTTCTAATTTTGAGGAGTATCTCATATGTTCTGGATATTAAACTTTATTTTTAGTTATTTAGCTTCATTATTTTTCTGTGTCATATTCGATGCACCGAAACGTTTGTATTATACTGCTGGGTTCGTTGGCGCATGTGGTTGGATGGTTTATGCCTTGTTCTACCACGGTTTCGAACTCCACACGATTTATGCGAGCTTCTTTGGTAGTCTCGTGCTCGGTCTGTTAAGTCATGTGATGGCACGTTACAAGAAAGAGCCTGTTATCATCTTCATGGTGCCAGGTATCATTCCACTCGTACCAGGTGGTTTGGCATATGATGCGACGAAGAACTTGATTCTGCTCAACTTCAGTAAGGCAATCAACACGATGTTAGAAGTGACGCTTATCGCAGGTGCTATTGCGCTCGGCTTACTGTTCGCAGATCAAATTTCCAAGTTAGTCGTTTCAGGTTTCGTTCGTACGCGTAAAAAGATTTAGAGAGTGAGATAGAAATCTTTGATTTCGTTATCTCACCCCCGCACAGTTGTCTAGCGTTTGAGAAAGCGGTAGCTCTTTCAAATGCAGACAACCACTGCGTATTTGTTATATTTAAAAGTAACTGAATAGATTTATTTCATTTACTAGTGATTATCCAATAGACAGAAATCTTTAATTTCGTTGTCTTGCCCCCGCACAGTTGACTCGCATTTGAGAAAGCGGTAGCTCTTTCAAATGCA
>NZ_KV804768.1:598512-697195 GCF_001811435.1 Staphylococcus sp. HMSC071G07
GGTAGCTCTTTCAAATGCAGACAACCACTGTGTATAATGAAATTAAAAGTGGCCGCTTCATCAGCTTAAATGATGGAGTGGCATTTTGTTATGTATAATACCCAACATTAAATTGATCACTTATACATGCTTGTTCCTTATTAGGTCTTCAGATTTTTCATACCTCTTTCATTGCCTATATCAATTTTTAGAACGTATAAGAAAAACGCCAACCTCGTTCGTTGGAGGTTGACGCTTCAATTGCTTAGTTGTCTACTTATTTGTACGATTGGTACTATTTTCATCTACTAAATCAGCAATGTCATCTTCACTTCTATTCAAGATTAAACGACTTAACTCATCATTATCGATACGTCTCAACTTCGGTAAGCGGATAAAGAAGAAGATGAGACCTAACACTAACCAAGCCGCTAATGCGATGTAAGAAGGTACAGAGAGTGATGCTGGTGAGCCTGGAATTAATAACAGGCACAAGAAGATAAATGAAATCACTGAACCAATAATCGCAAAGGTCTTGTAAACCGGTGCGTAAGTCTTACTTGTTTGGTCGTAACTGAACAGACGAACTGCTGATAGACAAGTGACAAAGTAGGCGATAGATACGCCAGTAGATGACATATCAACGATCCATTGTAAGGCTGTACGACCGAGCCATGGTGCAATGAGCGTCATCGCAACTAAGAAGATGACCGCTACATATGGCGTCTTGTACTTCGGATGCAGTTTACTGAAGACCGTAGGCATAATACCTGAACGTCCCATTGAGAATAAGAGACGACTTGAACTCATTAAGAAACCGTTTAAGCCGGTAAAAATACCCATAATAATCGCGATAGATAGAATCGCTAAACCGACATAACCAAAGGCTTCTTGAGTTTCAGCACCTGTCACCCATAACTGACCATTCACACCGTTATTTGATGTTGTGAGCCAACCTGTGAAGAAGAGCATCACAACGTATGTTAAAGCAGCTGCGATTAAACTGAACGAAATTAGTTTGAATGATTTATTAGGTGAAAAGTTAAACTCTTCGGCTGTCTGTGGAATATTGTCGAAACCAACGTATGCCCAAGGGGATATCGCCACGATCGACACGATAGACCAGAACCAGCCTTTATGTTCGTTCGCTAAAGGTTTCAAATTCTCTAAAGAGAAGTTGTTACCGAAGAACGAACCAAAGAAGAGTAAGAGCACTGTAACGACGAGCGCAATACAGAAATAATACTGTAAAGAACCTGACACGCTAGCGCCCACAATCGCAATAATCATAAATACAATAAGTAGAACGGAAGCAATAATAATTTCCGTTATGTATACATCCCATCCAGCGATGGTATATAACTTCCCAGTCTGCAATGCACTTGGGAACAAGAACTTAATCAGTAAACTGAATGCAGTTGCATTGAGAGCTGCTACACAAATATAGCCAAATGTTAAGAACCAAGATGAGAAGAAACTCACATATCTTCCAAATCCTAAGAAACTAAATGCAAACGCGCCACCAGAAACAGGGAAACGCGATACTAATGCACCATAACTTACCCCTATGAGAATAAGTAATAATGCGCCGATAAAGATACCGATTGATGCTGGGATGGCTCCTGATTGTTTAATCCAGTCACCTGGTAGGATAAAGGCACCCCAACCTATACAAGAACCATAGGCAATGGCCCAAACGAATTTCTCAGATAGGTTTTGCTTTAAATTCCCTCTATCGACTTTTTTATTATTTTCGCTCATAAATTAAACTCACCCCATGAGATGTACTATACCCAAAAGGTGAGTTTTTATAACACAAATCACTATTAATTTATAATTTAAAAGTTGCGATGACTAACATTAGCCAACTTGCAATAAACAAGACACCACCGATAGGCGTAATTGCACCTAATACGCGAACTTGTGTTAACGCTAAGATGTAAAGAGAACCACTAAATAAGATAATTCCAATAAACATGAGCCATCCTGCCCAGTTCACGTTAATGTTTGTTGTACCGCTAATAATACCGATCGCGAGCAGTCCTAACCCGTGATACATTTGGTACATCGTTGCTTTTTCCCAGACAGACATGTACTTCTCTGACAGTTTCCCTTCAAGACCATGTGCACCAAACGCACCTGTTGCTACTGCCATTAATGCGTTTAAAGCACCTAGAATAATAAATACTTTCATCATAACTATTTCACCTCTATAAGTTTAAAAATCAAATATTGAATCACCATTACCAATTTCATCATCGGTAACCATCTTATTCGACGGCAAATCACTGCTTTGACTTTGTTGCATCGACGCGGGAACCTTTCCACCCATCGCTTTAATCTCATCTACCGTCACATCTTGTTGTGATTTTTGTGATGAACGAGATGATGCTGCAGATTGAGACGGATAACTAGAAGCGCTATAGTGTGTCTTATTCACTTCTGGATAGTGTTGACGTGAAGTAGATGCGTTCTGCGTGCCTTGCTGTTCGACATACAACGAAGTGAGTGTATGTATGGCGTACAAGTGCTTTTCAAATGCCGCATCACTCGTTGCTTCATCTGCTTGTACTAACTCACTTTCAATCAATTGAATGAGTTTGTCTTTATTCATTCTTAAATCACTCACCTTCACACCAATTTACAGGTTCAATACCATGTTCTTCTAAATACGCATTCGCTTGGGAATACGGCTTAGATCCAAAGAAACCGCGATACGCAGACAATGGACTTGGGTGTACCGACTTAATAATATGGTGTTTTGACGTATCGATTAACTTGATCTTCTGCTGAGCTGGTTTGCCCCACAGAATAAACACGACATGCTCTAAATTGTCAGACACGGCTTGAATGACTTCATCCGTAAACGTTTCCCAACCGATATCACGATGTGAGTGCGCTTCACCTTTACGGACAGTCAACACGGTGTTCAATAACAACACGCCTTCTCTTGCCCAATCCTGTAGGTGTGGAGAACGTCTGACACAACCAATATCATCTTGCAATTCTTTATACATATTGCGTAATGACGGCGGAAACTTAGCGTTAGGCTGCACAGAGAACGCTAAACCATGCGCTTGATTCGGACCGTGATAGGGATCTTGTCCCAGTATTACTACTTTAACCTTATTAAAGGGTGTTAAATCAAAGGCTTGATAGATATTCTCTCTATCTGGATAAACAATTTGCGTCGTATATTCTTTTTCTAAGAAATCATGCATCGCTTGGAAATCGTGTCGCGATGTGATGTCGTGAAAGATATCTGCCCATTCCATTCTTCTTATCACCTCACCGTTTATCGTAACACATCCACCTGTCTAGCGTTACTTAGAAATTGTGACGGTCTCTTATATTTTACCTTTAAAGATACAAGAGTTAGAAAGCACGTCGATGTTGAGCAATTTGGAAACGTGGTAAAATAAAAGTAAAGACATTTAGGGAGTGAAGATAATGGCACTTAAGAAAACATTAACAATCGCTGGCTCTGATACGAGTGCTGGCGCAGGAATGCAAGCGGACTTAAAAACATTCCAAGAACTCGATACGTATGGCATGGTCGCATTAACTTCTATCGTTACGATGGACAAAGAAACATGGTCCCATGATGTGACACCTATTCCATTCGACGTCTTCGAGAAACAATTAGAAACAGCGATCTCTATCGGGCCAGATGCAGTGAAGACCGGTATGTTAGGTACGCAAGAAGTCATCAAACGTGCAGGCGAAGCATTTGAAGAATCTGGCGCAGATTACTTCGTTGTAGACCCAGTAATGGTTTGTAAAGGTGAGAATGAGGTACTAAACCCAGGCAATACAGATGCAATGATTGAACATCTCTTACCAAAAGCAACGATTACTACACCTAACTTGTTTGAAGCGGGTCAATTAGCTGGTCTTGGCACGTTGAAATCAATTGAAGATATGAAACGTGCTGCTGAAATCATCCATGACAAAGGCGCGCAACATGTCATCATTAAAGGTGGTAAAGCGTTAGATCAAGATAAATCATACGACCTTTATTATGATGGCGACAAATTCTATCAATTAACGACAGACATGTTCCAACAAAGCTATAACCACGGCGCAGGATGCACATTTGCGGCAGCGACAACAGCATATCTCGCAAATGGTAAAAGTCCTAAAGATGCTGTAATTGCTGCGAAAGCTTTCGTTGCTTCTGCGATTAAAAATGGTTGGAAGATGAACGACTTCGTTGGTCCAGTAGACCACGGTGCATATAATCGCATTAAACACATCGATGTAGATGTGCAAGAAGTGTAAGAGAGCTTACAAAACACTTTGATATAAGTTAAATTCACAGGAGATAAGGCTACGAAATGAGATAATCTTTTAGTCTTATCTCCTTTTTATATATAAAAATATTATGTTTATTACATATATTAAAATAAATAATATATGTAATAAGTTAAAATAGCTCTTATAACCAATTAGGAATAAATTTTCAATGTGTACTTGAGACGCTTGATGGAACTAGACCACAACGAAAATCCATTCTTCGAACTCTTTGAGCGTAAAGAATTAGTTGAGTGTGGCCCCATAAGCAAGCGAAAGTTTAACATTGAAAATTGGACATTTTTAATATTATATAGGTCTCTTTCCACTCTCGTACGAAAGGCGTAGTTAAAGTTGATACTACAGACTCATGTGTTACATAGACATATCCTTTATAGTGTTAAGTGTAGAGAGAGAAAGGAGGTCATGAAACAACATGATAATCTACAATAAGATAGTTGAAAATGGCAAGCCAATCTACGAAATCATAACCAAAACCTTTAATACGATTTCAGTTAAATGTGATGAAACCTTAACTTCCAACGATATATACAAACTACTCTCTCTACTAGAAAGTGACGTAGATCAAATGGCAAATCACTGTTCCTAGTCATTTTTCACCTCAAAATCGAAAATATAATTTACGTAAGATACACAATTTTTGACACAAAGAACATTGAATTACTCCCTTTTTGTAAACAGAAGTATGATATTCCGTATCGACATGTCATCTCATTGCCCCCTTCAATGAGTGACCCCTGTTGATACAACCATCCCTATAACCCTTTAGCACTTATATTAGACGAAGTTTGTCCCACTTCGACTGTTTGGAGAGCAACTCGAAACATTTCTAATATAAGTGCTATTTTTTTACCCTCTCACTTATATACACGTTGTTCCCGCCGGAATTACTTCTTTTTTCTTAAAATTTTTTCTAAATCACGCCAGTACTTTTACTACATAAGAAAAGAGAGAAGAACGACAACACGTGAATGTCATCATTCTTCTCTCATAACATCATCTTAAATGATTAAATACGTTGTTCTTTCTTCCACCATAAAGCTTTCTCTGGATATTTCACGTAATAATCATGATCTCTCTTATTGTCCACGTTTGGATATGAACCTTTGAGAGATTTTCCTGCCGTACTCACATGTAAGAAAGTGATCACTACGATACCAATCACGCTGATCGTAACGAGGTAATAGGCTGGCATAAACACATTACCTGTCTTCGCAACTAATGCTGAGGCTACTAAAGGCGTAGTACCGCCAAATAGAGACACAGATACGTTGAAGGTAACTGCTAACGTACGGTAACGCACATTAGTGTAGAACATTGACGGTAGTGATGCCGGCATTGTTGCTTCGTAAGTCGATAGGAAGAAGCCGAGCATAAACACGCCGAGAACAATCAATGGGATTGAGCGTGTTTGGAATAGCGTAAATGCGATAACACTAAAGATCGCTGTTCCGATTAATCCGATGAGAAAGACTTTCTTCTCACCAATCTTGTCAGTTAAGCGACCAAACATGAGTGCTAAGACAATCATGAAGGCCATGACAGCTACTGAAATAGAAGAAACTGTAGTTGGGTTAATCTTAATGATCTCTTCTAAATATGTTGGTAAGTAAGCTGTGATCATGTAGTTCGTTACGTTAAAGAACATAACTGCCACGAGACAAACTAGGATATTCTTCCAATAGTAACGAATAATCTTGAAGAAATGAATCTTCTCTTCTTTCGGTTTTGTCGCCAATTGATTCTCGTAAACAGGTGATTCCTCTAAACGACGACGTAAATATAGACCGAACAAACCGAGTAGTAAACCACAGAAGAACGGGATTCTCCAGCCCCAAGTATTCATCTGCTCAGTAGTTAATGACGCTGTAAGGACTGCAATTAATATAGAAGCTGCGATATAACCAGCCAATGTACCAATTTCTAAACCACAACCTAAGCGGTTACGTTTCTTGTCTGGAGCAGTTTCAGCAATATATGACATCGCACCTGCATATTCACCGCCAGTTGAGAAACCTTGAATCGTACGTCCGATAAGTAACAATATTGGCGCCCACATACCGATTTGATCATAAGTAGGTAATAGGCCAATCAGTAATGTTGAGAACGCCATAAGTATAATCGTGGACGTCAGTACAACTTTACGCCCAAACTTGTCACCTAATATTCCGAAGACAATGCCACCTACAGGACGCAATAGGAATGCGATGGCCATTGTGGCATAGGTATAAATCAATTGCATTTGTGATGGAAGTTGCGTATAGAAGTTATGCCCAATTACTCCTGCTAAATACGCGAACAGTCCGAAGTCAAACCATTCCATGGCATTACCGATGCCGGTCGCAAATACTGCTTTCTTCGCTTTCTTTGCATTAACATAATTAATTTGTTTTGAATCAAATTCCATCTTTTCAATTTCTCCCCCTTTGTTATGCTTAACTATTATAGCGAAGTAAAATATTTTGTCAAACTTAAATTTAAAAGGGGTATATTAAATCATAACCTTAAATTTTTATTAAAAAATAGCGATTCAAAACAATATATGTAACAATTTTTAACCTAGTACAAGGTTTTTGTTTTTTCATTTTCACTAATTGTTAATTCTTGCTAATTTGAATTGTCACTTCTTGTGATTGATTCAAAATGTGAATGGTCTGATCGTCAGTATTTTGAATTGTCAACGTTTCACCTATCATGACGCTTTTACGATAGTTAATTGTAAAATGCATCCACGTAACCCCAAGCGTTGCCATACATCGCTCAACGATGAATTGCCCTGGCACGATGCTCGAATGAAGCGGGTTCTCGTCGTCAACCATGCTCAAGTAACGTTCAACTTCACCACGAGAAAATTGCATCATTCTCTCACCTCTTTTACAAATGTCTGCTGAATCGTTACAGCTAGTTGTCCCTCCTCGTAAAGCACCAACTGCAACTGATATTTCGAAAAATGACGTATTTGACGCACATTTAATACGCGTAGTTCAGCCAAATAACGGCGGTGAACATCCAAAGTCAAATTCTGTTCCACATTTGTCTCTCGAAGTTTGAGTTCTTGGCCATTAATGGCTTGAAATAAATCAAATTCTGGCCAAAGTCGCGCACAATAAAGGACGGGCACACTGCGCGACCCGTCATCGACATCGCCTATCAACATTCGGTAACGCTCAACTTCTCCTTCATCAAAATGCACCCATTGTTGCTCTACATCTTCAGGTCCAAGGTTGGAATAAGATGGCATTGCCCATACCTCCTCCTATGCCCATAGTTGCTAAAGTCAGACCGTCACATTTCATATTGAACAATCGGGTCACGAGCGCCGCACCACTTGCACCATAAGGGTGTCCTATCGCAATCGCGCCACCCCAACGATTGAGTTGCGCTTCAGAAATTCCGAGTTCCCTTTGACAGGCAAGCACTTGAGAAGCAAAGGCTTCATTCAATTCAACTGCTTCGATATCACCCATCCGTGTTCGATTCCGCTCAAGTAACGTTTCCACTGTCGGAATAGGTCCAATACCTAATAAGGTTGGATCAACACCATGCGTTAAACCATCCACAAATTGTAGTCCGTGATTGTAACCTAATGCTCGTGCAGTACGCTCTTCCATCACAAGCAACACTACAGCCCCGTCATTTTTCATACAGCAGTTGCCTGCAGTGACCGTTCCGTCAGAAATGAGTGGCTTCATGCGTGATAACAATTTCTCACTAAGTCTCGGTTTCACGCTTTCATCTCTGTCTACACGCTGCCCTTTGACCGTTAAAGGAAGAATTTCATCAGCTAAGTGCTCTTCCTCATAAGCTTGTAATGTGCGTTTATGACTCTGATAAGCAAAATCATCTTGGGATTCCCTTGAAATGTCATAGCGCTGGGCAACATTCTCGGCCGCTTCAATCATCGACGGATCTTGTCCCTCAGGCGCAAATGACGCGCGTTCATAAATTTCTGGCATCGTTGTTTCATAAACAGATTGAGGCCGCTTGATCTTCCACGGTGCTCTACTCGTACTTTCAACACCCCCAGCAAGATAAATCTGCCCTGCGCCCGCTTGAATCATTCGACAAGCGTACAAGATAGATTCCAATCCTGAACCACATTGACGATCTAAAGTGAGCCCAGGAATCGTTTCCGACCATCCTGCTTCAAGCAACGATTTACGCGCAATATTCCCTCCATTACCGACGACGTTACCGAGTATCACATCATCTGTTCGATATTTTAATTCTGGACATTGTTCACTCAAATGTTGAAATAAAGGCTTTAATAGCATCTCAGGTTCTAAAGACCGGAGCGCACCACCATATTTTCCAAACGGTGTACGCTTGGCCGCTACAATAACTGGTTTATTCATCTCTTTAACCGTCCTTCCTCATAAGCTAGTGCCATCCGTTTGCGAGCAATTTTACCACTGGCCGTATACTCCATCTCAGCCACTCTCAACAGTTTAGACGGAATTTGATAACGTGCACACCTTTCTTCCATAAAATGTCGAAACTCGCGATAAGTCAATGTTCGTTCTCCGACATATAACATCACAGCAATCTGACCAAATTGCGCATGTGATTCGCCTATAACTAACACTTCAGAAATATCAGGATGTGTCAACGCTTGTTCCTCAATTTCAGATGGATAGACGTTGCGTCCACCAATAATGAGCCGGTCTGCTTGGCGCCCATGAAGAAAGAGATGATGTGTCTCATCAAGCGAAGCGTAATCCCCAATTGATATCCATGTTGACTGTGCCGCTATCGGATGCCCGACATAGCCACTAAAGGTCATATCGCTTCGCACGAAGAGTTGACCGATTCCCACTTCGTCCTGCGCTCTCAATTCCACTTGAACATTCGGGAAACATCGCCCTACAGAACGCACTGGCGCTTGTTGATTGTAGTTGTAGCTAATGAAACTCGCTTCTGACGTACCGAAGAATTCAATAATATGAGCACCTTGAAAGCGCGCCTTAATCTGTTCAAAGATTTCTGCTGGCAACTTATCTCCTGTGGTAAAAATATCTACACACTCATCCGCGATAAAGTCAGCATGCAAACTATAACGCAACATCGTCGGCACTAGGAACAATGCCGCGGGTGCCTTTACTTCTGCAATACTCTGCATCATCTTAGTAGGTTCGAAGTGATTCATACCGATAAACGTACGACCACTATAAAGTGCGTAAATACAAGCATAAAGAGATAGTGAATGGGATAACGGTCCAGGCGCAACGATGGCGTGAACTTCAGGAGATAACAATCGCTCATTCTCTCGATAAGATGCGAGCCATGAAGCTTCATTACGATAGTAAGCTTTAGGTAGTCCTGTAGTACCTGAAGTAAAGCCAATATGTAGTAAACCTTCTATCCTATGATGTTCATCGTTCTCGCTGTATGCTGGTAAACTTGTGGGCTGTACCTCGCCGCCACTCTGTATAATCACCTCAATCTCATAGCGTTGGTGTATTTGTTGAAGTTGCGTTTCAGACCATTTGGGGTCCATCACACATGGAACTGCCTCACACTGAAGGAGCGCCAAATAGTAAATGAGTGTTTGAGCTTGATCATGAAACCCTACTGCCACCTTAGTTTGAGGCGTAATTGAAAGCTGTTCCGCATACCTTTCAATGAGATCTTGTAGTTCCCCGTATGTGTAGCGTTGACCCTCAAATTGTAAAGCTAGACGTTTCGGACATCGCTCGCTATATACTTGAATCTTCTTCAGAATTTCCATATTCGCACCTCTTATCGTTAACTTATCACCTTATTATATTAACATTCCTGTACTATACTCGAATGTTTTTGCGTTATGTCATGATTATTTTATTCATTTTAAACGCTGAGTTATCCGTAATTTCACATCGCAAGTGGTAGCTCAGGGTCACTATTTCCCAATTTTGCAGTCAAATTTGAGTTAACATGTAACGAATGTTCCACACTTGCCTTATATTTTTTGAAAAAGTGGTGACGCAGCCCATTTTCACTACATAATGTAAAACGTAAGCTCACCCCACTCCTCCCCAACCATTCCTCAAAACCACAAAAAAGTACCAACGCATAAGCCGAAACTTACCGCGTTGGCACTTTCAAATCATCACCTATATTATTATTCTAAATTAGCGTGATTCTGTTGCATCGTTTCTTCACTCACATCAAGTTCTTTCATCAAGTCAAGAAGGAGACTATCTAACAGGATTTGAGATGCCTGTTCAAATAAGCTGCCTAAAGGTTGCGCTGAACCTTCTGCATCATGTTTCGTACCTGCTGGCAACTCAATCACTGTATTCGCTAATTCACCGATTGGAGATTCTGGTTTCGTACTGAGCAGCACCACTTGGGCACCTACAGATTTCGCTTTATCGGCAAGTAAACGTAGATGCTCAGTTGATCCTGAACCAGAAATTACGATGAATAAATCGCCTTCGTGAATAGAAGGTGTCGTTGATTCACCAATCACGTGCGCATTTTTACCAAGTTGGTTTAAACGCATCGCAAAGCTATTCGCTACAAATCCTGAACGACCCTTGCCTGCTACAAAGACATGTTCCGCATTGAGCACCTCTTGCACGAATGCTTGCGCTTGCTCCGCTTCCACATGCGCAAGCGTGCTATCTAATTCGTCAAGCACGAGACGATAGTTCGTTAACTCAGCCATCTTATTTACCTTCAATCGCTGCTTTACATTGTTTAGCTGCTTCAACTGGGTCGTCAGCGTTTGCGATACCGCCACCTACAATCACTAAGTCTGGTGATTCAGCCGCAACTTCTTCGATTGTCTCTGGTTTAATACCACCAGCGATAGCAATCTTAGAGTTCTTGATTACGCCTTTAACCTTACGTAAGCTGTCGAGTGGTGATACACCTTGTGCTTGTAAGTCATAACCAGTGTGCACTGCGATGTAGTCCGCACCCATTTCGTCTAATTCTTTCGCACGTTTTTCTAAGTCTTGCACTGCAATCATGTCAACGAGTAATTCTTTGCCATGTTTGTGTGCTTCTTCAACAGCTGCTTTGATAGATGCATCTTCAGCCACACCTAAGATAGTTACGACGTCAGCGCCAAATTTCACAGCTTGGCTCACTTCGTAGTCCGCTGCGTCCATGATTTTCAAGTCAGCTAATACTTTCACGCCGTCGATGTTTTCGTCCATGTGTTGAACTGATGGTAAACCTTCATTGATGACGATTGGTGTACCGATTTCTACGATATCTACGTAGTCTTTCACTTTATTTGCTAATTCTGCTGCTTGTTCTTTATTTAATAGATCAATTGCTAATTGTAATTCCAATGAGAACATCCTTTCTTTATCTGCTTTTCATAAAATGCGTGTTCTTTTTTATTACTTAGCATCTTCTTATTTCGAGATTATCTTGCATTATGTTACTACCCTCGTCCTCTCATTTTAAAACGAAGGAACAAGGAGCACTTACTCACACCTTAACATAAATGACCGAGCATTTTTATCAATATATTCTGAATCTCAATCACTGTGTCACTCTAACTCGGGTAAATCATCACTTTCTTGAGCATAGATATACATTTCTGAGTCTTTTTCTAGTAAAATAGAAAGATAATGAGTCTAATGCGTGGTTGAGGAAGTTGATTCAGTGAAACACTTCAATGAAACTCAACCCGTTAATATTGCCAATATCATTTTAACTGTAGCGTGGTGCTCACCTAACACGAGAATGTTGAGCACGGCTACAGAAGTGGATATAGACCGATTGGAGGAAGAATCGTTGGAACCGATTGATGCAGAACACGTACAATCAATACTCTCATCCTATGCGAATACGCCAGTTTATTTGCATGTTGAAACAACGAATGGAGCCTACGCGAACCATTTCGATCAACGCGTATTTAATGCTGGGGCTTTCTTAAGAAATATTCAACTCTCATTCGAACATGCACAACTCAAAGGTGGCCACAAAGATCCTTTCCGTGTCGGTCTCAAACTCAAAGAGAACGGTTGGGTCTATGTACAGGGACTAACACATTACGAAATCAATGAGGATGGCGAATTCTTAATCGCTGGGTTTAACTACGAGGGGCAGCTCGCAGCGACTTTAGAAATCAGCAAACATCCATTTAAAGCTTAAGGAGGAATACTATGCCAGAGGAGACACATGTGCTCGTCATCTTTCCACATCCTGATGACGAAACCTTTTCATCAGCTGGTACGCTCGCACGTTACATTGACCAAGGCGTACCTGTCACTTATGCCTGCTTAACCACAGGCCAGATGGCACGTAATTTGGGTAATCCACCTTTTGCGACACGCGAGTCACTCCCAACGATACGCGAACGTGAACTTGAAGCAGCTGCAGAAGCCATAGGGATTACTGACTTGCGTAAAATGGGACTGCGTGACAAGACAGTTGAATTTGAACCACACGACGAGATGGACGCGATGGTTCAATCACTCATCGATGAATGCCAACCATCTGTCATCATTTCATTCTACCCACAATTTGCTGTGCATCCAGACCACGAAGCGACAGCAGAAGCAGTCGTTCGCACAGTAGGTCGCATGCCAGCAAACGAAAGACCACGCTTACAACTTGTTGCATTTAGTAATGATGCACCTGAGAAGTTAGGTGACCCTGACATTCTCAATGAGATCAGTGATTATAAAGAGGTTAAACTTCGCGCATTCAAAGCCCACGCTTCTCAAATGGGACCTTTCTTAGAGGATCTTGCTAGCCCTGAAGTTGGCGGAGAAGTCCAAGGCTTTCTCGAAGTTGAACCTTATTGGATTTATAACTTTGAATCTTAAAGTGGAGGATATAGCATGAGTGAATTTGATTTATCTACGAGAGAGGGTCGCTGGAAACACTTTGGTTCCGTCGATCCTATTAAAGGTAATAAACCGACGTCTAAAGAGAAGATGACTGACTTACAGAGCACGAATAAAGACTTTCTCTTCGAAATTGAAGAAGTAGGGATTAAGAATTTAATTTATCCAGTCAATATTGATCGTTTTCAAACAGCAGGCAACTTTAGTTTCTCAACAAGTTTGAATCAAGATGAGAAAGGCATCAACATGAGCCGTATACTCGAAAGTGTTGAAAAACATTACAATCACGGTATTGAACTCGACTTTGATGCTTTATATCAAGTATTACGTAGCTTACAAGAAAGCATGAATCAATCATCAGCAGGTGTCGATGTCTCAGGCAAATGGTTCTACGACCGTTACAGCCCTCAAACTGACATCAAAGCTGTGGGACACGCTGATGTCACTTACGGACTTGCGATTAAAAACGATAACGTGACACGTAAAGAACTCACGATTGAAGCAGCAGTAACCACACTTTGCCCTTGTTCCAAAGAGATCAGTGAATACTCTGCGCACAACCAACGCGGTATCGTCACTGTGAAAGCATATATTGATAAAGACGCAGAATTAAGCGATGATTACAAATCTGTCATCCTAGACGCAATGGAAGCGAATGCAAGTTCTGTCTTGTACCCTATCTTGAAACGTCCAGACGAGAAACGTGTGACAGAACGCGCTTATGAAAATCCTCGTTTCGTCGAAGATTTAATTCGCTTAATCGCAGCAGATTTAGTCGAACTCGATTGGCTCGAAGGCTTCGATATCGAGTGTCGTAACGAAGAATCTATCCATCAGCACGATGCTTTTGCGAAATTGAAACATCGCAAATAGATTTTTTAAAGCAATTTCGGCGTTAACAAAGGATTTCTAGAACAAAGATGACAAACTTTAACTATGAAAGTCTGAGATTTACTTCAAAAATGTACGATCGCAATACGTTAAAGTGATTTTCATTCATAGTTGTTGTTAATTTTAAAGTGAATATAGAGATGTACTATTGCTTTCTCAATAACTAATTTCGAAATCAGTTATGTCGAGGGAAGTGGGACGGTGAAATCAAATCGATTTCTGTCTCACTTCCTCTTTTTTTATACTATAGACACTTCTTAAAGTAATATTTATTAAATCTCTTTTTACTTTAAAGGTGTAGTTTGAATAGAAATCGCATTATCTTGTTAATTTTTAATTAGATCAGTAAAATTTTAACCGATATTTCTTCTTTATCCGTGATGATAATAAATTTTATGTGACACAATGTGAAAATATCGCGTATCGGATTTATTTTATTCATAGTACAATAACAAATATACTGTCATTATAAATTTTAACTAGACTAAATTATATATCACATCGACTGTGATATAACTCAGAAACTGAATGCTTGATAGTGCTATTTTTAGAAATATCCAGGACTACTTAAATACTTATTTTCCTATTATCTCTCCGCTTCTAAATATACTTAGCCTTACTACAGAATATCCAACTGCTTGATAAAGAAATACTCCGCAGTCATATCTATCATTCTTATAAGTGCTTAACTATCCGACAACTCAATACTGAATTCAGCTTTCATTAAATTACAGACTTTTCACTCATATGCACAAAGTGATTTTGGGGATCATTTTAGCAGTTAATTCTTTAGAAAATTCTTACTTATTAAAATAATTTTAGTCTCACAATGATTTTATGGTCAAAATGATTAATGACAATATATGAATAATTAATCGCTACTACATACGTCTATCACACGCATAGGCTTTACAAATTGGGGAATTGTTTAACATTTTAAATACTATTTGAGGTGAATGAAATGGACATGATCGTTTACGAGGAAAAGCGTAATACCATTAAAAAGGAAATCAAAAATATTTTAAAGTTGTCGCTCACTGAGGTCATCTTATTACAAAAAATTCATGAGCTCAACTCTGAAAAATTAGATGTTATCGAGCTAAAAAAGCATTTGCATAACGGCAATGCACCAATTTCAGCACAACTCAATGACTTGATTAAAAAGGGATATTTCAAAAAACAAAGAGATACGAAAGATGAACGCCGCATCTTCTTGTACGATATCAATTTAACTAAAGTAGCAGAGGCACTTGCAGAATATCACAACATCGTTTCACTTATCGTAGATACAGAAATCTAAATCTAATGATGATTTAGCCTCCAACCTAAGGTGACGAGCGTCATCACTTGAAATCAACACTAATCATAAACACTACACGAATAAAAACCGATCCACTCTCGCATTCCCTGTGGATCGGTTTCTATTATTACATATTTACTTGAACTGAGTTAGAAACTCCAAACTCCCACTTACACATCTCACTTTATTTCAAGTGTTCATAAGGACTATTCTTCGCAAACGACACGATTTGATCAACAAATAAACGCGCACGAAGTTGGAATTCTTCATTCGCAAGATAATACGTACCATCATCAAGCTTGTTATAATCAGAATCATGTGTCGCAATTTGTGTTGGCACTGCAATACCTAATAACGTACGCACGATCAATCTTAAATGAGAAAGTGGTTCTGCACTCACTATACCTCCACTATTACCTACGAGGCCTACAGGTTTCATCTTGAAGTCATCCATCGTTAAGTGGTCTAACGCGTTTTTCAATATACCAGAGTAAGAACCATGATAGTTTGGACTGCCAAGTACAAAGAAGTCCGCTTCACGTGCTTTCGTCTGTAAATCTTTCATGTTTGCTTTATATGTTTCTGATGGTTCAGAAGCCCCTGAAACATCAAGTTGATGAATTGGACGATCTGCTAAATCAAAGATTTCCACATCAAATTCATGATCTTCAAATTGTCCTTTTAAGTATTTAGCTAAAGCAGCGGTATGTGAACCGACTTTTGCACTTCCTACGATAATTAATCCTTTCATCTATAATCACCTCATATTACTCGTAATTGTGTTCATCTAAATATTTGATAATCGCGTTACCTACGCCATCTTGTTCGTTCGATTCTGTGATATAGTTTGCCACAGCTTTCACTTCGTCTGTCGCGTTCTCCATCGCCACAGGATAACCTACGCGTGATAACATTGAAACGTCATTCAAGTTATCACCGATTGCCATGACTTCATCCATATCCACGCCCAGTTTCTCAGCAATGCTTTCTAGTGCAATTCCTTTCTGAGCGTCACTATGCGTAATCTCAATATTACCTCGAGATGAGGACGAAATAGCCAAATGATTCGATTCAGATAAACGCTTACTTACACGATCAATCTTTTCTAAATCACTATCAAACGCGAGTACCTTCATGATCAATTCGCCTGGCACAGACTCAATCTTACTGTAATCTTCTACGACTTTCAGCGAACCATTGTCAATACGATCTTGAATCGCATGCTTAATCTTCTCAACATCGGCTTGTTGACCCGCGCGTTCAGCAATATCTACGTAAATCTCTAAATCTCGATCAGGATTCTCAGTATAAATCCCTCTATTCGTGTAAATTTGATAATACACATCTTCATTATCGAGTTCAGTCGTAATACGTTGCACTAACTCATGATTGAGATTAGAAGTGCTGATAATGTTAAAAGATTCATCGCGTACTTCTGCCCCGTTCAAACAAATGTAAGGGACCTTCAAACCGCTATGCTCTACAGGTGTGCTCGCTTCATAGAAAGCACGGCCGGTCGCAATAATGACAGTGATGCCCAAAGACTGCGCATAGCGAATTGCTTCGGCATTCTTCTCCGATATTTCATGTGATGCATTTAACAAAGTACCATCCATATCTGATGCTATGAGCTTAATCATTCTATCTCTTCGTTCCTCTCTCTTTAAGATTACGCCGTTTATATGATCAAGATGTTAAATAGTTGTCACATTTAAGCAGCATATTCTCATTCTACCATTTAAACGTCGTTATGTATGCTCGTCTGTTCGTATGATTTTCACTGACTTTTTACGCTGTCTCATCTGACGAAAGAACTGACGCAACAACTCACCGCATTGACCTTCTAGTACACCTGTACGTAGTTCTACACGGTGGTTAAAACGCGGTTCCTGAACTAAATTCATCAGGCTTCCAGCACATCCGCCTTTCGGATCGGTAGCGCCATAGACCACGGTCGGAATACGGCTCATCACGATAGCACCTGAACACATCACACACGGTTCCAACGTGATATATAACTGACAATCCTCTAGGCGCCAACTTCCCATGACCTCCGCAGCCCGTGTAATAGCAAGATGTTCGGCATGCGCAGTAGGATCTTGACTTGATTCACGCAAATTATGCGCACGTGCGATGACAGTATCTTGATAGACAATGACCGCGCCTATTGGGACCTCTCCAATACGTTCTGCCTTTTTCGCCTCTTCAATCGCCAGCGTCATATAATATTCATCTAACGTCATCTGTCTGATTCACCTCTGATGTGATAAAATAACTACTGTCTATTTTAGCATTGGAGCGATAAAGATGAAAAAGACTTTTATAGCTATCGAAGGACCCATTGGTGTAGGGAAATCCTCTTTAGCACACAAACTGAGCCAAACCCTTGGTTATCAAGAAGAACAAGAAATCGTTGACGACAATCCTTTCCTCTCAGATTTCTACGATGATATTTCTAAGTGGAGCTTTCAAACTGAAATGTTCTTTCTTTGTAATCGCTACAAACAATTTCAAGACCTTGCCAAGAGCGAGAACAACGTTGTGAGCGATTATCACATTTATAAAAATAAAATCTTTGCGCATAATACGTTAACGGCAACCGAATTTGATAAATTCTCAAGAATCTACGATATACTCACAGAAGACTTAATCATGCCAGATACTGTCATCTTTCTAGATGCAGATCTTGCAGTACTCAAAGCGCGTATTAGACATCGTAATCGCAGTTTCGAAACCCAAATAGAAGATGACTATCTCACTCAGTTGAAAAGTGATTATCGCAGATTCTATACTTCTTTAGAACAAAATGGCGTCAATGTCATTTATATAGATACAACACATCTCGATTTCGTGAATAATGAAGAAGATTATTCTTACATTTTAAACTTACTTGAACCGATGATTGGAGGCACACATTGATGAATGACTACGGTATTCCTCAAGATGCAGTAATTACGATAGCGGGAACGGTGGGTGTAGGGAAGTCTACACTTACACAAGGCCTAGCTGACCGTTTAAATTTCCGCACTTCTTTCGAGAACGTCGAGCACAATCCCTATCTCGATGATTTCTACAAGGACTTTGAACGTTGGAGCTTTCACCTGCAAATTTATTTCCTAGCAGAACGTTTCAAAGAGCAGAAACGCATGTTTGAATACGGTGGCGGTTTCGTCCAAGACCGCTCAATTTACGAGGATGTGGACATCTTCGCGAAGATGCATGAGGAGCAAGGTACGATGAGCCAAGCGGACTACAACACTTATTCCGAACTCTTTGACGCGATGGTGATGACGCCGTACTTCCCGCAACCAGATGTTCTCATCTTCCTCGAATGTGATTACGATGAGGTGATTGAGCGCATTCGTCGTCGCGGTCGCGATATGGAAATCAACACAGACCCTGAGTATTGGAAGAAACTTTACGACCGTTACGAAGCATGGATTGATAACTTCAAGGCATGCCCAGTCGTTCGCGTGAATATTAATGAGTATGATTTATTTGAAGATCCCGCGTCATTAGACCCTGTCATTAAGAAGATTAAACACGTGATTGATACCCATCGCCAAGTTGATCCTCGCTAATCTATGACTTTTGTGTTAGGTAAAAGGAAAGTTCAACATCAACAAGCCCATTTCTATCACCTTTGAATAGAAATGGGCTTGTTTGTAATAATGCGGTAGTAAATTGATCAAAAATACTACCATAATTTATTACTTTCCTACACATTTAACGTCTACTTTTCGCATAATGTGCTGTCACTGCAGCTAAAATTAACGTTAAAATAATATAAATGATAATCGACACAAAGATAATCAACTTATGTGGGTTATCCAATGAAAATGGTAGAGGTGAATAACTTACCGTTATCGCATGTTTCGTGATAAATAAAGCTGCGATCATCTTCAGTGTAGACCAAGCTGAACTCAATGTAATTAAACCTAATATCAATAAAGTAATTCTCTTCATGCAAGTTACCTTCTTTCTGATGTTTGTTGTCTGGTATAGTACTACACTTTATATCATACTATAAGTTTCACCGAAAAAGTGAATATTTTTCGATATTCATCTCTTTTCCATTTTCATAGTGACGTGCTTTCAATACTCTCACTTACCTGCTCATTTTCCCAACTACACAAAAAGCAAACTACAAATAAATGGTGACTAAGGTCACTGCATTGGCTTTCGCTTTAACCATATAAGGTTCATGTTGAAAGTCGTGAGAGTCCACCGTCAGTTTCGGTCTATTGTACTTGTTCAATTTATACTTTAAATGCGTCGGAAGTTGCTGGCCTGACGAGATATTATCCGAAATAATCGAGTTTAAGCAGCCTTTCTCTACATCCGTAATCGTCTCAGTAGACACGATATAGCTCTGCTGTTGTGCTGCATCACTCATATGCAAAGCGTATAACGTTTCATCATAACTAGAAGCAGATGTAGACACCGGAGAAGGATTATACAACAGAATGTTATAAGCATAGTTCTT
The DNA here is from genome assembly GCF_001811435.1 of Staphylococcus sp. HMSC071G07. NCBI lineage: Bacteria > Bacillati > Bacillota > Bacilli > Caryophanales > Staphylococcaceae > Staphylococcus > Staphylococcus sp. HMSC071G07. Next base: position 618,275 of record NZ_KV804768.1, read on the forward strand.
CTTCGTTAGGATATAATGATCTCCATAATAACTCGCTGTTTCTCTGAAGTTAGCGAGCATATAACTCATAAACGTATACACCGTCTTCGTCTCGTAATCATTAAATATGGCCAGATCGCTTTGATTCTCTTGTCGATAAGAGAAATAGACACTCACCCCTGCAAGATGCTGTCTTAATGCAACGACCTTTTGTATATAATTTGCAATCGCATTCACTTTCTCGTGCTTAATCGCTTCTTGATTCAGAAAGATAATACTTTTAGGAAGCTCAATCGAACTGAGGAATTGTTTGAGGTGGTTTAAAAATGCTAAAGATTCCGTTTCAGTAATGATTTGTTTCTTATTTAAACGTTTTAAATCCAATGTGTAGTAATCTGTCTTCAAGCAAGAAAGTTGTTTTAATTGTTGTTGATGACCAAAAAGATAGACATCTGTTAAATCAATGGCAGTCAATATTTGAATACCGAATATTTCTGAATTAAATTGCTCGATGGAATCTAAATATTTCAACTTCCAATCTAGCAACAGTAACACCTTAAGTGACTTCAAACTATCTCCTGAAGTCGTCTCAAGCTCTAGAATTCTAAAGTCTCTAATCGTCTCCTCCACGATACGGTATTCCTCTACGCTCTCAATATGCAGAGCGAAAGGTACTTTACCCTTCAACAAACGCTTAATCCCTTGTATCATACGTTGCGCGTTAGGCGCTGTTTGACTAATGTAGACGAAAGCAGATAATCGATGCGCCGTATAATTCTTATACGTATAAATCTGTTCATCCAATATGCCATCCAGGTCGTCAAAGCCACCAATATTAATCAAGTTAAAGTAAGATAAATGGTCGTCATCGATACAATCATCATCTATCACAATACTTTGTTGATGTGTCTGCTTCGCTCTTCGAAACTTCAGATTGTTAATGATTCGCAAATCTTCAATCGCATGCGGAATCTTGAACTGATGCGCTGTCGATTCTTTCATAGTGTACTTTTTAGGTGTCGTATGCATATAGGTCTTAAAATGCGTAATGTATTTCGTCGCGCTCGAATAACCCCAGCGATTCGCTATTTGTTCGACGCTATAGTGTTCAACGACAAGATCTTCTATCGTCTTAGCTACACGTAACGAACTGACATACTCATTAAATTTGATAGCTAAATGTCTTTTAAACAAATTGGAGACATACGACGGTGAAACGTAAAATTGTTGCCCCAATTCATCTAACGTAATCTTATGATGCAAATTCTCTTTCACATAATTCAATATACGGGTGATTAAATCATTCGAATGTTGATATGTAGGTGTTTCAATTAATGTCAGTCGTTTCATAATCTGGCCTACCAACGCATCTATGTCTAACGCTTTCGCTTGATCACGCAAATGATTGAATAAAGTATTTAAATCTGTAATTAATCCCTCTTGGTGTTGGGATTCAATAGTGTAATGAGCATCAAAGATCGATTGTTCTCTTATGCTCCAATAGTGACTCGGTATATAGAATATAATAATTCCACTACTGTTCACTTTAAATAACTCTCCCTCGTTGACGACATGGATAGCTAAATTATTCAGCGTTTCTCCCTCAACCTGAATATTCAAACTCCCTTTGATAGCTGTGACAATCATCATACCATCGTAGCATCGCTGAGGTTGTTGCATTGCTTCCGGTAAGTAATAAATTGACGGAAACACGTCATCCCCTCCACATATTCCCTTAATACAACAACTTCCTTAAAAAGTGTTGTATTCCATTGTTTCAATTATTTTCATCTTAGTGTAGATACCTTATAATTTTGTAACTAACCTTACAAAATTTTATCTTGTTTTTTTACTATTTGTACAGATATAAAGTATCATTTACCAAATAAATATTTTTCTATTAAAGCGACATAAATATAATAGAAAGTCAACTTTTTGAGTGCTTTTTCACTGTATTGAAAATATATGGCGATATTGTAAATAATCGATGATTTTTCAGATAGTTGACTTACATTTTAAATACTACTAGAAAATATGCGTAAATAATTAAGTATATAAAGCATATAAATATATTTATATCTAGTGCTATGATGGGAATTACAAATAGATAATAGTTTAAGGTTTATTTACTATTTGGGATTGTTAATTAAATACTTCTTATTTATAAAGGGGATGAAATGATGAACAATAATCAATTCACTAAGAAAGACAAATTTGGAATTAGAAAGTTCTCAGTAGGTGTGGGCTCAGCCCTTTTAACATCTCTACTATTCTTAGGCGTTAGCCACTCTGCAGATGCAGCAGAAACTGACACAGAAGATACTGACCTCGTAGTCGATCAAGATAACCCAGGCGCTGATGGTTCTCTTCCAGCCGCAACAACACCTGCAAACAACGGAAACACTTCATCAGATGGTGTAGATCCTTACGCACCAACAAGTGAACATAATGCAGAAATCGACAATAAAGATCCAAACACAATCACTAACACTTATGATGGTAAGAATGAAATGGAACCTACTCCAGGTAACCAAAACATGGATCCATTATATGACACTAGCAATGAATCTAATCCAACAGCTGGTGATCAAGGTACTAGTCCTTTAGAATATGATGGCAATCATGAAATGAACCCTACTCCTGGCGACCAAGGTACTAGTCCTTTAGAGTATGACGGTAGTCATGAAATGAACCCTACTCCTGGTGACCAAGGTACTAGTCCTTTAGAGTATGGTGGTAATAATGAAGAAGATCCTACTCCTGGTGACCAAAGTCAAGATCCTTTAGCTGACGGTAGCGAAGAAGTAGACCCTACTCCTGGCGACCAAAGCCAAGATCCTTTAGCTGACGAACCAGCTACAGAAGATAACCAAGGTACTGATGCATCTAATGGTTCAAACGATGCAACTACTGATGCTGAAGGTAATACTACTGTTACTGATGTAGAAGGTAATACTACTTATACTGACGTAGAAGGTAACACTACTTATACTGACGCTCAAGGTAATACGACTGTTACTGATGCTCAAGGTAATGTTGTTCAACAAAGCACTGCAAACGCTATGACTAACGAAGGTGCTATGGGCGAAGAAGGCGCTATGGACGCTCAAGGCACAAATGGTATGACTGACAATGGTATGGCAGAAGGCGAAGAATCACAAGGTACTTCTGAACAAGGCGAAGACCAAGGTACTCAATCTAAAGAAGATAATGAAGCAGATGAATTACCTGAATCTGGTGGTTCTGACATGACTGTACCACTTGCTACTTCTTCAGCAATGTTAATTGCAGGTCTTGCATTATTATTCAGAAGACGTAACACTGAAAAATAATAACAATTCCAAGGTATAAATCGCTACATTCTATCGAATATACTTTACGCACTGCTAATAAAGTCGCTAAGTTAGACAAAGAGTCTAGCTTAGCGGCTTTCTATTTGTAAAAGGTATTTACTCTAATCCCAACACGCTAAAAAAGCTCATCTCCTCAAACATTAGGAAACAAGCCTTTCAATCACTTTATATTCAATTTATGCATTCTTACCATAGTGATATGCGATAGAATAAGTAGAAACACTGTTTTTCAATATCGGACTCGCACTATCTTCTTTATGTTGTTTCACATTTTTATGTGCTTCCTTAAACTCATCTGATTGCAACCAATCTTTAAATGACTGTTCAGACTCCCATATCGTTAAGATCTTGACTTCATCAAAGTCTTCCAAATTATTCGTGGTCGTGACGAACATATCTTGGAATCCTTGAATATTCTCGATACCTTGTCGATTATAGAAACGCTTAACTGTTTCATCTGCGCTACCTTTTTCTAAAGTTAAACAATTCTCAGCCATAAACATGATGTTATCTCTCCTTCGCTTCTTGTGGAAGTGTTTTTACAAAAGTGAATAGCACAATCGTTTGAATAAGCACCATAACGACTAAACCTGCTCTAATCCAAGTATGATCAATCATATAAATTGAGAATCCTACCACGATGTAGAGACTAGCTAGTAACTTGAACTTATTCTTCAAAGTATAGCCTCTCTCATTCTTGAAACTTTCCACAAAGTTAATATAAATCTTAGTATTCACTAACCAATTCTTAAATCTATCTGAGCTGTTTGAAAAGCAAATCACAGCTACCAACAAGAAAGGCGTCGTCGGTAGTAAAGGCACTACGGCTCCGATAAAGCCAATTATCGTGAACAACACCCCAATTGTAATTAATACGTACTTCAATACAAACCCTCCATTGATAATCGTTATCAATTATACTAGATAAAGTAGCTAAATACAATCTTTAATTCACGGTATTCTATACATTATTAATTATAGAAAATAGTGTCTCATAATCTAGGTAGCATATCTGAGCAATAACTCAAAAGAACTAACTTATACTGCATTTACATCGCTTCGTTATCATTGGAAAGTGTCATTAATATCGCTCTACTTACCTTCAAAAATGTCTCATATGTAAGCGTCTCATAAGCCTTCTCTATCGCTCAAAAACAATAAAGAGGTTTGCCTCTTACATCTAGCATAAGAAACAAACCTCATCATCTGACTAACGCAACATCGCTCTAGCACAATGCGCACCTTCATACCGCTTCTTCATCTTACTCTACATCTTTACGATAAACGATCTTCTCAATTTCGTCGTCTGTAACCCTTTTACTATAATACCCATCAACGGGCAAATCTTTGACCGGCTCCAAGCCAAAGGACAACGCTTTATCTTGATTATCGGTACCAATATAGTTGTAACCTTCGTCATCTTGAAACAAATCAAAGATTGAACCTTCGTATCTCGCTTCATGCGTCAAGTCGTAGAGACGATCGACATCATCCTTCGCTACCGTTTTAAAATAAAGCGTGTGAGAAGACGCATCCGATATATCTGCTGTAAATCCTAAATCCTCAGCATAATCTTCTTCAGTAACAAGCAAGAGTTCGTTGCCCATAGGTTTCACTACTTTGAACGTTAATCCGTGATACTCAGCGTAAAGACCATCAATGATCATCGTCATCACCTCAAATTATATGTCATTTAATATATCAAGAACTGCAGTGGCATCGTCTACAACACGGTCTGCATGGGTGAAACTCTCTTTCTCTCCAACACCTGTTAACACAGCTACACTATAGCCTAGTTGCGTGTTCACTGCTGTTTGAATATCGTTTGGCGTGTCACCGACCATCATGATTTCTTCCGGTTGGACCTCGTATTGCTCAAACAACGGCTTCAAGACCTCAGGATTCGGTTTCTCTACTGCATGCGCCTCTGTAGAAATAATCACGTCGAAGAGATGTTCGGAATCCGTCGCTTCTAGGAATTGCTCCGTACCTTTACGTGTGTCGCTCGTCACGATCGCGAGCTTATACCCACGTTGCTGCAGTGTTTCAAGCATTTCGTAAACGCCGTCAACCCACTCATTGTCCGGCTCACGTTGATCGATCAGTGTCTGGCTACGTTCTTTCACCCAATCTGAAACATCGCGGTTAGCGATTTGGTTAAAATGAGTAATCATCTCTTCTAATGAGCCTGAAGCCATGACCGTCCCAGGTAGGATGTCTCTATCGACAACACCTAAATCTTTGTAAGCTTGCTCGACATCTGCAATCGACTCACGATAACGTTCTATAAAATCATCTACGAGTTGAATACCGATGCGCGTCCAGCTTTGGTCAAAATAAATGAGCGTACCATCTTTATCAAACAATATCCATTGAATCATCACTATGCACTCCAAATTGAATCTTACTTACTCTTATTATATCAATATTATTTAATTTAAATAGTAAAAAAGCTCTAAGATTATGTAAATGTGCTAAACCGCGCACTAACTGAGTTACGCTGCCTTTGCCATACACTAATTACATATCTTAGAGCTTCGTTTCTTCATTATTAAATTGAATGAGTTTTGTTCTAGCAACTAACTATCCTAGTCAAACCAATCAACAGTACTCGCGAAAGTCACTAACTCACCTTGTCCTCATAAGCGATTAACTAGCTTCGTTTCAAAAATTAATTAACGCCGTACTCACGCTTAATTCTTCTCATTCTTGTAGTAAATTAACGCTAAGGCACTATTATGATTAATTGACCTCATCAAAGCTATGAGGGTAGAACTTAAAGCGCATTTCACTCAATGGCGCCCAACGCACCATGGTCTTACCGACCATTCGATCTTTATTCACTAGACCAAGTTCTCGACGACTATCGATACTGACTTCGCGGTTGTCACCGAGCACGAGATACTTGCCTTTAGGTACTCGTTTCTTACCGCCTGAATGTTTCATCTTCGACACATCCGTATCTTCAGTCAGATAACGTTGTGTCGTCGCTTCTTTATTCGACTTCAAGTAAGGCTCCTTCACTTTATGACCATTGATGTAAAGTTGGTCTTTCTTATAGCGGACAGAATCTCCAGGCTTACCAATGAGTCGCTTAATATAATCGCGTTTTTGCGTCGCGTGGAAGATTACCACGTCACCGCGTTTCACTGTATTCAAGTTCTTCGACATCCGATTGATGATGAGTTTATCTCCATCTTTAAACGTCGGATACATCGAGGAACCATGGACATTATATTTCGTTACCACAAACTTACTGATTAAGATTGCGATAACGACGCCCACCACGATAGCTATAATCCATTCAATTACATTTCTAGTCATCTCTTTCTCTCCCTAGAAGTGTAGTTTGTACTATATCAACTTTAGCTTAGTGCAAATTTCGTGCCTTGTAAAATGATAGTAGAAGAGGTTCATTATTTTTCATCTAAATTATATTCACCTTCTTCAATAAGCTCTTGAATATATTCTAAATCGATATCATCTATAAATGGCACTCCACCAAAATGTCCCTGCAGATATTGACTATATATACTATGATTAGGTTGAATACGTTTAGAAGTCGCCCCTAAATTAATAACTTGCTTATTCGCTTCACTATCTAAATCAATAATATAGACATTTTTCTTATCAATATTTTGCAATAGCATTGTATTATGAGTAGTAGCTATGAGTTGGCCACATTTTATATCTAATATACTTTCAATTAACGCCTTCATTAATAAATCATGGATTTCATAATCGATTTCGTCCACAACTACCGTCTTACCTTGAGCTAATGAAATAATCATAGGAACGAGATGTAGTAAATGAGTAGTACCTGCAGATTCAATTTTGAACGGAATAGGTACTAATTCACCATATAATTTCTTTACTACATACAATTCATACTCTATCTCTGTATTTTCTAATTCTTTAAATTGATAATAAACTTTATTAATATCAGTATATAAAGAAGTAAAGATATAATTCAGAATATGTTCTGTCAATTTAAAGTTCTTCTCATTAAATTGGTTGTGCTTAATCTGGCCATATTCTAAACGATGTGTTTGTATTTGATTTAAGCTCTCTCCTCTAATAATTCTAAATTCATTTCCTTTATAATCTACACTCAAGTTATCAATTTCATTTAAGACAAGTTTCATATTATTATTAATCGCTCGATTAATATAAGATGAATTAGTATGGTGACTTAGCATGGCATATTTTGTTATAGCTAAGAAAGTATGTTTACCCCAGTATTTCTTAATTTCACTTACAATTAATTGTTTGGCTTCTCCGTCTTTCAGAAGATGAGGTGAAAGCCGTATTAACGGTTCTCCTTTCTCATCTATTTTAAAGTGATATAATGTTCCTCTCTTTTTCTCAATTAGGTAAAATAACTTTTCTTCAATAACACCTTGTGACGCATTTAATACTAAACTATATTCAGCTACTCTATTATTGATTAGTAATTCCAAGACAATTTTAGTGTTTTCATTATTTCCTCTATAAGCAATGTTTTCAGAATCCATGAGTTCTATAGTATTAGTTATTTTTGAAAATGGTAAGTGCTTTAAGAGTCGACGTGGATCGACTTCAACCCCCATTTCATCAATAAACTGTAATAATCTCTCATTACTTATGATGGTATCTTGTAAATGGACAATAAAACTAAATACACTGATGATATTAGACTTCCCAGAACCGTTTTCACCATAAATTAAGTTGATGTTGTTGCTCTTTTTAGGGCTTAAAAAATCAACATCAATATGCTTGAAAGACTTGTAATTTTCTAAATATATACGTTTTATCATGATTTATCCTCATTTATGATATACTTTGTATCATTTTCACTTAGTTATACCTTTAATATACCACTTTCTTCTCACCACGCCTACTTTAAATATTATTTAAATTTTATTTCCCACCGATATCAAACACCCCTCACTCTCCAGCAAATACTGAAAAGTGAGGGGCATCCTTTATACCAACATTCAATATTTAACAATTTCACCAAAATGAACTTAGTATTTAGGTACAACGACTCTCCAACCGTTTGGATCTTCAATCTTACCACTTTGAATACCTACGTAGTGGTCATAAAGTTTTTGAGTCATTTCGCCTGTTTCGAAGTTGTTAATAGTGATTTCACGATCTTCGTATTTTAACTTACCTACTGGTGAAATAACAGCAGCTGTACCTGCACCGAAGACTTCTTCTAATTCACCTTTGTCGTGAAGTTCGATGAGTTCGTCAATCGCTACATGACGTTCTTCAACTTCGTAGCCTAATTTCTTAGCTAATTCGATGATAGACTTACGTGTAATACCTGGTAAGATACTACCGTCTAATTTCGGTGTAACGAGTTTACCATTGATAACGAAGAAGATGTTCATACTACCTACTTCTTCAACATATTTACGTTCAACACCATCTAACCAAAGGACTTGGTCCCAACCTTCTTTGTTCGCTTGTGTTTGAGCGAGTAAACTTGCTGCATAGTTACCTGCAGTCTTCGCGAAACCTGTTCCGCCTCGTACTGCACGTACATATTCGTCTTCTACGTAAATCTTAGTTGGGCTGAGTGAACCTCCACCATAGTATGAACCAGATGGTGATAAGATAATGAGTAATTTATAGTTATGAGATGCGTGAACGCCTAAAGTACCTTCTGTTGCAAACACAACTGGACGAATATAAAGTGATTGTCCTTCGCCTTCTGGTACCCAATCACGTTCAACATCAACGAGTTGTTTCAATCCTTCTAATAATTCTTCTTCGTCAATCTTAGGCATGTTAATACGTTCTAAAGAGTTGTTAATACGTTTGAAATTCTGATCTGGACGGAATAATACGATATCGTCACCATGTTTGTAAGCTTTTAATCCTTCAAATACAGATTGACCATAGTGTATACCTTGAGCTGCCGGAGAAATCTCGATTGGTCCATAAGGTACAATCTTCAGATCATGCCAACCTTTATCTTTATCATAATCATAGCTTAGCATATAGTCTGTGAAGTGCTGTCCGAAACCTAAGTTCTTTGGATCTGGCTTTTCTTTAAGTTGTTCACGTTTCACAAATTCAATTTTATTTGACATGATGCGTTCCCCCTATTAATTTAATCATCTTTATCTCATATTATATCAATCGGCATTGAGCCGTTCAATAATTTTCTAAAAATTTCAAATAAATTTGACTATGGTGACTATTATTAAAAAAACTGAGCACGTCGAGATGATCACGACGTACACCTTCGTCTCTATTCATCCCGTTGATGTGCTCAGTTTCTTCTATTATATAGTATTATTTTTGTTTGCCTTCTTGTTTTTCAATCGCGTCTAACATAGTCTTAGTCATGCGATCTAAGTCGAACTCAGGATTGAAGCCCCATTCTGCACGTGCACAGCTCACATCTAAGTTGTCTGGCCAAGTGTCTGCGATGCCTTGACGGTCTGGGTCTACATCATAAGTTAATTCGAAGTCAGGATAATATTCTTGAATTGCTTCTTTAACCATTTCTGGTTCAATACTCATACCGCTTAAGTTATAAGCGTTGCGGTGAATAAGTTTGCCGCCGTCAGCTTCCATTAATTTGATAATCGCATTGATAGCGTCGTCCATGAACATCATGTCCATGTATGTGCCTTTGTCGATGAAGCTTGCATATTTACCTTCGCGCACAGCTTGGAAGTAAATTTCAACGGCGTAGTCTGTAGTACCGCCACCTGGTTCTTTAACGTAAGAAATAAGTCCTGGGAATCTTACGCTACGTGTATCGACACCGAATTTTTCAAAGTAGTATTGGCATAACAATTCACCTGCAACTTTGTTGACACCGTACATTGTTGAAGGTCTTTGAATTGTTACTTGTGGTGTGTTCACTTTAGGTGTGGAGTTACCGAATGAACCGATAGAGCTTGGTGTGAAGAATTGTAAGTCATATTCACGTGCTGTTTCTAAAGCGTTCATTAAACCACCCATGTTTAAGTCCCAAGCGAACATTGGGCGTTTCTCTGCAACTGCAGACAATAACGCAGCCATGTGCATCATTGTGTCCGCACCAAATTCTTCAACTGTCTTAAACATTTTCTCTCTATCTGTAACATCAAGGATTTGGAAAGGTCCTTTCGCTACTTCAGAACCTTCTTCAGGCTCGTTGATGTCTGTTGCTAATACGTTATCTGTTCCATAAAGTTCTCTACATTTAACTACGAGCTCAGTACCAATTTGTCCTAAGGCACCTGTGATAATAATCTTCTTCATCAATATCTCTCCCCTTGTGTGTATTACAATCGTCGTAGTGTATTCTCGGTGTGAACAAAACTTTTATTAACAACTTCATTATAATATAAAAACGCTTTCTTGTATACATAGAGCGTACATACATGACCTGTTCTGTGTTACTAAAATGCGTCTATATCCCCGATAAGCCTTGATATGTTACACTAAAATTCATGTGATGATACACGATTTCGATTAACAATAACTCATGATTATAAATATTTATGCGCGTATATTAATCTCTATACTTTTAACAGAAAGGGTGAAACGTATGTCTTTACTTTATCCGCATCAATTTCACGACATTGAACATCGCGTGGCTCGTCTGATTAACGTTTATAAATCGGTCAATGATACACGTACGATTAGTCTTATTCAAAGCGAGACGCAAGATCATATTCTGTCACTATTTCCAAAGAAAACGTTAGAACTTGAGAAGTGGGTTGACCAACTCATGACGCTCGACCTCTCCACTTACAAAGCTGAGAAGTTGCTTGCAGAGATGAAGCCCTACGTGAAACCTTTTACTCACCCTAGTCCTCAACAGGTTAAAAAGGTCTTTCGCAAAGTGAAGAAATTGAAGACGCCGAAGATCAGCGACGAGGTGCTGTACGATAGCACGTATATTGGTTGGACGGATATCGCTTCGCAACGTAAATATATAATCTATTATGATAAAAATGGTAAACTTCAAGGTTTCTATGGGGATATTTCACCACAAGTGGTTAAAGGTTTCTGTTCAATTTGTAATAAGGAATCGAACGTGTCGCTCTTTATGCGTAAGACGAATCAGTCTAGCGATGGTCGTTATACGAAGAAAGGCGACTACATCTGTCATGACAGTCTAAAATGTAATCGCCAGTTGGATAGTTTAGTGCATTTCCAGAATTTCTTGCATAAGATTCAGTAATTTGAGGATGGCGGGCGCCTCGTGAAGCAGATAGTCGGGGTACTCGTCGCTTTTTTGTCTGGCACATACTCAAGCCGGATCCGTAGCATACTGAGGTTCAGTTTAAACAGACGCATATCGAACTATAGTTCAAACTACGCCCTTCTTACCCTCACTGTCTTAAATACTGAATAAAGGTCTTTACAATTGCGTCGTTAGGCTGATTGGCATGTGTTAGCGCTGTAAAGAACACGTGATAATTGAAAGGTTCGCCCATCGGAACTACATCAATTAAATCTTGTTCAACAAAGGGATCGTTCTCTAACATAAGACTGGAAATAATACTCAGACCTAACCCTTCGGAAACCGTCCGTATTAACACACCAGGGTTGTTCGTGCGAAAGACGATTTGAAGACGTCCATGTTGCGCTTCAAACTGCTTAATACTGTGTTGATAAAGATTGCGATCAAACAAGACGAACGGATAGTTTTGAATTTGTTGTAAGGAAACGGAACTTTGAAATGACAATTTCGATTTCAATGGCACGATGAGTTTGAAATCAGTAGCTAAATTCAAGTCATTATCAACGATGGTGGATTTAAAGGTCTCACTCTCCCTTTTAGCCACTAACCCAATATCTACTTCTTGGTTTTCTACACGCTGCAGAATATGATCTCGATCATCCTCCTCTACTTGAACTTCGATGTGTGGATAATCTTTCTTGAACTCAGAAAGCGCACGTGGAACGATTTGATGAAATAATGTAGGAATCGTCGCAATCTTGAGCGTTCCAGTTAATTTAGAATCTAGCGCTCGCACTTTCGTCTCTAACTTCTGTTGCGCTTCATAAATATCCAGAATATATGGAAGTAGTGTGTTACCCATGTCAGTAGGATATGTTCCTTTACGTGAACGCTTAAATATTTTATAACCCAGTTCATGTTCCAAATTCGCTAAAGATTGACTTAAAGCCGATTGACTAATATGTAGTAATTCTGCTGAGCGAATCATAGATTCTGTTTCATAAATCGTCTTAACATACTGCATTTGTTCAAAGTTCATCGTCTCATTTCGCCTCCTATTTACATTAGTGTTACTTATATTAAAATCACTAATTCTAATTATACAATAAGCAACACTAAAGTTATAATAGATATATTGAAACTTCAAAGGAAAAAGGGCGGTATCATTATGTATGATAAATTGTGGACGAAGGACTTTATCTTTATTACTTTCGTCAATTTTTTAATGTATATGATTCATTATACACTCATCGTGACCATTACCGATTTCACTATTCATCAATACCATGCTTCTGAATCTATGGGCGGTTTAGCGGCAGGTATTTTTATTATCGGTATGTTATTCGGGCGTTTAGTCGCAGGTCGATTTATCGATCTATTTCAACCGAAGTACTTCCTTTTGGGCGGTATTATCTTTTCAATCATTACCGTCGCGTTGTACTTCACAATCAATAGTTTACTCATCATTATGATTGTGCGTTTACTTCACGGTGTCGCATTTGGCTTTTCATCTACAGCAACAGGTGCGATATCTTCAACCATCGTTCCAGAAGAGCGTAAAGGTGAAGGCATTGGTTACTATGCCTTAAGTACAACGATTGCTGCTGCAGTGGGACCTTTCGTCGGACTTGAAATCAGCGGCAACTTAGGTTTCCAATCTAACTTCTTAGTTTGTCTCATCGTCATTGTCGTATCTTTACTCTTTGCGCTTACAGTCAACAAAGTGCCTAAAGAAGAGGACGAAGTAGCGGAAGAAGCTGCTCCTGCGAGTGGTTTAGCTAAGTTTATTCAGAAAGAAGCCTTACCGATTGCGACAGTTATCGTCTTTATCGGTATCGCCTATTCAAGTGTACTTTCTTATTTAAGTATCTATACTAAACTCATTGATTTAGCGTCATTCTCTGGTTTATTCTTCGTGGTTTACGCGATCACCACTTTCGTGACACGTCCAGTGACAGGTAAAATTTATGACGCTTATGGTGAGAATAAGATTATGTATCCTGTGCTAATCAGTTTCGCACTCGGATTCTTGATACTTTCAATGTCACATGGTGCTGTATTGCTTCTTATTTCAGCCATCTTTATCGGTTTAGGCTACGGTACGATTATTCCTAGTGCCCAAGCCATCGCCATTCAACAATCACCGAAGAAGAAGATTGGTTTAGCCACTTCTACATTCTACATGTTCACAGACTTCGGTGCAGGTATCGGTCCAGTATTACTTGGCTTGATCATTCCGCTGACTGGTTACCGTTCTCTTTACGTGATTATGGCTATACTCGTCGTGTTTGCGACAGTTCTTTACTTTGTCCTTCATGGTAAAAAGGCTACACAACAACGTAGCTATTAACTTCATATTCTTATACACTACTTTGCCCCACCTTGGTCATTGAACTAAGGCGGGGCTTTTATAATATGTAAAAGTGTTGGAAGCATTGAAGTTGAGTTTCTACCCTTAAGACTATAACTACGCAACATATGTAAAAAAGCGATGGAACATCACGTCCCACCGCTTCATTATAGTTATCGAATCATTGTATTGAAAAGCTTGAAATTAGCCAAAGAAGCCAGCGATGAAGTCTACACCTTTAGCTGCAGCTTCTGCAATGCTTGTTCCCATTGTAGCCCAGTCTTTGTCTAATCCTGCTTTTACTGCATCTGAAATTGCACTTACGATACCTTCCATGAATAATTCATCCTTTCAAATTAATTTATTTATAATCAAGTTATTATTGTACTAATCAAAAATGCTTAGATGGTGGATATGACTGCTTAAGTGTCCAACCCAACCATCTTAGCATGGTTGGAACTCCTTCACGCTTTCGGAATTAACCGAAGAAACCAGCGATGAAGTCAACGCCTTTAGCTACTGCTTCAGCGATGCTTGTTCCCATTGTAGCCCAGTCTTTATCAAGACCTGCTTTTACTGCGTCTGAGATAGAACTTACGATACCTTCCATGATTTTCACCCCTTTCTGTTGTCTTCTGAACTGTTAACTATAGTGTAAGGGATAGAACGTAACTGTGGTAAATGAGTGCCTAGATGTACGTAAAACGTACCTAAGTGTAACATTTTGGTCATAAATTACACGCTCACTATTCCAATCCGTTGATTTTCGAGTATTTATTTACTTCAAAGATGTATTTTTACTCTTAAAATAGTTAGCGCACTTCTTAATTAAGCAAAATTTTTTCAAACTTTTTTGCTACAACTGGGTTATAGTTTAATTCGTGCTACTTATTACGGGCATTCGTTTCGTAATATTTATATCTATCACGCCATTGCTTCCGTTGAATTCGTATGCTTTTAATGAGCATCTTGGATTAAATGCTTGAGCGTGCCTTAAAGTGTGACGGTGAAATTCGAAATTGCGTCTCACGCTTAAGAATGTTCTCACGCTTTCACCAATTAAGAAAGCCGGTTACGCTTATCCGCTTCAGACACCATCACTTTCTCTCCTACCAGTAAAAAAGTCCGCAGATGTTACCGAAACATCTACGAACTTCACTCGTTCCTACATATATAATGTACTCGAACTGCACTTACATTTTACCTATCTCTTTATAATGAGAAAGATGATGCGTCATATTAAAGTCTTGAACATGCCAAGCACCATCGCGGAGAGTAATCATACTCATACTCCCATTCACTAAACTGTGGCGTGGTATTTCCATATCGTGCGTGCACATCGTTCTCAATAAATAATTAATTACAGCACCATGAGAAACGACAATCACCTGACCATGAGAATATTCCGCTTGAATCTCATTCAACGCGGCTCGTAAACGCTGCTCCAAATGTGCTTCTGTTTCCTGTTGAGGATAAATTCGATCAGGGTAAGCTGTTAGTCTCTCTTCCACGGTCATCCCCTCTGCTGTACCGAAACTGCGCTCAATAAAGTCCTCCATCTCCAATAGAGGAATCTGTAATTGTTCTTGGATGAGCTCAGCCGTACGATATGCACGACGCAAAGGACTCGTTACGATAGCTGACCATTGTTGACCGCTCAAAGCTTTCGCACATTCTTTCGCTTGCTGAATACCGTTGTCATCGAGTTCTGTATCCGTACGCCCTTGGAGCTTTCCAAGTTGATTCCATTCCGTTTCACCATGTCTCACGAGGCAAATTTCCGTCATCCGTACACTCCCTTTCTTGCGTTAACTCTATCATAACTGTCCTCTAACCTCTGCGACAAAGATTTCTTTCTGAATCCTCCACTTCCATTTACTTTAATTCACTCAGTGCTTAATATCTTAATTATTAACTAATCATTTCACTATGTAGTTTTCAGATTTATTTGAAAAGGCAAAGAGATAACTATATAATAACTAACAATAAAGGAGTGGGTAGTTTATGAAAAATAATATTTACGGTAATACACCGTGCTTTTTAAATAGTAAGAACTTGGTTCAATCTGGAACTTTAGATACTGACGTCATCTTCTATGGTGCACCTTTCGAAGGTGAAAGTACTTGGGGAGATTATACAGGCGTTGAACTCGGACCGAAACAAATTCGTTTGAGTTCTGCGCGTTATAGTTGTTATTTACCAGAACTCAATCATATTGATGTGAGCGAACACCTTTCTCTCGGAGATGCTGGAGATGTTCCGTTCGTGGCACATAATAATGAAGAAAGTTATCACAACATCGAGACTTTTACCCAAAACTTGTGGGAAAGCGGTAAGTTTCTCGTCGGATTCGGCGGTGAACATGGGGTGACCTATCCTATATTGAAAGCTTTGACGAATACAGGTAAGAAAGTCGGCATCATCCACCTCGATGCACATTATGATAATATGCCTGATTATGAAGGTGAAAAATTCGCGCGTAACACACCTTTTATGCACCTCTATAAGACTGAAGGTGTGCGTAATGAAAGTATTATTCATACTGGTATTCACGGGCCACGCAATCAACCTGAGACGGGTCGCTATGCGGAAGAAGCTGGCGCAAAGACGCTGACGATCAATGATATTCGCGCCGCTAAAGATTTAAAGGCTTTCGCTAGATACATTTACGAACAAGCGCAACAAGATGTAGATGTGGTGTACTTAACTATTTGTAGTGATGTCTTGGATTTCGCCTTTAACCCTGGAGGCCCAGTAGATGGCAACGGTCTCTCTTCTTTCGAATTACTCACGCTCATCCACGAATTTGGCAAACTCGGTTTATGCGGAATGGATTACGTTGAAGTCTATCCAATGAATGACGCTAATCAGAACTCTTCACACTTCGTCTCTACAGCTGTATTGTACGTCCTCGCTGGTCATGTCGCTTATTTGAACAATAATTAAACATCGCGCATTTAACTATAACTCATATGCGCACAAGGGGTTGGGAGTATGTTATCTAAAGGGATTCAAATCTTGAAAGCACTAGGGCCAGGTATGATTATCACCGCTTCCTTTATCGGACCTGGCACCGTCACTACGATGACACAAAGTGGGGCTGGCTTTGGTTACAGTTTACTTTGGGCAGTCGTCTTCTCTGTAATAGCGACTATTGTCGTTCAAGAAATGATTATTCGCCTATCTTTAGTAACACGCGAAGGACTTGGGGAAGCCATTCAGTCGTTACTTCAACATAAAGTGGGCAAATTCATTCTCGTGTGGTTTATCTTAATCGTCGTAACGCTCGGTTGTGCTGCCTATATTAGCGGTGATTTAATTGGGACGTCACTTGGAGCAGCCTACTTGTTACACTTACCGAAACATGTCGTCGCCCCGATTATTGGGATTATTATTTTGTTAATTGGTGTGCTAGGGAATTATGATTTTTTAGAAAAAGTCATGATTGTACTGATGGTCATCATGGGACTCATCTTTATTACAACGATGATTCTTGTGCAGCCTGATGTTGGCGCTATATTTAAAGGTGCGTTGGTTCCTACTGTACCAAACGGATCTATGTTGACGGTTATCGCTTTGATCGGAACTACTGTAGTTCTTTATAATTTCTTTATTCACTCTACTGCAGTTCACGAACGCTTTCACAGTATAAAAGCGCTGCGCTTTGCGCGTTGGGACACCGTTCTTTCAATTACGATTGGTGGAATCATTTCAGCAGCGATCTTAATTTCAGCTGCTACGTTAATTCGAGGTGAAGAAGTATCGAGTGTCATCCAGCTCGCTCGACCTTTAGAACCTATCTTAGGTCAAGCAGCACCCTACGCAATGAGTATTGGCTTGTTTGCCGCAGGTCTTTCTTCTGCTCTCGCTTCTCCAACAGGTGCAGCTGCTACGATTAGTAGTTTACTTGGTTGGAAAGATGGCATGTCGAGCAAGAAATATAAGACCGTCTTTGCATGCATCATCATCGTCGGCATTATTTCTTCTGCTTTAGGATTCGAACCGCTTCAGGTGGTACTTGTCGCACAAGCATTAAATGGAATGATCTTGCCGATTGTTGCGATTGTGATCTTTATTATCGTCAATCGCCGTCGTCTACTCGGCGACTATGTCAATAACTGGAAATGGAATGTGATTGGTGGACTTGTCGTTGCAGTCATTACTTTTCTCGGTGGTTATAGCTTAGTGGATGCTGTAGCGCAATTATTTTAGCTTTAATTATACCCAGCGTATATAATGAATATAAAGAGAAAGACTTTGTTATTAAGGCACTTCGAAATATGTTACGCTACAACTACCCAGAATGGAGTGAAGATCCTTGCGTTCAAACATCACGATGTTATTACTAATCATCATAGGCTGGATTCTTGGAATCACGTTGATTGTGAGTGGTTTCATCAATCACCACTACGTTGTTATGAGTGTCGGTATTGTGGGACTAATCATGAATATCTACTATTATGTTCAATATCGCCAAAGATCCAGAGAAGATTAAGAACGCTAACGAAAGGAGTTGAAGGTAATGGATAACAGTATGCTATCACCTTTAGCGACAATTGTTACGTTGATTGTGGCAATTATCATGCTCATCATGGCTTTAGTCGGTCATCATTCCGTCTTAGCCTTCTTCGCGTTAATCTTGGTTCTTCTACAACTGTTTAAAGTCTACGTTAATTATAAGAAGAACTTTACGCACGAGGATGATAGAGACCATATTGAATAAGGATTTGTGATTGTTAAAACTGCGCTGTAATAAGAGCGCAGTTTTTCTATATGTATACGGGGGTTAGGCGAATTTGCGGGCCGCGACGCAATGTTTTATCACTTATAACAATTCTTATATTTATAGTAGCTCTAGTTGGCTATCACCATTTACTAGCATACTTTAGTCTGGTATTAATAATACTACATGCTTTGATTATAAAAAGAATGACGAAAGGCAATATGGAAAGTATGAATCATTATTTAGAAAGTGAGGTAATACTATTTTTGGTAAGGATAAAGATGAAGACCGTTTCGTGACGGAGAAAGCTTCGAGTGATAAGAATGTTAGAACTTATATACTAACCGACAAAGTGACTGGAAATCAGTATTTAGCAAGTTGGGTTTCAACAGGTGGTGGTCTCACTCCTCTACTTGATGAGAATGGGAACATTAGTAAATCAGACCGATACCCTGAATAATTTAAGAGCTGGATTTCGTTTACCCCTATCGTTAGATTTAAGTATAAATATACGTCGTTTAACATGGGGAACACTAACGGAATCCAGCTTCTTTTTTATGAGAATAGTTGTTTGCTATTTCGGTTAAATATACTTTCTTTTTCTTCTTCAGTGAAGTAATTTGTACGACTTATATCTTGCTGCATTTTATCTATCCAAGAATCTGGCGCATAATGCGCATCTGAACCGAAGAGCACATGTGACACATCTGTCGTTTCTTTTAAGCTTGCAAAGGTCGCATCCCCTGTCGAAAGCGCTGTATCGTAATAGAATCGACTAAAGTATTCCGAAACGGTTGAGTTTAACGTATTCCAGTCATCAAGACCATGTTTATACTGCTTAAACATCTTCGCATATTTCACAGGGTGTTTGATAACCGTCTTCACTAAATCTTTCTTCTTACTCCCCATCATCGGCTGTAAACGCGATTTCGGATCTTCCATAATATAGCGTTGTGTCTCTAACGCCTCATGAATACGCCATTTCAGATACGGTAACGTTCCACCTGCATGCGCGAGAATAAACTTCAACTGATCATAACGTTCCATCGTGCCACTGAGTACAAGGTTCGTTGCTGCGCGTGTCGTATTAAACGTAAATTCTTCGAGGAAATCTGCAAAGACATATTGCGGTTTCGCAACTTTATCTGACGTTGAACTTGGATGTACAAAGACGATACCTTGATGACGGTTAATCTCAGCCATCACTGAATCGAACTGATCATCACCTAAATACGCATCGCCATAGTTAGACAATAAACCAACGCCATCTAAATTTAATTCTTCAAGCGCATATTTCACTTCCGCGATAGACTCTTTGACATGCGGCATAGGGAGTAAAGCGAAACTTTTGAAACGCCCAGGATACTTCGCCTTGAGTTCAGCTTGGTATTCATTGACTTGACGTGCGACTTTCGCTGCTTTCTTTTTCTTAAAAGGAAGTGTCGCTGGCTCTGAAATTGAAGTCACACCGACATCAATACCTAACTCGTCCATCATTCGTAGACTATCTTCAGGCTCCCAATCTTTAATAGGATAACCACCTGCTGTCGTTACGCCAATCTTCTTCAATGCATGTTTATAAATTTGAGGGATAATATGATGATGAATATCTACTATTTGTGGAGACATGGTAAAACCTTCTTTCGGGATAATGTATTAGTTTCTACTATTATATTTTACTACTTGAACAATAGTAAACGCACTTACTCTCCAATATAAAATACAGATTAAATCAGAAGAAAATATATGTTTCTAAGAGACGCTCATAAGTTAATGTATTATTGTTTTTACTTTTTATAAAGCTACTTACAAAAGTATGTAAAGTTATTCATTCAATATAAGTTTGTAACTTCTGTTAATTATTGCTATGATATAAATGTAATTTCATATTACATTGCTAGGGGTGCTTTAAAGTGCTGAAAGAGGAGGATTCCTCAACCCTTTGGACCTGAACTAGATAATACTAGCGTAGGGAAGCAAATGAACGTACGAAGAGTAGTGAATATACAAGGGCTTAGTTGCTCTACTCTATCGTTTTGTAAGTCAATCCACGTGGGATTTCATATGGATAACGCGTGATTAGTGCGAGATTTATCATTATTAAGCACTTGCAGAATAGATAATGGCTTACACACGAGACGTCTCTATATGTCGTTCTTTGCGCATTCCTTCTTAAGGATGTGCTTTTTTAATATTTACTACTTAATTATAGAAATCAAATTGATTATATTCTTAACTGCCACAATTCACCTGCCTATCAGTTGATTTCTCTTAACCGCTTCTCTTGAACCTCTCCACTTAAGCCCTCCTAGCGCAATTTAATGGAGGAGGACTTTAATTTCATGAAACAAGAAAATATTGAACTTCAGAAAGCATTTCCCGCGAGTGAACGCGTATTTAGACAAGGTATGGATAGCGATATCAAGGTGCCTTTTAGAAAAATAAACCTCTCAGAAACAGTCTTTGAGAATGAAACGCGCACAAATGAACCACTCTATGTCTACGATACTGCAGGACCTTATCACTCTAAAGATTACGAAGTCGACGTCTTCAAAGGTATCCCTAAGACGCGTGAACAATGGATTGAAGATCGACAAGATACGCAAACGTATACCGGTCGCCGTGTACAGTCGATTGATAACGGCTTTAAAAAAGCAGGACATAAGAAGTTAGTTGAACATCCATTTGAGTATGACCCTAGAAAGTCTAGTAGCGACAAACCTGTTACTCAAATGTACTATGCCCAACAAGGCATCATCACGAAAGAAATGAAGTTTATCGCTTGCCGTGAAGACGTCGAACCGGAGTTCGTTCGTGAAGAAATCGCTCGTGGACGTGCAATCATCCCAAATAACGTCAATCACCCTGAATCTGAACCGATGATTATCGGTAAGAACTTCCAAGTGAAGATTAATGCGAATATCGGAAACTCTGCTGTCTCTTCATCTATCGAAGCAGAGATTGAGAAATTAGTGTGGGCGATTCACTGGGGCGCTGATACGATCATGGATCTTTCTACAGGTAAGAATATTCATGCGACGCGCGAATATCTTTTACGCAACTCACCTGTCCCAGTAGGCACTGTACCTATCTATCAGGCATTAGAAAAAGTCGATGGTGTCGCTGAAGATTTAACATGGGAAGTCTATCGCGACACGCTCATCGAACAAGCTGAACAAGGCGTAGATTACTTTACTATCCACGCGGGTGTCCGCCTGCAATACGTACCGATGACAGTCGATCGTCTCACAGGTATTGTCTCTCGTGGTGGTTCAATCATGGCGCAATGGTGTTTAGCGCATCACGAAGAAAGCTTCTTATACGAGCATTTTAGTGAAATATGCGACATCCTCGCTCAATACGATATCGCAGTGTCCCTAGGAGATGGCTTGAGACCAGGTTCGATTTATGACGCGAATGACGAGAGTCAAATTGCGGAGCTTAAGACATTAGGTGAACTGACAGATATCGCTTGGGACCATGGTGTGCAAGTGATGATTGAAGGTCCAGGTCACATTCCAATGCATAAGATTAAGGAGAACCAAGATTTAGCAGACTTCTACTGTAAAGAGGCGCCGTTCTACACTTTAGGCCCGCTAACGACAGATATCGCTCCAGCGTATGACCACATCACTTCAGCGATTGGTGCTGCGAACATCGCGAGCCATGGTACTGCGATGTTATGCTACGTGACGCCGAAAGAGCACCTCGGTTTGCCGAATAAAGACGATGTGCGTGAAGGTGTTGTTACCTACAAGATTGCGGCACATGCGGCTGATTTAGCTAAGGGGCTTAAAAATGCTGAAGAGCGCGACCATGCGATTAGTAAAGCGCGCTTTGAGTTCAGATGGATCGACCAATTTAATCTTTCATTAGATCCTGAAAAAGCTAGAGAATACCACGACCAAACTTTACCTGCTGAAGCTGCTAAAGTGGCACACTTCTGCAGTATGTGTGGACCTAAATTCTGTTCAATGAAGATTTCACATAATATTAGAGAAGAACATCAAGAGAAGTTAGAAGGTATGAAGGAAAAGGCCGAAGAGTTTAAAGAACAAGGAAGTAAGATTTATCATTAATTTGTGTATAGAGTGCGTTAAAGTAGTTTCATCGGACGAGAAGTATGAATTTTTATAGAGTGAACTAGCATGAAATCTTAAATCCAAAGGCATTAGATAATTTTTTTAAATAATGCGCTTTTCTATTGCTTTATCGTACTAAACTGAAGTATAATAAAAATAACTCATACACTTATTATTATCTAACGCGCAATGTTAATAGTATAAGATGAGTGTAGTGTTGGTTATTTGTCATCTTTTTTATTGCGCTTATCTAACCAGTGTTTAAACGCAATAACTATACAACTGCTTATTATAGTTTGTACCAGGATGGTGCAAAGGACAGACGACTCTATAATAAGTCACATACAAATCCCCATATTTTTTGGTTATAACATGGGGATTTGTGTATAATGGAAAAGATCTACATTTCAGAAATAAATTAAATTTAACATTAAAGATATGTATACTTATAACACACTACATAATTATCCAGATGCATACATCTATAGCATCTTTTTACTTGCATTCTTAATTGCTTTAAGGTATTATGTAAGAGTAATTCAAACACGACAGCATCACCAAACCCCCATGCTACTGACCTAGCATGGGGGTTTATTAGTGCTGGTTATTTGTCATCTTTTTTATTGCGTTCTTGTAACCAGTTCTTAAACGCAATAATTATACAACTACTGATAGTAGTTAGTATAGTATTTATTATTGCTTCAAACACAACAACTCACCTCCTCGTGACATATTCGTCACGTTTAGATGACGCTATAATCATAGCACGATTTCTTCTTTTGTATATTTATGCAAAATTGATAAAATATATTCTTCTGCCTTAATTTTATCTAAAATTTCATCACCTATAAGCCGATAACTCAGCTTTCTCAAGCTACAGTGTGATAAAGTTAATTTATCTACAAATTATTTGAGGTGAAGCAATATGAAATTGGGTCTTATTGGAATCGGACACGTAGGAAGCCAAATACTCACAGATATTCAATATGAGAATTTATTCTCTGAAATCACTGTAATCGATAGCAACGAGAATCTCGCTTATGGTGAAGCACTCGACCATGTACATATGCAGGGGTTAGAGAACGTTAATCACATCGATATCCATCGTGGAGATTATGCCGACCTTCAAGATGCTGATGTGATTGTTATCTCAGCAAGTGCACCTATGGATCCGAATATGCCAGACCGTGTCGCTCTCACAAAGGATAACGCAAGTCTCGTGACAGATATTATGCAACGTATCGCGCAAGTCACTCAAAGCGCGCTTGTCATCTTTATCACAAATCCAGTTGATGCGATGACGTATCTCGCTCAAGATCACGTGGATTATCCGAAAGAGAAGATTATGGGCACAGGTACTTTGTTAGAGAGTGCGCGTTTTAGAACATTGATTGCGCAACATTACCAAATTGATCCGAAATCTGTGAATGCTTTCGTGATTGGTGAACATGGTAAAAATGCTGTGCCTGTATGGAGTAAAGTGACAATCTTTGGCATGCCTATTGCAGAATATGAGAAATTGGCAAATGTTGAACCGATTGATCAACAAGCCATTACAGATCAGGTGGATAAAGTAGCGTTTGATGTCTTGAAGAACAAGGGTTGGACGAGCAGTACAGTTTCTCGTGCAACAACTTCTCTCATCCGTCATCTCTTACTCAACGAACGCTCAATCTTACCTATCACTGCCCCACTTCACGGCGAGTATGATTTGAATCACTGTGCGATGAGTTTACCTACTTTAGTGGATAAAAATGGTATCGTTGAACGTTATGCAATCGAGCTTAACGAAGACGAAACACGACGCGTGAAAGATGCTTCAGATTATATTCAATCCGCAATTCAACTCGGTCAAGAAAATCTTTAATCAAATACTATGAATATAGTAATCGCCCGCACTACCTACTGTTGAATAGTACGGGCGATTTGTATTAATTTGTACTGAGTGAGCAATATTCACTTACATACAATATAAACTTAATTGATAAATCCAAGATATATTTATGCAAAAATTGTTAAATTTATTTTTAAATCTTAATTGAAAATTAGAGCAAATAAAATGAAGTATTTAACTGTTATGATTGTTTTCATTCATTAAGAAACTAACTTTCTAGCTTAGTAATGAATGAGCTAAATTAGTTCTTCCTAAGAAATAATGAACAAGAAACATATTAAATATAGTTAAATGATCGATTTCATATTTGTTTTTAAGGACGTCTTGACACGCTTGAGGGATTAAGGCTGCAATGAAAATCCATTTCTTGAGCTTTTTAAGCGAAAGAAATTAGTTGAATGCAGCCCCCTAAGCAAGGGAAAGCGTCAAATAAAAACAAAATATTTTTTAAATCAATCATTTTGACAAATAAAAGTTCATTATTTCTGTTGCTTACGCTCCATCAAATCTCCAAATTCTTTCAAGTACGCTTGTTCAGCTGGAGAGCCAAGTTCTGCTGAATTCATCGCACGATGCCAATGCGGATATAATGGCTCTGGTTGTGTAAGCTCAGTAATTTTATCCTGCTCATCTTTCGTCAACTGAAGTTGATAAGAAGCAATATTATCGATAAGTTGCTCTTTATTACGTGCCGCTAAGACAAGTGAATCTACATTCGGGCGCTCTCTTAACCATGCCAAAGTAACTTGAGGTACCGATACTTGGTGATGGTTCGCAATTTCTTGAAGCACATCGACTAAATCATATAATAAATTGTAATCTTTAACATAAGGCTCGGCCCAACCGTCACCTTGACGTGTACCGGGTTGACCTTGTTTATTATCGCGAGTAATCTTACCAGTCAAGAGCCCTTCACCAAGCGGAGACCAAATACTATTACCCACACCGAGCTCACGGGCAGCTGGAAGCAACTCATATTCCGCTTCTCTCGCTTCTGGTGTATAATAGATTTGTTGAGCTACAGGAGGCGCCATGTTGTTCTCTGTCGCTTTCGTTACCGTTTGTGCCAGTGACCAAGCACTGTAATTCGAAACGCCCCAATAACGAATCTTGCCTTTCTGTATTAAATCATTCATCGCTTGAATGGTTTCTTCAACTGGAACATTACCATCCCATAAATGCATATAGTATAAATCAATATGGTCAGTTCCTAATCTTTGTAGTGACTCATCAATTGACTTCTCAATATTTGAACGCGTTCCACCTTGGAAATTGGGATTATCTGATAGTGGGAAACCTGTCTTCGAACTAATCACCATTTCATCACGATGGTTGCGAATCGCTTTACCTAATGCGAGTTCAGCATCTCCCTCCGCGTATAAATTTGCTGTATCAAATTGGTTGATACCTTGGTCAATTGCATAGTCAATCATATAATTAAGTTCTTTCTTTGAAATACCCCCAGCATTCTCGAAGCCATTCGTACCTGAGAATGGCACTGAACCCAATGCGTATTGGGACACTCTCAAACCTGAATTTCCTAACTGTTTATTGTCCATAGGTTCATCCTCCTCTATTAATCCAGTCATAGTTATAAATTCCCTGGTTCCGCCTACTCTAATCTCGCTAATTTCAGCAGGCGATACGTATGGTAAAAGGTTTTTGGAAAAACGGAGAAGAAAATATGCCCTTTCGATAACATTCAGTCACCCTATTCAGGAAATATCTAATATTTTTATTTAATCTCAGATTTTAGACTCTCCTATATATCTCAATTCAATTATGATATGTTAAATAATGAATATAATACAAAGGAGTTATATGTTTTATGAAAAAAAGCATTTTAATGATTCTCACACTCATGCTCAGCACTACAGTACTCTTAAGTGCTTGTGAAGATAGCGATAAAGGTTCAAAGAAGCCAAGTTCAGACGCGAGTAAAAATAATACTTATGACCTCGTTTACTACGAAGTCTTAAACAATGGTGACGCTGAAGATGCGAAGACAGATGTCGCTTATAAAGAGAAAGGTTCATCTAAAGTTAAGCATTACCACCCATCGCTCGATCACGTTTATGAGCACATCATTGATGACGGTGATGAGAAGCCTCATGTCGTTAAAGATGGTAAGAAGTTCTTTATTTATCGCCCACCGTACATGACTTATGGCGACGATGATTTCAGTGGTAAAGTAGAAGATAAAAGTGACGTTAAGAAGTAAGTGAGGTGATACAGAATGAAGATCATGAAACGAATTGGACGAGCTGCAATGATCTCAGCACTTGCGATTGGATTGACTACGCCACAATGGGCAGATGCAGCGGGAAGTAGTGGCGGAAGTTCAGGAGGCAGCTCTAGTTCAAGCTCAAGTAGCAGTGCTTCTTCTAGTAGTAGTGCTGCGCGTAGTTCGTCAACAAGTTCTACCAACTCAACTTCAATGGCACGTCAAAGTGCGATTAATGCGAGTCGTCAAAGTGCTCAGCAAGCGAGTCGTAACACTTCCCGAAGTGCAAGTCAGAAAGGTTCTGCGGCGAGTCGCCAACGTGCGAGAGCTTCATTAAACCGCACAAAGTCTTTAACACCACCGCCACGACGCTATCAAGACTCAATACCCTATCATAATCAGTTTATGGGTACGAGTTTTTATAATAACTGGCTCTTCTATTACGCCATTGTGAATAATAAAGATGAGCATAAGAAGAAGCAATCTGCAGCGCTTTCTATCCAGCAACAGAAAGATATGTTGCGTAAACAAATGAAGAAAGGCGAAACCTTGCATACGGTAACGGTTCAAACCAAGCATGGTAAACGTCTGATAGCCTTACCTAAGAAAGATTACGATAAAGTACAAAAAGGTGCCACGGTGCACTATAATAACGGAAAGATGAGTGTTGAATCCTAAATAAAAGCGGAGAATCCCTTAGTTATATGAGGGTTCTCCGCTTATTTATGACGTGTTTCTTCTATTATAATAGTAAAGCTTAGGTTGCTAAACGATTAACTGGTCTATTTAAAAGTGAAAACAACCGCTTCCATAGTTAATCCTTTTTACCTTCACGCTCTGTCTCTTCATCTTCTTCATCGTCATCGCCTTCAAAAAAGGATTCTAATATAACGCAGACAATCACTCCTACGATAATACTCGTCTTACCGTAGGGTAGATGACTTAAAAAGGCTAAATGCGTTCCTTGCCAGTTATCATATAAGTGAAGAAGAAAGTTAATAAAGAAGAGCATACCGCCTATCGAGGCTAGCGTCCCAAAGAAAGAAGCTAAAAATCGCATTACTTTACCTCCCAAACTTCAAATTTCATTAATAAAATCTGGACGCCCACTGAATGTGAGGCCCAGATTCCGTAACGCTTACTTGATAATATCGATAAGTTCTTTCTTCGCTGCGGCACGCGCAGGTACCCAACCGAAGACTACACCAATCAGTGTAGATACACCTACGGCTAGAATAATCGGTCCGATTGTAACAATCGCTTTCACTTGATCTGGAGTAACTGCAGTAACAAATAAAGCTAAGAGTATTCCAATAATTAACCCTAAGAGTCCTCCGAATAAGCAAAGTACTACACTTTCGATAAGGAACTGGATTTCAATGTCTCGACTCTTCGCCCCAAATGCACGACGAATCGCAATTTCTTCAGTACGTTCTGCGACTGAAATATACATGACGTTCATGACACCTATACCTGCAATAAACAGGGAAATTCCTGCTACAGCCGCTACAAAGTAAGTAATCATATTAAACGTTTTATCAAATTGTTTACTCATACTATCCAAGTCTTGGTACATGTACTGACCTTGATCAGCTCCACTACCTTTTTTATCCAATTTATCAGCGACTTTATTCGCTACCTCTTTTTTATTAGCTCCTTTTTTTAACTTTACATCAAGTGTAGGAGAGTCTTGAGATAAATCACTCATATACTTTTTAAAAGTATTTGTTGGCATTTGAACTACATTTTTATCCTCTGACATAGACATAGGATCATTATTAGTTTTATCCGCAACGCCAACTATTTTAAATCCTTGGTTATTAATATAAATAACTTTACCTACTGCTTTATTGTGAAAAGCTTTCTTAGCAATGGAATGATCTACAATCGCAACTTTATTTTGCAATTCATTATCTTCGTCAGAAAAACCTTTACCTTCATCTACAGAAGAAAGAGATTTTGTTTTAAAAACATTTATATCTTTATTTTTCTCAGCATTAGTCATTTTAGAGGAATAACCGCTATTCTCAGACTCTTTAATTTTAGCATTCTTAATACCTTTAACTTGTTTAGCTACATCAATATCTTCTGATTTAAATGGATTATCTTTCACTTTTTCAGTATTTGGAATATAATCAATTGAAGCTGTAGTTTTACCAGCTCCAGAACTTTCCATTTGATCTTTGGAAGCTTGTTTAAATCCATTTCCTAAAAACATAATAAGCATCACTGCCGCGATACCGATGACAATACCGATAATCGTTAAGATGTTACGACGTTTATTCTTCATAATGGATTTAAAAGAAACAGCGATGATATTCGATAAGTTATTCATGTCATCACCTCTTCTTCCTGAATACGACCATCGAGAATATGGATAATGCGATCCGCTTTCTCAGCCACTTCACGTTCGTGTGTGACCACAATAATCGTCGTATTAAGTTCTTTGTTAAGCTCTTCAAACAAATTAATGATGTCCTCTGAAGTCTTCTGGTCAAGTGCACCTGTAGGCTCATCGGCAATGATGAATTCAGGGTCATTGATCACCGCACGCGCGATAGCTACACGCTGTTGCTGACCTCCGGATAACTTGTTGGGAATGTGATTCTCTTTGTCATAAAGCCCAACTTGATGAAGTTTATCCATCACACGCTTCTTACGTTCTTGGGATGAGAGCCCCGCATAAACGAGCGGGATACTCACATTCTCCAAGATGGTATTATTCTGAATCAGTTTAAAGTTTTGAAAGACGAATCCAACTGTCTTATTTCGAATTTCAGCTAGACGGTTATCTGACGTCTTTTTAAAACTTTCCCCTTTAAACTGATAGTCACCTTCGTAACCACGATCGATAAATCCTAATATGTTGATGAGCGTACTTTTACCTGAACCAGAAGGACCCATAATCGCAACAAACTCACCTTTGTGCACATTGAGGCTAATATCTTTCAAGATGTGATTGGTTTGATCGCCATTCTTGAAAGAACGATTGATATCTTTGAGTTCAATCATGATGACACCTCAACTTTGTCTCCATCATTTAAAGTTTTCTTAGGATCTTTCAAGACTTTGTCGCCTGGTTTCAAGCCTTTCTTCACATAAACTTGGCCGTTCGCTTTATTCACTTGGATGTCACGTTTATGCGCTTTATGATGCTTGTCGACAACAAAGACTTTGTCATCTTTCGTCAACGCAGATTTAGGTAATTTCATCGTCTTAAGCGGTACATCCGCTTGCATTGAGAAGCCAGCTCTGACCGGAATATCGATGTCGCCAATCATCACTGAATATTTAGATGAATTGTTAGAGCTACCGCCACTAGGGTCGTTATCTACTGGATTACCGCTAGCGCCTTCACCTTCGCCACTAGCAGATTCTCCTGCAGAATCTGATTTATCGTAGCTTGTTGGCAATTCACTAATCTTCGTAATCTTACCTTTACCAGTCTTACCGTTATTGTCGACTTTGACATTGACTTTATCGCCTTCTTTAATCTTATCAAGATCAAATTCTGATACAGTTGATTTCAATTGTGGCTCAGTAGAGATCAATTTCAAGATCGGTTGACCTTCACTTGCATCATTCTTGCTCTTGATGTCGACTTTACCATCAAATGATGCATACGTACTGTCATTCACTTGCTTATCATGTTTAGACAATTGTTGTTGAGCTTCGTTAAGCGCACTTTGGTCTTGATTCAATTTCTTCTGTAAATCATTGTTGTTAGGTTCTTGATTAATCTTCTGATAGTCGTCGTTCACCGCACTTTGCGCGTCATCTACTTTATCCGCAAGCTGTTGACGCTTACCTTGATTCGTATCGTAGTTGATGAGCGGATCACCTTGTTTCACCTCTTGGCCATCTTTCACTTGCACATTAGTAAAAGTACCAATCTGGCTGTTATTCGTATATGTCTTCACTGCATTAGGAGCAGCCTTTCCTTCAAGATGTAACGCATCTTCATGTTTCATCTTGTATGTATCGTAACCTTTACTGCTATCATCTTTGGAGCTATTGCCACTCACCTGTTTGAGTATTAAAGCAATTCCTAGCAATACCACGATGATAATAGCAATAATAATCCATAACCATTTGTTCTTCACGTTGTAACTCCTCCCTTAAGATTTTTCAACTGTGATTATATCATATATACAGTTGTAAAAAACTATTCTTCGGGAATTTTACGAAAATGATTATTTAAAATGTCTTGTGTTTATTATAGTAGTCGAATAAAGTAAACTATTTCATATCTTTTATTAATAAAATTCCATTATTATATTCCAATGTATCGCTTTTAATGTTAATGTGAAAGTGATTACATATTGAGGAGGACTTAGTTCATGGAGAATTCGAAATTACCCTTTGCCAATCATTTCTCTAAGTTAAGAGAGAATCCGAAGTGGTTGGTTAAGTTAATCGCTTTCTTAATTATTTCATTTTTTGTAAGTTGGCTTCGTTTTACCGCTATCGATCAGACAAAATTACTTAAAAAAAATGATGCTGGTCAACAAGCCATAGATGCTTATAATCAATTCAGATGGCCTATGATCATTGGCGGAGCGATAGGTAACTTTATTTTGCTTATATTAATCGCTTTCTTAATCTTTTTAGTAATTTCTAAAATTATGAAATCTGATGTCTCAGCTTTAAGTATTTTTTCTGCGTCACTTTCTTATAACATTATTGTTTATACTTTCGCGCTTATAGTTTTCGCAATTCAAGCAATCGCAGGAATTGATTTGGGCGAGTATAACATAGCAAGTCTCAACATATTTGATAAAGGTAACGGTTTCTTGGAGGCAATCAATTTACAATATTTCTTATCTGCTTATGTAATTGGTTTATATTATTACTTTACTGCTAAACTTTCTAAAAAATCAGCAGTTATTTGGGCTATCGTTGCATTGATAGTGCTTATTGCAATAGGAATGATGAATGCAGGTAATGGAATGTAGTCCGAGAAACGATTCAAA
Source organism: Staphylococcus sp. HMSC071G07 (assembly GCF_001811435.1). Classification (NCBI taxonomy): domain Bacteria; kingdom Bacillati; phylum Bacillota; class Bacilli; order Caryophanales; family Staphylococcaceae; genus Staphylococcus; species Staphylococcus sp. HMSC071G07. The sequence continues at coordinate 650,032 of NZ_KV804768.1, forward strand.
ATTATAAAGAGATTTAACGGTCAGCGATTATAAATTGCTGACCGTTATTTTTGGTATTGTACTTTCCACCAGACTTCTAAAAATGATTATAGAAAAGATTTCTATTAGTACGAGTGAACTAAGTATTCTTTTGTTTTTTAGACTTTATAATTTTAATAATCTCTCGGCCGGCTGATATCCAACCTACAAAAAACGCTAAGATGAGTGATTGCGCCATGAAACACATAATGACCGCACCAGAAGCATCTTGGATAACAAATATATCAGCTGAAGCTTTCAAATCAATGAATAGTCGACTTAAAGCACACGAAATAAATATATTAGCACACTGTAAACCCGTAAATAGCCAAAAATCTCTCTCCCATTTATAGAGAATGGCTATAAGTACGGGTATGAGCCCTACAATAAAGAGCAGTATATATGAAATGCCAAATAAAAAATCACTTTCTAAAACTGAAGGAATACACATATATGCAACATATAAGAAATTAAAAGGAAAGCCAAATAGAATCATTAAAATAAAACGTCTCATGGCCAATCCCACCCTCTCTCTAATATAAATGAACCAATTTCTGTGTCTATCATAATAGTAAATATAATAATCACAAGCATGACAAAAGGTAAGAATACGAATGCGAATACTCTACCTGCATCATTTTCTATTTGATGCGTTTTATAGAATATAAAATGAATGATTAAATACATAATCATGAATAGAATTGCGATCAAATAATGACCTGACATATTACTCCCTCCTCTTAATGATTGGTAGCTCTAATGTTATATATCTGACCAAACAGTTTGAATTAACGTTTGTAGCAGTGAAAACACATTCACAAAATAATATATTAAAATCAATACAATAATTATAAATGTATTCAATATTTATAATTAAAGGATATATTATTTATATCATAATTATAGATACTTATACACCCTAATATTTATATTTAGTTCAAAAGCAATAAAAAAGACTTGTGTCCTAATCATCTAGGAACAAGCCTTTAAAATTACCTACTTAACCTCAGCACAACTTTGGAGGACGTTCAGTAAAAATTTGATACTCTAGTTTCTTTCGATTTCATACTTTTTTAACCCCAAATCTATCACTTTAATTCTTTTTCTCATCTTCAGACGCTATACCTAAATTCCTTAAACGCTCATTTAGACTTGGATGAGAGGATAAGGCGCCTCGTTTTTTATTGTTAATGGGTTCTAATTTGGCTAATTGCTGAAATGCATTGTTAATATCCTTTTTACCAACGAATTTAAATCCGTAAGCATCGCATTTCAACTCGATGTGTCTTTTATACTTAAACGCCCCCGCTAAACCTGAAAGATAGACAATAACGAATAGCACAACGAAAGTAATGATAGCTATAACGTTATTTGGTAATGAGAAAATATCTAATAATATTGAAACAATAAGTGGTACTAGTGCAATCGCACACAGAGAAGCGATCTGTATTTTAAACGGATCATTATCTCTGATATGACTATACTCATGCATAATAAAGAATCGTAACTCTTTATCTGATAGTTGGTTAAGAATACGGTTATCGATAATTATCGCAGATTTTCTTTTCTTCAGAGCGAACAAATTAGCTTTTAATGGTACATCCGCAGATATTATTTTGATATCTTTATCCTTTAATTCAGGCACAGTTCTTTGAATAAATTCATTACTTACCTTTTTCTTATTCGAGAAAATGATGTCTATATGTGGTTTTACAAATGCATAGACAAATAGACCGAAAGCAAATATAAAGATGCATCTCATTTGCGCATCGTTAATAAAAGATAAATGAATGATATCGAATTTAACTAGAGCAATAATAATTAACAGTATTAACGAAACAATTCTCATTAATCACAAAATCCCTTTATTAAAGTATTGAAGATTAACTTAGGAATCGCCTTCTATCACAGTTCATTCTATACATTCCTATTTCAACCTTATTTCTCTTCAGCCATCTTTTTATAGAAATATTGCGCCACGACAATATCTACAATCGCGAGTCCTACTGATTTAAAGACAGTGACTTCATCATCATTGTCACGTCCTGTAAGTTCGCCACTGACAATACGGCCGAGTTCTCCGTAAAGCGCATCTTCATCAAATTTGCCAGCTTTCATCGCTTCAATAAAGTCGCCTGTCTCTTCTAACGCAGCATTTTTAGACTCTACAGCCACTTTATGAGCGTGAGCTAAGACGTCGCTTGGAAGTTCTTGCATATCTGGCTTGAACGAACCTACCGCATTTAAATGAACGCCGGCATCTAATTTGCCTTCAAATACCGGTTTAGGTGAATTCGTTGCTGTGACTACGACGTCAGCGCCTTTCATCGCGTCATTCACATCTTCAAACACTTCTGTGTCGAGGCGATCGAAACGTTCTTTCATTTCATCCGCAAAGCGCACGGCTTTCTCGTATGTACGGTTGAAGAATTGGATACATTTGATATCACGTACTGCAAGCACCGCTTCAATCAATCCTTCTGCTTGCTCGCCTGTACCAATGACGCATAACGTGTCAGCATCTTCGCGCGCCATGTACTGCGTTGCGACACCTGAGATTGCGCCCGTTCTGATTTTAGTTAAAAATGCCCCGTCGAGTACAGCGAGTGTTTCACCAGTTTCATGATCTGTTAACATTACAGAACCCTCAATTGTTTGCTTACCACGTTGTGGATTGCCCGGTACGAAACTGACAATCTTCACACCTGTTGCCTGTAATTCATCACAAATTGCTGGCATGACTAAATAACGGTTCTCATCATTGAAAGGTAATGTGTAACGAAGTGGCGTCTCAGTCTTTCCTTCTGAGTAGGCCTGTAACGCTTGTCCTGTCACCTTTACGACTTCTTTCATATCCATAACGTCACGTTGGTCCTTGGCACTAATATATCTCATCGATTTCGCTTCCTTTCTTCTTAAATTCTATGTATGAGCACTTTTAGCTCTTAGTATGGGTAAAATTAATGTTCATTGGAACTTCGTCTTTTAAAGCACCTACAAAGCCCACATGTTCACTACTTCACTTACTGATATCCTACCCTGAAACAGAAGTGATTTAACTCATCTCTATGATAACAAATTGATATAAATTAAGCTGAAGTATGACTGTAATCACACTCCAGCTCGCTATTGTATTCATAATCATTTTTTAAACGTATGTCTTCCTATTATAATGTGCGCTCAACCCTTTTACACAAAGCACCTTACTGTTGATGATAAAGTTCGTACATTCTCAATATCAATCGGAGCATTTTATCAATATAAGCCTCATCTAATACTTCAGGCTTAATAATCAAATTGAAATAGATCGGCGAGAAAATTAAATCTATAAACAAATCTTCATCGTCTATCGTCGTATATGTCTCGATAATATCCTTGAGCACGCTACGTTTCTCACTAAAGTAAGCCTCCATGAAACGCATCTTGGCCTCTTTATGATACTGATTGATCAAGATTTCCATCACTGCAATGCCTAAATTGGATTTATAGATGTGCATGACGTGAATGAGAAACTGATACAAGTCGTCGTACAAACTCACAGGATGGGGTTTGTAGGTCTCGGTCTGCTCGAGAAACATATCGATGATGATAAAGGATTTGTCAGACCAACGTCGATAAATCGTCGTCTTCGATACACCGGACTGATTCGCAATTTGATCAACGGTCATATCATGATAATGTTGTTTACTTAAAATATCGTCTATTGCGTTAAATACTTTCTGATTAACCGTGGGATCTTTGGGTCTCCCTGCCATGTGCGCCACCTCTTCTATGTGCTATCAACTCGACTAGCTCAAACACAATCATTGCAGTGACAAACCATGCGATAAATCCGACGATGATGCTCAATAACCACATGCCTGTGTAAGTCAACATGATCCATGTCACTAATATATTGGCTAGTACACCTATCATACCAAAGACTGCGCCACGACTCACGTGCATCGCTACTTTGTCACCGAATTCGTATCCAGAAAGATACATCGATACGAGATAAACTGCGGGGAACGTTGCGAAGATACCTCCAAACTCTCTCCAAGGTATGACCATAGATATAATGTAACTTAAGGCTACTGCTGCGCCGCCGAGTACAAATTTAATGACGAGTGATTTCACTGACATTCGCTCTCCTTACATTAAATGTTTGATTCCGAAAAATGCACAAGATAATACGAGCCAGAACAAGACTGCAAACACGGTTCCGCGTTGGAAGCCTTTATTCTTTATATAATAGGCAGTCACAAATACCGTAACGATACATGCGACAATACCTAGAATCGCTCCTGAACTTAAGTGAATCGACATGTTGACGAGCGTTTGTCCTCGATGGTCAATCGCAAGCGCAATCACTGCTGCAAGATAAACTGCCGGCATTGTTGCGATGATGCCGCCGATCTTACCTCCGACTTTCTTCGCGAGCACTGATGCAGCCGCTACGGCAAGCCCACCTATTAGAAATCTCAAGATTAAACTAACGAGTGATATGCCAAACATCTTACATCCTTCTTCCTTCTATTATAAAACGATACGTTTCGTTCACTAATTATCATAACGCCGTCACGGTAGGATGTAAATAGTTAATTTAATGTAAGGGCTTTCTTGAGGAAAGAAGCCAGAAATCTATACTTGTGTTGTCTTTCTCCCTAGAATTCATAAAAATTAAAACCCTTATGAATCCAAATCTCTACTGCGCTTTTTAAATTATTTTACAAGAGTTGATGGACGATTATCGAGTTAATTAATGAGAAGGGAACAATGTGGATCATGAGGAATGACAAAGTCCGCGTTGTAGAGGCAGTACCGCGAAAACAACGACTCCTTCTTGTCCTGCCACCAAAAAAGAACCTAATGACAAGCCTCAGCTCGCATTAGGTTCTCCAACTTCACATCATCTTATGCAATTTCAATAATAAAGCGACGCACCTCAGTACCGTCTTCCATCACGCTCGGCTCGATTTCTTCGCCACCGTTCTTCTCGATGACTTTCGCCGATGATGTATTCGACTTCTCGCAAGTCACCAACGCCTCTTTCACATCGATACGTGATAGATAATCTAGCGCTTTCTTCAGGATCTTGCTTCCATAGCCTTGACCACGATAACTGCGACGTACGCCATAGCCAACATGACCGCCCACTTTCTTCAATTTGTGGTTTAAGTCATGACGAATATTTGCCGCACCGATGATCGTTCCTTCAACGATGAGGAAGTATGTTGTATTATCGATACTTTCGTCATGCGACTTATTCGCTTCGAGTGACTTCACAAGGTCTTCGAAGTCATCGTATTTCACGATGTCCGTCACACGTGGGACAACGAGTTCGTCATTATCGATCCACTCTTTAATATATTCACAATAACGTTCTTCATCCGCCATGGTTAATTCTCTAAATTCAGCCATGTTGACACCCCTCTTTCTGCTAAGTCGTTATGAAATTTTTATTTTCATACAGCTCATTAATTCTAACGAACTCATCTTAAGACTTTCTAAGGTAAAATGCAACCCCTTTAAGTTAGTTGATGAGCAAAAAGTATCTCATGGTGATATAAGCAATACTGCGCATCCAAGTATTTTCCATAACCATCGCAAAAAATGACCAAATAAAAATATCGTTATAGGCAAACTATATAATGAATTAATATTGTGAAAAAGGGTATATTTACTAATGAGAACAAATTAATTTGCTATGTAATATACAAGAAAGATAGTCCACCTTACGATTCAACTCCAGAAAAGACAGAAATGAATGGAGGTCGTTTACGATGAATAGCAATAATTCAAAAATCATGTTTGTATTCTTTGGTATATTAGCATGGCTATCAACAATGTTTTTATTTATTCTACCTACTTTAACGCCTTATCAAAAACATATTGAGAGTCAAAATGGTATTTCAGAAGGATGGCTGGTAGTACTTCTAATTATTATCACCTTAGCCTACCTAGCAATTATAGGATTAGACTTAATTAATTCTTTCGCAACACAAGTATTTCAATTCGTCTTACTGGTACTCGTTGTCGTTTGTGCCTTACCGTTTATCACGGCATTTATCATTATTTCATTTATTATCGATATCAGTATTATGGAAATCTTTATTCCTATCCTTCTCGTTATCTTAACGATATTATTACACATTATTTGGGTCGTTATTCCATTTATGCAAAGTAAAGCGTTAAGAGAAGCAAGAGAGAAGATGAAACACTAAATCAAAGTACAACAAATCCCCCGCTCGCTACAGATGGCGAACGGGGGATGATTCATGTCTTTGACATTTGATAATTATTTAATAATACCGATGTCTTTTCCGATTTTTTCATAAGCAGCTAATGCTTTGTCTAACATTTCTTTCGTATGCGCTGCAGTAGGCATGTTACGTACACGTCCTGTACCGTGTGGCACTGTTGGGAAGACGATGGATTTCACGTAGATACCTTCATCTTTAAGACGTTTACTGAATTCTTGTGTATCTTTTTCATCACCAATAATAACTGGTGTAATTGGTGTTTCTGATTCACCAGTGTCGAAACCAAGTTTTTGTAAGCCTTCTTTAAGGTATTTAGCGTTATCCCAAAGTTTATCGTGTAGCTCTGTTGATGCCATAAGTTTTTTAACTGCAGCAGTAACTGCTTTCGTATCTCCAGGTGCAAGTGAAGTTGAGAATAAGAATGGACGAGATTGTGCTTTCAACCAATCGATGAGTTGTTGGCTACCTGCAACATAACCGCCGACAACACCGATCGCTTTAGATAATGTACCGATTTGGAAGTCGATCTTATCTTGTAAGCCGAAATGTTTCACTGTACCAGCGCCGTTGCCCATAACACCTGAACCGTGCGCATCGTCAACGTAAGTGAGTAGACCGTATTCTTCAGCGATTTCAACGATTTCTGGTAACTTCGCAACGTCACCGTCCATGCTGAATACGCCATCAGTGATGTACATCACTTTGTTGTACTCGCCTGATTCAACCGCTTCTTTCGCTTTCTTTCTTAAATCGTCCATATCAGAGTGGTTCACGCGGATAATCTTCGCTTTAGATAAGCGGCAACCATCGATGATTGAAGCGTGGTTTAACTCATCTGATAGAATAGCATCGTTTTTATTCATTACTGCAGAAATTGCAGCCATATTACAGTTGAAACCTGATTGGTATGCGATTGCTGCTTCTGTACCTTTGAATTCAGCAAGTGTTTCTTCAAGTTCGTCGTGGATGTCGAGTGTACCGTTGATTGAACGTACCGCCCCAGCACCAACACCGCGGTTATCAATCGCTTCTTTAGCTGCAGCTTTCAAGTCTTCGTCTGTAGCTAAGCCTAAGTAGTTATTTGAAGATAGGTTGATATATTTCTTACCGTCGATTTGAATTTCAGGACCGTTTGCCCCTTCAATCGTATCAACCTCGTTGTATAAGCCGTTCTCCTTCAAGTAATTGAGATTTTCATCTAAGAAATCGTGTAGTGATTGTACCACTCATAGTCCTCCTTTGTTATGTGTAACAAACCATGAAAGTCAAGGCGCGAGATGATTCAACTCGCTGACCTTTCGTATGTTATACATGATATTAAATCTAACCTCATCTTTATCATACCCTATTTTATATTGAGTGAAAAGCGAATACGGTCATTTCAGAAAGCGCTTTTATCATGATAGCCTCGGTCTATTTTACAGGTAATACTATCACGTTTAAAAGGCGGAGTCAGACCTTACTGCAGAGGCGCAAATCGTGTTATAATGAGGTGAAATTAAGTAAGGAGAAGGATAAACATGACAGATTGGTTCAAACTTGCACGCGACTACGAAGCGACGATGATACAAACGCGACGCTACTTGCATCAATATCCAGAGTTATCATTTGAAGAATATCACACACACGATTATATCTTGAGTAAGCTGCATGATTTGTCATGTGAAGTACAACAGCCTGTGGGTCGCAATGGTATCGTAGCGACGTTCAGAGGGCATGGTGATGGTCCGACGATTGCTTTGCGCGCTGATTTCGATGCGTTACCTATTGAAGAAGCGAGAGAGTCACATTACCAGTCTCGCAACAGCGGTGTGAGTCACGCGTGTGGTCACGATGGTCATACGGCTATTCTGCTCTCGCTAGCTGAGATTCTAGAGGCCCATAGAGACCAACTTAATGGTAATGTCGTGCTTATCTTCCAACATGGCGAAGAACTCATGCCAGGTGGTGCTCAAGAAATGACTGAAGCTGGTTGTCTTGAGGGCATTGACCGTATTTATGGTAATCATTTGTGGTCTGGCTATCCTACAGGTACTATCTATTCTCGCTCTGGTGCGATGATGGCTTCTCCTGATGAGTTTAACATCGCAATTCATGGTCGCGGTGGTCATGGCGCTAAGCCTCACGAAACGATTGACCCTGTCGTTGTGATGGCTGAATTTATTCTCAGTGCACAGAAGATTGTGACCCGTACGATTGACCCTGTAAAACATGCGGTGATTAGTTTCGGCATGGTTCAAGCTGGTTCAGCAGATAATGTGATTCCAGACTCTGCATATTGTCGCGGAACGGTTCGTGTCTTTGATACAGACATTCAAGCGCATATTAAATATAAGATGGAGAAACTATTGCAAGGACTAGCAGTGGCCAATGACATTACGTATGACTTTGAATACATTAGAGGTTATCTTCCCGTTGATAACGACCACGAGTGCTATGAAACGATTAAACACGCAGCACAAGATCTCAACTTGATTTATCATGATAGTGATTTGATGATGATTGGTGAGGACTTCTCTTACTATCAAACGGTGAAACCAGGCGGGTTCTTCTTGACTGGTTGTGGCAACGAGCAGAAAGATACGATGCATCCGCATCACAGTCCTTACTTTGATATTGATGAGGCTGCTTTGAAATATACTTTAAGTACTTTCTTAAAGATTCTTGATCTGGAAAATGTGTTCGAGAATGAGGAAGCGTAGATTTATACATTTATATTAGTGAAGAAGTGAGATATCAAAATCTTAGCGATTTGCGTTATCTCACTCCTTTTTTATTCACTCTATATCTCACTTGAACAGAAAGATTTTTATTCAAACTCAACTATTTGCGCCATCACGTACACGATCTATAATATTTTGAATGTTTTTCTGTTTCTCCTCTTCATCCTTTACAAAATAAACCGGACACTCGCCTTTAATAGAAACCCACGGTACGAGCACATCAAAGTCTAAGTCGCGAATGAGTTGAAGACTGCTCTATTGCTTGAAGGTAGTATGACTGTGCGCAATTTGTCTCCTTCAAAGCAGAGGAAATCACCGGTAAATAGGAAACGATTTGTCATTTTAAAGATAGACTTTATCGAGAAACTGTGCTATCTTTAAATTAAAGAAGGTGCAAGTGCTGTCACACTTACACCCTATAAGCCCGTTTTTAGACGGTGGCATTAAATGATGATAAAACCATTCTAGCCAAAGCTGGAATGGTTTTTTTAATATTATTTCTCTTTAATATTAACTATCGATACTACTAATCCTATGAAGACTAAGATAAACATACCGAAGTCAATCATAAGATGTAATACTTCTTCGATAGGAACCATGGAGGTTCTCCTTTCTAAAGAATAAAGTTAATGCTTTCATAAGCATCACTCTTCTCATAGTTGGAGAGTAAGGCTCGGAACATCATGTTCCGAGCCTTTTTAATTATTTTTAGCCAAAAAAAGAGCCCCCATAAAGGGAGCTCTAAAAAGATATACTCGTTATTATTCTTTGATTTCAGTTACAACGCCTGAACCTACAGTACGTCCACCTTCACGGATAGAGAAACGAGTACCGTCTTCGATAGCGATTGGTGAAATTAATTCAACGTCCATTTCAACGTTGTCACCAGGCATAACCATTTCTGTACCTTCTGGTAAGTTAACTACACCAGTTACGTCAGTAGTACGGAAATAGAATTGCGGACGGTAGTTAGAGAAGAATGGAGTGTGACGTCCACCTTCGTCTTTAGATAATACGTAAACTTCAGCTTTGAATTTAGTGTGTGGTGTGATTGAACCAGGAGCAGCTAATACTTGACCACGTTGAACGTCTTCACGTGCAATACCACGTAATAACGCACCGATGTTGTCACCAGCTTCAGCGTAGTCTAATAACTTACGGAACATTTCTACACCAGTAACAGTTGTTTTTTGTGATTCATCAGCCATACCGATGATTTCAACTTCTTCACCAACTTTGATTTGACCACGTTCAACACGGCCTGTAGCAACAGTACCACGACCAGTGATTGAGAATACGTCCTCAACTGGCATCATGAATGGTTTGTCAGAGTCACGGTCTGGAGTTGGGATGAAGTCGTCAACTGCTTGCATTAATTCTAAGATTTTGTTTTCTTGTTCTTCGTCGCCTTCTAATGCTTTTAATGCAGATCCAGCGATTACTGGTACATCGTCACCAGGGAAGTCGTATTCGCTTAATAAGTCACGAACTTCCATTTCAACTAATTCTAATAATTCTTCGTCGTCTACTTGGTCAACTTTGTTTAAGAATACAACAAGAGCTGGTACACCAACGTTACGTGATAAAAGAATGTGTTCACGAGTTTGTGGCATTGGACCGTCAGCAGCAGATACAACTAAGATACCGCCGTCCATTTGAGCTGCACCAGTGATCATGTTTTTAACATAGTCAGCGTGTCCTGGGCAGTCAACGTGAGCGTAGTGACGTTTGTCAGTTTGGTACTCGATGTGAGCAGTGTTGATTGTGATACCACGTTCTTTTTCTTCTGGAGCGTTGTCAATCATGTCGTAAGATTGAGCTACAGTATCACCATTTTTTGCTAATACAGTTGCGATTGCAGCTGTTAAAGTTGTTTTACCATGGTCAACGTGACCGATAGTTCCGATATTGGCATGTTCTTTTGAGCGATCGAATTTTTCTTTAGCCATTATAGAATCTCTCCTCTTCGATAGAAAATTGTTTGTATTATTTATCTCTCATGACAGTTTCTCACCATCATGAGAATCAGATCCCTAGGAAGAAACTACCATACGATAGTCCTCCTAGTTCACTGTTGTTTCTAACATAGTTTAAACAAACCTATACAGTTCATTTATAATGCATTTTAACCAAAAAATCAATGCATAAAACTTTGCTCTGCCTAACGAATACAATTCGGAATAAATGTGACTTTATTCAGTTGTATTCAGTTATTATTCTGCAGAACCACTGTTTTTCTTGATGATTTCATCAGCGATTGATTTAGGTACTTCTGCATAGTGATCGAAGTACATAGTGTAAGTACCGCGACCTTGAGTGTTAGAACGTAATGAAGTTGCATAACCGAACATTTCAGAAAGTGGTACGAATGCGTTAACAACTTGTGCGTTACCGCGTGGTTCCATACCATCTACACGGCCACGACGAGCTGTAACGTCACCCATGATGTCGCCCATGTATTCTTCTGGCATTTCGATTGTAACTTTCATCATTGGTTCTAAGATTACTGGATCACATTTTTTAGCAGCTTCTTTAAGCGCTAATGACGCAGCGATCTTGAAGGCCATTTCAGATGAGTCGACATCGTGGTATGAACCATCAAATAATTTCGCTTTAACGTCGATTAATGGGTATCCAGCTAAGACACCATTTTCCATAGCATCTTGAAGACCTTGTTCAACTGATGGAATGTATTCACGTGGAACTACACCACCAACGATAGCGTTTTCGAATTCGAAACCTGCACCAGTTTCGTTTGGTGTGAATTCGATTTGAACGTCACCGTATTGACCACGACCACCAGATTGACGCGCGAATTTACCTTGAACTGACGCTTGTGTCTTGAATGTTTCACGGTATGAAACCATTGGTGCACCTACGTTACATTCAACGTTAAATTCTTTCTTCATACGGTCAACTAAGATGTCTAAGTGTAACTCACCCATACCGCCGATGATAACTTGTCCAGTTTCGTCGTCAGTATGCGCACGGAATGTTGGGTCTTCTTCTTGTAATTTAACTAAAGCTTGAGTCATCTTGTCTTGGTCAGCTTTAGATTTAGGTTCAACTGATAAGTGAATAACTGGCTCTGGGAATTCCATTGATTCTAAGATAATGTCATTCTTCTCGCCACATAAAGTGTCACCTGTACCAGTTTCTTTAAGACCTACAGCTGCAGCGATGTCACCTGAGTAAACTGTGTTTAACTCTTCACGGTGGTTCGCATGCATTTGAAGTAAACGACCAACACGTTCACGTTTGTTCTTACTAGAGTTCTTCACGTAAGAACCAGCGTCGAGTGTACCTGAGTACACACGGAAGAATGTTAATTTACCAACGTAAGGGTCACTCATAACTTTGAATGCTAATGCAGCGAATTCTGCATCGTCATCTGCTTTACAAACCACTTCTTCGTCTGGTTCTTCAGCACGGTGACCAACGATTGGTTTAACATCTAATGGTGATGGTAGGTAATCGATAACAGCGTCAAGCATAAGTTGAACACCTTTGTTCTTGAACGCTGAACCACAAAGAACTGGGTAGAATTCTACTTCGTTCGTTGCGTAACGAATTGCTTCTTTCAATTCGTCGATTGAGATTTCTTCGTCACCAAGATATTTCTCCATTAAGTCGTCGCTGACTTCTGCAACAGCTTCGATTAATGTAGTACGAGCTTCTTCAGCTCTTTCTTTATGATCTTCAGGGATGTCGATTTCTTCAACATCTGTACCTAAGTCATTGTTGTATTTGTAGCATTTCATCTTAACTAAGTCGATGATTGCTTCGAAATCGTCTTCTGAACCAATTGGTAATTGAATTGGCGCAGCGTTAGCTTGTAAACGATCATGGATAGTGCTTACTGAGTATTCAAAGTTTGCACCTAATTTGTCCATTTTGTTTACGAACACAATACGAGGAACGCTATAAGTTGTAGCCTGACGCCAAACTGTTTCTGTTTGAGGTTCTACACCTGATTGAGCGTCTAGTACTGTAACCGCACCGTCTAACACACGTAATGAACGTTCAACTTCAACTGTGAAGTCTACGTGTCCTGGTGTGTCGATGATGTTTACACGGTGGTCATTCCATTGAGCAGTAGTGGCAGCTGATGTGATTGTAATACCACGGTCTTGCTCTTGTTCCATCCAGTCCATTTGTGAAGCACCTTCGTGTGTTTCACCAATTTTGTGGATACGGCCAGTATAGTAAAGAATACGTTCAGTCGCAGTTGTCTTACCAGCATCGATGTGGGCCATGATACCGATATTACGAGTCTTTTTTAAACTAAAATCTCTAGCCATGTATTTTTCTCCTTCCAGTATTACTGTGAATAAATACTATCCATATGGCGATGCCCTAAGCACAAGAAGGAATATACTCGTGGTATTCGCAACTGTCGCTCAGGGTCAATTTAACTATCTTACCAACGATAATGAGCAAATGCTTTGTTGGCTTCAGCCATCTTATGAACGTCTTCACGTTTCTTAACAGCGCCACCTGTGTTGTTAGCAGCATCTAAGATTTCGTTAGCTAAACGCTCTTCCATCGTTTTCTCACCACGAAGACGAGCGTAGTTGACTAACCAACGTAAACCTAATGTAGTACGACGCTCAGGGCGAACTTCTACTGGTACTTGGTAGTTAGAGCCACCTACACGGCGAGCTTTAACTTCTAATACAGGCATGATATTGTCGATAGCTTCTTCGAATACTTCCATTGCATCGCGACCAGTACGTTCTTGTACTGTTTCGAATGCAGAGTATAAGATTTTTTGTGCTGTACCGCGTTTACCATCTAACATAATTTTGTTAATTAATTTAGTAACTAATTTAGAATTATGAATTGGATCTGGTAACACGTCTCTTTTTGGTACTGAACCTTTACGAGGCATATTGAGAATCCTCCCTTCCTAGTATAGTCGTAATTTCATTGTTATAATCACGATTTACGCAATCTTAAACTTATTTTTTCTTTTCGTCTTTAGGTTTCTTAGTTCCGTATAATGAACGTCCTTGTCTACGTCCATCAACACCTGAAGTATCAAGTGCACCACGTACGATATGGTAACGCACACCAGGTAAGTCTTTTACACGTCCACCACGTACAAGTACAACACTGTGTTCTTGTAAGTTGTGGCCGATACCAGGGATGTATGCGTTAACTTCGATATTGTTAGATAAACGCACACGTGCATATTTACGTAACGCGGAGTTTGGTTTTTTAGGTGTCATAGTACCAACACGAGTACAAACGCCACGTTTTTGTGGTGAGTTTAAGTCAGTAAATCTTTTCTTTTTACTGTTGAAACCTTTATTCAATGCTGGTGAATCTGATACTTTAGATTTGCTTTTTCTTGGTTTGCGCACCAATTGGTTAATAGTTGGCATTGAATGTGTCCTCCTCTCTTGTTTTATAATCCCACACATCCAGGTGGTTCATTTTTGAGTTAAAGAAAATTTAGTAAGACTCAGCTTACTAATTCACTTCAGTAGCGCCACGACTGTAGCATCTACGTTGATACCTACCTCTGATCCTAAAGCGCGCTTGCTTTCGAAATAGTCAATAGGTATCGCTTTATGATTGATTCTGTTCAACACGTCCGTCAACAAATAAACTTCGACGTCTTTCGCAATAATCAATGATGTAACTTGGTCTTTGTCCAAAGCTTTAAGCGTTTGTTTCAGACCAACAACATAGCGTTGTTTGTTAAAGCGTGCAACTTTTTCATTAGACATTTACATATCCTCCAAAGTTCTGCTTGCATCAACCTTAACAATAATAACATGAGTTAGATGTCCCGTCAATACAATTAGTGAATTATATTGGCATCATTGCTACGTTGTGTCATACTCCATTTATGTTATCAAATACGTTTATGAAATTAAACCACTTATAGCGATTTTTTATAATCAAATTCCTTTCTTTTATCATAAAATGACTGGTCCCAAATACAGGCGTTTGTGTTACACTAATTCAAACAGAAAAAGGAGATTTAATCATCATGTACAAAAACTACATTTTCGACTTCGACGGAACGATCGCTGACTCAAGTCAATGCGGTGTTATCGCTACGCAACATGCTTTTAAAAAACATAACCTCAACATTCCTAGTAAGACGACGATCCAACACTACATGGGTATCCCGATTGAAAAAAGCTTTCCAGAAATGAGCGAACAACAATTAAGTGAAGAAGCACTCTCTCAACTCATCGAAGATTTCAGAGCTGAATATAAAAAGGTTGAAAATAAATATTTGACGCTATTCCCTGGAATTGAAGAAATATTAATCAAGTTGCGCAACCTAGGTGTTCATATGTTTATGGTTTCTAGTAAACACAGTGAAGTGATTGATCGAAACTTAACGATATTAGGTATTAAAGACTATTTCACAGAGGTAGTTGGTTCAGATAAAGTGGATAACTATAAACCTGCTCCCGATGGCGTAAATTATATTGCGCGCGCACATCAGTTGAATAAGATGGAAACAATTTATATCGGCGATGCTATCTTTGATATTCAAATGGCTAAAGCTGCAGATATTGCTTCTTGTGCCGTGACTTGGGGCTCTCACTCCTCTCGTGAATTGATGAGTCAAAATCCAACGTTTATTGTTCATAACGTGAACGATTTACTGACAGAAATTAAATAGCCTTAAAAGTGGTGAAAGCGAAAGGTATGAAGTGCAGGCCTTTCGCTTTACATATGTGTTCGCAAATCGCTCTACAATACAAAAAAGCAGCAACCCATCTACGGGCTGCTGCTTTGTCTTATATCTTATTCAGTGAATTGAACGTCTTCACTTGTCATGTCTGCTTCAGATAAAGTCTTATCGTAATGAACGTCGCTGTAACGTCTCATACCTGTACCAGCTGGAATCAATTTACCGATGATAACGTTCTCTTTCAAGCCGAGTAAGTTATCACGTTTACCTTTGATTGCCGCATCTGTAAGTACACGAGTTGTTTCTTGGAATGAAGCTGCTGATAAGAAGCTTTCAGTTTCAAGAGACGCTTTCGTAATACCGAGAAGTACTGGTTTAGCAGTTGCTGGACGTTTGCGTTCTTGGAATGCTGCACGGTTTGCATCAGTAAAGTTGTGAATGTCGACAAGTGAACCTGGTAGTAAGCCTGTGTCACCTGCTTCGATAATACGAACTTTACGTAACATTTGACGTACCATGACCTCAACGTGTTTGTCGTCGATTTCAACACCTTGCATACGATAAACTTTTTGAACTTCTTTAAGTAAGTAGCTTTCAGTAGCGTTAAGACCTGCTACAGAGAGGTAGTGTTTAGGCTCGATAGAACCTTCTGTTAATACTTCACCACGTGCTACTTCTTGACCTTCTTCAACTTTCAATCTTGAAGTACCTGAAGCGAGGTAGCTTCTTGTTTCGTTTGCACCTTTAATCACGATTTCTTGTTGACGGTCTTTCGCAAGTTTAATTTCTTCAACGACACCTTCGATTTCTGTAATCACAGCTTGACCTTTAGGATTACGTGCTTCGAAGATCTCTTGGATACGAGGTAAACCTTGAGTGATGTCACTACCTGCTACCCCACCAGTGTGGAATGTACGCATTGTAAGCTGTGTACCTGGTTCACCGATGGATTGTGCAGCGATAGTACCGACTGCTTCTCCGACTTCAACTTTTTCACCTGTTGCAAGGTTTTTACCATAACAACGTTCACACACGCCGTGACGTGTATTACAAGTGAATGCTGAGCGGATGTACATTTCAGTAATACCTGCATCAACAATCTTCTTAGCTAAATCAGAAGTGATGAGTTCGTCAGGATGAACTAAGATTTCGTCCGTTTCTGGGTGACGAACTGTTTCTTTAGAGTAACGTCCTTCGATACGTTCTACGAATGGTTCAATCATTTCAGTACCTTCTTTGATATCTGAAACAAGGAGACCACGGTCAGTACCACAATCTTCTTCGCGCACGATAACGTCTTGAGCAACGTCAACGAGACGACGAGTGAGGTAACCTGAGTCGGCAGTCTTAAGCGCTGTATCGGCAAGACCTTTACGCGCCCCGTGTGTAGAAATGAAGTATTCTAATACGGTTAAACCTTCACGGAATGATGATGTGATAGGTAATTCGATGATCTTACCAGATGGTGCTGCCATCAGACCACGCATACCTGCAAGCTGAGTGAAGTTAGATGCGTTACCACGGGCACCAGAGTCACTCATCATGAAGATAGGGTTAGTCTTTTCAAGTGATTGCATTAATTCGCCTTGGATCTTATCTTTGGCATTTGTCCAAATTTCAACTACGGCGTTGTAACGTTCATCTTCTGTGATTAAACCACGGTTATATTGTTTAGTCACACGTTCAACTAACGCTTCACTTTCGTCTAAGATCTCTTGTTTGTCAGGAAGAACCACGATGTCAGATACACCGACAGTAATACCTGCTTTAGAAGAGAATTTGAAACCGAGGTCTTTCATTCGGTCAAGCATCATAGATGTATCAGTGATGCTGAAACGATTGAAGACTTCAGCGATGATATTACCTAAGAAGCTCTTGTTGAATGGTTCAACGAGTTCTTTGTCATCGAAGTATTCTTTCAATCCGCCTTCGCCAAGTTGAGCTGGATCTACGAAGTATTTATCTGGTGTACGTACTTCGAGGTTCTCTTGACTTGGTTCGTTAATGTAAGCGAATGAATCTGGAATGATTTCGTTAAAGATAATCTTACCTACTGTTGTAGTTAAGATCTTTCTATTCTGTTCTTCAGTGAATGTTGGGTTGTTAAATGAGCTAGCGTGTACACCGATACGTGAATGGAGATGTACATAACCGTTAGCATATGCTTTAAGCACTTCGTTAGCGTCATTAAAGATTTGACCTGTATTCACTGCTTCTTTACGTTCTAACGTAATGTAATAGTTACCTAATACCATGTCTTGAGATGGTGTAACAACTGGTTTACCATCTTTAGGGTTTAGGATGTTCTGAGCAGCAAGCATGAGCATACGTGCTTCGGCTTGTGCTTCTTTAGATAATGGAACGTGAACCGCCATTTGGTCACCGTCGAAGTCAGCGTTATAAGCTGTAGTTGCGAGTGGGTGAAGACGGATCGCACGACCTTCAACTAATGTAGGTTCGAAAGCTTGGATACCTAATCTGTGTAATGTTGGCGCACGGTTTAAGAGTACTGGGTGTTCTTTGATAACATCTTCAAGTACATCCCATACTTCATCATCCATGCGTTCAATTTTACTTTTAGCATTTTTAATATTTGTTGCGATTTCGCGTTGAACAAGCTCTTTCATCACGAATGGTTTGAAGAGTTCAAGCGCCATTTCTTTCGGTAGACCACATTGATACATCTTAAGGCTTGGTCCTACTGCGATAACAGAACGACCTGAGTAGTCTACACGTTTACCGAGTAAGTTCTGACGGAAACGTCCTTGCTTACCTTTAAGCATATGAGAAAGTGATTTCAACGGACGGTTACCTGGACCAGTTACTGGACGGCCACGACGACCATTATCGATGAGCGCGTCGACAGCTTCTTGTAACATACGTTTCTCGTTCTGAACGATGATGCCAGGTGCGCCTAAATCTAATAGACGTTTCAAACGGTTGTTACGGTTGATGACACGACGATATAAATCGTTCAAGTCACTTGTCGCGAAACGACCACCATCTAATTGAACCATTGGACGAATTTCAGGTGGAATAATTGGAAGCACATCTAAAATCATCCATGCAGGATTATTACCTGAGTTTCTAAATGATTCAACGACTTCGAGACGTTTAATCGCACGAGTTAAACGTTGACCTGTAGCTGATTCTAACTCGTCACGTAACGCTTTAAGTTCACCGTCTAAATCAATTTCGTCAAGTAAATCTTGGATACCTTCAGCACCCATTTTCGCTACGAATTGACCTGGATATTTATCGTAGTATTCTCTGTACTCTGCCTCAGAGAGTAATGATTTCTTCTCTAAACCAGTTGGACCTGGATCTACTACAACGTATGAAGCAAAGTAGATTACTTCTTCAAGTGCGCGTGGAGACATATCTAATAATAGACCCATGCGACTTGGAATACCTTTGAAGTACCAAATATGTGATACAGGCGCTGCAAGTTCGATGTGACCCATTCTTTCACGACGAACTTTAGATTTCGTTACTTCTACACCACAGCGGTCACATACCATACCTTTGTAGCGTACACGTTTGTACTTACCACAACTACATTCCCAGTCTTTCGTAGGTCCAAAGATTCGCTCACAGAATAGACCGTCTTTCTCTGGTTTTAAAGTACGATAGTTAATTGTTTCTGGCTTTTTAACTTCACCGAAAGACCAAGAACGAATCTTTTCAGGTGAAGCAAGTCCTATTTTCATGTAATGGAAATTATTTACATCAATCAAGGAGCCTACCTCCTTCAATATAGATTAGCTGTGCAAATTGATTGATTCCTCATTTATCTCGGAGCATTCATTTCTAACCTAAGGCGTTAGAGCAGCAAGTGATGGCGTTACATCAGGCTTGCCACCTCTAACGTAAATGGGTTAGTTAATGAAGCTTGCTTTAACTTATTAAAGTGACAATTAATCAGGCTTTTGAGATTCTGGAGCAGATTTTTGTTGTAAATCGACTTTGCGTTCAGCAACTTCTTCATCTTCGTTGTCATGCATGTCGATTTCGTTATTCTGTTCATCCATAATCTTAACATCAAGACCTAAACTTTGTAATTCTTTCATCAATACGCGGAATGATTCAGGAACGCTTGGTTTAGTGATGTTCTCACCTTTTACAATAGACTCGTACGTCTTAACACGGCCTACTGTGTCATCTGATTTGTAAGTTAAGATTTCTTGAAGTGTATAAGCAGCACCGTATGCTTCAAGTGCCCATACCTCCATCTCACCAAAGCGTTGACCACCGAATTGAGCTTTACCACCGAGTGGTTGTTGCGTAACGAGTGAGTAAGGTCCAGTAGAACGAGCATGGAGTTTGTCGTCTACCATGTGAGCAAGTTTAAGCATGTACATAACACCGACAGAGATACGGTTGTCGAACGGTTCACCTGTACGACCGTCGTAAAGCACTGTCTTACCGTCACGTGCCATACCTGCTTCTTCGATTGTTGACCATACGTCATCGTCGTTCGCACCATCAAATACTGGTGAAGCAACGTGAATACCTAAGTTCTTAGCAGCCATACCTAAGTGTAGCTCTAATACTTGTCCGATATTCATACGTGATGGTACACCGAGTGGGTTTAACATGATGTCAATAGGACGACCATCAGGTAAGTAAGGCATATCTTCTTCAGGAACAATCTTAGAAATAACACCTTTGTTACCGTGACGACCACACATCTTGTCACCTACGTGAATCTTACGTTTCTGAACGATATAAACACGTACGAGTTGGTTAACACCTGGAGATAATGTGTCATCTCCTTCTTCACGGTTAAAGACTTTAACATCTAACACGATACCGCCTGCACCGTGTGGTACACGTAATGAAGTATCACGAACTTCACGTGCTTTCTCACCAAAGATAGCGTGTAATAAGCGCTCTTCGGCAGTAAGTTCAGTCACACCTTTAGGCGTTACTTTACCTACTAAGATATCTCCGTCTTTAACTTCAGCACCAACATAAACGATACCGCGTTCGTCGAGATTCTTAAGTGCATTCTCTGAAACGTTCGGAATGTCACGAGTGATCTCTTCAGGTCCGAGTTTCGTATCGCGTGCTTCAGATTCATATTCTTCAATGTGGATAGAAGTGTAAACGTCATCTTTAACTAAACGTTCACTCATGATTACGGCATCCTCATAGTTATAACCATCCCAAGTCATGAAACCTACAACAACGTTACGTCCAAGTGCCATCTCACCGAGTTCCATAGATGGACCATCAGCTAAGATTTCACCTTTGTCTACGATATCTCCAGTAGAGATAATTGGACGTTGGTTATAGCAAGTACCTGAGTTTGAACGTTTGAATTTCGCTAATGGATAACGGTCTACTTCGCCTTCGTACTCTTGACCGTCTTCTTCGATTAAACGACGAACGAGTACTTGATTAGATTCAACATGTTCTACGCGACCTCTATGTCTTGCGATAATCGCAGCACCAGAGTCACGTGCAGCAACGTGTTCCATACCTGTACCAACAAATGGTGATTCAGGATTCATCAATGGTACCGCTTGACGTTGCATGTTCGCACCCATTAACGCACGGTTAGAGTCGTCGTTCTCTAAGAATGGGATACATGCTGTAGCTGCTGAAACAACTTGTTTAGGAGATACGTCCATGTAGTCCATTTTTTCTTTCGCCATAACAGTGTTGTTACCGCGGAAACGACAAACAACTTCATCGTCTAAGAAGCGACCTTCTTCGTCAGTACGAGAGTTCGCTTGAGCCACTACATAGCTATCTTCTTCATCAGCAGTAAGATAGTCGATTTGATCAGTAATCGCATTCTTTTCAATATCTACTTTACGGTATGGTGTTTCAATGAAACCAAACTCATTCACACGCGCATAGCTAGATAATGAGTTGATTAAACCGATGTTTGGTCCCTCTGGTGTCTCGATTGGACACATACGACCATAGTGAGAATAGTGCACGTCACGTACTTCCATTTGAGCACGTTCACGAGTTAAACCACCAGGTCCTAAAGCAGAAAGACGACGTTTATGTGTCAACTCAGCTAATGGGTTAGCTTGGTCCATGAATTGTGATAATTGAGAGCTACCAAAGAATTCTTTGATAGATGCAATCACTGGACGGATGTTGATGAGTTGTTGTGGAGTGATTGAATCTGTATCTTGAATTGACATTCTTTCACGTACAACACGTTCCATTCTTGATAAACCGATACGGAATTGGTTCTGTAGTAATTCACCTACTGAACGTAGACGACGGTTACCTAAGTGGTCGATATCGTCAGTGAAACCAATACCATTTAATAAGTTGAAGAAGTATGACATAGAAGAAATGAGGTCAGCTGGCGTAATGCATTTCACTTCTGAGTCAGGGAACGCATTACCGATTAATGTCGTTGTACGACCTTCTTCATCATTAGGTACGTAGACTTTAATAGATTGAATTTCTACTGGTTCATCTACGATACTATCTTCTAAATCGTAAACCTCACTGTTCGCATTAGATTCTAATACGTCCATAATTTCTTCTAATTTACGACGATCTACGACAGTGCCTTCTTCTGCTACGATTTCGCCAGATTCAGTGTCTACGATAGGTTCTGCTAATTTTTGATTAAATAAGCGATGTTTTAAGTGTAATTTCTTGTTAGCTTTATAACGTCCTACGCTTGCTAAGTCATAACGTTTCGGATCGAAGAAACGTGAGTAAAGAAGACTCTTAGCATTTTCAACTGTAGGTGGTTCACCTGGGCGTAAACGTTCATAAATTTCGAGTAGCGCTTGGTCTGTGTTCTCAGTACCATCTTTCTCTAAAGTGTTACGTAAGTATTCACTATCGCCAAGTAAATCGATAATTTCTTGGTCTGATGAGAATCCAATAGCACGTAATAGTACTGTCAATGGAAGCTTTCTCGTTCTGTCGATACGCACGTATACGACATCTTTCGCGTCTGTTTCGTACTCTAACCAAGCACCACGGTTAGGAATGATCGTCGCATCGTAGTTTGTGCGTCCGTTCTTATCAATCTTCTCATTAAAGTAAACGGATGGTGAACGAACAAGTTGAGATACGATAACACGTTCAGCACCATTGATAATAAACGTACCTGTATCTGTCATTAATGGGAAATCACCCATGAAGACTTCTTGTTCTTTCACTTCGCCTGTTTCTTTGATAATCAAGCGCACTTTAACACGAAGAGGTGCGGCATATGTTGCATCACGGTTCTTAGATTCTTCTAAATTGTATTTAGGTTCTCCAAGACGATAACCTACGAATTCGAGAGATAGATTACCTGTAAAGTCTTCGATTGGTGAAATGTCGCGGAACATTTCAAGTAACCCTTCTTGTAAGAACCAATCATAAGATTTCGTTTGGATTTCGATTAAGTTAGGTAGTTCGAGTACCTCTGATATTCTTGCGTAGTTTCTACGTTTACGATGTCTTCCATATTGGACAAATTGACCTGCCAAACAGATTCACCCCTCAAAAATTGTGTGTCCACGTTCAATATCTTTGCTAACATGATTAGACAAAAAGAAAACGGTAGCATTTCTGATGACACCATTTTCTGTTGAACCTATTAGCAATTTACTTTGTTATTTTATACGTAAAAGTACACACTTATTGAACATAAATTTTAACATTCTATAACTATATCAGAATAAGGCGTCTAAATCAACCTTTTGAGCTCTTTAATATATAATAACCCTTGCTTTTGTCAAGTACTTCGACGTTTCCAAATACAGCTTCCATCTTCTTCTTAGCGGATGCCATTCCTTGTTTCTTCTGAATCACGACAAATAACGCTCCATCAGTCACTAGCGTACGAAACGCATCTTCGATAATGCCATGTACAACCGTCTTACCTGCACGGATAGGCGGATTCGTAACGACATAGTCTTGGCTCTCATCAGCAATATCAGCAAGCCCATCACTATAATGCACCGTTACGTTGTCAAGTTGGTTAGCCTGTGCATTCTTCTTCGTGAGTTCAAGCGCACGCTGATTAACATCGACGAGCGTAACTGAATCGTGTGGCGCGACTAGCGCAAACATCAACCCGATAGGTCCATAGCCACAACCCACATCCACAATACGCTTCGTCGGACCAGGTGTATGATCTTTCAGAAACGTACGAACGAGCAAATCAGATCCGAAATCAACCTTCCCTTTCGAGAAGACACCGGAATCCGTCGCTAGTTTCAGATTGTAGTGTTTGTAAGTATAGGTAAAATGGGTAATGTCGCTCTTCACATCAGGACGTTCATCATAATAATGGCTCATGGTTGCACCTCTTTTAGTACTTTCTCAAGTGTTTACTAATAATACAAAACCCCGTTATCTCAATAACGGGGTTTTCATTTCTCAAAGTGTCAGACTAGAAATATTCTTGTTTCAGATTGAGTAGAACTACTCAGCTTGCAAGCATTTCTTGCCTGCACTCTGCGAATTCTGTTAAGTCGTATTTAAAATCTCTTAGGAGATTTCGAAGACGTATGGGCAGCAGAATTATTTTAATTCTACTGAAGCACCTACTTCTTCTAATTGTTCTTTAAGTTTTTCAGCTTCTTCTTTAGGTAAAGCTTCTTTGATTACTTTAGGAGCGCCGTCTACTAATTCTTTAGCGTCTTTTAATCCTAAGCCAGTTGCTTCTTTAACAGCTTTAACAACTTTGATCTTAGAAGAACCAGCAGAAGTTAATTCAACATCAAATTCTGTTTTTTCTTCTGCAGCGTCGCCGCCACCTGCTGCACCGCCAGCTGCTACTGGAGCTGCTGCAGTTACACCAAATTCTTCTTCAATTGCTTTAACTAAATCGTTTAATTCTAATACTGACATTTCTTTAATTGCTTCAATGATTTGTTCTTGATTAGCCATTATTTTATTCCTCCATTTTTAAAAGTTTTTCACGAAAAGATATATGTCTCTTCGTCTTAGATTAAATTGTAACGTTTATGCTTGAAACGCTATTATTCAGCGCTTTCTCCTTCTTCTTCGCGAGATTCACCCACAGCTTTAACTGCATAAGCGAAGTTGCGTACTGGTGCTTGTAATACTGAAAGAAGCATAGATACAAGACCGTCGTGAGATGGTAAAGAACCAACAGTTTTAACTTCATCTGCTGAGATTAAGCTTCCATCCATGATACCTGTCTTAATTTCGATAGCGTCGTGTTCTTTAGCGAAACCTGCGATAACTTTCGCTGGTGCAACAACATCTTCAGTTGATGTAGCTACAGCAGTTGGTCCTACTAAGAACTCGTCTAAACCATCGATACCAGCTTGTTCTGCTGCACGGCGTAACATAGTGTTTTTGTAAACTTTGTACTCAACACCTGCTTCACGTAATTGTTTACGTAATTCAGTTACTTCCGCAACAGTTAATCCACGGTAGTTAATGAAGACAGTTGAAACTGAGTTTTCCAATTGTTCAGCAATCTCAGTTACATGTTGTTTTTTAGCTTCAATAATTGCAGACATTCAGACACCTCCATTTTTAAAAGTTTTGGTGCTTTTTTATCTTGAGTTATGTAGTGAACTCAATAAAAAAAGCACTTTCTACCCACGGCAAAAAGTGCTTGAAACTTTCATTAATCACGTTCAAGTCAATTTTAGCCTCGGTAGGATAAATTTTAAGTTATTTCTAACTCCTACTGTCTTAGGTAAAATAATCACACTAACCAATATAACGGTTAGCACATAGTTTGTCAATAACTATTTTCATAAAAAGTATTTAGCGTAAAAACAACAGGCTAAGCACGGAAGCACTCGCCTGTTGTGAGAATTTATAATTATAGTTTGAAGCTTGAAGTATCAACTTTGATACCAGGACCCATAGTTGTTGTAACGTTTACTGATTTGAAGTAAGTACCTTTAGAAGAAGATGGTTTCGCTTTAGTTAACACATCTTGTAAAGTTCTAAAGTTCTCTACTAATTTATCAGTATCGAATGATGCTTTACCGATTGAAGCATGTACGATACCAGCTTTTTCAGCACGGTATTCAACTTTACCTGCTTTGATTTCTTCTACAGCTTTTTTAACATCCATAGTTACTGTGCCTGTTTTAGGGTTTGGCATTAAGCCTTTAGGTCCTAATACACGACCTAGTTTACCAACTTCGCCCATCATGTCAGGTGTAGCAACAACTACGTCAAAGTCGAACCAACCTTGTTGGATCTTGCTTACGTATTCAGATTCACCTACGAAATCTGCACCTGCTTCTTCAGCTTCTGTTGCTTTGTCACCTTTCGCGAATACTAATACACGTTGAGATTTACCAGTTCCGTTTGGAAGCACAACAGCGCCACGGATTTGTTGGTCGTTCTTACGTGTATCAATACCTAAACGGAACGCTACTTCTACTGACGCATCGAAGTTAGCAATGTTCGTTTCTTTAGCTAATTCAATCGCTTCTTCAACACTGTAGTGCTTTTGGCGATCTACTTTTTCAGCTACTTCTTGATACTTTTTACTTTTTTTAGCCATTTCGTTTTCCTCCTTTAGTGGTTTTAGCGGAATTTCCTCCCACATTTGAGAATGAACAATCAATCTATCATACGTTGATTGTCACATTCTAGTTAGGATGACGTGTTTCTCCTTGTTGTTCACTCGAAGAACAACTTTCGCATATAGGTCATGCCTAACGGATGATGTTCAGTGTTTCTTCCTAAACATCTGAGAGCAGACGACAAGCTATATTCTTATACGCTAACCTACATGATTGTAGTAAGTTAGTGTCTGTCGCTATACCTTTGAACTCAGGATAGTGTTCTTCTGATAGCTGCCATCTGCTTCTATCTTCATATCAATTTCATTTCAATAATTAT
This sequence comes from Staphylococcus sp. HMSC071G07, assembly GCF_001811435.1. NCBI lineage: Bacteria > Bacillati > Bacillota > Bacilli > Caryophanales > Staphylococcaceae > Staphylococcus > Staphylococcus sp. HMSC071G07. The sequence goes on from NZ_KV804768.1 coordinate 676,497, forward strand.
TCTACTACGATACCCATACTACGGGCAGTACCTTCAACGATACGCATAGCTGCTTCTTCACTAGCTGCGTTTAAGTCTTGCATTTTAGTGTTAGCAATTTCGCGTACTTGATCTTTAGTTACTGTAGCAACTTTGTTTTTGTTAGGTTCGCCTGAACCTTTTTCAATTCCAGCTGCTTTTTTAAGTAGTACTGGCGCAGGTGGTGTCTTAGTTACGAATGTGAATGAACGGTCTTCATACACTGTAATTTCTACCGGAATAATTAATCCTGCGTCCTCTTGCGTACGTGCGTTGAATTCCTTACAGAATCCCATGATGTTCACACCTGCTTGACCTAATGCTGGACCAACTGGTGGTGCTGGGTTTGCTTTACCTGCAGGAATTTGTAATTTAACTACTTTTTCTACTTTTTTAGCCACGATGTGCACCTCCTTGATATCGTGATGTGGTCATAGGACTGAGTTTTGCCCTCCCACTCTATACATTTCGTGACGAAATGTAGCGCTCTAAAAGCGCGACCACAGTATTATAACATCAACACTAAATAAAAATCAATAGTCATTTAGTGTTGATGTGTTCTCTTTAAATATTATAACTTTTCAATTTGATCAAATTCGACTTCAACTGGCGTCTCTCTTCCGAACATGTCTACAAGCACAGTCAGTTTAAACTTGTCCGCTTCAACTTCTTCAACTTCACCTAATTGGTTCGCAAATGGACCTGAAGTGATGCGAACTTGTTCGCCGACTTCAACTTCAACATCGATAGTCTTCTCGTTCATGCCCATTTGTTTCAAGATGAAACGCGCTTCTTCTGGTAACAACGGGTTAGGCTTAGAACCTGCACCAGCAGAACCGACGAAGCCAGTTACACCAGGCGTGTTTCTCACAACATACCATGAACGATCTGTCATGATAAGTTCAACGAGCACATAACCCGGGAATGTCTTCTTCGTTTGTGTCTTCGCTTTACCGTCTTTGATTTGTGTTTCCTCTTCTTCAGGTATGACAACTCTAAATATTTGTTCTGTCATATTCATCGATTCAACACGTTTTTCTAAATTTTTCTTTACTTTATTCTCATAACCAGAATAAGTATGTACTGCATACCAACGCTTTGCGCCAACTTCTTCAGACATGTCGTCACTCCTAACTATTTAATTAACTCTATTACTTGTTTAATTCCAATATCTAATACAAAGAAGAACACTAAGAAGAATACTACTGTTGAAACAACGATGACAGTGTATTTAAACAATTCTTCTTTCGTTGGCCAACTCGTTTTTTCCATTTCAGACTTAACGCCTTGGAAGAAATTCTCTTTTTTAGCCATAACGAAACCTCCATATCCACTATATTATCGCGTAGTTACATTGACTCACATCTCGGAGATTACTTCCGCATCTTTAGAATCTCCATCACTCATGTTCTATAACGTCTCTTTATCTTTCGTATACAACACGCTTTAACATCACTTTGATTCTTTGTGAAGTGTATGTGCATTGCATCGAGGACAGAATTTCTTTAACTCCAAACGCGTCTGTCGATCGCTTGTCTTGTGCACATTGTAGTTTCTTGAACCACATACTTCACAACTGAGTGGAACTTTATTCAATAATCTCACCTTGCTCATTATAATACCAGTATACTATACCTAAGAAATATTGAAATTGTCAAACTTCATCCATCTTGTAGAGAAGGTTTGTAAAACTTCCTAAATCCTATTATAAAAGCTTAATATCACTACTTTTACCAGCCTTAAACATCTGCCCTAAGCAGCACAAGCTTTCCGCAAAACTAGACTTTCAAACTTTATCTCTCGTGGTTATAAGCGCCTCTCTCAACTTGACCTTAGCGCGATGAATCGCGTTGTAAATCGCTTTAGGATCTTTATTGAGTAACGTCGCTATTTCTTTAATCTCAAAACCTTGAATTATGAAATAAATCACAGCGCGTTCAATGCGACTCAAAGTTTCGATGTGTTGGGCAAGCACTACTCGCTCTGATTCGGCCGTAATCAATGTCACAACCGGATCTTGAGTCGTCACTTCTTGATATTCCGTGCGGCGATCGTTAATTAAACTCTCTTGTCTAATTTCACATTTAAGGGCGTAGCGTAGATAATCGTTCTTTACCGACTTGACGACTTTCCTCACATAGTGATCGAGAGGCTGCCGATCTTTAAATTCAAAGTGCGGAATCACTCTCAATAACTTGAGCATCGTTTCTTGGTACAAATCCTCTTTGTCCACTTGAGGCATGCGATAACATCGCAGTTGCGCATGGACGATTTCATGAAGACGTGGGTAATAGAATTCAAATTGTTGTCGTTCTTTCAATGTTAATGGTGTATCAATTGTGGAAGTCTTAAGGGGAATCTTTCTTGGGGTCATAGCCTCTGTCCTTTCGTTGAAGTAAAGCTATGATAGTCGATTCCCTTTTAAAAAATCAATCCCACAAAATCAGTCATTTCCACGGTGTCCACGTCTGATTTTCTCAAATTCTTCAAGAATTTCATTCGAGAGGTGAATTCGCGTACGTGGCTTCTCTTCACTATAGCCTTTGAGCGATTTAGACACCTCTATCTCGTTCTCTTTCAGATTGCGCCACATCTCTCTCGAGGATATACGGTAGGCACCTGCGCCAAATATCGCATGTTGCTCACTCATATCACTCGTCACTACTGTAATATGGCGCGTATGTTTATCGTACAAGTCATACACATAACGTTCAATGAAGCTATCAGCCGTTTCTTTCTCTTTAGTAAACACGGTCTTCACGCCATGATAGATGTGCTCATTCTCCACACCTGCTTGCTCGTAAGCATCGAACACACAGACAATCTCATCCGCCACGACTGCATTGTAATTCGCAATGGCAATCAACAATTGTTCACGCGCTTCCTCAAGATTCTCCTTTGCTAAGCGACTCAACTCTTTCGAATAACCGATCATGTTGTAGCCGTCGATGATGAGGTAGCGGTCTTTCATGAGTCTGCTCCGATATCGTGACGTTTACGATAGACCTCGTACATCATTAAGCTTGCTGCTACTGACGCATTCAAGCTGTTCACATGGCCTACCATCGGAATCTTGATATAGAAGTCGCACTTGTCCTTCACTAATCGGCTCATCCCTTGTCCTTCACTGCCAATCACTATCGCAAGCGACATGTTGGCGTCCATTTGTCGATAATCTGTAGCATTATCCGCTTCAGTACCAACCACCCAATAGCCTTGATCTTTCAACACTTCAATCGTTTGGGCCAAGTTTGTCACACGTATAACGGGCACGTGTTGAATGGCTCCTGTAGAGGCTTTAGCTACGGTTTGAGTCAACGAGACAGAGCGACGTTTCGGGATGATGATTCCATCGACTCCACTCGCATCCGCTGTTCTCAATATGGATCCTAAGTTATGTGGATCTTCCAAGCCATCGAGTATCAGCACAGTGGACAAATCGTCCTGCGAGGCTTGTTGCGCTAAGAAATCATCAAGCGCTGTATACTCGTACGGTGCCATAATGGCAGCGACGCCTTGATGAGGTGCATCTGCAAGTTGGTCTAATTTAGATTTAGGAACTTGCTGTACTACTAATTTATGAGATTTTGCTTTTTTTAAAATGTCATTTAATTGTTGTTTCTTTGCACTATCTTGTACCAATATTTTATTTATCGCATGGCCTGAAGTGATTGCTTCTTTAACGGCATGACGACCTACAATGACTATCTCTTCCACCTCGTCACTTCCTTTCATTAACGATGTCTATAATGTGGTCAAGTAATGATGAGAGTCGTGTTTCTTCTTGCTCTAAATAGAGGTAGCCGAGCACTGCTTCCAACCCGGAGCTCTTACGGTAGGTTTGAATATCTGTATTCTTAGCTTTCGTATGACTTTTAGCATTACGGCCTCTACGCATAATATCTTGCTCTTCTTCAGTTAGATAGTCCTCTTCCATTAAGTAATCTAACGTTTGCGCTTGGCTCTTAGCTGAAACATAGCGCTTCGCTACTTGGTGTAAACGATGTGGCTTACTTTGTAATTTCAGTACGATATACGTTCGCACATGCTGGTCGAGTACAGCATCCCCGAGATACGCAAGTGTCAGTGGATTGAGTAGCTTAGTCTTCATTATTTACCTCGTTTGTAGCGTACGCCTTGAGGTGTGTCTTCAAGAATAATATTCTGTGCTTTCAATTCATCGCGAATCTCGTCTGCGCGTGCAAAGTTCTTAGCTTTACGTGCTTCTTCACGTTCTTCAATCAACGCTTCGATATCTGCATCAAGCAATGCTTCTGACTCTTTACCTTTTAACGGTACGCCTAACACATCACTAAATATTTCGTTAACCTCCATGAGACGTGCAATCACACGTGTAGACGTCGTTTGTTCAAGTAGATATTTATTCGCTAATTTCGCCAAGTCATACCAAGCTGTGATCGCGTTGGCAGTGTTAAAGTCGTCGTCCATTACTGTTTCGAAATTGTTTAAAATGGCATCGATTTCAGTTAAGTAATGTTCTTGATCTTCCACATTCGTCGTCAATTCTGCACGTTCTTCAAGTGCTTGGTAACTGTTGCGAATACGCTCTAAACCTTTACGCGCCGCATCTACAAGCTCTAAATCATAGTTGATAGGACTACGGTAATGCACGCTAATCATGAAGAAACGAAGCACATCTGGATCAATCTCTTTGATGATGTCATGTACGAGTACGAAGTTGCCTAAAGACTTACTCATCTTCTCGTTGTTGATATTGATGAAACCATTATGCATCCAATAATTAGCGAATGGTGCATGGTTATGCGCTTCAGATTGAGCGATTTCGTTCTCATGGTGAGGGAATTGTAAATCTGTTCCACCTGCGTGAATGTCGATTGTAGCGCCTAGTTCATGATACGCCATTACAGAACATTCAATATGCCAGCCTGGGCGACCTTTGCCGAATGGACTATCCCAACTGATTTCACCTGGTTTCGCTTCTTTCCATAAAGTGAAGTCTAAGGCGTCTTCTTTCGCTTCGCCTGACTCGATACGCGCACCGACCTTCAAGTCATCGATAGATTGATGGCTTAACTTACCATAATCTTTAAATTGACGTGTTCTAAAGTACACATCTCCATCGCTTTCGTAAGCATAGCCTTCATCGACGAGTTGTTGGATAAATTTAATGATATCGTCCATGTGATTCATGACACGTGGGTTAGAAGTTGCTTTTTTAACATTTAAAGCACCGATATCTTCGTAAAACGCATCGATGAAACGATCTGCAATTACCGGAACAGGTTCGTTGAGTTCGTGTGAACGTTTAATCAATTTATCGTCTACGTCTGTAAAGTTTGAAACGTACTCCACTTCGTAGCCACGATATTCAAAATAACGGCGCACCACGTCATAGTTAATTGCCGGACGTGCATTGCCGATATGAATGTAGTTGTAAACGGTCGGACCACATACGTACATCTTCACTTTCCCTGGTTCAATCGGTTTGAATGTCTCTTTCTGGCGTGTCAGCGTATTATATAATGTAATCATCTTGTATCTCTCCATTTTTAGTTTTCTCGAGTTGCTTTTCTAACTGCTTAAGTTGTTCGTAGATAGGGTCAGGCAAGTTGCGATGATCAAATGTCTTACCGATACGACGGCCATCTTGTTTAACTACATGACCCGGAATACCTACTACTGTAGAGTAACTTGGTACAGGGCGAAGTACGACAGAATTCGCACCAATATTCACATTGGAATCGACTTTAATATTACCTAATACTTTAGCCCCTGCAGCAATAAGTACGTTGTCACCGATGTCAGGGTGACGTTTCCCCTTCTCTTTACCAGTACCACCGAGCGTAACACCTTGATAAATAGTCACGTTGTCACCGATACGGCAAGTTTCACCAATGATCACACCCATACCATGGTCGATAAACAAGCGTCGACCTATTTGAGCGCCTGGATGGATTTCAATTCCTGTAAAGAAGCGTGAAATCTGTGAAATTAAGCGCGCTGTGACATACTTCTCTTTTTTGTAAAACCAATGCGCAACCAGATGACTCCACACTGCATGAAGTCCCGGATAAGACATCACTACTTCAAAAGTTGTTCGTGCAGCCGGGTCTTGTTCGAAAACCATTTTCACGTCGTCTCTCATTCTCTTTATAACTTTAAACACGTTAAATTCCTCCCCTTGTAAGAAAAGCACCCCTAACAAATATGTTAGAGGTGCTATGCACGGTTCCACTCTTTTTAAATGTGAGCTATGACGAGTCTGGATATAACTAAAAGATATTTCGAGCGTGACTTTCGACTATCTCAAATGCCAAGTTCTATTAATGTTCCAGGCTCACTCACAATTTCTCTCTTCAATGGTATTTAGTTTCATTCACAGAGGTGCATTCCGTCAAGTTCGAGTGATATGCTCACAGCAACCGCATACTCTCTGGACACTCGTATCATACTGCTTAACTTGCGTACTTAGCCTCTGCACGTTAAACGCTCAATGATGCTGATATCTTGTTTAAATCATCTAGCAAATTCGATGAGCATACTTACATACTCTTATCTCTATAAACATTTGCTAGCTTTAGTACAATCATAGGTAATTTAGCACTTAATTTCAAGAAGAATAATCGGTCTTCTTGAAGCTTTTTTAGCCACCTATGCGAGCTACCTCACTCTTAAAGCATTATAACTTATAAATAAGCTTTTAAGCGTTTCAATACTTTGTCTTTACCTAGTACTTCCATCGTATTTGGTAATTCTGGTCCATGCATTTGGCCAGTTACCGCAACACGAATTGGCATAAAGAGTTGTTTCCCTTTGATGCCTGTTTCTTTCTGAACAGCTTTGATTGATTTCTTAATGTCAGTCGCTTCAAACGGTTCAAGTTCTTCTAATTTACCATATAAATGACTCATCAATTCAGGAACTTGTTCACCATTGACTACTTCTTGTTCTTCTTCACCCAACTCTTGCTCGTCACGGAAGAACATTTCAGAAAGTGGCACAATTTCGCCTGCGTAACTCATTTCTTTTTGGTAAAGCGCTACGAGTTTGCGACCCCAATCAAGATCTTCTTCTGATGGTTGTTCTGGTAGTAAGTTCGCTTTGATAAGGTGAGGCAATGCCAATTCAAAGACTGTTTCAGTGTCTTTCTGTTTCATATATTGGTTGTTCACCCATGCTAATTTCTGTTTATCGAAGAATGCAGGTGATTTAGATAAGCGTTTTTCATCAAAGATTTTAATAAACTCATCTTTAGAGAAAATTTCTTCTTCACCTTCAGGAGACCAACCTAATAATGTGATGAAGTTGAATAATGCTTCAGGTAAGTAACCTAAATCACGATATTGCTCGATAAATTGCAAGATTTGGCCGTCACGTTTACTTAACTTCTTACGTTCTTCGTTAACGATAAGTGACATGTGACCGAAGCGTGGTGGTTCCCAACCGAAAGTATCATAAATCATCAATTGTTTAGGTGTGTTAGAAATGTGGTCGTCACCGCGAATGACATCTGAAATTTCCATGTAGTGATCATCAATAGCTACCGCAAAGTTGTACGTTGGTACGCCATCTTTCTTCACGATAACCCAGTCACCGATATTATTAGAATCAAATTCGATGTCGCCTTTAACCATATCTGTAAATTTGAAAGTACGGTCTTTTGGCACACGGAAACGGATAGAAGGTTGACGTCCTTCCGCTTCAAACTGTTGTCTTTGCTCTTCAGTTAAATGTGCATGCTGACCACCGTAACGAGGCATTTCGCCACGTGCGATTTGCGCTTGACGCTCTTCTTCTAACTCTTCTTCAGTCATGTAACATTTATATGCTTTATCTTCATCTAACAATTGTTGGATGAGTGGATTGTAGATTTCGGCACGTTCAGATTGACGATAAGGACCATGGCCTTTGTCTTTATCTACAGATTCGTCCCAATCGATACCTAACCATTTTAAATTGTCGAATTGAGATGATTCACCATCTTCTAAATTACGTTTGCTGTCCGTATCTTCAATACGAATCACGAAATCACCATCATAGTGGCGGGCAAACAAATAGTTGAATAATGCAGTTCTCGCATTACCGATATGCAAGTAACCTGTTGGACTTGGTGCGTATCTTACTCTTACGCGATTACTCATTCCATTCACTCCTGTAAAAGATTTTTAAACCATGTAATTAAGCTGGGACAACATTAAACGATACTCATTTTTCAATAGCGATGTTTTAAACATCATATACTAATCTAATTTAACGTCCCAAATGCTTTCTAACTAAGATTCACAATTTCTATTTCCATAATACATTGTCGTTGATTATTGATTTGAGAAAGCATACGTCTAATTTGTGGACAAAGTAGACATTCGATAATTATTGTAGCACTTAATATACTGTAATGATAACCCCTAGGCTCAGATATTTCTTTTCAAACCTCTAACGCAACGCGTCAACGCCTATAACTTGTTGTTCCTCACTCCCGCACATGTAATTTCACGCGTCCACCAACTCTTGATATACGCAAATAGTTAAGGTTTCATGTGAAACAACGTCCACACGAAACCTCTTCAACACTATTATTTAGTTAATCATTTTCGCAAAGATAATTCGGCCAGATGATGTCTGCAGTAGACTGATGACTTCTAAATCCACATGCGAGCCCACATATTTCTTCGCATGATCCACGACCACCATTGTGCCATCTTCAAGATAACCTACTGCTTGGCCCGCTTCTTTCCCCATTTTAGTCAATAGAAGGTTGAAACGGTCGCCTTGATGCACAGTCGGCTTGATGGCCTCAGATAAGTCATTAACGTTTAAGACCTGCACATCGTGGACATGGCACACTTTGTTAAGGTTAAAATCAGTCGTGATCACCTGTGCATGATAATGCTTCGCTAATTTAATGAGCATCGTATCGATTTCACTATGCGAACGGGTCGGATGGATGATTTGAGTTGGATAATCCGTATCATATAACGCATTAAGTATATCCAGACCCCGCTTGCCTTTCTCTCGTTTCACACTGTCATTCGCATCTGCAATGATTTGTAACTCGTTCACTACACCTTGAGGAACGAGAATTTCGCCGTCGATAAAACCACATTTAATAATATCTAAGATACGGCCATCAATAATCGCACTCGTATCGATAATCTTTGGCACCGCGTGTCGTGCATTCATGGATACGGAACGTGCCATACTTTCTGGAAGAAAGACGAGCATTTCATCCCTTTTACGTAAACCAAACTGAAAGCCTAAATAGCTGAGCAAGATGGTAATGATGACGGGAACGAAGTGATTGAGCAGGGAGTTACCTATAATTTCAAAGATGAAAGAGACCATTACCGAGATGAGCAAGCCGATGATTAAACCTACAGCTGCAAAGATAATCTCAATCGCGTTATGACGCATAATCATATGTTCACAACGCTTCAACGCACGTGATACTGCTCGGATAAACCAGCCAAAGATGACAAAGAATAATAGAATGCCGAGCAAACCATCGATATACTTGTTAAGTAGTATGCTGGTGTCACCTAGGCCTAAATCAACGATAATGGTCGGCAACAAATAGACGCCGACACTTGCGCCTAGCACGATATAGCATAAGATGACGACAAATCGGATAGCATTCAACGTAACTTCTCCCTTCTAAACTCATAGGTAACCATGTCTACCTCAATCATTTCAGTAACTGAATCTCTTTAAATATATAACAACTCATGGGTGCATCACAACTCTATTATGATACTTGGATATACACGTTTAACCTCTGCCTAAAGCAAAGCTCAAGGCTTCGTGCACGTTCTTCACACCGATAACTTGAATCGATTCAGGGAAGGTCCATCCTCCAATATTAGATTCTGGTATAATAATACGTTTGAAACCAAGTTTAGCCGCTTCCTGCACACGTTGCTCGATACGTGATACACGTCTAACTTCTCCGGTTAAACCAACCTCTCCAACGAAACAGTCTAATCCATCTACAGCCTGGTCTTTAAAACTTGAAGCTGTGGAAATAATCACGCCTAAATCGACGGCTGGCTCTGTCAGTCTAACTCCGCCTGCCACTTTAATATAAGCATCTTGTTGTTGCAGGAGATAGTTCTCTTTCTTCTCAAGCACAGCCATGAGCAAGCTCAAACGATTATGATCGATGCCCGTAGCCATACGTCTTGGGTTGTTAAAAGTCGTTGGTGTCACGAGTGCTTGTACTTCGATTAACAACGGTCTCGTACCTTCCATAGTGGAGACAATAGTTGAACCTGGCACGTTGGTTGAGCGTTCTTCGAGAAACATTTCTGAAGGGTTCTTGACCCCTTTCAGACCACTTTGTTTCATCTCAAAGATTCCCATTTCGTTCGTTGAGCCGAAACGGTTCTTCACTGCACGTAAGATACGGTAAGCATGGTGTTCGTCACCTTCAAAGTAAAGTACTGTATCCACCATGTGCTCAAGTAAACGTGGTCCTGCAATTTGACCTTCTTTCGTCACGTGACCGACGATGAATGTAGCAATGTTATTCTGTTTCGCGATATTCATTAAGCTCTGCGTACTTTCGCGAACTTGAGAAACGGAACCTGGCGCTGAACTGATGTCTGGATGGAAGACAGTTTGAATAGAGTCAACGACGAGTAAATCAGGTTTCAATTTAACTACGGTATCGTGAATAATTTCTAAATCTGTTTCAGCAAAGACGTTCAAGTTGCTGGAATCTTCATCGAGACGATCTGCACGAATCTTCGTTTGGTTGAGTGATTCCTCACCTGTGATATAAAGTACGCTGTAAGACTGCGATAACGCAGCACAAATTTGAAGTAAGAGCGTCGATTTACCTATACCTGGATCCCCGCCAATAAGCACGAGTGATCCCGTTACGATTCCGCCACCGAGTACACGATTGAACTCTTCTGATTTACTTTTAATTCTAGGCGTCGTTTCATGATGCACTTCGTTTAATTTCTGCACCTTGGAATGAGATTCACGACGTCGCACACCATGTTTCGGACTTGACTCTTTGCGTTCAACGACCTCTTCCATTTGGTTCCAAGCACCGCAACTTGGGCATTTACCCATCCATTTAGCTGATTGGTAACCACATGCCATACATTCAAAGACTACTTTCTTCTTCGCCACGGTCACACCTCCATCAAATAGTAACAAATCTATTCTAACCCCATCACCCCACAAAGACAAATAGAGCGCGATAGCATGAGTAAAGTTCATTGAGGTGAGGATTTCGTAGTCTTATCCCTCACATAGATGCCTAGCATGATGATGATCAACAGCCCATAAGTCACTGAGTCTGCAGGCAGCTACTGCAAAGCGATATTCTGAGAAATACTTTTCCGCTATTGAAAAACGGCAACTTCTACTTGGCTCGTAGAAATTGCCGTCACTGATTTAAACAGGATGTTTATCTCATAATTCTAGTTATGTCATGGTACTCCTTTACTTCGCAGGAAAAATCTCATTTCTATGATTCTGTTGTTTCTTTATCATCATCTTCTGCTGTGTTATCTTGTTCATCTTCTTGACGTTCTTCAATATTATATTGGAACTCATTACCATCGTGGTCGATGATGACATCTTTACCTTCGAGTTGATTACCTGCAAGGATAAGTTCACTTAAGTTATCTTCAACCGTCTTCTGAATTGCACGGATTAACGGTCTAGCACCGTACTCAGGATCATATCCTTCTTCAGCAATCTTCGCTTTTGCTGCATCTGTTACTTTAATAACAATGTCTTGTTCAGCGAGACGATCCGTAAGTTTGTTAACCATCATCGTTACAATTTCTTTCAATTCGTCTTGAGAAAGTTTGTGGAAGACGATAATGTCATCGACACGGTTTAAGAATTCTGGGCGGAAAGCATTTTTAAGCTCTTTCATCATCGTCTTGCGGATTGTTTCGTAATCATTATTTTCAGAAGCTCCGCCGAATCCTGCAAAGCGTTGATCTTGAAGTTCTTGTGCACCAACGTTAGATGTCATGATAATCACTGTGTTACGGAAGTCGACTGTACGGCCTTTCGTATCTGTTAAGTGACCGTCATCAAGAACTTGTAATAAGATATTGAAGACATCTGGGTGTGCTTTTTCAACCTCGTCAAAGAGAATAACTGAGTAAGGTTTACGTCTTACTTTCTCAGTTAACTGACCACCGTCATCGTGACCTACATAGCCTGGAGGCGCTCCGACTAAACGACTCACAGCATGTTTCTCCATAAACTCACTCATGTCAACGCGAATCATCGCATCTTCTTCACCAAACATAGATTCAGCTAATGCGCGAGCGAGCTCCGTCTTACCTACACCTGTAGGACCTAAGAAGATAAAGCTGCCGATTGGGCGTTTAGGATCTTTCAAGCCAGCACGTGCACGGCGCACAGCTTTACTGATAGAGTCCACTGCTTCTTTCTGACCGATGACACGCTTGTGTAACGTATCTTCAAGGTTGAGTAAGCGTTCAGATTCAGTTTCATTAATCTTAGTTAATGGAATGCCTGTCCAACCAGCGATCACTTCAGCAATGTCTTCTTCAGAAAGTGCTGTGTTATCGCCATTTTGGGCATTTTTCCATTTGTTATTAGCTTCTTCGTATTGTTTTTCTAATTTTGTTTGTTTGTCACGAAGGTTCGCTGCATTTTCGAATTCTTGTGCGTGAACAGCAGCATCTTTTTCATTTTTTACTTGTTCAATTTTTTGTTCGATTTCTTTTAAATCTGGTGGTGTGGTATGACTTTTAAGTCTTACTTTAGAGCTTGCTTCGTCGATTAAGTCGATGGCTTTGTCTGGTAAGAAACGATCTGAAACGTAGCGATTGCTGAGTTTCACTGCCGCTTCTAACGCTTCGTCAGAAATGTTGATGCGGTGATGTGCTTCATAGCGGTCGCGTAAGCCTTTTAAGATTTCTACCGTATCGTCTACAGTTGGTTCATCGACTTGGATTGGTTGGAAACGACGTTCAAGTGCTGCGTCTTTTTCAATATTTTTACGATATTCGTCTAACGTTGTCGCACCGATACATTGTAGTTCACCACGTGCGAGGGCTGGTTTTAAAATGTTAGACGCATCGATAGCACCTTCAGCGCCACCTGCACCTACGAGCGTGTGTAACTCGTCGATGAAGAGAATGACGTTACCTGCATGGTGAATCTCTTCCATGACTTTCTTCAAGCGCTCTTCGAATTCACCGCGATATTTCGTACCCGCTACGACTGTACCCATGTCGAGTGACATGACGCGTTTATTCTTCAACGTTTCAGGCACTTCGCTATTGACGATAGCTTGAGCTAAACCTTCTGCAATCGCAGTCTTACCTACACCAGGTTCACCGATGAGCACTGGATTATTCTTAGTACGGCGACTCAACACTTCAATAACACGTGTAATTTCTTGGTTACGACCGATAACTGGGTCGAGTGTGCCATCTTTCGCAATGACAGTTAAGTCACGCGCTAAGCTGTCGAGCGTAGGTGTGTTATTTGATTTATTTGCTTGTGTATTCTTATTACCTGTGTCAGGACTGCCAAGCGCTTTAACCACTTGGGCACGCGCTTTCGTAATATTAAGGTCTAAGTTAGCAAAGACACGTGCGGCTACACCTTCGTTCTCACGGATTAAACCGAGGAGAATGTGTTCTGTACCGACGAAGTTGTGGTGTAATTTACGTGCTTCGTCCATGGATAATTCGATGACCTTCTTCGCTCTAGGTGTGTAATGCAAGGCACCCATTTGTTCTTGGCCATGTCCAATTAACTTCTCCACTTCTTCAATCACTTTATCTTCAGTAATACCGAATGACTCGAGCACTTTAGCTGCAATACCTTCAGGCTCTCTCATGAGTCCTAATAGCAAGTGCTCAGTTCCGATATTAGAATGGTTTAAGCGAATCGCTTCTTCTTGAGCATGTGCGAGTACACGCTGCGCACGTTCTGTCAATCTACCAAATAGCATAGCTTGACCTCCTATTGTAAATATTTTCTCAATCTATCTGCACGCATTTCATTAATTGATTTCTCATCGTTCTCATCAATTAAGAAAGGCGATTGTATTTCTGTCATTAACGTATTGAAATTGAACTCTGGCATATCAATGTAGCCCAAATCAATACCTAATTTCACTTCACTCAATCGATAGGAGGCTTCCTCCATCGAAATCAATCTACTATATTGGAGAATACCTAACGAGCGATACACACGGTCTTTCGTCTCAACGTGATTGTGTCGATCGAGGCGTTCTCGTATTTGTAATTCTTCGTTAATAATTTGTTGAACCACTTCTGTAAGACTTTCGATGATGTCCTCTTCTGTTCTACCTAATGTGAGCTGATTTGAAACTTGGTAAATGTGTCCGAAGACTTGAGAGCCTTCACCGTAGATACCGCGAATCGTAAAACCAAAGCGGTTAATCGTTTGAGCAATACGATTCATACGTTTCATTATAGACAAGCCCGGTAAGTGTAGCATCACACTTGCTCGCATGCCTGTGCCTATATTGGTTGGACACGTTGTTAAATAACCAAGTTGTTCATCGTAACTAATATCTAGAGCTTCATCAAGTTGATCATCCACTTTGGACGCTTGTTCAAACAGTTCATTCAATTTTAAATCAGCGCCCATGGCTTGGATGCGAATGTGGTCTTCTTCGTTCAACATAATACTTAACGATTCGTCTTCATTCAACATCACACCTGAAGCAGGTCGCTTAATCAAGTCAGGACTGATTAAATGCTTTGCTACAAGCTGATGTTTACTCTGTTGATCCATCGTATCTAAACGCTTGAGCTCTAAATCAGGCAAAGCGTCTTGTACTTCGTTAATCACTCGATGTCCTTCATGTTCAGATGGAAACATCAGGGGATGGACGTAATTCTCTAAATTTCGAGCTAGGCGAATTCTTGAGGACATGACCACAGGACTTAAGTCATCGTTATCCATCCAGTCATTGGAATATGGACGGTGTTCTGCGTCACTCATGCTCATCCACCTCCCGACCTTCTTTCAATGCTTTAATTTCATCTCTGACTACTGCTGCTTGTTCAAAAGCTTGTTCCTCAACGAGTTGGTTGAGATAGGACGTCTTCTCTTCAATTTGTTTTTTCAGTGCAAGCTTTTTATATGAGGAATGAGGTGTCTTACCGATATGCTCAAATTGACCGCCTTGAACTCGGCGTACGATATCGATGATGTCCTCTTTAAACGTCGCATAGCACTCAGGACACCCAAGTTTGCCTACATGCGCAATGTCATTTAAAGTCATGTGACAACCCGGACAGTGTTTTTCTTCTTTCTGCGTCAGCTCTTCAAAGTTTATACCGTGCTTTGCTGCTAAATGTTGTAGAATTTGTTTAACTACAAAAGCACCTTCGATGTCATCTTGATGTACTTGTTGTGATTCCGTCCATGGATTACCACCTTGTGCGCAAGTAACGCAAACCCATCTTTCTTCTGTACCATTATGCCCTTTTACTGCGACTTTGACTTCAGCCTCGTTTAAATGGCAATTCTCACAGAGCACTGTTTAACACCTCACTTTAGTAGTAATTGATGACAGGCAATAGCCGTTTGAGTATATTCGCACGAACGATATCGCGAGACATCACGTCCATTTGCAGTGTTTCTCTATCTACTATGGCGTGTATCATCTTAGATTCTCGTTCAGTAATATGACCTTTTTCCAACAAGCCATCTATAATGTAATACGCTTGTTGTTGTGAAATAGATGGACCTATCAACGTGAGTAAGTGGTTGATATAACCTGTGGCATCTTTCGTTTCTACTTTAGTGATGCGGATGTAACCGCCACCACCACGTTTACTTTCTATTTCATAACCATGTTCGTTAGTAAATCTTGTCTTGATTACATAGTTGAGTTGCGAAGGTACACAATCAAAACGCTGTGCTATCGTTGCACGTTGAATTTCAACAACGTCTTCATTGGTGTCTTCAAATAAGCGCTTAATGTATTGTTCTATGATGTCGGACATATTGTGCATGATTATCACCTCTTTTTGACCTTCTTTGACTATATTATATGACCAACTTTGACCTTTTTCAACCAATATGATTTAAATTTTTCTTGAATATGGATGTTGAATCGGAGCGTTTTATTGTATGATAGAGTATGAAAAATTTTAAAAGGGATGAATAATTACGATGCATATCATTATCGGCATTATAGGGATCTTAGTCTTCTTAGCACTCGCTTACATATTTAGCTCAGACCGCCGTAATATTCGGTGGCGTTATGTAGGGTTGCTCATACTCTTGCAACTCATCTTTGCTTTTATCTTGTTAAAAACAAAAGTCGGTATCGCAGTTATCGGTGGTATTTCGGATGGCTTTAACTACCTGTTGAAGCAAGCAGCTGAAGGTGTCAACTTCGTCTTCGGTGGTTTCAAATACGTGAATCCAGACAATCCACCATTCTTCTTTAACGTATTGTTACCGATTGTCTTCATTTCTGCGCTTATTGGTATTTTGCAGTACACACGCATTCTACCTATCGTGATTAAATACTTAGGTTTAGCGATTTCATTTATCAGCGGTATGGGCCGTTTAGAATCATATAACGCAGTAGCTGCAGCGATTCTCGGTCAATCTGAGGTCTTTATTTCTTTAAAACGCGAACTGGCGTACATCAATAAGCAACGCCTCTACACATTGACCGCTTCTGCAATGTCTACCGTCTCAGCTTCGATCATTGGTGCGTATTTCTCACTGATCGAGCCACGCTACGTCGTAACAGCTGTGGTACTTAACCTATTCGGCGGATTTATCATTGCGTCAATCATTAATCCTTACCGTATTGATGAAAAAGATGACAAACTGATTATTGAAGAAAGTGAAGTAAAGAAACAGTCATTCTTCGAGGTATTAGGGGAATATATTCTCGATGGATTTAAAGTTGCAGTCATCGTTGGAGCAATGTTGATCGGTTATATCGCAATCATCGCGCTACTTAACGGAATCGTTAGTGCCGTCTTTACTTTCCTTTCAGGTGGTCATATTTCTTGGGACTTCCAAACACTCATCGGTTTCGTCTTCGCCCCATTTGCTTTCCTTACAGGGGTACCTTGGCACGATGCAGTTCATGCGGGCTCAGTAATGGCAACGAAACTTCTATCCAACGAGTTCGTAGCGATGGAGCACTTAGGTAAAGTGAAAGGTATTTCAGAGCACGCACGCGGTATCGTCTCCGTCTTCTTAGTATCCTTTGCGAACTTTAGCTCAATCGGTATCATTTCAGGAGCGATTAAATCATTAAATAGTGAGAAAGGTGACATGGTTGCTCGTTTCGGATTGAAACTTCTCTTCGGTGCCACACTCGTTTCCTTTATTTCAGCGACAATTGCTGGCTTCTTTATTTAATATCTGAATGTCGAAGCAGAGAATCTCTCAGGGTTCTCTGCTTTTTTTAGTTAGCTAGAGGTGGATAAAATGCGGGTGGAAGGAGGGGGGTAGTGTGCCATGCGTCATGTCAGAGATCCTCCATTTGCTATTCCACCTTAAAAGAAGCAAACCAAACAAAAAAAGCCGACACACAAGGTGTCGACTCCATTCATTATTTAATTAGGCTGTTGTTTGTTGATGTTTCGCTACAATTTCCTCGATGAAATATGCTGTTACGCGGTAATCATCAGTAAGCTCTGGATGGAATGAAACGCCGAGGTATTGGTCTTGTTGTACGGCAACAATTTTACCTTCTACCTCGCAAAGCACTTCTGCATCGCCGTAAACATCGGCAATGTGTGGTGCACGAATAAACACGCCTTCTACGTCATCTGCCACACCTTTAATCGTCAGTTCTGATTCAAAGCTATCCACTTGGCGACCAAATGAATTACGCTCCACAGACACATCTAGCTTACTTAAATAGCCCTCTTCACCTACGATATCTTTCGCTAACACGATGAGACCTGCGCAAGTTCCGAAGATCGGCATGTCTGATTCAGCTAGAGCTTGATCGAAGCCGTAAAGCGTCATGAGGCGACGTAACGTAGTCGATTCGCCACCAGGCAAGATGAGCCCATCAATCTCATCCAGCTGTTCTACTCTCTTGATAGCAAGCCCTTCGTGACCACTGAGTTCGATGTGACGAAGATGCTCACGAACAGCCCCTTGTAATGCGAGTACGCCAATCTTCATCTTACCAACCACGCTCTTGCATACGTTCTTCAAGAGACAATTGGTTAATGTCCATACCTTTCATGGCAGTACCTAACTCTTGAGCTAATTTACCGATTAATTCGTAATCTTGATAATGCGTAGTCGCTTGGACAATCGCTTTAGCAAATTTCTCTGGATCTTCAGATTTAAAGATACCTGAACCTACGAATACACCATCTGCACCTAATTCCATCATTAACGCAGCGTCTTGAGGTGTAGCTACACCGCCTGCCGCAAAGTTAACTACAGGTAAACGACCGTTGTCTTTGATTGATTTCAACACTTCATATGGCGCACCAAGGTTCTTCGCTTCAGTCATGATTTCGTCGTCATTCATCACTGTTAAACGACTTACTTCAGAGTTCACTTGACGCATGTGACGTACTGCTTCAACGATGTTACCTGTACCTGGTTCACCTTTCGTACGTAACATCGCAGCGCCTTCACCAATACGACGTGCTGCTTCGCCTAAGTTACGGCAACCACATACAAATGGTACTGTGAATTGATCTTTTAATAGGTGG
This sequence comes from Staphylococcus sp. HMSC071G07, assembly GCF_001811435.1. Taxonomy (NCBI): domain Bacteria; kingdom Bacillati; phylum Bacillota; class Bacilli; order Caryophanales; family Staphylococcaceae; genus Staphylococcus; species Staphylococcus sp. HMSC071G07. The sequence continues at coordinate 695,195 of NZ_KV804768.1, forward strand.
AACTCTTCATCTGCAGGTGTTAACACTTCAGATTCATCGATATAGTCCACGCCCATTGATTCTAAGACGCGCGCTTCTGTGATGTGACCGATACGTGATTTCGCCATTACCGGAATAGATACAGCATTCATTACCTCTTCGATAATTTTAGGATTTGCCATACGTGCTACGCCACCAGCTGCACGAATATCAGATGGTACACGTTCAAGTGCCATGACTGCTACTGCACCTGCTTCTTCAGCGATCTTAGCTTGTTCTGCGTTTACGACGTCCATGATAACGCCGCCCTTTTGCATTTCCGCCATTCCACGTTTTACACGTTCTGAGCCTGTTACTTTAGACATAATATCAAATACCCCTTTACTTTATGATAGTTGTCAGTAAGCGCACGTTTATGCAATTCTTTCGCTTAAACGCTTAGCTGACTGGGCTTCAGTGCATCTCGGCACCTTAGCCAGATTATTTCTTGATTATGTTTATTGTAAAAGATAAACTGATAGTGTAAAAGACACAGTTTCAGATAAAATTAGGAGGTCAGATTGAATGTCAGCGTCACCCTTGTACATCAAACTTTACGAAGATTTAAAGCAACAAATCATTGAAGGACAATATCAATCCGGCGATAAGTTTCCTTCTAAACGCGCATTGCAGCACCATTTATCCGTCAGTAACACTACCATTGAGCATGCATATCAATTCCTACTTGATGAAGGCTATATTTATTCGAAACCCCGTTCTGGCTTCTATGTGTCAGATATTGAGTCGTTACCTGCGATTCCGAGTGATGACTTTCCTTTTAATATGAATGAAGATGAGTTTGATAGTGGCGCGATGAACGACCGTTCTACTCAATATCAATATGAGTTCAATTTATCGGAAATAGATGTCGAATACTTTCCATTACAACAATTTCGTAAAGCAGCACGTGATGTCTTTGATGAATCACATCTGTCACTTTTACATCACGGACATCCTCAAGGTGAAGGGATTTTACGTCAACAAATCGCTCATTATATTTTTAACAGTAGAGGAGTGACAAGCCATCCGAACCAAATCATCATTGGTTCCTCGACAGAACAGCTTATCAATTTGTTGACTGATATACTTGATGATTCTCAATTTATTATTGAGCAGCCTAGTTATCCGCCTATTAAACAAGTGTTGGATAAGAAATCGATTCCTTATATTCAGAACGAAGTGACGTCAACTGGAATGCGCATGGACAACTTATATGACGTTCCAAATAACATTGTTTATGTAACTCCTTCACATCAGTTTCCAACCGGCTATGTGATGAATTTGAAAAAACGCACTCGTCTCATTCAATGGGCTCAGCAACAAAGCGACCGTTATATTATTGAAGACGATTATGATTCTGAATTTCGTTATTTTGGGAAACCCATTTCTGCCCTTCAAAGTTTAGATACGAAAGATAAGGTCATATACCTTAGTACATTCTCTAAATCACTGTTTCCAAGTTGCCGTATTGCCTATATGACCTTGCCTAAAATTTTGCTAGAGCGTTATCATGCGCTTCTTCATAAAGGACGTAATACAGTCCCAGTCCATCTTCAACATATCGTTGCACAATTCATGCAAGGAGGTAGTTTTGAACGCCATCTCAACAAGATGAGAAAGGTATACCAAGATAAACTTACCTTTATTTTAGAACAAATTCAGAAGTACGATGACCAGTTGATAGTAGATGGCACGTTAACAGGAATGCACTTTACCCTTACAGTTGATAATGGCCTAACTTTAGAAGAATGTATGTCACGGGCAGAGACACAGAATTTACGCATTATCCCTTTTAATTGGTACGATGATACGGAAACAAAGCCTAAATTTATTATCGGTTATGGCGGTATTCCCTTTGATCAGTTAGAAGCACATACGAATGCTTTGATAGAGGCATTAGTAGTTTGAAAAAGAGTTGTGAGGATAGGTTTTATATACGAAAAAAAGAGACCTTTTTCAGGTCTCTTTTAATGATTGCCTGGC
>NZ_KV804769.1:0-395 GCF_001811435.1 Staphylococcus sp. HMSC071G07
ACCTCGCTTTACCAACTTATTAGTTGATTTAATAAAATGAACTGAGAAGTAAATATACATTTATTTCCTAGTCTAATTTTATGCCTTCCATTTAACTCAGATGTTAAAAGTATCAAGGGTGATTATAACTGCGACATCAATTAAATTCCCCAAATGATAGGGGGATCAGCTTCATAATCTTGTTTGTTCATGTGTTCACGTTTAATAATTTCGTTTGGGTTTAATTCGTCTTTAGCCTCTGAATGTATCAATAATTTTCCTAAAGTTTTTGGATTATAGCTTATATCACCATTAAATTGTGTTTGGCCTCCTTTTGTCATATCAGCGCTAAAATAATACCATTTATCCTTATTGATGTGACCCTCTATTGAGTAGCCAGCTCCCATTGGAAGTTT
>NZ_KV804770.1:0-8089 GCF_001811435.1 Staphylococcus sp. HMSC071G07
CACCCAATACGCAGTATTGCAAATTAGTACCACACATCACATTCCTATGAACACAAATTAGTATAATACACTATATTCCTACAAATACAAATTAGTAGTACACCCTAAACTACTTCATACACATTTTACCAATCACACATCACTTATCACTAACCAACTGACCATCCTCAAGATAAATCACACGATCCGCATAATCAAACAAACGCTGATCATGCGTAATCATAATCCCAACCATATCCATATCATGAATATAATCACGAATCATCTCAACCACATCCGTCGCACGACTCGCATCCAAGCTCGCAGTCGGCTCATCCGCAAGAATAATCTTCGGATGATTCATAAACGCACGCATAATCGCCACACGCTGCTTCTCACCACCAGAAAGACTATTCGGATACACTTTCAAGCGATGACTCAAACCAATCTCATCCAACAACTGACGCGCTCTCTTCTGAGCATCACCTTTAGACATGCCCGCTTCACGACCCACTGTAACCAACTGTTCCTCTACAGTGAGGTAAGGCACGAGGTGAGACTCTTGGAAGATAAATCCAATCTCATGAAGTCTCACGGCACTCGCTTTAGAGCGATCAAATAGTGGTTGGTCATTGTATAAGATGTCTCCAGAAGACTGACTTAACAAGCCGCCAAGAATCGTTAGTAAAGTCGTCTTACCTGAACCTGATGCACCTGTGAGTACTACGAACTCGCCTTCTTTCACTTCAAAGTTTAAATCTTTCAATACTTGTGTTTCTGATTCACCTTGGCCGAAATGTTTTTTTAAATGTTCAATTTGTAAACTCATTAATCTCCGCCTCCTATTGCTTCGATTGGATCTACTTTAAATAATTTGATAAATGAAAGGATTGCTCCGATAAGTCCTACGATGATAAAGATCACTACTACTAAGATAATATTTGATGTTGCTAGATGGAATGGCATGCTTACTGGCATGAAGAATGATAAGCCTAATACGAGTAAGAGCGCGATGACCACACCAATGATTGTAGTGATTAGAATTTGACTGACTAATGACATTAATAAATGTTTCGTCTTGATACCAATAGCTTTGAGAATACCAATTTGAGAGATCTTCTGAATCGTCATGACATAGAAGAATGCACTAAGCACAATCGCTGTGATGACAAATAAACTTACAATCATCATCGTTAATGGTGCTTGTTCAGCTTGGTAACTTGGTATTTCCCCGGTAATATCATCTTTACTATAGATATTTACATCATCGATTTGTTTCAAGTCATGTTTCTGTTTGCTAGATAAATCTTTGACTGGATAGAATGTTGCAGTGCCTTTCTCTGATGCGTGTTGGCTAAAGCCGTCGTTACTCATCATAACGATGGAGCTGTGTGAATACATCGTATCGTCGAGTACACCAACCACTTTGACTTTACTGCCATCTTTCAACTTCACAGTGTCACCTTTGTTAATGTCATCTGCTGTGAGTTTGTCGTTAACTGCAATTTCATTCTTACCTGATGGATAATGTCCTTCTTTCAACTCAGGTTTCTCTTTTTTCACTGTGTTCATTAAGATAACATCAGATTCGTCGTTACCTTGTTTCAATTTATCTGATGCGATTTTCATCGGTTTCGCTTTCGTAATATCTTCTATCTTTTGCTGTTGTTTATTGTTGAGCTGTGAGGCTTCAAGTTGCGGTTGTTGCTTATCTTGCATGACATACTGTTCTGCTGACATGTTGTCGAGTAATGAGATGTTCTCTCTTCCTAGCCCTTTGGCTAATCCGCTGATAAATAAGACCATTAGGCCGAGTAATAATATGATTAACGTGATGAGGATAAATCTAAATTTATAGAACTTCATTTCTTTTAATGCGAGTTTCATCTTATCCTTCTCCTCCTATCGATTTCTTAATTTTAGTTTATGAGGCGAATGTGAACTGAAGATGAACTTAAGTAAAATTAATTCCAGTTATTTTAAAATTAAGTCGCATCTCGTTCATAACCTCTATCGATTTCTTAATTTTAGTTTATGAGGTTAATGTGAACTGAAGATGAACTTGAGTAAAATTAATTCCAACTATTTTAACAACAAGTCGCATCTCGTTCGTAACCTCTATCGGTTTCTTAACTTTAGTTTATGAGGCGAATGTGAACTGAAGATGAACTCAGGTAAAAATAATTCCATGCAAAAGTTGCTGTCTTCTTTTAAAATGAAGATAAAGACGAAAAGAAGGAGAACGTGATATGACGAAATGCCTAGTGGTAGATGACGATCCAAGAATCCTACACTATGTCGCAACCTACTTACAACGTGAAGGTCTCAAGGTCGTCTCTGAATCAAGCGGAGAGGCGGCGTTAGACTATCTTGAAACAAACCAAGTAGATATCGCAATCGTCGATATCATGATGAACGGAATGGATGGCTTTGAACTCTGCGAAACGCTTAAAGCGGATTATGAAGATTTACCTGTAATCATGTTAACGGCGCGTGATGCATTAAGCGACAAAGAACGCGCCTTCCTTACAGGGACAGACGACTACGTAACGAAACCCTTTGAAGTTGAAGAACTCATGTTTCGTATACGTGCAGTATTACGACGCTATCAGAAAAATGCCGATACCGAGATTCAACTCGGCAACCTCACTTTAAATCAAGCGTATCTTGAAATTGCCGTCGATCAAAAGCGCATGAACCTTCCTAATAAAGAATTTACTCTACTCTTCTTGCTCGCATCGCAACCGAAACAAGTCTTCTCCAGAGAATCGTTGATAGAGAAGATTTGGGGCTTTGATTACGAAGGTGACGAGCGTACCGTCGATGTTCATGTGAAGCGCTTGCGTAAACGCTTAGACAAACTCGGCGCAAATGTGGCCATCAAGACGGTTCGAGGCTTAGGATATAAGGTGGTGCAAGATGTTTAAATCATTATATAGTCGCATCGCGATTTACACGATTACTGTTATGCTTATTAGCGCATTGTTGAGCTTCCTATTGACGAATGTGTACTATCACGTCAAACTCAAGCCTTCCAATGACGCGAAGATTATGCAGACGCTAAAACAGGCACGTAGCTATCAAGATACGTTAAGTGCTGAGCAGACCGACCATTATTTTAAACACCTCGGAGATATGAACTATCAAGTAATGACCGTCAACCAAAATGGTGACAAACACTATTACGGCGAAGGCTTTCGCAAAGACAATGTCAGCCAGAAAGATATTAATCATGTGTTGAGCGGTCGTGATTACCATGGTATTCGAGATTTAAGATATCATCCGTTTATTACTGGCTTTTTTGAAAATGTGACGTCGAATACAGTAGGTGTGCAATTTACTACGGATAAAGAAAAGCTTGCAGTATTTATGCGTCCTGACATCGGTAAGACGTTTAGTGAATTCAGAGTCTTCTTAGCGGTCTTACTCACGATACTGCTCTTGATTTCTATCATCTTAGTCATTTCATCAACCTACTCTATTATCAAACCAGTGCAACAGTTGAAACAAGCAACCCAACAACTCATGCGTGGTCGTTTCGATCAACCAATCAAACAAACGAGACAAGACGAACTCGGAACGTTGCAGCATCGTTTTGATAGCATGCGTTTGTCGTTGAAACAGCTTGACGATATGCGCAGTCATTTCGTGCAGAATGTTTCACATGAAATCAAGACGCCACTCACGCACATTCATCAGCAGCTTGGACAGTTGCAACAAGCGGAGACGAAAGAGCAGCGTGACTATCGTATAGAAGAAATTCATCAAATCACATCGCAGTTGAGTAATTTAACGAAAGAACTATTGTTACTTGCTGAATTGGATAACGGCAATCATTTGACGTTTAATGATAACGTTAAGTTTAACGCGCTTATCACTGAGATTGTGCGCCACCATCAGTTTAGTGCGGATCAGAAAGATTTAGTGATCTTAACTGATTTGGAGGATGTGCAGTCTAAGGGTAATGAGCAGTTGTTGTATCAAGCGATTCAGAATTTGATGTCGAATGCGATTAAGTATTCTGAACGTGGTGGTATGATTGAAGTAACGTTGCGCCGTGATGTGGATCAGGTTGTGCTGTCGATTGCGGATGATGGGCAAGGTACTTCTGAAGAGGTTCAGGCGCGGTTGTTTGAGCGTTTTTATAAAATGAGTAGTGATGATACGAGTAATGGGCTTGGTTTGGCGATTGCGAAGACGATTGTTGAGCTGCATGGTGGTGTGATTGAGGTTGATAGTGCTGAAGGTGAAGGTACGATGTTTGTTGTGAAGTTGCCTGTGAATGATGGGGTAACTGGATAATAATCTAAAGTCTTAATACTGACTTGATTTAACTTATTAGGTTCTACTAATTTGCAATACTGCGTATTGGGGTGGCGACGCTTTCCGCAGGCATGGCTTGAGCCTGTAGTCTCAAGACTCATGCTTTTCCTGCAGGAGTCGCGCCATCCCCCTTTTACTTGTATTGCGGTATTTCATTGATGAATATCGTTTTATCTAATATCTTTAAATTCACTTCCAATCAACCTCATCACTCTCTCTGTTTGGTAGTTTGATTTGAATATTATTGTTTCTTGTTAAATTAGTACTACTCTATCATCAATACTCCTCTTTTTATTTTTGTGTTGAAAGAGAGTTTCGTTGAAGAAGTATATTAATATCCCTACTATGATTACAACTTGAATTAGAAAGGATAAGTACTACGAAATCATAGATTTCTGTGCTTCTCCCAAGCAAGCGAGAGTCAAAACATTGAAAACAAATAGTATTAGGCAGATTTCTGTCTTTCTCCCAGCAAGAAATCATCTTCAAGAATTAATTGGTTCTCACAAACAAAGGGAAGCGCAATGGCACGACACCACTGCGCTTCCCTTTTTCTATAGATTAATCAATTTTAAGATTTTTCTTCACGTCTTCATTAACTTTGTCGTAAAGCTCTTTGTTTTCGCTTAATTTTTGACCGAATGAAGGAATCATTTTCTTGATTTCTGGTTCCCATTTTGAGAAGTCATTTTTAAAGCAACGTTTAAGTAGGTCTAACATGATGTCTACGGCTGTTGATGCACCTGGTGACGCACCGAGCAATGCAGACAATGTACCGTCGTCTGAAGTCACAACTTCAGTACCGAATTGGAGGTTACCTTTGCTGTCTTCAGTGTCTTTGATAACTTGTACACGTTGACCTGCGACTACAACTTCCCAATCTTCGCTCTTCGCATTTGGAACGAATTGGCGTAAGTCGTTCATACGTTCTTCGTCAGAAAGCATTAATTGTGAAATTAAGTATTTCGTTAAGTTAAATTCTTTCACACCTGCGGATAACATAGTGATGATGTTGTTTGGTTTCACTGATTTGAATAAGTCTAAGTTTGAACCTGTCTTCAAGAATTTAGGTGAGAAACCTGCGAACGGACCGAAGAGTAGTGAGCGTTTGCCGTCAATATAACGCGTGTCTAAGTGAGGCACTGACATTGGTGGCGCACCTACTGCAGCTTTACCGTACACTTTTGCGTTATGTTTTTTCGCAACTTCTTCTTTGTTACATACTAGGAAGATACCGCTAACTGGGAATCCACCGATATGTTTAGATTGTTTGATACCTGTGTTTTGTAGTAGTTTAAGGCTCGCACCGCCTGCACCGATAAAGACGAAGTCAGATTCAATCACGTGTGTATCATTTGTGTTCAAGTCTTTTACTTTAACTTTCCAAGTGCCGTTACGACGTTGGCTGAGACTTTGGACTTCATGTTTAAAATGAAGGTCAACGCCCTTCTTGTCACTTAAGTTACTGAATAATTTACGTGTTAACGCACCAAAGTTAACGTCTGTACCAGTCTTGTCATAAGTCATAGCCATTGGTACATGGGAAGTGCGTCCTTCCATCATAAGTGGTGCCCATTCAGCGATCTTCTCTTTATCATCTGTGATTTCCATATTGCTGAATAATGGACTTTCCTTGATTGTCTTCACACGGCGTTTAAGGAAGTCGACGTTACGTACACCTTTTACGAAACTCATGTGTGGTACTGGGCGAATGAAGTTCTCAGGTGAAGAGAGTTCGCCGTTACTTACTAAGTGACTCCAAAATTGTTTAGAAATTTGGAATTGCTCGTTGATCTTAACCGCTTTCGTAATGTCGATTGAGCCATCTTTTTGTTCTTTCGTATAGTTCAACTCGCAAAGTGCTGAGTGTCCAGTCCCCGCATTGTTCCATGCGTTAGAACTTTCTTCAGCTGGTTCGGATAAGCGTTCGAACATTTGAATTTCTTTCTCTGGAGCTAACTTTTTCAACAATGTACCTAATGTTGCGCTCATGATGCCGCCACCAATTAAGATGACGTCTGTTTTGCTATGTTTTGTAGCCATAACAAATACAGTCCCCCTTCTAAATATGTTTATAGAAACGTTGAGTTAATTGATGGCTCAAACGCGTTATTGAGCTACAACTTAACGATTTCTACAACTTGCCATTAGATGTGTAAGCACTTACATACTATGGCATAAATTTATTCATTTACACTTCTAATTATATACGTTATTGTCTCGTGAAAAAAGAGTCTAATGTAAATCTACGCAAAATATATGTTTAGCTATCTAATTTCGCCTCAGGTAAAAGACGACACGCTCGCGCTTTAACTGACTTTCGTTCTCACTTGTTCTATTTATTAACTATTTTGTGAACATGATATAATGGCAGTTAAGCACGAATCATTGGAGGAATAACTTGTGAAGTCGATTACGATACTCATGCACAATATCTTTGCGATGGGTGGTACGGTTAAAGCAGTGACTAACTTAGCTAATCAACTTGCTGAACGTGGTCATCCCGTACACATCATTTCCATATTTCAAGGTGCACAACGCCCGTATTTTACTATCCATCCCAACATCAAAGTCACATCACTCGTCAACTATAGATTACGCCCACAGAATATCACGTCTATTCTCTTTAATCGTTTACATAAATATTTCGGCATCGGTCAACCGCGTTGTATTTCTCAACATGAACCTGGTCGTCAACAGTTTAATCGTCATGTTGAACGTCGACTCATTAAAGCATTACAACGTGTTGATACTGATGTGCTTATTAGTACACGTGCAAGCTTTAACATTTTAACTACACAATATGCACCTCAGTCTGTGGAGAAGATCGGCATGGAACATATGAACCTTGCTGCGTACCCTGACGCATACCAACGTGAGATGCTTATGGCGTATCAGGATTTAGATAAATTAACTGTTCTGACTTCGAAAGATCAAGCTGCTTATCAGGCAGAGCTAAACACACCGGTGTATGTCATCCCTAATATGATTGATGAGCCCCGCCTTGATGTGCAACGTCAGAAGGTCATTGTTGCAGCTGGCCGTTTAGAGTATGAAAAAGGTTTCGATCTGCTCATCGAGAGTATTAATGAAGCACAAGAGACGCTCCGAGAACACGGTTATCAAGTGCATATTTATGGCAATGGCCAAGAGAAAGATCATCTTCATAATTTGATTAAACAGTATCAGCTCAGTGATGTGATTCAACTCCGAGAACCCACATCCCAGTTAGCTCAAGTACTCGCCTCAAGTCAAATCACTGTCGTGCCATCACGTAATGAGGGATTTGGTATGGTAATTCTGGAAGCGATGAATCAAGGCAGTATCGTGCTAAGTTATGACGGAACAACGGGGCCGGGATCGCTGATTAACCATAAAGAGAATGGCTATCTTCTACCTCATGCTGACACACGCGCTTTAGCTAGACAACTTGAAGCAATCATACAACATCCTGAACAATGCGAATCAATCCGTGAACACGGCTTTAACACCGTCGAGAAATTCACGCCTGATCAAGTCTATAAACAATTTAGCCAAATGATAGAAGATTGACAGGTGTCTAACTTTTATTTATTCAACAAATTATAAATGGAAGGTTATACATTAGTATATAATTTAGCATTTAGAAAATGTTAATAACTATCGAGAGAAACTTAAGACCTTAAATGAGAATAGTGTATGAGATTAAAGAAACTTCTATTAGATTGGAATATAAAATAATTTTCAATGTGTACTCGAGACGCTTGAGGGAACACGGCCACAACGAAAATCCATTCTTTAAGCTCTT
>NZ_KV804771.1:0-201 GCF_001811435.1 Staphylococcus sp. HMSC071G07
TGTGCATCGTTTGGCGTAACTGTCACTTTCGCATTTGTTGTCTCAGTTGAGCCATCTGGATATTTCACTGTTACTGGAATGTCGACACTTGTGTTTGGATCTGCATCCGCTGGTGGTGTCGCTGTTACTGTTCCTGTATTTGGATCTACATCTACCGTCCAGCCTGTTGGTACATCTTTAGGGCCTTCAAATTGTGTGCCT
>NZ_KV804772.1:0-390 GCF_001811435.1 Staphylococcus sp. HMSC071G07
GACATATTGCATTTAGTTTTGAATGCTCATGAAGAGTGTTCAATTAAATAGAGGAAAGTGAAAACGCTTGACTCATTGAAAAATCATTTTCGAAAGAAAGCGATTCTCAATCGATGAATTGAGTTGAGAGTGAAAGGAGCTTACTTATCGTAAGTGACTGTACACTCGAGACGAAAATGAAGAAGAGTGAAAACGCTTGACTCGAAAATAATTGAGGGCCTATAGCTCAGCTGGTTAGAGCGCACGCCTGATAAGCGTGAGGTCGGTGGTTCGAGTCCACTTAGGCCCACCATTTATTTGACAAGTTTCTATTGTATTTATTAAAATGAAATTTGTTCTCAAAAGTACTAACTTTTGAAGTTGCACATTGAAAACTAGATAGTAAGTATA
>NZ_KV804773.1:0-1183 GCF_001811435.1 Staphylococcus sp. HMSC071G07
TGTGTTCGGCATGGGAACAGGTGTGACCTCCTTGCCATCGTCACCAGACAATGGAATGTATTGCACATTCAAAACTAGATAGTAAGTATTGAACCAAGTCAAAACTTGAAAATTGATTAAGTCTTCGATCGATTAGTATTCGTCAGCTCCACGTGTCGCCACGCTTCCACCTCGAACCTATTCACCTCATCATCTTTGAGGGATCTTATAACCGAAGTTGGGAAATCTCATCTTGAGGGGGGCTTCATGCTTAGATGCTTTCAGCACTTATCCCGTCCATACATAGCCACCCAGCGATGCCGTTGGCACGACAACTGGTACACCAGAGGTATGTCCATCCCGGTCCTCTCGTACTAAGGACAGCTCCTCTCAAATTTCCTACGCCCACGACGGATAGGGACCGAACTGTCTCACGACGTTCTGAACCCAGCTCGCGTACCGCTTTAATGGGCGAACAGCCCAACCCTTGGGACCGACTACAGCCCCAGGATGCGATGAGCCGACATCGAGGTGCCAAACCTCCCCGTCGATGTGAACTCTTGGGGGAGATAAGCCTGTTATCCCCGGGGTAGCTTTTATCCGTTGAGCGATGGCCCTTCCATGCGGAACCACCGGATCACTAAGTCCGTCTTTCGACCCTGCTCGACTTGTAGGTCTCGCAGTCAAGCTCCCTTATACCTTTACACTCTATGAATGATTTCCAACCATTCTGAGGGAACCTTTGAGCGCCTCCGTTACCTTTTGGGAGGCGACCGCCCCAGTCAAACTGCCCACCTGACACTGTCTCCCACCACGATTAGTGGTGCGGGTTAGAAATCCAACACAGCGAGGGTAGTATCCCACCAACGCCTCCACGTAAGCTAGCGCTCACGTTTCTAAGGCTCCTACCTATCCTGTACAAGCTGTGCCGAATTTCAATATCAGGCTACAGTAAAGCTCCACGGGGTCTTTCCGTCCTGTCGCGGGTAACCTGCATCTTCACAGGTACTATGATTTCACCGAGTCTCTCGTTGAGACAGTGCCCAAATCGTTACGCCTTTCGTGCGGGTCGGAACTTACCCGACAAGGAATTTCGCTACCTTAGGACCGTTATAGTTACGGCCGCCGTTTACTGGGGCTTCGATTCGTGGCTTCGCAGAAGCTAACCACTCCTCTTAACCTTCCAGCACCGGGCAGGCGTCAG
>NZ_KV804774.1:0-114888 GCF_001811435.1 Staphylococcus sp. HMSC071G07
GCCAGGCAATCATTAAAAGAGACCTGAAAAGGTCTCTTTTTTTCGTATATATAGAGGGATTGAATGAAAACGCTTTGCAGCTAATAAAGAGCAGTGAAACAAACAACGAAGGTATTTTACAAGAGTAAATGAGTAAGTTGTTTTATAAGCTGACGAAAGATGCGAGTGTTTGCCAACAATCACGCGAGCCCGTAAGGGTTCTTTTTTAGGCTAGAAAAAGAGCTTAACTCTCCAATGGAATCTATTCGAGGTAAATGAAATTAACAATTAAATATCGACCAGCAAATCAGGTTTCAACTTACCTAGTATAACTAATATACATAAGTACTTTTACTACAAAAACGAAGAAATACATGACACTCAGGCACGTAAATAGACAGTTACGGAGTTTTACGTGATAAATCTCAAATGTGTGTTAGTTTACTAACTAGGGGATACAGCAAAGGGGTAATTTGCTAAGCAGAGCCTTGATATCAATCAAGTGTTCTCATATATTAAACAAAGTGGAAAATAATATTGTGCACATATTAGAATGATTGGTCGAAGTAGATGAAATAGTCATCTCACTTTGGCCAATCAATTTTTGTATCTACCATACAAATAAGCGATTGATGCACCTCAAAATGTACCAATCGCTTCTACAAAATCATATGAGTAAAGAATAGAGCATCTTATTCTCATTGATATAAATATTATGTGGATCGAAGTCGTGTACGTTTTGCTTTAACTGACTTAAGTCGTTATGATCACTCAGTTGAATACCAATGATTACCGTACCTGTATTCTGTGATGATTTCTTGAGATATTCGAACTTAGTGATGTCATCACGAGGGCCTAACACGTCGTTAACGAATTCTCTCAAAGCACCTGGGCGTTGGGAGAAGTTAAGGATAAAGTAGTGTTTCATTTCTTCGAAGAGTAATGAACGTTCTTCGATTTCTTTCATACGGTTAATATCGTTGTTACCGCCGCTGATGACACACACAACCGTTTTACCTTTAATCTCATCTTTATACTGCTCTAAAGCTGAGACACTTAAAGCACCAGCGGGTTCAGCGATAATTGCTTGTTTGGTGTACATATCTAGGATGGTTGAACAAACTTGACCTTCGTCCACTTGCACATAATCATCAACAACACTTTTAGCAATATCGAAAGTAATTTCACCTACACGTGCCACGGAAGCCCCATCGACAAATTTATCGATATGAGGTAACGTCACGATCTGGCCTTGCTGAACCACTGATTCGTACATACTGCTTGCACCAGCGGGTTCAACACCGATGATCTTCGTATCTGGAGATTGTGCTTTAAAGTACGTACCGATACCAGAAATGAGACCACCACCGCCGATTGCTGCAAAGAGGTAGTCAAACTTCGTGTCATCCGCTTTCGCTTGTTCTAGTGTCTCTTTCGCAACCGTGCCTTGGCCAGCTATCGTATAGATATTATTAAAAGGATCGATAAAGTTCTTATCGTAACGATCTGTATATTCCAAAGCTTCTTTCAAGCAGTCATCGAACGTGTCACCAGTTAAGACGACTTCTGTGCTTTCTCCGCCGAAGAATTTGACTTGGTCAATCTTCTGAAGAGGGGTTGTTACCGGCATAAAGATAGTTGCTTTAAGGTTGAGTTTGCTTGCAGTAAAAGCAACACCTTGTGCGTGGTTGCCGGCGCTCGCGCACGTAATACCACGCTGACGTTCTTCATCTGAAAGTGCCATAATCGCATTATAGGCACCACGTAATTTGAATGAACGCACCCACTGTAAGTCTTCACGCTTTAAATAGACGTTACAGTTATACTTTAAAGAAAGGTAGTGATCTTTCTGTAAGGGTGTTTCCTTCACTACGTCCTTCAATTGTAAGAAAGCTTCATCTATATCTTTCGCTTGTACTGTTGTTTCAACTGTCATACTATGCACACCTTTTTACTTAGTTATTGTAAGTTTTTGCTTTTGCCTGTTCATAAGCTGCAATTTCGTCTTCATATTGCAATGTCACTGCGATATCATCGAGTCCATTTACCAATTTATTCTTCCACGTTTCATCTATAGTAAAATGAAATGTTTGCTCAGAAGATGAAACAGTTTGTTCAGGTAAATCGACTGTAATTTCTTCGAACTGAGCAAGATGTTCACGTGCTTCCTGATCTAGTACAATCGGAAGCATCGCATTCTTTGTACAGTTCATGTAAAAAATGTCACTAAAGCTACCTGCAATGATAATATTGAAACCGTAATCTTTGAGCGCCCATGCGGCATGTTCACGGCTAGACCCACATCCGAAATTATCGCCTGTAATCAGGATAGAGGCGCCTTCATATTGAGGCTTATTCGGATTGAAGTCAGGATTGTCTGAACCATCTTCTAAATAGCGCCACTCATCAAAAGCGAAAGGGCCAAATCCTGTCTTTGAAATACGTTTCAAATGGACTTTCGGAATAATTTGATCGGTATCAATGTTGTCGTGAAATAGGGGAACAATTTTACCTGTATAAGTTGTAATCGGTTGAATATCCATTTAAACGACCACCTTTCTCACATCGACAAATTTACCGTTAATTGCTGCAGCGGCTGCCATCGCAGGAGAGACGAGATGCGTACGTGCACCTTTACCTTGGCGACCCTCAAAGTTACGGTTGCTCGTTGAAGCACAATGAACGCCAGCTGGAACTTGGTCAGGGTTCATACCTAAGCACATGGAACATCCAGGTTCGCGCCATTCAAAGCCAGCCTCCTTAAAGATTCGATCCAAACCAAGTGCTTCTGCTTCATGTTTCACTGTACGTGAACCAGGGACGACAATCGCTGTAATATTAGGGTGGACCTGCTGACCTTTGACGATATGACTCGCTTCCACAAGGTCTGAAAGTCTTGCATTTGTACAAGAACCAAGGAAGACATAACCTAGATCAATATCTTCTGCTTTCTGACCCGGTTGCAGTCCCATATAGTTGTAAGCACGTTCGTCATTGACGCTTTCAATCTCAGGGAAAGGCGTATTAAAGCTCACGCCCATCTCAGGACTCGTGCCCCAAGTAATTTGAGGTTCAAGGTCTGTGACATCAAGATGAATCTCTTTATCAAACTGCGCATCCTCATCTGTATAAAGTTCACGCCACTCATCGACGTCATAGTCAAAGTTCGTCGCATATGGACGTCCTTTTACATATTCGAAAGTGGTCTCGTCAGGTGCCATCATTCCATATTTCGCGCCCGCTTCAATCGCCATATTACAAATAGTCATGCGCGCTTCCATAGACAGACTTTCAATCGTTTCACCTGCAAATTCAAGGGCATATCCCGTACCGAAATCGACACCATGTTGATTGATAAGATGTAGAATAATATCTTTCGCATACACACCAGGAGGCAACTGACCAGTCACGTTAATCTTCAAATTCTTCGGCTTCGTTTGCCACAATGTCTGCGTCGCAAAGACATGTTCAACTTCGCTCGTACCGATACCGAAAGCGATTGCGCCAAACGCCCCGTGTGTCGCAGTGTGTGAATCACCACAGACAATCGTCTTACCAGGTTGAGTGAGTCCTGTTTCAGGTCCCACCATATGCACGATGCCTTGTTCATCAGATCCCATATCAAAGATGTGGACGCCAAAGTCTTTCGCATTCTGCTGCAATGTCGTGATTTGCTTGTTCGCAATCTCATCTTTAATGTTGTAAATATCGACTGTAGGCACGTTATGATCCAAAGTCGCAAATGTGAGGTCAGGTCTTCTCAATTGGCGATTCTGTAGTCTCAAACCTTCGAAAGCTTGAGGAGAAGTCACCTCATGGATGAGATGTAGGTCGATGTATAATAACTGCGGATCACCTTCTTTACCGGCAAGTACATGTTTGTTCCATACTTTGTCAAAAAGTGTTTGTCCCATATGAGTGCTCCTCCTTTATTAAATATGATTAGCTACAAATTGAATGACTTCTGATGTCTTGTACTGACCACCTAAATCCGCTGTGGTCTTCTCTTGTCGAACTAAATCATAAATTGTTTGTTCAAGATGGGATGCTGCTGCTTCTTGATTAAAGCTTTCACGTAAACACATAGCTAAAGAGAGCAACATTCCGAATGGATTGGCTTTATCTTGATTGGCAATATCTGGTGCTGAACCATGGATTGGTTCGTAGAGACGTGGTCCTTCTGAGCTAAAACTTGCTGATGGAGAAAGCCCTAGTGCACCTGGCATTACAGAAGCTTCATCACTCAAGATATCGCCAAATAAATTTTCAGTGACGATAACGTCGAAACGTGTCGGATTCGTGATTAAGTGCATCGCGCAAGCATCTACGAGAAGATGTTCAACTTCTACGTCTGGATAGTCTTGAGCTACTTCGTTAATCACTCTACGCCACAGTTTACTAGATGCTAAGACGTTCTCTTTGTCGACAGATGTTAACTTATGATTACGTGATTGTGCGAGATCGAAAGCGACGCGTGCAATGCGCTCAATCTCTTCACGTGTATAAGTCAGTGAATCTAATGCTTGATGCTCATCCCAGCTTTTAGGCTGTCCAAAATAAATTCCACTTGTAAGCTCACGTACAATGACGAAATCTGTTCCCTTTACACGTTCTTCTTTAATAGGGGAGAGGTGACTCGTGCCGTCCGTCACTGTCGTTGGTCGAATATTTGCGAATAAATTGAGCTTCTGACGCAAATCTAATAAACCTTGTTCAGGCCGGTTATTTGGATCTGTCCACTGAGGGCCTCCCACAGCACCAAGTAATATCGCATCAGCTGATTCACATGCTTGGAAAGTTGAATCAGGAAGCGGTGTCCCGTGATTGTCGATGGCTACACCGCCGAAATCATGAGATTCAGCGGTATAGTCAAAGTCAAAACGATGTGAGAGTTGTTCGAGTATGTGAAGGGCGCCGTGCATAATTTCTGGTCCAATTCCATCACCAGGTAGCGCTACAATGCGATAAGTCATGCTTCAACGCCTTCTTTCTGCGCTTGCTCACTTGCATATTTAGCATGTGCCTCAACATATGCTTTAGCTGAAGCAAAGAGCACGTCATGGTCGATACCGATACCCGTTACTGTATAGCCATTCACTTTAAGTTGAACTCGAACCTCTGCTTGTGAGTCTGTACCTTCAGTTACCGAATCAATCGTGTAATCAAGCAATTCTGTTTCTTCGTTAAAGATGCGGTCTACCGCGTTGTAAACTGCAACAATGGATCCTGTACCGATGCTTGAATCTTGATACGTATGTCCATCGCGATCTTTTATGACGACCACAGCGCTTTGAAGGCCGTTTGAAACGAATTGAACTTGAAGTTGAGACACTTGGAACATCGCATTCTGTTCGTGCTCTGTACCTTGAATCAAGGCGTGAATATCACGATCAGTTACCGATTTCTTCTTGTCTGCTACTGACTTAAATTGTTTGAAGAGGACTTTCTGTTCTTCAGGATCAACATCATAGCCCAATGCACTAAGCTTTTCACTAAAGGCATGTTTACCTGAGAGTTTACCGAGCGGCAATTCAGTACTTTGCACACCGACGAGTTGAGGTGTCATAATTTCGTATGTTTCTGGATTCTTCAATACGCCATCTTGGTGAATACCAGATTCGTGACTGAACGCGTTCTGGCCGACAATCGCTTTGTTCTTAGGTACGCGAATACCTGCATAGCGAGAGATGAGGTCTGACGTTTGTTTCGTCTCTTGAAGTTGAATTTGTGTCGTCGTACCATAGTGGTCCTGTCTTACATGTAGACCGAGTGCGACTTCCTCAAGCGCTGTATTACCTGCGCGTTCGCCGATGCCGTTGATCGTACCTTCAATACGGTTCGCGCCATTTTCAATCGCAGCCATACTATTTGCGACAGCCAAACCTAAATCATCGTGGCAGTGAGCACTGTAGACGATTTCTCGATCTGTGCGAATCTCTTCTCTGAGCTTTTTAAAAATAGCCCCATACTCAGAAGGATAAGCAAAGCCTACAGTATCTGGAATATTAATAACGCTCGCTCCTGCATCAACTGCAGCCTGTACACATTCAATCAAGAAGGGGAGCTCAGTCCGTGTCGCATCTTCAGGTGAGAATTGCACGACATCAAAGTATTCTCTCGCATAAGCGACATGTTCTTTAATAGAAGCGAGCACTTCTTCTTGTGTCATCTTCAATTTAGATTCTAAGTGGATTGGACTTGTGGCTACGAAGACGTGAATCCGTGGCATCGCAGCTGGTTTCGTTGCTTCGTAAACCGCATCGATATCTTTCTTCACACATCTTGCAAGACCACAGACGGCTGTGTCTGTTAATGTCTCAGCAATAGCCTTTACAGATTCGAAACTTCCTGTACTAGAGGCAGGGAATCCCGCTTCGATAATATCGACGCCCCATTTCTCTAACTGTTTCGCGATCTTAATACGTTCGTCGAATGAGAAACTGACGCCCGGTGTTTGTTCTCCATCTCTTAGCGTTGTATCAAAGATTTGAATATGATCAGTTGCAGGTGTTGCAGTCATGTTAAACATCTCCTTTATTATGAAATAGATCAGTGGTAGCAAACTGCTGAAGCTACCCTTAATAATCAGTTTAAAACTATTAGTTATTGTAAAATTACGAATATTCTTTCTTTTGAATCAGCTTAATTACTGAGATCATAAAAGTAAGAGGGGGAGCCGGCCTGTATCATTGACTGACCGACACCACTTCTTACCTCTGACAGGATTACTGTCAATTATTGTTCAATTTTTTCGATTTGATGAATGGCATTAATTCTCTGAGTTCACGTCCAACCGCTTCGATTTGATGACCGTGTTGTTCTTTGCGTAATTTCATGAATTCTTCGAAGTTATTTTCATTGTCTTTGATGAAGCGATCACTGAAGTTACCTTGTTGAATGTCAGTTAAGACATCTTTCATATTATTTTTAACTTCTGGAGTGATGACACGTGGACCTGACACGTAATCACCGAACTCTGCTGTATTGGAGATAGAGTAACGCATGTTCTCCATACCGCCTTCGTACATCAAGTCAACGATGAGTTTCATTTCATGTAGAACTTCGAAATAGGCGATTTCTGGTTGATAACCTGCTTCTACTAACGTTTCGAAACCAGCTTGGATTAAGTGTGTTACCCCACCACAGAGTACAGCTTGTTCACCAAAGAGGTCTGTTTCAGTCTCTTCTTTATAAGATGTTTCGATGACACCCGCTCTTGTTGCACCGATACCTTTCGCGTAGCTCAATGCTAAGTCTCGCGCTTCGCCACTTGCGTCTTGTTCAACTGCGAAGAGGGAAGGAACTGCACTACCTTCAACGAATGTACGACGCACGAGATGGCCTGGGTCTTTAGGTGCTACTAAGAATACGTCTACATCTTCAGGTGGTTGGATGACGTTGAAGTGGATGTTAAAACCATGTGCAAAGGCTAATGCATTATTTTTCTCTAAATGAGGTTTGATTTCATTGTCATAAACTTGACCTTGGATTTCATCTGGCAATAAGATCATGATGACATCTGCTTGTTTCGCTGCTTCGTCTACAGTATACACATCGAAACCGTCTTCTTTCGCTTTATCATGAGATTTACCAGGACGGATACCGATGATGACATCGTAACCGTTGTCCTTTAAGTTCTGTGCATGGGCATGGCCTTGTGAACCATATCCGATAATCGCAATCTTCTTACCTTGTAAAGCGTCTTTCGTTACATCTTTGTCATAATAAACTGTTGTCATTAGAAATTCCTCCAGTAAGTTAATTTTAGTAAAATAAGTATTGTTCGAATTAAATTAAATAATACCTGCTGAACCTGTACGAGCAACTTGTACAAGTTCTAGTGATGATAGGTCATCTAACAAGTTGTCCAATGTATAACGTGGACCGGAAGCTTGAAGATAAGTATAAGTGTCTTCCGCATGTAAGATGGACACTAGCGCATCATAAGGTTTAATAATCTTGTACAATTGTGCATCATCTTCAGGTGTCTTCACTTTGACTAATGCGAGTTCACGGTTGTAAGTGTTCGTATCAGTGATATCCTCAACGCTGATGATATTGATTTGCTTCTCAAGCTGTTGCATCAACGTACGTAACGTATCCGTATCTGGAATCTCCGCTACAAATGTAATATCGGTAATACCTGGCTCAAGCGTTGGAACTGCTGAGAGGTTGACGATATTAAATTGGCGACGTACGAAGATACTCGTTAAACGGTTGAGTGTACCCGCTTTGTCTCTCACTTTCGTTCTAAATGTGCGTCTCATAGTAGACCCTCCATTTCATCATTGGCTTTACCACTAGGAACCATTGGGTGTACAGGTTCGATAGGGGAAATGCGTACTTCAATCATCGCTGGACCGTCATGTTGGAAAGCTTCATCAAGTTGCTCTTCTAAACGATTCGGATCCTCGATGAGATAACTCTTCACTCTGTATGCTTCAGACAATTTGATGAAATCCGGTTGGTCATTGAATACTGAGTGTGAGAAACGTTGATTAAAGAATTTATCTTGCCATTGCTTAACCATGCCTAATGTATCGTTGTTGATCAACACGATTTTGATGTCGATGCCATACTCTTCAAGGATCGCCATCTCTTGGTTCGTCATTTGGAAACCACCATCGCCAACGAAAGCGACTACCGTTTGATCAGGATGTGCAAGTTTCGCTCCGATTGCTGCTGGGATACCATAGCCCATCGTTCCAAGACCACCACTCGTTACGAGTTGGTTGAGTTTCTTGAACGGGTAGAACTGCGCGACCCACATTTGATGTTGTCCTACATCCGTTGTCACAATTGCATCGCCATTCGTGATTTCACCGATATACTCAATTGTACGTTGTGGTTTGATAAAATGCGGATCTTCTTCGCCATGATTAAACGGCTGTGCTGCCTTATTCGCTTGTACACGTTCATTCCATTCTTCGTGCTTCACTGCGTAACTATCGAATTCGAGCAGTTGTTTTAAAGTCGCTTTAACGTCTGCTACGATGCCGAGATCCGTCTTGATGATCTTATCGATTTCAGATGGATCGATATCAACATGCACAATTTTCGCATTTTTAGCAAAATTATCAGGTTTACTTGCTAAGCGGTCATCGAAGCGGCTACCAAAGTTAATCAACAAGTCACATTCCTGAATCGCCATATTGCTGGCGTAGGAACCGTGCATGCCACCCATTCCTAAGAAGAGTGGATAATCGGCAGGTACAGAACCTAGACCGAGCAACGTGTTTACTACTGGTAGTTGATGTCGAGTCACAAATTCAGTCAATAGCTCGTTAGCTTCAGCATGATGTACACCTGCACCAGCTAGAACGAGAGGGCGCTTCGCTGTCTTCAAGTAATCTCGCAATTTCTGTACATCATCATGACTTGGCTCGAGATTGACACTGTAACCTGGTAAGTCTAGCTCTTTAGTCGGTTGTTTATGTGTCGTTAATACACCCATATCTTTAGGGAAGTCGATGACTACTGGTCCTTTACGACCTGTATTAGCGATATGGAATGCTTCGTGGATGATCTTAGGAATATCATCTACATTTTTAACTTGATAGTTATGTTTCGTAATTGGCGTTGTCATTGATAATAAATCCGCTTCTTGGAACGCATCTTTACCGATGACTGGTGTTGCAACTTGTCCTGTAAAGACTACGAGAGGGATTGAATCGCTGTATGCATCAGCGATACCAGTTATAGCGTTTGTAGCTCCGGGTCCACTCGTTACAACGACAACACCCGGTTTGCCAGATACTTTCGCGTAACCTTCAGCTGCATGTGCTGCACCTTGCTCGTGACGGGCGAGGATATGCTTGATTGCGCCATCATAGAACGTATCATAAAGCGGAAGTACAGCACCGCCTGGATAACCGAAGATAAAGTCGACATCTTCTTTCGCTAATGCTTCGACGAGAAGTGCTGAACCTGTGTTCATCTCTTTCACTTCTTCTTTCTCCAAATCATAAGGTGCTTGCGTACCTGATCCATCGACACTTTCGAGTTCTTCTGTTGCTTCGTTATTCATTGTTTCAGTTTGGTTTGACATGTGGGATCACTCCTTATAATAGTTCTTCGGGTACTTGCATGATACCGCCAGTGTTAGCACTAGTAACGAGTGCGGTATAGCGAGCAAGATAACCACTTTTAACCTTAGCTTTAAAAGGTTTCAATTCTTGCTTACGTGCTTCTAAAGTTTCCGTATCGACATCCACATCTAATGTGCGGTTCGTTAAATCGATTGTAATTTCGTCTCCGTCACGTAAAAGACCAATTGGACCACCGGAAGCAGCTTCTGGTGAAATGTGTCCGACTGCAATGCCTCGTGTGGCACCTGAGAAGCGACCATCTGTAATGAGTGCAACGTCTTTACCTAAGCCACGTCCTACAATAGATGAAGTAGGGGATAACATCTCTGGCATTCCTGGACCGCCTTTAGGACCTTCGTAACGAATGACTACGACATGTCCTTCTCTCACGGTGTGATTGTCAATCGCTTCAACCGCTTCATCGTGTGAATCGAAACAAATCGCTTTACCTTTGAAGACTTTGATTGAAGGGTCAACACCACCAACTTTGATGACGGCACCTTTAGGAGCAAGGTTACCGTAAAGTACGGACAAGCCACCTTCTTTATCGTATGGATTGTCTAAATGACGGATGACTTTATCATTAGTGATTTCTTTGTTTTCGTTATTCTCTCTAATTGTTTGTCCTGTAACAGTGATACGATTTGGATGAAGCACGCCTTCTTTCTTCATTAACTCGTTGATGATGGCAGGTACACCACCCGCTTCATGTACATCATGCATAGAGTAAGAAGAACTTGGTGCGATTTTAGAAAGATAAGGCGTCTTCTTCGCGATTTCGTTGATGCGTGTCAAATCGTAGTCGATGCCAGCTTCATTCGCGATGGCTAACGTGTGAAGTACAGTATTCGTTGAACCACCCATAGCCATGTCTAAAGCGAAGGCATCATCAATCGCTTCTTTCGTCACGATGTCACGTGGTTTAATATCCTTTTTAATATTGTCTACTAAGCGGAAAGCAGCTTGGCGAATCATCTCACGACGTTGATCGCTAACTGCAAGTGCTGTACCGTTGTATGGTAGCGCGAGTCCTAGAATTTCCATCAAGCAGTTCATAGAGTTAGCGGTAAACATACCAGAACAAGAACCGCAAGTAGGGCAGGCATTCTGTTCCATGTCTAAAAATTCTTCCTTAGAGATTGAACCATCTTTGAAAGCGCCAACTGCTTCGAACATGGATGATAATGTGAGCGCTTTACCTTGGGCGGATAAGCCTGCTTTCATTGGACCTCCTGAACAGAAGACAGCGGGTACATTCGTACGAACTGCTGCGAGTAACATGCCCGGTGTAATCTTGTCACAGTTCGGAATGTAGAAGACACCATCAAACCAATGTGCGTTGATGACGGTTTCTGCCGCGTCTGCGATAATTTCTCGAGACGGTAAGGAATAACGCATTCCAATGTGTCCCATCGCAATACCATCATCGACACCGATCGTATTGAATTCGAATGGGATCGCTCCAGCTTCTCTGATCGCTTCCTTCGCGATATCGGCGAGCTCTCTTAGATGAACATGACCTGGAACGATATCTATGTATGAATTACATATCGCGACGAATGGCTTGTTCATATCCGTTGGTTGTTCAAGTGCTCCGGTGGCATGAAGTAAACTTCGCGCCGGCGCTTGATGATCTCCTCGTTTGATTGTGTCACTTCTCATTTCAATTCCCCCCGTAAATGAAAAATAAAAAAGCGTCCCAATGTAATGATTGGGACGCTGGAAAGTCCCATTCAACTCGAATAGGACTTAAGCACTAGTGTAAATCTAATGCTCCAGCCCTTAGCATAATAAAATGACTAAAATATTTTCAGTTGTGATTGGGTTATGGGTTGTAAAGTTAGCCATTTTACTATACTCCTTTCGCTGAATGGTTGTAAGATTTTTACTAATAGTCTAAAAATTGTTAAATCAAATTTACTATAAGTCTAAAGCGTTGTCAATAACTATTTTAGAATTTTCTTTCAATTTAGTAAAAAAGTTCTTCCCACAGGTTAAATCGTGCAGCAGTCATATCCCGTGAAATTTGTTAAAATAGAGTGGTTCTAATCTATGTAAAGCGTATAGAAGTCTATGGTAAACTGAAACTAATATCGTTTAGATAATCAACGCTTGAGATTAATTCGTGTAGGAGACTCGTTATGATTAAGATAAACAATTTACAAGATCTAGCACACTTTGCGAAAGCTTTAACAGCGCGTTTACAAGCCGGTGATCTCATACTACTCAATGGAGATTTAGGGGCAGGTAAGACGACGCTAAGTCAGATGATAGGTAAGCAATTAGGCGTGAAGCGTAACATCAATTCGCCGACGTTCAATATTATCAAATCGTATAAAGGAACGACGCTCAAATTTCATCATATGGATTGCTATCGTCTTGAAGATAGTGAAGAAGATTTAGGCTTTGAAGAATACTTTGAAGATCACGCCGTAACTGTCATTGAATGGAGTGAATTTATTCAAGATTTACTTCCTGCAGAACATCTGACTATCAATTTAACTGTCACAGGGGAAGAAACGCGTGAATTAACTTTAGAAGCTAATGGGGATAGATATCAGAAGATGAAGGAGGCACTCGAAGATGAACTACTTACTGATTGATACGTCGAATCAACCGTTATCAGTCGCACTCGTTAAAGATGATAGAGTTGAGGCTGAAATCAATAGTAATGAGAAACGCAATCACTCAGCACAGTTAATGCCGGCGGTTGAGAAATTGTTTGAATCCGCTTCATTCACAAAGAACGAAGTGGATGCGGTCGTTGTAGCACAAGGACCTGGTTCTTACACGGGTCTACGCATTGGAGTCACGGTCGCTAAGACGTTAGCTTATAGTCTCGATGCCAAATTGTATGGTGTCTCCTCGCTTAAAGCATTAGCTGCCACAATTGATAGTACGAGCGAAGACGATATCGTCCCTATCTTTGATGCGCGTAGAGAAGCGGTTTATGCAGGTGTTTATCGTTATGAACGTGGCGAGCTTGTAGAAACGATGCCAGAGCAATATATTACAATTCAAGATTTGCTTGCTTATCTAGAGGACCGCGGTGCACATCCTCTATTTGTAGGTCAAGATGCTGAGAAGTTGCGTGACCATTTACAAGGTAAAGTGGATGCACAATTGCCTCATGCGAAGTTCATGACACACTTAATCACTTCTCCAGTCGATATCACAACCTTTACCCCTAATTATTTAAAACTTTCTGAGGCGGAACGCAATTGGCAAAACCAACAGAACAAGAGTTAAATATTCGCTTAATGTGTGCCGACGATGTGCCTCAAGTGTTTGATCTTGAACGAGAGAGCTTTAACGATAGTTCGTGGACGATTGATGCTTTTTATCATGAGATATTGAAGAATAACTTCGCGCATTATTTTGTGATGGAATATGACCAGCGAATCATTGGCTATATCGGAATATGGATTGTGATTGATCAAGCTCAAATTACGACGGTTGCAATTCAACACGATTATCGTGGTTACGGTTTAGGTCAGTTGCTGCTGAAATATGCGATGCACTATACGCAGACGAAATGTGACACTATGAGTTTAGAAGTTCGAGTGGACAATCACGTGGCACAACATGTTTATGAGAACTTAGGCTTTCAGTATGGTGGTAAAAGGAAAAATTATTATGGTGAAGGTGAAGATGCTATGGTGATGTGGGTGAAATTAAATGACTAAAGAAACGTTAATATTAAGTATTGAATCTAGTTGTGATGAGACAAGTGTGAGTGTCATTGCGGATGGACAGCGCATTTTATCTAATACAGTATTGAGCCAAATCGACAGTCACAAACGCTTTGGAGGTGTAGTGCCTGAAGTAGCGAGCCGACATCACGTCGAAGGTATTATACCAACCATCGACACTGCACTAGAAGATGCCCAAGTGACGATGGAAGATATCGACGCAGTGGCAGTGACAGAAGGGCCAGGTCTCATCGGTGCATTGCTTGTGGGCATCAATGCAGCGAAAGCCTTAGCCTTTGCATACGATAAACCATTGATTCCGGTACATCATATCGCAGGGCATATTTACGCTAATCATTTAGAGGAGCCACTAACTTTCCCATTGATGGCGCTCATCGTATCCGGTGGTCATACAGAACTCATCTACATGAAAGACCATCTCTCTTTCGAAGTCGTAGGAGAGACGCGTGACGATGCTGTGGGTGAGGCGTATGACAAAGTGGCGCGTACGATTGGTCTCGGTTATCCAGGAGGCCCTAAAGTGGATCAACTTGCTGCAGAAGGTAAGGATACGTATGACTTTCCTCGCGTGTGGCTAGAGAAGGACAGCTTTGACTTCAGCTTTAGTGGTTTAAAAAGTGCTGTAATCAATAAACAACACAATTTAAAACAAAAAGGCGAGACAGTGAATGCTGCAAACATCGCAACAAGTTTCCAAAACAGTGTGGTCGAAGTACTTGTTGGAAAGGCAATTCAAGCGTGTGAAACATATGATGTGAAGTATCTGATTGTCGCAGGTGGCGTAGCAAGTAACCGTGGCTTGAGACGTGAAATGACACGAGCGTGTGAGGAACACGAGATTCAACTGTCGATACCAAGTCCGAAACTCTGTACAGATAATGCTGCGATGATTGGGGCAGCTGCATATTATCTTTATCTTAATGATGTGCGCGCTGACATGGCGCTCAATGGACGTAGTAGTATTGATATTGAAGAAGTCGGTGAATAGCGATTTGTAGTACAGGCATAGTTAAAGCACTGAAAGGGTATAACAGACTAATACGAAGAAAGGAGCTAGACTGTTATGCGTGCAATTCAATACTTTAACTTCCGAAATAGCTTAGCAGCTTTGAATTTCTATGAGAAACATCTTGGAGCGACAAATATACGTCGTGTTGGCGGCGATGATGCGCGCTTTCAAGATATGCCTGATGAATATAAAGCAGATGATGATTTCACGATGCATGCGTCGTTTGAAATTATGGGTGAGACGTTCTATTGCAGCGATACTTATAAGCATCGTAAGATTGATAACAGCGGTGCAATTGTCTCATTGACGTTTAATTATGATGATGAAGCGGATCGTCAACGCGCGATTGATTTCTATGGCCGAGCTATTGAAGGCGGCTGTGAAGCGTCAATTCCGTTAGGCGAGACGGCTTGGTCGAAATTATATGGTATCTTTAATGATCCTTTTGGTGTAACGTGGATGATTAATGCGGAATAGAGGTATATAAATAATTCGATTTAAAAGATTATGTTAATATTTTATTTTCAATGTTTTACTCTCGCTTCTTAGGGGGTCACGCTCAACTAATTTTTCTCGCTTAATAGCTCGAAAAATGGATTTTCGCTGTGCCCTTGATCCCTCAAGAGTCTCGAGTCCACATTGAAAAAATATTTTAATAGTGAATTGGTTCGATTTAATACCCTATCCGCATTTAATCAACTAATTATGTTTCGAGAAGAAGAGAAATGAATAAATCTACATCTTCCCTTTTTCTAATTACGCCGAATCAACTTTAATATGTTTTTTTATTCTGTAATTTATGATTCTTCGAGTTTCTTTGTATTGGCTTTGGCGTCTGAATATACGCGTTCTGGGAAGTCTGTAATTCTCAACAATTCGATGGCATTGCGTGTATTTGCTTTACCTTTTTTAATCTTATAGTCAAAGTGAATCTCGTCATCTTGAATATCTTCGTTGAAATGGTAGTTCGCATATTGTTGTTGCAGCCATTCTGCTAGCTCAATATCATGCGTAGCCGCTAGTATACGATAGTTGTCTTGTGCAGCGAGATAGGCAAGCACTGAGTCCGAAGCTGCGACACGTTCAGTAGTATTCGTCCCTTTAAAGATTTCATCAATAAAGCAGTAGTTGAAGTGGTCACTTGGTAAATTGAACAAGCGACGGACGGATTTAATTTCTGCCATAAAGTAACTGTCACCTGACATCACATCATCCTGGTTAGCCATTGACGTGTAAATGTGACCCGGTTTGTAGACGAAACGTTCCGCGAGTGCGGTGTTCGTATACTGAGCCAGAATCAAATTGATGGCTACAGCTTTCATAAAGGTAGATTTACCTGATGCATTTGAACCTGTCAGTAAAATGTGCTGCTGAATATTAAGATCATTTGGCACGGCATCCGGCAGTAACGGATGAATAATACCATTGAAATCAATAGTTGGTTGGTCTGTAGTTTCTGGTTTAACTTGCGTATCCAACGTTTCACGCCATAGTGCGATGGAATAATGATTGTCCATCATACCGATATAGTCATAACAAGCCAACACTTCTTCTTCGTGTTCTTTGAAACTTTGTTGAATCAAGTGGAAGAGCACATAGTCAAGATTAAACATGCTCTTGATAACATTTGATAGCATAGCCGCTTCATCTGCACCACTGGCAGAACCTACAATACCACTGAGGTAACGTGCCGTTTTAAAATGACCAAAGTTAACATCTAAATGTGGCGCTTCGTCATGTAAAGAAATGGCGCGGGCGCGTTTTAACACATTGGACGTATAATACATGGAATTGAGCTCGTCTTCGAAACTCTTCTTTAACTTACTAGAAAGAAAGACGTTGTAAATCAATGCGGCAATTGCGATAAATCCTCCCAATGGAACTGAAAATGGGATAACGATGAGTCCAATAAATGGAAAGATAGGACTCAGCATATGTAACGTCTGACGAGGAATAGTTTGAATTTCGTCAGGATATTTCGGGTAAACGGATTTACCGATTTGTGCCAGTTTCAGAGAAACAAATTCTCGAAAACTGCGATGTTTCTTGAATGTTTCAATCAGTTGTTCGTCTTCAATGGCGTACATTCCACGTAACGTGGCAAACAGTCGCATTTCGCCAATTGCGGAGAAGTTAAAGTTGAGTTGTTGGAACAATTCATCCAAATCTAAGTCTGACCACGTCTTATTATCAATGTATTGACTTTCTTGGTGTGGATCTTGCTTAAGATGTTTGAGGTAGAGATGATCGTACAGATGATTAGGTCGAATAAATGATTCGAGAGGTGCTTTGCGGTTCCAAAGCGTTTGAATAGCGTTCTTAAGATTCAATGTCTCAATCGCTTTAATCGTCATTTGGGCAACGATCGCAAGTATGATCAATGCGATGAGAATCGCGAGATAAATCCACAATAATGCGGACACGATAAACATTCCTTTCTGTTTCTTGATTATAATCGATAGTTAAAGTATGACAAAGATAAATTACAAATACAATCAAGTTTCCAATAAAGAAACGAGACGCGAATTCTAAGAAATGTCAATAGGGAACGTGCGTACTTATCAACACAAAGTGCACAACTTGTGGATAACTTATGTATGAAATTGTGTATGAGGGTGAGTAAGTTATGGATAAAAATGAGGAGATAGTTACATATTACTTGTGGATAATTGGGATAACTTTGTGGATATGTATCATTAAAGGGTTTTGGGTGTGTATAAGTAATAGTGGAAAATGTAAAAAAAAGAAGCTGAGACAGTGCATAATTTTACTATCTCAGCTTTCTTCTATGTGACAATTAATCCAATTTTTCTTGTAATTCTTCCCAATTGATCATCGCTTCTTCTAACGTGTGTTCGATTTGTGATTTTTGTTCGGCTATTTCAGCTGCTTTTTCAGGATCACTAAAAATATCGGGTTGGGTAAGTTGTTCATCTAAAAGTTCAATTTCCGTCTCACATTTGGTAATCGTCTCTTCATACTCATTAATTTGGCGTTCGATTTGACGTTGCTCTTTGCGACGCTGTTTCTGATCTTGATAAGTATTAGAAGTAGCGGCAGTCTCTTGCGGTTCTGACGATGCTGAACCTTGCTTACGATGTTCAGCCAACGCTTCCTTCTCTTCTAACTTTTCAACATAGTATTGATAGTCCCCAAGATAGAGCGAACCGCCTGACGTGTCTAGATCGAAGACCTTATTCGCGAGTTGATCGATAAAGTAACGGTCGTGGGAGACGAAGATAATCGTTCCTTCGAAACCACTTAACGCTTGTTCCAACATTTCCTTAGAATCGATATCTAAATGGTTCGTCGGCTCGTCTAAGATAAGAACGTTATTTCGTTCAAGCATTAAGAGCGCAAGTTGAAGACGCGCTTTCTCGCCACCAGACAAGTCGTTGATAACTTTCTTAACTTCTTCTTGTACAAAGAGGAAACGGCCAAGTACCGCACGAATATCTTTCTCTGGCATAGTAGGGTATTGATCCCACACGTAATCAAGAATCGTCTTATTCGATTTAAACTCAGCTTGTTTTTGATCGTAGTAACCGATGCGAAGATTAGCGCCAGTCGTAATTTCTCCGCCTAGTGCTCGTTGTTGATTAGCAATTGTCTTGATGAGCGTTGACTTACCAATTCCGTTCGGTCCAATAACTGCAATGTGATCGCCTTTAAAGACCTCTAAATTAATCGGTTGAGTAATCGGTTGTTGATTATAACCAATTTCAAGCGAACGTATATGAAAGACATCGTTACCCGTATTGCGATCAAAGTCGAATTGAATGTTAGCACTCCGCGCATCGAGCATCGGCTTATCGATTTTTTCAATCTTTTCAAGGGTTTTGCGACGACTTTTAGCCATACCACTCGTAGAAGCTCTGGCAATATTCTTATCTACAAAGTCTTCTAAGCGTTTAATCTCTGCTTGTTGTGCTTCATATTCTTGCATGCGCTTTTCGTAATATTTGTCACGTTGTTCGATAAATTGTTTGTAATTGCCATGATAGTGACGCACTTCACCTAGTGAGACGTCGTAGATTTGTTTAACAATTTTATCTAAAAAGTAACGGTCATGACTGATAATAACGATGGCGCCATTAAAGAAATTAAGATATTGTTCGAGCCACTCCGTCGTCTCCATGTCCAAATGGTTGGTCGGCTCGTCAAGAAGGAGCAAATCAGGTTCGCTCAGCAACATTTGCGCAAGAGAGAGTCGCGTCTTCTGACCACCGCTAAAGTCGTTGATAGGGCGGTCGAAATCTGTCTCCGTAAAGGACAAACCGTGTAGCACAGTCTTGATCTTGCTCTGATATTGGTAGCCTTCACGCTGCTCAAAGTCGTTAGAGAGTTTCTCGTAAGTCGCAATATGTTCTTGATACTCTGAACTTTCGTAGTCGTCTGCGTGTTGAGCGAGCCACTCTGTTTCTTCACGCATACGTTCTTCTAATGAAATGATGTATTCAAACGGTTGCGACATGGCTTCGAAGACCGTCTGTTCTGTATCGAGCGTCATTTGTTGGGTGAGGTAACCAAGTTTCAAGTCTTTCACTTTGGAAATGTGACCTGAGTCATAGTCCTCTACGCCAGCAATTATCTTCATTAATGTGGACTTACCGGCGCCGTTTCGTCCAACGATACCGATGCGCTCGCCGCTTTTTACTTCGAAATTGACATCATTGAAGATGTCTTCGCCGTCGAATGATTTAGTAATATGGTTGAGTTGTAATAGAATCATTCTGCTTTGCACCTCACTCACTTTCATATTCTACATTATTAAGGTTTTGGATAAAATAAGAGTTGTTTATTTTCATAAAGTATTAAGGTATAATATTTTTTAGATTGAGGGTAAAATAGAAAAAATAACACGTTTTCACTTTGACGATTTTCCCTTGCTTAGAGGATCACACTCAACTAATTTTTGTCGCTTGTATAGCTCCAAAAATGGATTTTCGTTGTGATCTTAATCTCTCAAGCGTGTCAAATCGTCTTGGGAAAACGAAATCCAAATTGACTCTTACTAAGGGCAAAGAAATAATTATATCTTCTTTGCTTATTATTTAATTCTATTTACCATTCATAAAGATAAAAATAGTAGTAATAGTAAAGTGTTAAAGTGTAAGTGTTTCAAAATATGTAACTTATACTTGTACATCTCTATTACTATAACCATTAATTTTTATCTAAGAGTAATAGTTCTATTAATAGAAGACTCATATTGAGGAGGAAGCCCAAATGGCTATTCATAGCGATAAGATTCCTCGCGCTACTTTAAAGCGTTTACCTTTATATTATAGATTCGTCAATACCTTGAAAGCAAAGGGAATTGATCGAGTTAATTCTAAGACCATTAGCGAGGGTCTAAATATAGATTCAGCAACGATACGTCGTGATTTTTCCTACTTTGGAGAGTTAGGCAAGAAAGGCTATGGTTATAACATCGATAGTTTGTTAAACTTTTTTAAAAATGAAATTAACGAGAACCAAGATATTAAGATTGCTCTCGTCGGTGTCGGTAACCTCGGTAAAGCCTTACTCACGTACAACTTCTCTATCCATGATGAAATGACGATTACTGAGGCGTTTGATATCCGAGATGAGATTATCGGCAAACAAATCGGTAGTGTTGCTGTAAAACATATGGATCAACTGCAAGAGACTTTGGCGCATGAAGCGATAGATGTGGTGATTCTGACGACACCTGAATCTGCAGCTCAGCATGTCGCCAATCAATTGGTGGAAGCAGGGGTCAAGGGAATTCTGAATTTCTCACCTGCACGTATTGAGACTCCAGAATCTGTGCAAGTTCATCAAATTGATTTAGGTATCGAATTGCAGTCACTACTATTCTTTATGAAGAATTATCAAAGTTAAGATTAAAGCTAGTGAGAATGGGATAATGATTACTACATTCTGTTATTATCCTATTTTTATTAGCTCTAAAAATAAATGTCACATTTTTCGTAATACGATTGAAAGGGGTATGTATAACAATGGTCTTCTGCACCAATTGCGGCCATAAAAACTCAGAAAATCAAAAGTTCTGTGTAAATTGTGGCGCACCACTCAGAAATGCAAATGTTTCTCAACAAACATCACAAAATCAAGATAAGGAACAAACACAATCACAACAACATGATTCTCAACACACATCTACACAGCAACAACATCATCAAGGCGGCAACCAAGGTCGTGCGCATCAAGCTACACAGTCTTCGGCTTCTCAATCTTATGGCGCACATCAACAAACACGTCAAACACCACATACATATCAACAAGAGCCAGACAAACGAGGCGGCTCTAAAGTGTGGATTGTGATTTCAACAATCATCTTCTTAGCGATTCTTGCAGCGCTCATCTTTGGTGCCTATAAACTTTATGATCACTATACGAACAAATCAGACGATCACAAGCAGTCACAACATGCATCTAAGAAAGACTCAAACAAATCGAAGTCTAGTGATTCTGATGATAGTTCTAGCGATAAGGATAAAAAGGACGACCCAGCAGATAATCCGACAGACCCTGATGCAGCAAAAGTAGACGTATTCAGTGATCACTTTGATAAAAACTATATGAAAGCACCATCTAAACAAGGCTACAACGGTATTAATAATGGTATGTCGAGAGAGCAAGTTGAGAAGAAACTTGGCCATCCTGAAGGTGAAGTCGATGGACGCGACCACGTCTTCAAGCAGTATCATGATCTAGCCGTTTACTACAATGATGACGATGAAGTTGAACAAGTTGCGATTGCGCCTCACGGTGTCAGCAAGAGTGAGTACATCGATGTGTATAGTGAACCTGACGATTACGAAGGTGACGACCTCGTATATGACTCAGATACGACAAATAACTTTAGTGTGGTCGTAACTGTTGACGGTGGTTCAGTGAAGACAATTGAGAATATTGACCAACTAGATCGTTAATTTAAGAACTTTGACGATGTAGCTAGGGTTAAAAGGCTCATGTCACCAGCACAAATGAACATATATTTTATTCAAAGAGCGGAACTCATTAAGGTTCCGCTCTTTTGTTATGCGCTGAAGCAAGCTTGTCACTCGTTTTGATAGTATACATCTTCACTTTTATCTCAAACACGAAATATATCAAAAATAATGTTAGACAGAAGTCTTGAAATAGTAATATTATAGTATTATTATTGTTATTAATCATATTAGTTTTATCGGGAATAGGGAGTGAAGTTATGAACTGGTTGATCTTAACAGGGATTATCGTCGGTATACTACTCGGGTTTATTATGCAGCGTACGAGATTCTGTCTCGCTGGTGGATTCCGTGACATGTATGTCCAGAAGAACAACAAGATGTTCTACGCGTTATTAATTGCCATTGCAGTTCAAAGTATTGGGCTATTTACATTATCTGCATTTGGCGTCGTGAAAGTACCTCACGAATCTTATCCACTCATTGGCACAATCATTGGTTCATTTATCTTTGGTATCGGTATCGTTCTCGCAGGTGGCTGTGCAACTGGAACTTGGTATCGTGCAGGTGAAGGTCTCATCGGAAGTTGGGTCGCACTCGTCGCTTACGGTTTCACTTCAGCAGTGACGAAATTCGGTATTCTTCAACCTGTGATGGGACGCGTCAATCAGCCTACACAATACCGTACAAGTATGGCCGATACGACAGGTATTCCAAACTGGGTCTGGGTTATTGCGTTGACATTAATCACACTATTCTTTGTGGTAAAAACACTACGCAAACCAAAACCTAAAATTGCAGTACCGAAATTAAAACAAAAATACACAGGTCTTAGACATCTCTTATTCGAAAAACGCTATCACCCATTTGTAGCTGCGATCGGTGTCGGTTTAGTGGCCTTACTTGCATGGCCTTTAAGTGAAATGACAGGGCGTATGCACGGGCTAGGTATTACGACACCTTCAGCAAACATCTCACAATTTTTAGTGACAGGTGATCTTAAACTTATCGACTGGGGCGTAATGCTCGTCTTAGGTATCTTTATCGGTTCTTATATCGCCGCACGTGGTTCTCGCGAATTCAAATGGCGTTTACCAGACAAGAAGACAATTCGCAATAGCGTAATCGGCGGTGTATGCATGGGCTTCGGTGCTTCAGTAGCTGGCGGTTGCTCAATCGGTAATGGTCTTGTAGAAACAGCGATGTTCTCATGGAAAGGCTGGGTTGCACTCGCATCAATGATCCTCGGAACTTGGTTTATGAGTTATTTCATGTTTGTTAAACCAATGAAACAAGTGAAGAAAGCGACTCAATCACAATTAGCACAAGTTAAAACTCATCAAACACAAACGACTTAATATATAGGAGGTATAAGTATGGTACATGAATTAGGTACAGTAGGTATGGTCTGCCCATTCCCACTCATCGAAGCACAGAAGAAGATGGAAACGTTAGATTCTGGAGATGAATTGAAGATCGATTTCGACTGCACACAAGCCACTGAAGCAATTCCAAACTGGGCAGCAGAACAAGGTTATCCAGTAACAAATTACGAACAACTTGATGACGCTTCATGGACGATTACAGTTCAGAAAGCTTAATAAATATAAGTGATGCCGCTTCTTTCGTGATGATTGAAGCGGCATTTTACTGTAAAAATGAGAATGATTTTAAAAGTCTATAATTTATTCTAATCGTGGATAAATTATTTTTCTTCAAACTATAACTTTAACCTCTATTATATTATCCAGTCGTTCCTTCCCACAGTTGAACTGGAAAGATATGTTCTTGATTAGTAGACTTATTTTGGATTCTTTGTTCTAATATCTCTATTGCTTTATCTGCAATTTGGCTTATAGGTTGTATAATCGTAGTTAAATAAGGATGCATATATCTCATTAGTTGAGTACCATCATAACCTATTAACTTTAAATCTTCAGGAATACGTTTACCTAATTGTTGAGCAATATGATAAATTTGAATCGCATCAGTATCATTTGAGGCAAAGATACCATCAACATTTGGATGATCTTGAAAAATGCGAGAAAATATTTCTGATTTCTCTTCATAGCTAAGACTAAAATCAATCGTATAAGTTATTGGTTTGAGTCCATACTTTTGCATCGTTTGCTCATAACCTGTTTGTCTTAAGTTTGCAGGCGTATTGACATCAATAGGGCCATTAGTATGGATAATATGACGGGCACCTTGTTGAATCAGACGTTCAGTAGCTATCATGCCGCCGTTAAGATTATCAGAACGAACATCTGGTATATCTTGATTCATGATTCTATCAATAGCGACGATAGATAAATTTCTGTTATTGTATTGTTCAATTCCAATATTATGTGTACCTACGATAAGGGCATCAACTTGATTTGATAATAGTTGATTCATATAATGTCGTTCTTTTTCAGGATCACTCATTGAATTACCGATTATAACTACGTAACCTTTAGCATATAATTTTTTCTCTAATTCTAGAATAAGTTCACCAAAGAACGGATTAGCTACTGTTGGGAATAACAATCCAATGATATTTGTCTTCTGCTGATAAAGTTGGCGAGCTGCCGAGTTCGGTTGGTAGTTCAACTCTTCCATTGCTTGATAGACATTGTTTTTGGTTCTTTCACTTATATATCCTCGATTATTTAGGACACGTGAGACCGTTGTTTTAGAAACTTGTGCTATTTTAGCTACATCTTCTAATTTAGGTTTCATTGCGTGATCCTCCTACTTAATATAGTTTATATACTTCATTATGCACTTTTTAGAAGTAAAATGCGATCTAAATAAAAAGAAGCGGACTCATAGATCATGAAAAGAGTCACGCTTCTTAGTAGGATAAACCTTGAATATTTATTATTTAATCAAAGCGAATAGCATTATCTTCGAGCTCGTAAATTTCCGAACTCATATTTATAGGTGCTTCTGCAGAAAGCCATAATTTAGGAGGTGTCTCACTATAGAATCTTTCTGTAAAAACGGCTTCCCCATCGTTAATGAATAATTCGAGAGAACTTGTGTCAATAAAGATTTGTAAATGTATCTCATTGGTTGATTGAATCGTTGCATATCTACTATCTAATAAATCTTCACGGAAAAGTATAAACTTATTGTTATCTGCATTAAAGTTAATGGATAGCAAATCATTTTTCTCGTCCGTCATTTGAATCTTAAAGTTTTGATGTGATAGTGAGAGATTAATTTCAGTTTGAGCTATATCTTCAACTAATAAAGTTTTATTTTTTACTGTTTTATAATCACACGAAATTATATCTTTACGTAACTGTTTGAGTTCTTCAACGGGTGTCATATATAAGTGATCGTCTTTTAAACGTAATTCACGTGGCAACGTTAGGGCACCAGACCAACCGTCAACTTGTTCAGGCATTGCATTGTTCCACATTGCCATCCAACCAATTAGAATGCGTCTACCATCAGGAGCTAGCATTGTTTGAGGAGCATAAAAATCATGTCCATGGTCTAATTCCTTAAAGTGATTACGCGTAAATTGATGAGAATCGTAATTGAAATGACCTACAAAGTATCCATTTTGGAACAAATTAAGA
Organism: Staphylococcus sp. HMSC071G07; assembly: GCF_001811435.1. Classification (NCBI taxonomy): domain Bacteria; kingdom Bacillati; phylum Bacillota; class Bacilli; order Caryophanales; family Staphylococcaceae; genus Staphylococcus; species Staphylococcus sp. HMSC071G07. The sequence goes on from NZ_KV804774.1 coordinate 25,303, forward strand.
TATTGTTCTTTCTCTGCTTTCATGCCTTGTGGTGAGAAAAGCAGTATATGTTTACCATCTAATTCAAAGATATCAGGGCATTCCCACATATATCCTTCAATTTCTTGACCATTAGATACATCGACAGGTCCGATATAATCCCAAGATAACAAATCTTTAGAACGGTAAAGAATGATTCGACCTAGTTCATCAGTATTTTGACTGCCAACTATCATATAGTAATAATCACCGTGTTGCCATACTTTAGGATCTCTGAAATGTTGCGTGTTATCTTGTGGAGGTTCAGGTATTACAGCGTTCTGCTGGTACTTAGTAAAATGGACCCCGTCTTGAGAATAGGCCATATTCTGATTTTGCCAGAAATGATCAGGATCGTTATCATCGTAATAGTGATGACCAGTGTAGAATAAATATAATTTCTCATCTTTTACAATACCAGTTCCTGAGAAACAACCATCTTTATCTTCTTTATCGCCTGGAGTTAAAGCGATAGGTAGGGTCTCCCAATGTACTAAATCTTTACTACGAGCATGCCCCCAATGCATAGGACCCCATTGTGGTTCGTATGGATAATGTTGATAGAAAATATGGTAATAATCATTAAAAAATGAAAAACCGTTTGGATCGTTAATCCATCCTGATTTAGGCATTACATGATAACCTAAACGATATCTATGATTTGAGATTCCATCATTATTTTGCTCTTTCATTATATTAACTCTCCTTTATTTATTCTTTTACAAAAGGATCTCCGTAAACGTATTCGTTGTCTTTTCTTAATGTTATAAAAGCGAAAATTCCTGCTAATAAGACGATAGTTGAAATAACAAAGAAAGTAGGTTGATACCCAATGTGATCCCTTAGAGTACCTAGTGGACCCGATAATATAATTTGTCCCACTTGAGCTGAGACACTATATCCAACCATGTATATTGTTGCTGATAATTTTGTGTCAAAATGTAATGTGATGTATCTAAATATAGGTAATACAAATAACGGCACTTCTAATGCATGAAACATTTTAATAAATGAAACACTTATTGGACCTTGAGCTATACCACACAAACCTATACGTAAAAACATTACTGTAGCACCTAAGAGTAATGTTTTTCGGACTCCAATTTTAGCCATAATAATTGGAACAATTCCCATCATCAATGCTTCAACAAATACTTGAACAGAGTTTAATGTACCATACATCTGTTGTCCTACACTTGAAGATGAAAATAGTTTTGTATAGAAATCAGGAAACATTTGCTGATCAAAGATAGTATAGAAGGACCATGAAAATGTAATAAAGATAATAATGATCCATAAATCTTTTACCTTAAGTAACGAGATGATTCGACTTAACGAAGGTGCAGCTTCTTCTTTATTATCTTCGATTCTTTCTTTTGCATTAACTTCTTCATCAGATTTCCAGAAAAGTATCGTTAATAGTAATATTAAACCAATTAAAGATCCTAACCAGAAGTTGAGATGAGGATTTATAACAAAAGTATAGCCAGCAACAAGAGCCATTACAGCGTAACCAAACGAACCCCAAGCACGAGCTTGACCATATTTAAAGTTAAAGTAACGACTAAATCTTTCACCAACTGCTTCGTAGGCACTCACAGCTGCTAAAAAACCACAAGAAAGAAAAATAGATCCTAATATTACGCCTAACCAAAAATGATGTTGTATAAATGGCGCATATAACCATATAAAGAATGGACCTACAAATGTTGAGAAGAGGGAACAGAAGACAAGTAATGTTCGTTTAATAACTAATTTATCTTGAATTACTCCATAAATGAACATCAATATAAGCGTAACGAAAGAATTTGCAGAATAAATAATTCCGACTTTTCCACCCGATAAACCTAAACCATTGCTACCGGATGTTAGCCATATTTGGAAGAATGACCACCAAATACTCCAAGAAGCGAAGAATAGCATAAACATGAGTGAACTTTGTAAATAAGATTTGTTTTTAAAGGTATCTATAAATTGTGTAGGTTTCATGATGAACCTCCTCATAATGTATTGGAAAGCGCTTTCTTTTAAATAAAGTGTAATCGCTTTCTGAAAATATGTCAACCGGCTGACATATTTAATTTGTTTTAGCTTAATTCCCATTAAAGAGTAGGTTCACTCCAAGCTGTGTGGTAAAATATGGATTGAAATCGCAAATGACAAGAGTGTTGAGAGGTCTTAGATATGAAGAATATTACAGATATAGCGAAGATGGCAGGCGTGTCTAAAAGTACGGTATCGCGATATCTGAATAATGGTTCAGTGAGCGAACAAACGAAACAGTTATTAGATCAAATTATTCAAGAAACGAATTACCAGCCTAATCAGTTTGCGCAAAGTTTGAGAGCGCGACGTACGAATTTGATAGGGGCTATAATTCCTCGTATGAATTCACATGCGGTGGATGAGACGATTAGTGGCGTGAAAGAGGCCTGTGATGAGCATGATTGCCAGCTCTTACTAAACTTCACTAATTTGGATAAGAATTTGGAAATTGAGGCATTAAAGATGTTTCAACGTAGTAAGGTGGATGGCATCGTCTTTATGGCGACGGATATTACTGAAGAACTTCAAGAGATTATTGAACAGTTGGGCGTACCCGTCGTGATCGTTGGCCAAAGTAAAGATGGCTTTAATTGCGTCGTTCATGATGACTACCGTGCTGGGCAACTCGTAGGCGACTACGTAGGTCAACAGATGATGGCGTGTGGTACGTCTAAATCAGAGACAGACACAACATCCCAATCACCTCAAGTTCAATTTTTCGGCGTGACAGAAGAAGATTACGCAGTAGGTGTGTTGCGTAAAAAGGGCATGCTCAACGCTTTAAGCCATTACAATATTCAGCCTAACTTCACATTAACGTCATTTAATTATCGAGAAGCATTGAAGGATATTACAGCACATTTTCAACGACATTCAATCACGCACTATGACACGATAGTCGGTGCTACGGATGCGATTGCCTTGGCTGTCTACAAATACAGTAGCCAATATCAAATACCACAACCTTGGCCGACAATGATTGGGTTTGGTGGAGATCCGATGACTGAACTTGTGTCGCCACCTATTCATACAGTGAAATATCAATATCGTGAAGCAGGCAAAGTGGCGATTGCACAACTTTTCAAAGCACTCAATCAACAATCAATTCAGTCGCCACAGATGATTGATGTGCATTTTACAGAAAGAGAATCATAAAGAATCAATAAGTGGAACCGATACCAAACGAGCGGTCATCCATGTTAGAATAAGTTAATGAGTAAGTAACAGGAGGAACGGATATGAAAGCGTGGACGAGAGAAGAACGATATCAACCTATGGAAGCGGTGAGTCCAGTCACACTAGAGGCGATGAAAGAACAAGTGGCGGAGTCGCCGTATCGCCAAACTTTCCATATTCAACCTGAAACGGGGCTGTTGAACGATCCGAACGGGTTGATTTACTACGATGGCGAGTACTACATCTCTCATCAGTGGTTCCCACTCGGCGCGGTGCATGGCTTGAAATATTGGTTTAACTACCGTAGTCGTGACCTCGTGCACTTTGAACCGCACGGCGTGATTCTGAAACCTGATACGGAATATGATAGTCACGGCGTTTATAGTGGCAGTGCCTTTGAGTATCAAGGACATTTGTATTACATGTATACAGGTAACCATCGAGATGAGGATTGGTCACGTACGTCTTCTCAGTTGATTGCTAAAATGAAAGACGATGGGACGCTGACGAAATTCCCTAAACCTGTGATTGCTGGTCCACCTGAAGGCTATACGCAACACTTTAGAGATCCTAAAGTCTTTCAACGTGGAGATACTTATTATGCTATTCTAGGTGCACAAACTGAAGATGAAGCAGGGCGCTTGCTCCTGTATAAATCGACAGACATTGTTAAGTGGGAGTTTCATGGAGAGGTGAACACACGTCTCGATGCGTTTGGCTATATGTGGGAATGTCCTGATTACTCTGAACTAGACGGACATGATTTCGTCATGTTCTGTCCTCAAGGCATTGAAAGTGATGGCGAACGCTATCGCAATATTTACCAATCAGGTTATTTAATCGGTCAATTTGATATTGAACAATTGGAGTTTAACCATGGCGATTTCTTAGAACTTGATCATGGCTTTGACTTTTACGCACCACAGACGTTTAAGAGTGAAGATGGCGAACGCGTCTTGATAGGGTGGATGGGCTTACCAGATACGGCTTATCCAACTGATAAAGACGAATGGGCGCATTGTCTCACAGTCCCACGCACATTACATATTGAGGATGGCAAGTTAAAGCAACGTCCGATTGCGAACTTACAGAAGTTGCGTACCAATGAGGAGACGGCACTCGGCTATGCGAATAAATTTAATCGCAAGTTGCAGCCATACGAGGGCAAGCAGTATGAGCTCATTATAGATATTTTAGAAAATGAGGCGACAGAACTCTATTTCGAACTGCGTGCCTCTAAGACACAATCGACATTGATTACGTATAATACGCGGACTCAACAATTGACGTTAGATCGCTCTGAAAGCGGACCTCTGCCAGAACCTGTAGATGGCACGACACGGAGTACGGTTCTTGATACACCGTTAAAGCAACTTCAAATCTTTGTAGATACTTCAAGCATTGAAATCTTCTGTAATGATGGTGAACGCGTACTGACTTCACGTATCTTCCCTGATTCAGAAGCGACAGGTATCAAAGCATCAACAGAATCTGGGCAAGTGTACTTGAAATTCACGAAATATGACTTAGAGGAGAATGTATAATGCGTCGTTTATTTGCGATTGGGGAAGCGTTGATTGACTTTATCCCTAATCAAACAGATATATTATTGAAAGACGTCGAAGGCTTCACACGCCAAGTAGGAGGTGCGCCTTGTAACGTAGCGGCTACAGTAGCGAAGTTAGGTGGACATGCTGAAATGGTAACGCAACTCGGTGAAGATGCCTTTGGTGATTTAATTGTGAGCACGTTAGATGAGATTGGCGTGGGAACGAAGCACGTGTTGCGAACGTCTGAAGCGATGACTGCACTTGCGTTTGTGAGCTTAACTGCGAGTGGGGAGCGCGATTTCTCGTTCTATCGTAAACCATCAGCGGACATGTTGTATGATAAGGCCAATATTGAAACTTTGGATGTGCATGAAGACGATATTATGCATTTCTGTTCTGTCGACTTGGTTGAGAGTGAGATGAGAGAGGCACATCAAACATTGATTGAGACGTTTCATCGTGTAGGCGGAACGGTCGTGTTTGATCCGAATGTGCGCTTGCCGTTGTGGGATAGTCCAGAGGCATGTCAGCAGGCGATTTGTCAATTTATTCCTCAGGCACATGTCGTGAAGATTTCTGATGAGGAACTGGAATTCGTGACAAGTAAAAGTAATGACAAAGAAGCAATTGACTGGCTTTTCCAAGGACAAGTAGAAGCGGTCGTTTATACGAAAGGTGCTGAAGGGGCGACGCTTTATCTAGCTGACGGTACGGAATTGAGTCAGGGCGGCTTTAAAGTACAACCAATTGATACGACAGGAGCAGGAGATGCCTTTATCGGAGCGTTTATTGCCCGCTTGTTAGAAGGAGATAAGCAGTCACTTTCTGATTTGCTTAAAATGAAAGGCGAAGACATGTTGCGCTTTAGTAACTATGTTGCGAGCGTAGTGACGACACAGTATGGCGCAATTAGTAGTATTCCTGAACGAGAGAACGTTGAAAAGGGATTAACGAGAGAAGAATAATATAGCGTAAAAAGGCACCGTCCCATCAGTAGGGCGGTGCTTTCGTGTGTAAATAAGCGATTATATCTTTTTTACGTTACGGACAGAAGCATAGCACTCTTCACCATTTTTAAAATAAACAGTTCGTGACTTCGAATCAATCGACTCGATATTATGTCGATTAACAACAAAGCTGTTGTGACATCTAAAGAAACGGTCATCGAGCTGACTCAGTTCTTTCAGATTGCCGTAGAATTCAATTTGTCGATTATCTAAATGAGCGATAAGTCGATGGGATTTGGAAGATGATTCAAAGAACATCACGTCATCGTATTGTACATAGGCGGAGTTGCTGCCACGTTTCAATTCGATTGTCTCAACATTACTCTCTTTACTGAGCAGTTTGAGACGTGCTTCAGATGTTTCCAGACAATCAATAATACGTTTCTGTAACTCATTTGGCTCATCTTTGAAAATAAAGTCCATCGCGGAAACTTTGTAAACGAACGTGAGATAAGTGAGCTCACTATGACTCGTTACGAAAATGATATTGCCGACAGGGTCATGTTTACGAATCTCACTCGCAAGCTTAATTCCGTTCATGTCCGCTTCTAGTTGAATATCTAAAAAATAACAACCGATATCGTTAATTTCTTTAGAACGCTCAAGTACTGCATAAGGATCATCCGTAGACATCTCAACCTTCATCGGTTTTTCCTCAATCATAATATAGTTATTAATGATCGATTCAATACTTTCACGTTGCTTAATATCATCTTCACAAATGAATATTTTCAAATCTCGTCACATCCTTAAGGCTCGAAGTCTAATATTTCTACTTTTTGAATGAAAAAGCCGTTCTCAATCGTTGTATCTAGTAGCACATTCTCATTATCTTCAGCAATTTCTTTCAATGTAGATAAACCTAAACCACGATTGTCTCCTTTAGTAGAGAAATTCTCTTCAAAGAGAGTGTGCACACGTGGCATGTCCGGTTGACATTTATTCATTACTATAAATGTAACAGATTCGCTCTCTTGAATAAAACCAACCCTGATGAGCGGCTCATCTTCAAGTTGTTCAGACGCCTCAATCGCATTGTCTAAGATGATGCCAATCATGCGGGAGAGGTCGATCGTTTGAAGATTAATCTTTTTAATAATATCAGGCACTTCTATACTGATTCTGATATTTTTCTCTTGCGCTTGAAGAATCTTCGTCGTAAGAAGCCCTTTAATTTCACGCACGTGGAAATTCTCTAGGCCGTTGATCTTAATCGACTTCGCTTGCATATTGTCTTGCATAGGTACGATTTCTTCATTAAAATATTTGCGCAAACCTTCCATATCATCCTCACGAATAAATTCAGACATCGTTGAGAGGATATTCACATAATCATGGCGGAATTTGCGCATCTCATTGTTGATTTTTTCAATTTTAAGCGTGTATTCGTAGTAGTTTTGTACTTCTTTCATGTTTCTTTTGTATTGCACTTCGCGGATTATACTATAAGATATAGTGATTAATAAAAAGACAAATATTAAAGTAAATATTATATATATACCTGCTAGAAACTTAAAGTCAGGGAAAGGTATAAAGTTTTTAGGTACATACATATATAATACTACAAAAGCAGCAAGTAATGATAACGAAATCAAAATTAAATATAGTTTACTTAAAGACAAAATAGATTTGTTTAAAATGTTTAATAATTTATTGAATAAGTAAGCTAGTATTAATATGAATATCGTATGAATAACTGAATATATGAGATTATCAATCAAATTGAAAGGACTGTACTCTCTAAATATTCCCATAGTAAGTATTGTAAAGAAATTCATTATGAACGATAATAGATAACTTAATATAGCGATAATAATACCTACTAAACGCTTTTTATAATAACCATACACTATTACACTCAATGACAAAATAATTATGGAAAATTGACCGATTATGAAATAAAAAATCATGCATCCTATTAATATAAATAGTAGGATGACTAAATCTTTTGTTCTATACCTGATATTACCAATAATAGTTATTATAACGAATAGCATAATCATCTGATATACAGGTAAAAAGATAGAATTTAATAAATCCATTATTTACACACTTTCTAACTAATAGGTTATTTATGCAGATCAGTTATTTCTTTTGGAACTTCAGGTTCATCCCACCAACCTCCACATGGATAAACGCCACTTTGTTTTCCTAAGATACTAAATGAAGTTATTAGTATTTTAAAAAATATATTAATTAATTTCATCCCTTATATTCCTCCTTAGGTACAAATATAGGTAATTGTGAAATACCTATTAGAATTTCGCTATATAACAATAAAACTGAGTAAGGCTCCTTTATAAAAATCGATAAAATAAGAATTAAAGTAGCGAGAATCATGGTTTTGATTTTTTTACCTTTACGATATTTAAATGGTAGAGGTTGTTTTTTTGTTGTCCTAGGTGCATAAATTAGTAAAATAATCAAATTCAAAAAAGCTAGACCCATTAGAATTCGACTATCAGGTCTAAAACTAACTATTAAATAAGGCACTAATATAAATGATACTATATTTTGAATATGACACAGTATTGCAGATTTTGCATGTGCGCCATGGGCAAACAACTTTAAAATAAAGTAGGTAATATGAACAGTGAGTGTATAGAAGAACATGTTGCAAAGGAGCGAAATACCATAGGTTACAATACCTTTTGAGATATTATTATATGCAACTTGTATGCCTAACTTAACTTTCAAATAAGTAATATAATCTAAGTTATTTCGATCTCTGAGATAGCTAGCAAATTTTTCTATAATATTGTCTATAAACTTTGCCATAGCGTTTTCTCCTTACTCTAATTATACGAATTAAAGTAAGAACTGTGCATTTACATGCTTAACTGTTCATATTTAATTCCTAACTGTTATTAAAATATTTTCCTTATTGATTTTAACATAAAATAGAATACAGTTTAGAATAAAAAATTACGAGTTAGGGATTATGTGCCCACAAGGGTTGGCACCGTGTTTTAATAAAGATGTATCACAAAGAGATGATACAGAGTCACTTGAATTTCTAAGTGTAGATAGCGCTACTGATACAAACTAGGAATCAATACTCGAATCGTTCGGTTGTAACTGACTCTTCGTATAGTTTGAAATGAGAACGATATCATTTCTTTGAATATTTAACAAGGAGGTACAGATTTATGACACAAGATATCGTAGAAACAGTAACTAAATTTGTTAAATTAATCGCAGAAACAGTTAAGAAATTCACTAAGTAAGCATTGATAATCCCTATTAAGACTGTAATATTGCTCAGTCGCAAGTCAAGTGTCATTACATTTGCTTAAGCAACAGCAAACAAGTATTAACATGTAAGCTATCGTAACATCATTCAATTTATCATTATAATAATCGGTAAATTCACTAAATTTTTTCATAATTAATAACATCCCCAAAAAATAGATAAAGAAAAAATAACTGTAAAACATTCCCTTAATAATCAAGCCGTGAGTCCCTCCCAAGCTCACGGCTTTCCCTATGTCTGAAGATGTTTAATCTGTGTAGTGTTGTTACCGATGACTCTGATTTCTACTTATAAAGTTCCTTTCTTAAGTTCTCAAACACGGGTATAGCTTTCCGTTGTTGAGCCACTTCTTCCATATTTAAATCTAACTCAATTTGTCCTTCTTCGTGTTCTAATTCCGCTAATATTTCACCATTTGGATTAACGACAATTGAATGGCCCGCATATTCTGTTGATCCATCATTGCCACAACCATTGCTTCCTACGACGAACATATCATTCTCAATCGCCCTCGCTTGGAGTAGGGCACGCCAATGTGCTTTACGTGCTTCTGGCCACTGTGCGACATAGAAAGCAATTTGTGCACCTTTACGTGCTGGATAGCGTAATAGTTCAGGAAATCTCAAGTCATAGCAAATAATCTGAGTTGCTGCCACATCGTCTGTTAGTTGAAATGCCTCGGGTACTTTGTCGCCAGCTTCGAGATAGTCAGGCTCTTGTAACATCGGCACCAGATGCACTTTATCGTAGTTATTGATGATTTCTCCTAATTTGTTAACCGTAAATGCGGTATTGTAGACTTTATCATTTTTAATATTTGAGACAGATCCAGCTACAATTGCGACATTATAGTCTTGTGCGAGTTGAGCAATAAATTGCTGACTACGTTCTAAGTTGTGATCTGCTAAGTCATTGAGTTTTTCTAACGCATAACCATTGTTCCACATCTCTGGTAGTACAACGCACTCTGTGTTTGCTGTGATGTGTTTATCAAAGAGCTGTTTGATTTTATTTTCATTTTGTTGTGCATTTGCGGGTTCGATTCTAAATTGTAATACAAGCACTTTCACTTTTATCAGTCCTTTTATAAAAGTAATTATACATAATATACTAGAAAATGATAGCGTTTTCAAAATATAATAAATTCGACTTTGTTGAAACCATTGTGTTACAAAGATTTTACGATAAAATTAATTTTTTAAATTCATATTCAAAAAGTACTATTAACATAATAAAATATGTTAAGTTACAGATAAGAGCAACGTGAAAAATGGGAGAAAGAGAGGTGAGTGAAATGAAAAAATGGCCACATAAATTGATTGCAACAGGTGCAATACTCACGTTAAGTACGTCGTTGGTAAGTAAACAAGCGAACGCTGAAGGTGTTGCGGATCATCAAGTGGAAAATGCGCAAAATAATGCAAATGTGGTAAATCAATCATTATTTAATGCAGCAGATCAAAATGATTTAACTGAAGAGGGACAGGTGAGCGATAGACCAGCAACCAATGGAGCGGCTCACCAAGATGGAGAAGTAATTGCCAATGAAAACGAGCAAATCGGGTTAGAGAGCGAGCAGGCTGAAGGTTCGGAACCAACAGGAAATAATGAAAGCCAAGACAATCATGACCAGAAATCCGCTACAAATTCAAAAGAAGTACAATCAAGTGGTGAAAATCAGCAAGGTGAAGATAATTCAGAAGAAATTTCCGCTGATAATCAAGAAAATGGTTCAGTTGATAATGAAAATGAGAGTCACAATGGCGAAGTAAATCAAGACCCAACTGAAGATGACTCATCCAATAATAGTGGTCAAGGCGAGGGTCAGCAAAATAACTCTGGTGACAGTAATCAGCAAGAGGCTAATCATTCTAATAATGGTTCCGGCAAAGATCCAGATCATTCTCAAGGTAGCGACAATCAAGATAACCCTGATGACAATCAGAATAGTTCTGACGAGGAGCAAAATGGCGGCGATAACCAAGGCTCAGATCATCAAAACGGCAATGGCGACCAAGACGATTCAGATCAGCAACAAGGCGATAACCAGAATGACGGCAAACAAGACCCTGACCACAATCAACAAGGCGACGACCAAAAAGATGACAACACAGATCCTGACAAAGATCAGAAAGACGATGACCAGCATAACAACCCAGGTAAAGATCAAGATGGCGATGATAATAATGATGACGATCATCAAGATAATCCTGGTCAAGGCGACGATGATAACGGTGACAACCACCAAGACAATCCTGGAAAACACCAAGGCGATGACGATGATCAACAAGGCTATGATGACCAGAAGAACCATGATCAACCCGGAGATGGTAAACATGATGGCTCTTCTGATGATGATCCACAAGACCCGTCTGGTGGTCAACATTCTGGCGATGACCCTTCTCGTCCTGGAGAAGATCCGGGTCAAGGTGGACATAGTGGTGGTCAAGATCATCCGAGCGATAAGCCTGGACATGGCGACAACCCCGGCGGTCAAGACAAGCCTGGACAAGGAGATCAGCAGGGGCAAGGTGGTCAAGGCAAGCCGAGTGACAAGCCAGGTCATGACAAAGATGATCGACCAAGCGACAAACCAGGTCAGGGCGATCATCAAGGTGGCCACTCAGGAGGACAAAATCCGCAACCTAGCCAACCTTCTCAAGGCGATCAGCCGTCAGGTTCAAGTTCGCAAGGATCACAACAACATTCTAATCAGCCATCTGGACAGCAAGGTGGGCAAAGTGGCCATGATGGACAACAGAAACCATCTTCACAACCTGGTGGACAGACAGGGCAAGCGCACCAACCTGGACAAGGAACGACTAACCATCCACAAGGTGTACCTCCTGCGCAACAACATCACAATGAACCGACGCACGTAAATCATCAGCCGTCACATCAGCAACGCCCAGATTATCAAGGTATGGTTCCACCTGCACATCATAATTCAAATCAGCAGTGGAGTTCTAATCAGAATAATTCAAATCGTAACCACTTCAATGGCACAAATTTCACGTCATCAGATAATCGTCCAACATCTCAGAACACACAACAGGATTCAAATCAACAACACAGTCATTGGTACGACCGCTTTACAGGCCAACGTAATCAAGATTCGCAAGACAGCTCTATTCTTCAACGTTTTAAGTCTATGGCGACAGGTTCATTAAAATACAACCCATTCGTTGTGGATCAAGTAAAAGAGTTGCATCATAACGATAATAAAGTGAGTAATAATGAAATTAATAATATCCTAAAAAAACAAAATTTCTCGGATAATCATTATTTAAACTCATTACAGAAAGAAACGCGATATTTCAAATTCCAATATTTTAACCCGCTCAAAGCATCACATTATTATAAAAACTTAGACCAACAAGTGCTCGCCCTGATCACAGGGGATATTGGTTCAATGCCGGATTTGAAGAAACCGCATGAGGGTGATGGTAAGAGTAAAAGTCAGTATGAATACCAGCAAAATAAAGATGACAAGATGACAGATACAAGCAAGAATCAAGATGCAGCGAACGAAGCGGTAAAATATAAACGCACGACAATCTCACTCATTACAGCGATGGTCGTTATCTTCCTCGGCACGATTATTGCTTACATTTATCGCTTGAGAAAGCCAGAAGATTCATAAACAAAGAAACCATCTCTTCCATAAAGTTGAAGCGGAAGAGATGGTTTCTCGTTTTTTAAAAAATGAAATGTAAAATAAATGATGTTTGTTCTTGTAATGATTTGATTTTATCTGGGCCAATCACAATCTGCATCAAAACGACCGTACCATTCATCATCATATGAATCAGAATGCTGACCCAAATGCGTTTCGTGTAAACATAGAAGCCAGCGAGAATAAATCCGAGTACGAAATAGGTTAAGAAGTGGGACGGATCGCTATGCGCAAATGAGAAGATTGTAGAACTCACGACTGCCGCAAGGATAAACGCTAATTTATTGTAGCCTTTAATCATATTGTAAATCTCGCCGAATAACACTTTACGGAAGACGAATTCTTCAAGCAATGGCCCCACGATAGAAATCAAGATGATAAACATTGGGAACTGACGCGCGATCTTCATCAAGTTCTCTGTGTTCTCACTCGACTGTGGTGCACCAAGCAAGATGTTAATGATGTTCGTGAGCATTTGCGCGACCATTACAGCCACATAACCTGCGACTGCCCACAGAATCACGTAACGTTTCTCTTCTCTCGGCGGGCGTTCAAGCCGTAATGGATTGCGAATGAAATTATGTAAGAAGATTATGATGATGGCAGCGATGATAAAGAGGATGACTTGCGTATACATATTAGCCGTCAAGAGTTCTTTATCTGACATGCCGTTATAGAAACCGAGCCCTTGTAAGATCAATGGCCCGAACTGTGCGAGTAAGTAAATAACAATCGTTAAGATTGAGACTGATACACGTGACATAATGTACCTCCAATTTTTGTTTATAATTCATTTTATCGTAAAAGTGATTCAGGTACAAAATACGTGAGTGTTAAACTTGAAATGTTGACCAACTTTGATTAATATAAAAGTATGTTAGCACTCGAAAGGTGATAGTGCTAAACTTTTCCTGACGATGAGGAGGTAACAACATGTTAAAACCTATTGGCAATCGTGTTGTAATCAAAAAAATTGAACAAGAACAAACTACGAAAAGTGGTATTGTCTTAACAGATAGTGCGAAAGAGAAATCAAACGAAGGTGAAGTCGTAGCAGTCGGCTCAGGCCAATTACTTGATAACGGCTCACGCGTTGAACCAGAAGTTAAAGAAGGAGACAAAGTCGTCTTTCAAGAATATGCCGGTACAGAAGTGAAACAAGGCGACGACAAATATTTAATTTTAAGTGAAGCAGATATATTAGCAGTAATTCAATAATTGAAGTAGAACTGGAGGGTTCCAATAATGGCTAAAGACTTGAAATACTCAGAAGACGCACGCCAAGCAATGTTGCGCGGTGTAGATAAACTTGCGAATGCGGTGAAAGTAACGATCGGTCCTAAAGGCCGCAATGTTGTGTTAGATAAATCGTATACATCTCCACTCATCACGAATGATGGTGTGACAATCGCTAAAGAAATCGAACTTGAAGATCCTTATGAAAATATGGGTGCGAAGCTCGTTCAAGAAGTTGCGAACAAGACTAATGAAATCGCTGGTGACGGTACAACTACCGCTACAGTTCTCGCTCAAGCGATGATTCAAGAAGGGCTTAAGAACGTGACAAGCGGTGCGAACCCAGTCGGTATACGTCAAGGTATCGATAAAGCAGTGGGAGTGGCAACACAAGCATTGCATGATATTTCTCAAAAAGTAGAAAATAAAAACGAAATAGCGCAAGTTGGCTCAATTTCTGCAGCTGACGAAGAAATTGGTAAATATATTTCAGAAGCGATGGACAAAGTAGGTAACGATGGCGTTATCACGATTGAAGAGTCTAACGGCTTTAACACTGAACTCGAAGTTGTTGAAGGTATGCAATTCGATCGTGGTTACCAATCTCCATACATGGTCACAGATTCAGATAAAATGGTGGCAGATCTCGAACGTCCTTACATTTTAATCACTGATAAAAAAATCTCATCATTCCAAGATATCTTACCGTTACTTGAACAAGTCGTACAATCTAATCGTCCAGTGTTAATCGTGGCTGACGAAGTCGAAGGCGATGCATTAACTAACATCGTGCTTAACCGTATGCGTGGAACGTTCACTGCAGTAGCTGTTAAAGCGCCAGGCTTCGGCGATCGTCGTAAAGCAATGTTAGAGGACTTAGCGATCCTCACAGGTGCCCAAGTTATCACTGATGACCTCGGCTTAGACTTGAAAGATGCTACGATGGACATGTTAGGTACTGCAAATAAAGCAGAAATCACGAAAGACCACACTACAATCGTTGATGGCGACGGTAAAGAAGAAGATATCGACGCGCGTGTAAGCCAAATCAAAGCGCGTATGGAAGAAACTGAATCTGAGTTCGATATTGAGAAACTTCAAGAACGTCTTGCGAAATTAGCAGGCGGTGTAGCAGTGATCAAAGTCGGTGCTGCAAGTGAAACTGAACTTAAAGAGCGTAAACTTCGTATCGAAGACGCGTTGAACTCTACACGTGCTGCAGTAGAGGAAGGCATCGTCGCTGGTGGCGGTACAGCTTACATGAATATCTATGATAAAATTGCGGACATCGAAGCAGAAGGTGACGTGGCTACAGGTGTAAACCTCGTCTTGAAAGCATTAGAAGCACCTGTACGTCAAATTGCTGAAAACGCTGGTTTAGAAGGTTCAATTATCGTTGAACGCTTGAAAAATGCAGATGTCGGTGTAGGATTCAACGCTGCTGACGACGAATGGGTAAATATGATCGATGCAGGTATCGTGGACCCTACAAAAGTGACACGTTCTGCACTACAACACGCAGCAAGTGTCGCAGCGATGTTCTTAACTACAGAAGCAGTCGTTGCTGAAATTCCTGATAAAGATGACAACGAAGGTCAAGCAGGAATGGGCGGCGGCATGCCAGGTATGATGTAGGAATAGTGCTGGATGTAAGTGTGTCGGCGATTTGATGTTTATGTCGTGCGTCGATTGTGCATAAAATGAGCATATAAATTTTTGGAGGAGACGCTTTCCATAAGTTGATTGGACTTGTGGAGGCGTCCTTTTTTTGTGGATTCGGGGGAGGTAGGTTGGGACGCGGAATGCATATAGTATAAGGCGGAATTCTGAAGTACCGAGGCTCAGGGTTAAGTACAAGTGTAAGTTGGGAGACATTTTAACTCATAGGGATATGGTCTGATTCAGAATAAAAGATTAAATACGTTAGTAGAGAGCGAATTAAAATTTGAGTTTCGGTTAACAAGAGTAAAGCTAATAAGGAGGAGATAAGTATTTGTGGAATTAGATAGATCTCGGTAAAGTGCATTGAAATATGTTATGTTTACTATGATATTTATGAATTTATCTTTTAGGAATGATCATAGTGAAGAGAAAGGCTTATTTAAATGTTGGAATTATAGCTCTAATTCTAATAGTTGCAGGGTCTTATTTAATATATAAGCATAACGAAAAAGAGAAATTTTATAGTGAGAAAAAAGAAAGAATCATTACTTACATGAAACATAATGTTAAAGATTATAAAAGCATAACCTTTACTAATTTTAAAAGAAACCCCATGGATGGTTATGACATAACTGGTTATATAAATAACGATAAAAAAACTTGAGTTCACAGCTGGTGTTAGATCTACAGAAAATTATCAGTTCGAAGGGGATATATCATTTACTGGCGAACTTTCTAAGGTATTAAATAAAAATACTAAAACTGTTTCACAGATTGAAGAAGAGAAAAGAAATAGAAACTGAGAAGAAATAGAGATACATTGAGAGAAGCTCCAGTTAGCCATCTAGAAGGGCCTAACTGGAGCTTAGTTTAATGCGAATATACTAGTTACCATATTTATTTTGATAATATTCTAAAGCTTCAAGAATTTGATCTCCGTCATCACCGTCGTATTGTCCGTTTTCAATCATAAATTTAGTTTGCATTTCGCCGGAAGATAAGCCGGTTCCAGTATTTTTTCTCCATTCTTGATCTGGCATATTCATATATGGATTATTAGGATCATAACCTGTGGCTTGTGATTGTTGCTGTTGACTTGTTTGAGTCTGAGCAGGTTGTTGTTGGTTAACTTGGTTCTGATTGGATTGCTCTGAGTTTAACTCCTCGTTATCGTTAGAAGTTTGATTATTATTAGAAGCTTGTTCGTTGTTGACACTAGAACTGTTTGTATTATTTTTGTTTTCATTATTAGAGTCAGAGGAATTCTTTGAGCTTTTCTTTGAATTATTTTTCTCTTTCTCCTTATTTTCACTTTTATGTTTCTTTTCATGATGAGTAGAATGTTTTTCTTCATGATTGTCATTACCGCATGCAGCTAATAATATTGCAGATGCAGTTAAAATAGGTAGTACCTTTTTCATATTTCATTCCGCCTTATATAAAGATGATTATGTCAGTTATTTAACAGTTTCATTTAATATTGATTATACTATAGAACAAATGGTTTAACTATAAGAATTTTAAATTAATTTTATGAATATGAATGCATAAGGATAGTTTTCTAGGGGTATTTCCATAATAACAAGAATTTGTGAGAGGAGTGTATCGTCATTTATGGCTAAAGATACATTAAATGATGCTGTAGAGTTAGGAATCAACCACTTACTTGAAGGTTACGATAATTGGGAAGTGGCTTCAGTGCTAGATAAAGAAAGTGAGTATTTTCCAAACACGCTACATTGGCAATACGGTCACTTACTCACAGTATTTGAACTTGCACTTTCAATGGTTGAGCAGAACGAAGTTGACGTAGGTCGTTACAATCAGCTATTTGGCTATGGAACGCGACCTTCTGACTGGGGAGACGCGGAAGTTCCCGAAATCGATGACATTCTCGAACATATCAAGACGTTACCTGAGCGAGTAGGAAATTTAACTTCTACTCAGCTTGAAACCGAGCTAGAGGAACCGATGATTGGATGCGAAACGTTAGGAGAGTTAATCGCCTTGAATGCTATTCACGTTCCACTTCACAATGGTAAAATTGAAGAAATGACACGTGTGTTAAAGCAAATTTAAAACGTATTAATTCCAATATATACTAAAAAGGAGGGGCACCCCGAAGTGCTCCTCCTTTTGAAGTTTCATTATTGTAATTCGCTAATCGCTTTAGCAATTGATTCGAAAACATGTGGAATATCATCTTTTTCTATACAGCTAAAGGCGATACGAATGTCAGTGTCATTTAAGGCAATGATACCAATAGAATAGTTGTCGATGAGGTGTGTTCGTAACGCTTCAGGTTTCACACCTTTAACTTTAAGTGCCATGAAATAACCAGAGTTAAAGTCGTATGGTTGCCAGTAATCACTGAATTTCTCATCATACACAAGTTCTTTCGTCACTTCATAACGTGCTTTCAACGTCTCAAAGTTCTGTTCTAACTCTTTATCAAGTTGATCGCGATTCTCAAGAACATGTTTAACAATACTTTGTGAAGGCATAGGACCGCTTGAGATATTACTACGGATTAAACCTTTCACTTTCGCTTCAATGACTTCTTGGGCTTTAGAATCTTTAATACCAAATGTGATGAAACCAACACGTAAGCCCCATGCAAACAATTCTTTCGTAGCACCATCTAAACGAATAGGTAACACATTGTCAGAATCGAGTTGCGTTAAAGCAGAGAATAATGAATATGGATACACATCTTCGTAGAACAAGCCGAAGTAAGCGTCATCGACTACCGCAATGATATGAGTGCCACGATCCGCTGCACGTTTGATTGCTTGAACAATTTCATTTACTTCATCTTTAGAAGGTGTGTAACCTGTTGGGTTGTTTGGATAGTTTAAGACTAAGAAGATCTTCTCTTGATTACTTTGATCTAGCGTTTCAACTAACGCTTGTGTAGTGTAATGACCTTCACTATCAAAGATAGGGTACGTGTCAATTTGTGCACTGTGACGTGTACCGAATACGAGTTTATAGTTACCCCAGTTGTGACTTGGTAATAAGATCGTATCATTAGTATCCACGAACAAATCGCCAACTAATGATAAACCGTGAGTTAATGCATTCGTCACGATAGGTCTTGAGAAGTCATCTTTACTGAGTTCAGGGTTGTCTCGTAGCATCTTGTCTGTCCAAAGATCGCGCAAGTCTTCAATACCTTGAGGTGGAGCGTATGGAAACACCTCGTCCGGTTCGAGTTCAGAGAAGACGTTGTATAAACTGTCAGCATACATTTTTCTATCTCTATAAGTAGCCATTCCGATAGTGGCATTGTATTCTGTAGATTTCGCTTCAGCTGATTGAGATAAAATGCCTTTCGGATAATACATCAATTTACCCAAGTCAGAAAGCATATCAGCAATTTGTGGTTGAGACTTAGTAAGTTGTTCATTTAAATCTAATGCTAAAGGGTTCATAGTTGTTCAACCTCTCTTCATCTAATTCATATTTCATCTTTAAGTTTATCTTGAAATGAGCTAAAGATAAAGTGATGTAGCGTGTTTTGTCACTTATACGGAACAAATTATAATAAAATAGAACACGTGTTCGCTAATTTGTGTTAGAATAACGTTAGGCCGTCCTAGTCCTACATGGAATTTCGATATGTGGGAGGTGTAGTATAATGGAGTGGTGGCAAGATTTAATCATTACCATACTTTCAGGTGGCATCCTCATTATCTTCCGAATTTGGTTAGAGAATAAATGGAAAGATAAATAGGTGGCCTTACACGTTAAAAACCCCAAGTCAGGTTGCGGCTGACTTGGGGTTGTGTAGTATAATTCGTGGACAACTTAATTGTAGCATTAGTGAAATAATACAGCAAGGTATTTATATAATTGTTAGCATTAAGTTGCGCGATAGACACATCGTCAGCTATGAATTAAAGAATATTAAGATGATATAATGACGGTAATCGACTTAGTAAAGTGATGAGGACTTTGTTATACTGGTAATGTTTTGAGGTGATATGATGAAACATTTAACGAAAATATTTGTGACTTTAGCAATTATCTTATTTATAGTTGGTTATTACTTACAAGCGACAGATCATGAAAGTACAGGTATCAAATTGCTCATTGCCGCTATTATGTTTATGATTTGTGCATTTATTAACCGTAGTAATGATCGTCGCAAGAAGCGGGAAGAATATTACCGTAGACAACAAGCAGAAAAACAACGTAAAAAGAAGTAAATAGTGAGAGAGTAGTTAATTCTGCCTTTCTAAAATGAATAATTAATATAAGCACGTTCCGTAATCTTTGATTATGGAGCGTTTTTTGTATGTACAATCTTAGGGATTGAGCAGTAAATTGAAGAATGTATAGATGTACATATTGATTTTTGACTGTGTATATACAGAATATGTACAGTTTAAACCCCGTAATAACACGTTTTTTAACATAAATTTTACTCAGAGGGTTTACAATATTGTGTATAGTGTGTATGCTATGTATATACAGTTGATAGGGGAGGACGTTCATGAAAATACTTTTAAAAAATAATAGTGAACAGCCGATTTACGAACAGATAAAACAACAAGTGAAAGAGAACATCCTTAAGGGAATCGTTGCACCTGGGGAACATCTTCCTTCTATGCGTGAGCTCGCACAAGATTTAAGCGTCAGTGTGATTACAACTAAGCGTGCTTATGAAGATCTCGAGAAAGATGGCTTTGTCTATACCATTCGCGGTAAGGGCACTTTCGTTAAAGAACAAGATAGTAATATCTTGAAAGAGAAGCAATTTATAGTTATCGAATCCTACGCGAAATCAATGGCGAAAGAAGCTAAGACGATTGGCATGTCGTTATCCGAATTAGTAGACATTCTATCACTCATCTATGAGGAGGAAGAATGATGAATGCGATTGAGTTAAATAATGTAAGCTATAAGACGAAACGCTTTCAGTTAGACGATATCTCATTTAATGTACCTCAAGGATTTGTCACTGGTTTCATTGGGGCGAACGGATCAGGTAAGACAACAATTATTCGCTTGATCATGGATCTCTTACAAGCAGATAAAGGCTCAATACGCTTATTTGGTAAATCCATGAACATGGATGAAGTAGGGATTAAAGAAAAAATCGGATTTGTCTACTCTGAACTCTATTTGAACGATAAGTGGACGATTAAAAAAGCTGAAAAAATGATTGCACCATTTTATAAAAAGTGGAATCACGATACCTTCTATGATTATTTAAACAAATTCGATTTACCCTACAAAGCGAAAATTAAGACCTTGTCTACTGGAATGAAGATGAAGCTAAACATTGCTTTCGCATTCAGTCATGATGCTGAATTATTCATTCTTGATGAGCCAACAGCAGGTCTTGATCCAATCGTTCGCAATGAAGTCTTAGATTTGATTCAAAAAGAATTAATCAACGAGAACAAGACAGTCTTACTTTCTACGCACATTATTTCAGACTTAGAAAAGATTGCCGATTACTTAGTTTATCTCAAAGACGGCGATATCATCTTAGATAATTACTTAGATGAAATTATTCAGAATTACAAAATTGTGCGCGGACCTAATGATTTGCTTGATGATGAACTTAAAGATTTAACCATTTTCCATGAAGATAATAAAACAGGCTTCACTGCTCTAACTAAAGAACATCACGTATTTGAAGAACTGTTTGGTAATCAAGTGATGGTAAGCAATCCAACTATTGAAGAACTCATGATTTATTTAGGTAAAGGTGATAGAGAAGGGAGCCACAGTTCTCATCAAAGTCAAGACGAGGTGGCATCTCAATGAAACAGCTGTTACTGAGAAATATCAAGCTAAGAAAAACTACGCTAATAGTATATATTTTGCTAATAGCTATTTCGCCTTTACAATGCCTAATACCAACTGGAAGTAACTTAGGAAAGTGGATTATAGGAGTCTTAGCAATGCTACTAATAGCAATTACTATCAAGGATTCAGCACATTTGTTCCGTTTTCATAATAAATTAGGCAAAGATTCGTACTATTATCAAGCAAGTTTACCAGTAAGTAAGTTCTCTTTGCTTAATGCTAACTTAGTTACGATGCTAATTTTTACTGCTTTAGGGTGTTTAGTTCTTTTGGTTTATCAGCCTACAACGAGTTTACCAGATGCAGATTTGGGGTCTATAAATTGGATTACTACTTATATTGCACTTAATTTCTTAGCTATGCCTATTGCATTTAAGCGATACACAGAAGTTAAATCTGATAATGTAAATTATATTTTTTACTTAATTTTAATGTATATAATTATTCCAATAATATTGATAATTATTTCTCTAGTAATTACTGCAATCTTTATCATAACTCATGTGTTATCTAGCTCAGTAGCAGGCGAATATTTAGATAAAATATCTATATTGATTGATATAGGCTGCTTAACAATTAGTACAATATGGCTTTTAATCAACTACTACATTCAAAGTAAGAAAGTCAGAAACAAATAATATGAGAGGAGTGACATTCCATGAAAAGTTTAGTCATCCGAAATTTAAAGCTGCGTCAGACCACGATTATTATTTATTTAATTTTAGCACTCCTCTCACCATTACAATTTTTAATTAGATATAAATTAGTTTATTCAATTTCTGAACTTATATTCCCATTTTTGGTAGTAATATTTTACTTCCTATCCATCAAAGATTCAGCCCATATATTTAGAGTACATCATAAGTTAGGTGAACAAGCTTATTGGTTCTTTGGGAGCTTACCACTATCTAAAAAACAAATGTTGAATGCGAACTACATTACAATGTTGATTTTCACTCTAGGTGGAGCGATTGTATTAGGACTATATTCTATTCCGCTTTCTGTAATGAATGGAATGAATTGGACTTATGCTATTCCGCTAGTATACGTAGCTGTAAACTTCTTTACCATACCATGTGTGTTTAGAAGATATACCGAAGTTAAACAAGAACGAATAACTTATTTATTCCATATATTAGCTATGTGCTTGCTACTGCCATTAGCAATTACAATGATTTACCTCGGTATACGCGTATTTATTCTTGGATACCTAGATAACTACATTAACGTCTTTAATCCGTGGTTTAACTCAGGTTATCTTTTAGTCAGCGCTGTAATGTTGATTATTAACTATTTTATCCAACTTAAAAAAGTAAGTTAAAGGAGGAATTAGATGCAATTACAAGAAGTAACTAAGACATATAATGATAATACTGTCTTAGATAAGATTGACTTTGATTTCGGTAAAAGTCAGATTGTCGGTTTAATTGGTAAAAACGGTGTTGGTAAAACAACATTAATGAAAATTATGAACGGTAATATTGCGAACTATCAAGGTAAAGTTGACCTAGGTAAAAATCATAACATGGGTTATTTAATTGAAAATCCTAAGCTTTATGACAATAAAACAGGTCTAAACAACTTGAAACAATTCGCTCAAGTATTAGGTAAAGGTTTCGACAAAGGATATACAGACAAAATTATCGATGCATTCGGTATGCGTCCTTACATGAATAAAAAAGTTAAGAAATACTCCATGGGTATGAAACAAAAGCTAGCTATCGCAGTTTCTCTCATGAGTAAACCGAAGTTCCTTATCTTGGACGAACCTACAAACGGTATGGACCCAGATGGTTCAATCGATGTACTTAAGACAATTCAGTCTTTAGTACAAGATCTCGGTATGAAAATCTTAATTTCTAGTCACAAATTAGAAGATATTGAATTGATTTGTGACCGTGCTGTGTTCTTAAGAGATGGTCATTTTGTACAAGACGTGGATATGTCAGAAGGAGCGCCATCAGATAGCACCGTGCTTACTATTAATCCAGACGAATTTGGAACAGCGCTTGAATTATTAACTGAGAAGTTCAATGTTATGCAATCTCATAAAGAAAGTGGAGAAATTATTCTTAAAGCTCAAAAAGATTACAAACCACTTCTTAAAGCTTTAGCATCTAAAGATATTTATCCGAAATACATTGAAACACGTAAAAGTTCTCTACGTGATACTTACTTTAGTATTAATCAGAGAGGTGATAAATAATGAATCCATTACAATTAGTTAAATATGATTTGTACAGCATAATTAAGAGCCCATTAACATATATTGCACTTATTTTAGCTATCCTACCTCAGATTGGAATCACTTACATGTTTGTTCATCAGAATGATTCAGTACCATCTGGTGCTATCATTGGTATGGCAGCTTGGTTCTTTACAGTTACTGGGTTATTATTCGTCATCAAAACGATTACACGTGATTTATCTCAAGGTACGATTCAGCTCTACATGAACAAGACAAAGAACAGAATCGGTTATATTATTGCTAAGACAATTTCTATAGTACTAATCGCTGTGCTATTCATGTTAATCTTGACTATTTATACTCAAATCGTACAAGCATGTGTTGATACTGATTCAATCAAAACACATAAATACTTTGATTATTTATGGTTTATCATCCTAACTTACTTATTCTATGGTCTTTTCTTATTCCTAATTGCTTTAATTGTCCCAAAACCAGCATTGATTTTTACATTAGGAATCTTCTTAATTATCATCGTTCCTGTTGCAGATTCATTCTTACCAATGATTCCGCATTTCGGTGATAAAATCAAAGATGCACTTAAATATATACCATTTGGTTATATTCCTGAAAAAACACAAAGAACAGACCAAACATTCTCAAACTGGCAATGGTTTATTACTCCAGCGTCAATCGTAGTATTATTTGTGATTAACTTATTCTACGGTGCTAAAAAAGATATCTAATAAGACATGTGGGTATAGGTGAATATTCATCTATATCCACTTTATTTATGTTAAATATCCCTTGAAATGGGATGCATCTCACATGCGCGTATGCTATATTTAAAGAAATAATATAATTTATTTGTCTATAATGATACATATAATTAACTATTGTTATTTTAATAATATATTCCTAGTTAATGGCGGTTTTAATATGGATAAGATTACTTTTCTTAACGAACTCGAACAAGAATTGCACCGTCTATCAAAGTATAAACGGGATTTAAAAATGTTCGAGTATGAACGATATTTTTTCGACGAAGAACAAAAAGGAAAAAATGAATATCAGATCGTAGGGGAGTTACCTGCTCCTAAGCAAATCGCTAAAGATATTATGGTCAATGACGATTTGAAGAAAGCTGAATTTGAACCTACGATGAAGAATGTAATGCGCGCACTTTCTACATCCTTTAGTGTGAGCTTGCTATCATCAATCATTCTGCTAATACCTATAGTTATTATTGCAATTCTTTTTATTGGCTTACTTTTATTAGGATGCGGTTTTATTGTCACACCTCTTATCTTATTACTTAACGGAGTGATGAATGATAACCTTAGCATGGCCTTAAGTAACTATCTCTTCACCTTTGCGTATGTAGGAATAGGGTTGATGATTATTGCTGTCGTCCTAAGTTTGACGCATGTACTCTATCGATACATTATTAAATATTTACGTTGGAATAACGATAAGATGAAAAGGAGAGCCTTAACATGAAGCGATTATTCATCATTGGATTGAGCCTTTTTATCATTTGCTTTCTAGCTGCTACCCTTGTTTGGTTTGGCTTTGAACATAAAAAGTTTCAAATTAACGAATATCAAAAAACGTTTCATCAAGATGCGGATGATCTTACGGTTAATTTGAAATCCCAAGTAAGACAAGACGTGACGATTAAGAAAGGACAACACTTTGCCATTCACTATAAAGGTAAAAGATATATTCGTCATACACATTCAAACAATCATTTAACAATTAGTGAGAAGGTAAATAAGAAAGATCGTTATGGTATGAACTTCAATCCATTTCGACTTAAGAAAGATAGTTTAGTTATTACTGTTCCTCCTAAAAAGTTAAATTCGTTGAGCATACATAATGTGAATGGGACATTATCTATTAAAAATATCTCGACTCAATCAATGAATTTAGATTCGGAACAATATAATAATTTGGATTTTAATATATCTGACACAAAAATTGGTCATTTAAAATATTTAACTGAAAAAGTCAATGCTAATGTAAATAACAGCGAAATACTCGGGGGCAAGCTCAAGACAGACGAGGGCGAACTCAAATTGCATAAAACATTATTAAAAAACGTAGCAGTGATTAATCATGAAAATGATATCAATCTTACAGATATGCAACCATTGTGTAACTTTAAGGCATCTTCTGATAATGGCGATATACATCTGAATTATCAACATAAACCGAAAGATACATCACTAAAGCTTAATCCTATATTTGGTAAAGAACATATTGATAATCCATATTTTAAAGATTATAGGGTAGGGAACGGTAATAATAAAATCGAGCTTTATACGTATTATGGAGATATTTATATTAAATAAGATGAAGGCCCGAGTAAGGAGAAACACAAAATCTTTTCTCCTTAACTCGGTCTTTCTTTATTATTGTGTCGCAAAAGTAAGATCTGTATCAATTGCTCCTTTAAGAGGAGATAGATTAATCTTGTTTCCGTTTAACCAATCATTAAAGTTAAAGACACGTGGGTTATCATTTTCACCTAAAGTAATCCAAGCTTCCAAAGATTGAGGCTTATAGAGAACAGTATGGATGGTGCCAGACCAACTTTTAAATAACTTACTATAAATGCCATATTGCGGGTCATTAAATAACTGAAAGGCATCATCTGGCTTCAAACCATGAGAAGTATGTTTCAGCACTTGATGTAAGCGCGCTTTCGATTCTTTCGTATAATTACGATTCTCATGAGTCAGTAGTTTAAAATGATTGGTACACGTTCTGTCATAACGTACTTCAATTGAACGTGGTGAAACTTCGATGATGGCATGGTTAAGGTGTTTATCCATAACGATATAGCTAAATGAACTACGATGCGGTAATTCTTTAAGAAATTGAATGGCTTCAGGTACATCTTTACAATACTGAAGAACAAGTCGACCAATCATATAACAAACGAAGCCGTTCTTAGGTTTCTTTCGATGCATAAAGTTGTAACCCATGACTAAACCTGCCTCGTTCATTCCATCCATGCGTCCTGTAATTCTTGAGGTAGGGCCGATTTGAGCAAGACCGCCATCGTTTGGTTTAAAGAGTAAATATCGGCCGTCATATGTAGCTGGATGATAATCATAGTTTCTCAATAAATAATCATCACCGATGTAAACGGTACAGCCACTATCTTTCAAATCGGTAAAGCGATAATGTGCGAAATTGAGAAGCATTTGTCGTGTAGGCAAATTAAGTACATCTTGAATTCCTTTGAGTTCTTCCCAGATCTGAGGCGCATAGGTTTGGAAGATTTGATATGTTTCATTGATATCGATATCAAATCTCGGTGTTCGTTTACGCCATTCTTTTTCACGATTTTTCAAAATTTCAGTTGTTTGTAACCACTTAGCTGTTTCTACGCCTAAGTCATAATGCGACCCTTTGAACGTCATAATTTCAGATGAAACCTGTTGCACCGCCAAAACCTCTTTCTTACAAAATTGTAATTATAGTGTAATTTAATATTAATTGTAATATTAGTGTTAGTCATTTAGAATATAATTAAATCAATCTAAGGGAGTGATTATTATTTACCGCACTGTAGTCAATGTCCTCAAGAACTGGTGGGCAAGATAAGAATCTGTTACTTTAGCTTACGATGTTAGACCCCACATATTCACCAAAGACGTATAGATGATTTGCGGATTTCAATTCAACTTTGATAGTATCACAAGGTGTTTGAAGTGTCAGTCAATCTAACTTCTATTGAGTAATAGAGAAATATAATACCTTTTTGCATAACTGAGATGAGAAAGGGTATATATTTATTGATACTTCGAAATGTGCTATCATAGTGATAGTGACGCAATATAAATACGAGGTGAACAAGACATGTGGAATTTTATCAAAGGTTTATTTAAATTTACATTCGGCACAATTTTAACACTTTCTTTACTTGCAGGTGTTGGTGCTGTAGTTTTCGCTTTTGTATTCAAAAAAGACTTTGAAGACATCGAAAACAAAACGAAACAAATCGTTTCTGATATTGAATCACACGATTAATCATGTGAATATGAACGGTTATAGCAGTTGCTATAACCGTTTTTTCTATACTAAGCGAGAAAATGAATAGCAGTTATATCTAATAGGGAGAAAGTGAGTGGTTTATCGGAATGGTAATCGCGACCTTTCAAACTCATATTCAACATATCAATATGCGTAATATGCAGTTCGACGGTATGTAGAGCACCGGCTTGATAGTATTCCATCTGCACAGGTTGCTCATCATGCAAGGCTTGATGCATCTTGCAATTCAATTCATTCAACTGATCCTCTGATAATGTCGGACGCTGAATCTTATCTTGATCAAGTATGTATTCATGAATACGTTCGAACTGTTCGGGTAAAGTAGCGAACGGTGCCCATTTGACCATACCTCGACCTTGCGGAATCTGAGAATCCAAGTATTCTCTAGGGATCTTGCGATAATCCGTCTCGTCTTTGTACTTATCAGGAATCATTGTAACCTCCACCTTTCACTCAATATTATAGAACAAGTGTTCGTATATCGCAAGTCTTTTTTTCAAGATTTCAGACAATTAATTTTACTCATATAGGATAAAAAGTCTAACCTCGCAAACACCACAGGCGAATTCACCTCACTAAAAACATTTCAGTGTTAATTCAAACGGGTATTTATTAGAATGAAGTTAACAATACATTGGAGGGTTCAATAATGACGCAAGGCTTTGTAGGTACGTATACGAAAGCGTCAGGCAAAGGTATTTATCGCTTTGATCTCGACGAATCACAAGGGACAATTTCAAATGTAGAAACTGGATATGAATTAGAAGGTTCAACATATATTAATCAACACCAAGATTTCTTGTATGCTGTAACGAAAGAAGAAGACGGTGAAGATTGTGGCATCACTAGCTTTAAGATTAAAGAAGACGGCACGCTCGGTTATATCAACGACTGTCTCGTTTCTCGAGGTAATGGTTGCTATGTAGAAGCGACTTCAAATGGAGAGTACGTGTTTGAAGCATGTTACGGCGCAGGACTTGCTCGTCTCTACAAGATTAACTCTCAATTTGGTCATATTGAAGGGCTTATGCATGAGTTAAAGCATGACTATGAAACAGGTCCTAAAGAACGTCAAGATGCGCCACACGTGCACATGATGAAAGAAACGCCGGATCATCAGTATGTGGTAGCGCTCGACTTGGGCACAGACAAGCTTGTGACATATCAGTTTGGTATGGACGGCTTGAAAGAATATGCTGTTTACGACTTTGAGCCAGGAGATGGACCACGTCATATCGCTTTCCATGAGGATGGTAAGCATGCATATGTTGTTCACGAATTGTCCAATTATGTGAGTGTGATGACGTATGAAGACGGTGAGTTCAAAGAGTTGGAACGTCATTTAACGATTCCTGAATCATTTGATGGAGATACGAAACTCGCAGCTGTGCGTCTTTCTCACGACCAGAAGTTTGTCTATATCAGTAACCGCGGTCACGACAGCATTGCTATTTTCAAAGTAACTGAAGCTGCTAAAGGATTAGAGTTAGTAGATATTGTTAAAAGTGGTGGTAGCTTCCCACGCGATTTCAATATTAGTCTTTCTGATGATTATCTCGTTTGTGCACATCAAGAAGACGATTCTGTTCTTACGGTGTTTAAAAGAGATAAAGCAACAGGGGAATTGACGATGACTGATAATCAAGCTCATGCGCCAGAAGGTGTATGCGTGCAATTTGTTCAATAATAAAATAAGAGTCTGGGACGTTGAATATTCGTCCCAGACTCTTTTTAAACTTACAAAAGGTCGCGACGCACTCGCAACGAACGCTCGACCCGCTCTACACAACTAAAGTGAAGAGGGGAGCGTCAAAGTTGAGTGCACGCGACCTCATTTTATTTATTGAAAAATTGTTTAATATATTTAAATTTACCTTTATAAGGTGGGAACATCAGTCCAGATTCCAATCGAGTGGATTTAAAGACATAAGATTTATCATGACTAAAAGTATCGAAACTGTAACGACCATGATAGTGACCCATGCCTGATTGACCCACGCCACCAAACGGTAAGTTAGGATTAGCCAATTGCATCACCGTATCATTGATCGCACCTGAACCAAAGGAAAGCTCGTTCAATACGCGATCAGTTACATTCTCATCTTCACTAAATAAATATAAGCTAAGCGGTTTAGGTCTAAATTTGATAATATCAAAGGCTTCATCTAGCTCGCCATATGTCAAGATAGGGAGAAGCGGTCCAAAGATTTCTTCTTGCATAATCGCTGAGTCAGTCGTCACTGTATCTAACAACGTCGGTGCAATAAATCTCTCCTCGCGTCGAGTTTCTCCACCCATAATAATTTCAGGTTTGTGAATATTGAGTAAATCATTTAAGCGATTGAAATGCTTATCATTCACGATACGACCGAAATCAGGGCTTTGACTTGGATCTTGACCATAGAATTCAGTAATTGTCTTTTTCAGCGCTTCGATAAGATCATTTTTAACTTTCTCCTGAACGAGAATATAATCAGGTGCCACACACGTTTGACCTGCATTCATCATCTTACCAAATATAATGCGCTCACTCGCGACCTTAATATTAGCGGTCTCATCGACGATCACTGGCGACTTACCACCAAGTTCAAGTGTCACTGGCGTGAGATGTTTACTTGCTGCCTCATAGACGATACGTCCAACTTTCTCGCTACCAGTAAAGAAGATGTAGTCAAAGTGTTGTGCTAGCAATGCTTGATTGGTTTCAACACCACCTTCGATCACGGTAACGTAATTCTCATCAAATGCTTCAGCAATAATCTCTCGAAGCACTTGACTTACGTGTGGTGTGAATTCTGAGGGTTTCACCACTGCAGTGTTACCTGCTGCGATAGCTCCAATCAATGGCTCCATTACGAGTTGGAAAGGGTAGTTAAATGGTCCGATAATCAGAACGCTGCCATAAGGTTCTTTCATAATGTAACTTTTTGAAGGAAACATGTAGAGCGGTGTATCGACTTGTTTCGTTTTCGACCAATTTTTCAATTCTTTACGTGCATGTTTGATGCTTTTTAAGGTATAGCCAATTTCAGTCATATACGCTTCGATATTGCTTTTACCTAAATCTTCTTTCAAAGCTGAGAGCAACTGATCTTCATGATGTTTAATACTCTTACTGAGTGCCTTGAGATGCTTTTTACGAAATTTAATGTCTTTAGTGACATGGGTATTAAAGTATTGTTGGTTTGCGCGAACGCGTGCTTCAATCGTACTCACAGTGAAGCCTCCTATATAAGTTCTATATCTAAGACGTGGGCAGGGAATCTCGCTACTTAGAAATCGCCTTTGGGTAAAATGAACCATCGTCAGGTTCAGAATGACACAAATAGCACTGCACCACACAGAAAATTATGTATTCTCCTCATATAAAGAAAGATTGTAAGAATAAGAAGAAAGTAGAATTTCAACTGAAATCCTACTTTCCATTACAACTGAGAAGTCATTTTCTCAGTTCTTTATATACCCTCATTTATTAGTTTCAAGCGCGTGTGCTAGTATCGCTTAGCTTAACGCCTCAGTAATTGGGGGTACGACTTGTTTCTTACGAGATACAACACCTGGTAAGAATGCAGTACCATTTTCTAATTGAACGTTAAATGCTTCGCCCACTTTGTCTTTATCTGCACCAGTCACTAATACTTTAGAGTCACTGTTAATGATGTCAGTTACGAGTAAGACGAAGACATCATATTGTTGTTCTGCACTTACTTTGTTCATTTCGTTCTCTAATTCTTCAGCACGGTCGAATACTTCATCGATATCTACTGTATTCACTTGTGCAATGCGTGTTACGTGATTACCCATGTTGAATGATTTCGCATCTAAATCGATAAGTTCTGCAGCTGATTTGTCCGCTGTAGAAGCACCTGCTTTTAACATTTCAAGACCATATTCTTCTAAGTCTACGTTAGCGATTGATTTCAAATCTTCAGCAGCATTGCGATCTTCGTCTGTGCAAGTTGGAGATTTGAATAATAAGCTGTCTGAAATGATACCGGAAATCATGAGACCTGCGATTTCAGGTTTGATTTCAAAACCGCGTTCTTTGAACATTTTATAAAGAATTGTTGCAGTACAGCCTACAGGTTCAGCACGATAGTAAAGCGGTGCTGCTGTTTCGAAGTTAGCGATACGGTGATGGTCGATCACGTGTTTGATATTCGCATCAGCGATGGAGTCTGCACTTTGTTGGAATTCGTTATGGTCAACTAAGATAACATCTTGATCTTCAAGGTTATCAGTGAGTAACTCAGGTGCAGACACTTTGAAGTGATCTAAGGCAAATTGAGTTTCTGGACTGATGTCGCCTAAACGGTAAGCTGTCGCATCAGTGTTTCCTGTTTGCTTTTCGAAATCTGCCATGATTAATGCAGATGAGATTGCATCTGTATCAGGGTTTTTATGTCCGAAAATATATGTTTTAGCCATTTGTTGATTCTCCTCTTCATACTTGTTTCTCATTTGTTAATATTTTAGCACGATTAGGACTTATTGTTCTACCACAGCACCTAAAGAATTTGCGAAATGACCTAAAGCCCACTTGTGGCCATTGTCATCGAATGAAGCTACCCCTTTAGCTGGGATCGTCAGTTTGTAGTTTAAATTATAAGCTGATACAGCTGTGTGTAGAACACAAATATCTGTGCAGACACCGACGATTTCAAGCTCCGTAATACCACGTTCGCGTAACATCAAATCTAACGGTGTACCACTGAATGAGTCGTAGCGCGTTTTATCCAAATAGTGCACGTAATCGTTGTACTGAATGCGTTGGTAAATGTCGTTCACACGCCCGTAAAGCTCTCTACCTAACGTCCCTTCAATGTTATGAGGCGGGAAGAGTTGACTTTCAGGATGGAACGGGTCATCTTCGTAATGTAAATCCATCATAAAGAAGATGGTGTCTTGACTGTTGTTGTACTCCTCAATGCGACTGACGATAAAGGGTTCAATCGCTTGGCCAGCCTCTCCACACGTGAGCGCTCCATCTGGCGCCACAAAGTCATTTGAATAGTCTACTACGATTAAAGCACGTTTCGTCATATAACATCCCCCTTGAGTTTAAGTGTAAATCGAGTTGAGTTAAGCATAACGCATTGACTCTACAATTACGAGTGAAGTGAGCAGGTTTCATAAAGGCTTCAAATATCCCGTGTTCACCGTGTTTGTGAGCTGTGTAAAAGGGTTATAAAGTAATGCTAATGATTTTACAAAAGGGGAAACAGGTTCATGATGATTAATGTTCGACAATTTGGAGTGAAAGGTCACAATAAACTATTTGATACTATTGGCTTTCAACGTGCGCTGAACTACGCACGCAAGCATCCGGAAGTGACAATTTATGTGCCGAAAGGGGTCTATCATATTGCGAAAGCACTCGTCATATACGAAGGTACGACACTTCAAATGGATGACGAAGCAGTATTACAGCGTCATAGTAAAGATGCGTTGATGAAGAATGGTAAAGGCTACAAATTCTATCATGGTTACGAAGGTAACGGGCATATCCACATTTCTGGCGGTACGTTCGATATGAACGGTGCACGTTACCCTTATAATAATACGGCGCTCTGTGTAGGGCATGCGCGTGATATTCAGCTCAAGCACGTAACATTTAAAGATATCGTCGGCGGTCATGCCATTGATGCGTGCGGTTTAGATGGCTTGTATTTAAGTCAATGCGACTTTAAAGGGTTTACAGACGATAACGGCGATCGCTGGTTCTCTGAAGCGGTACAACTCGATATTCAAGTACCAGGTGCTTTTCCTAAATTCTCGACGTGGGATGGCACAATTACGAAGAATGTCGTCATTGAACACTGCTATTTCGGTAATTCTGATACACCTGGCATGCGACCTTGGCATCGTGCTATCGGTTCTCACGCGAGTCGGTATAACAAGTTCTACCAAAACATCCACATTCGTCATAATTACTTTGATCATTTGCAAGCCTATGCTGTGACACTTTTAAAGAATAAAGATACGTACGTGCATCACAATTACTTCGACCATTGTCGAGGTGGCATTCGCTATTTAGGTGAGGATAATAAAGGTAAAAATGCTGCGGATATGACCGGCCAAGTACGTGAAGCGCAGTCAGGTCAGAATTTAAATATCTTTGACAATGTGTTTATCGGTGCGATGAAAGATCCGGCGATATTGATTAAAAGTTATCAGAACGCACAACATGATGGCGTACTCATCGCAGATAATCAATTTGAAGAAGCTAACAATCAACGCTTATATTTAAAAGGAGTTCAAAGACTACAACTCGATGTTCCAGAAGCATGTTCAGTAAAAACAATTAACATCAACTAAAAAAGCCGTTGCTTATAAAGGTTTGCGCACTTGATAGAGGCAAATGTCCAGTATAAGCAACAGCTTACATCTCATTCAGGTTATCAGCTATGTATCGGACAACCTGAATGAGATTTTTCTTGTAATGAAAGTTAGGGTCTCGCATTTCATTAGAATAACCATGGTGGTAATTACGTGTTAAAGTTGGCGATAATGGTGGCGCTAACCAAGACCATTTACCAGTTACATCACGTTCGCGTTTGTGCTCATTCCGTTCAAACGTTTCAAATTGTTTTGCAGCTGTTAAATGGTCGACCATCGAAACACCATGGGCTCTGAATGAATGATAGACGGCATAATTAAGTTCAACTAAGGCGCGGTCTTTGTTGAAATTTGTATTTTTTAAATCACCTAACTCGAAAGCATGTGCGACTTGCTCTAATAAATTATAACGGTAACTATCTGTGAAATTACGCACACCGATTTCCGTTACCATGTACCAACCGTTGAACGGCACAGTAGGGTAGGTGATACCGCCGATCTTCAAGTCCATGCTCGAAATAATGGGTACTGCATACCAACGTAAATTTAAGTCTTCTAGCTTAGGATACTGAGGATGTGTGATGGGCACTTCTTTAATTATTTCTGATGGATACTCGTGATATTTCACTTTACCTCCAGGCATTTGATAGATGAGCGGCAAGACATCAAAGTCTGTATGTGGACCTTGCCAACCTAAATGCTCGGCGAGTTGAGTGACTTCACGTTCCATAGGGTCACCACAATCGTCGTACCCGGCGTATCGAATCAGTTGATTGTTATAGATACGTGGTGGATGATCAGGATGATAGATCGTAATGTACGGTTTGATCTTACCGTTATTCGTCGCTTGCACGATGTGGTCTTCAATGGACTGGATAAATGATGTTTCATCAGCTATATCGCGTGCATCGACAACATTCAAACCATTCCAATGAGCACGACCGATGCAGCGATTGGAATTGCGCCACGCTACCTTTGCGCCATATGTTAGTTCTTCAGAGGTCTGCCAATATGTGCCCGTCTTTTGAATTTCTGCATAAATTTGTTCTAAACGTCGCGTCATTTCTTGTCTATCTTTACCCAGCTCGTGATACATGAGCTCGATGAAATCTTTCGCTTCTTTATACATGTGAACACCTCACGTCTATTATAGGATGTTTGATTGAGAAATCCTTGTGTTTTGATAACTGTTCATTTAAAAGTCATAATTCACGCTTTTATAAGAAAAGTGAACGTCTTTAAGTGATTAGCCTCTTGCGATTTGTTAAACTAATGAAAAAAGAACGATTGGAGAGATAGAAGTGGGACGTTTTAAAGATGATACGCTCGTCTTACATAATGACTTGTATCAAATTAATATGGCTGAGACGTATTGGAATGATGGGATCCATGAGCGTAAAGCGGTATTTGATTTATATTTTAGAGAGATGCCTTTTAACAGTGGCTATGCCGTTTTTAACGGTTTGAAACGCGTCATTGATTATATTAAAAATTTTCACTTTTCAGAAGCCGATATCGATTATTTAAAATCTATCGGTTATCAAGATGACTTTTTAGATTATTTGAGAACGCTCCGTTTTACAGGTAATATCCGTTCGATGCGTGAAGGGGAATTATGTTTCGGCAACGAACCTTTACTACGTGTAGAAGCGCCATTAATTCAATCGCAACTCGTTGAAACGATGTTGCTCAATATCGTGAATTTCCAAACACTTATCACGACGAAAGCAAGTCGTATTCGTCAGGCTGCACATGAGGACAAACTAATGGAATTTGGTACCCGCCGTGGTCAAGAAGTTGATGCAGCACTTTGGGGTGCGCGAGCAGCTTATATCGGCGGCTTTGACGCAACAAGTAATGTGCGTGCGGGTAAAGTCTTCGATATTCCAGTTTCCGGTACGCATGCTCATGCCATGGTTCAGACGTATGGCGATGAGGTTGTGGCTTTCCGTAAGTACGCTGAACGTCATAAAGACTGTGTGTTCCTCGTCGATACGTTCCACACATTGAAATCTGGGGTTCCTAATGCGATTAAAGTGGCGAAAGAGTTAGGAGATTCAATTAACTTTATCGGCATCCGCTTAGATTCAGGTGACATTGCTTATTTATCTAAAGAGGCGCGTAAAATGCTCGACGAAGCTGGTTTTACTGACGCAAGCATCGTGGCCTCCAACGATTTAGACGAAAGTACGATTACGAGTTTGAAATCGCAAGGTGCGAAAGTCGATTCTTGGGGTGTCGGAACGAAACTCATCACTGGCTATGACCAGCCAGCTTTAGGTGCAGTGTACAAACTGGTCGCTGTTGAAGATGAGCATGGCGACTACGTAGACCGTATTAAGTTGTCTAATAATGCTGAAAAGGTAACGACCCCAGGCAAGAAGAATGTTTATCGTATTATTAATAAGAAGACAAATAAAGCGGAAGGGGATTATATTACACTAGCAGACGAAGATCCAACAGCAGAAACACCATTAAAACTCTTCCATCCTGTACATACGTACAAGATGAAATTTATTAAATCTTTCGAAGCGAGAGATTTACATGAAGATATCTTCGTTGATGGCGAGCTTGTCTACGATTTACCTGATGAAGATGCGGCGCGTGATTATTTAACAACAAACCTCGCATTATTATGGGAAGAGAATAAACGTCTCTTAAATCCACAAGAATACCCTGTCGATTTAAGCTCTAAATGTTGGCATAATAAACACGAACGCATTTACGAAGTGACGCAACACGTCAAAGAAATGGAGGAAGACCATGAGTGATATTCAATCTATCATTGTGAGAGAAATGAAAGTAAAGCCTCAAATTGACAGTCAAGAGGAAACAGAATCCATTTTACAATTTATAAAAAACTACGTTCAATCTCACGAATTTATTCAAAGTCTCGTTTTAGGTATATCAGGCGGCCAAGATTCGACGCTTGCTGGGAAATTGTGTCAGATGGCTGTAGAGTCATTACGTGAAGAGGGACGTGAGTGTGAATTTATCGCAGTGAAACTTCCTTACGGTCACCAGAAAGATGCCGACGAAGTAGAAGACGCATTAGAATATATCCAACCTGATCGCACGATTACAGTGAATATTAAGCCTGCAGTGGATCAGAGTGTTACTTCGTTGAAAGAAGCAGGAATTGAATTGACGGATTTCCAACGGGGTAACGAGAAGGCGAGAGAGCGCATGAAAGTGCAGTTCTCTATCGCCTCAAATACATCAGGCATCGTTATCGGCACGGATCATTCAGCAGAGAATGTCACTGGTTTCTTCACTAAGTACGGTGATGGCGCTGCGGATATCGCACCGCTCTTCGGTTTAGATAAAAGACAAGGTAAGCAATTACTCCAATATCTCGACGCACCACAACATCTTTATGATAAAGTGCCTACTGCAGATTTAGAGGATGATAAACCACAATTGCCTGACGAAGAAGCATTAGGTGTCACTTATCAAGATATTGATGACTATTTAGAAGGCAAGCAAGTCCCTTGTGATGCAAAAGCGAAGATCGAACAACATTATGTTCGTAAAGCGCATAAACGTGAACTGGCTTACACACGATATACGTGGCCAAAAAATTAATCGAAGACAAGTCATTCTGAGTGACAGAGAAACTTTCTAATTGGTAAAATGAGCTGAATTTATTTAACGAGAAGAAAGGAACATGCCCTCATGTCATTCATCAGTTCCAATCCTTGGCTCATGGTTGCTGCCATATTTGTCATTAACGTCTGCTATGTCACATTTCTTACGATGAGAACGATTCTAACTTTAAAAGGCTATCGTTACATGGCTGCAATTGTTAGCTTTTTAGAAGTGCTCGTGTACGTCGTGGGACTTGGACTCGTCATGTCTAGCTTAGATCAAATTCAGAATATCATCGCCTATGCGTTAGGTTTCTCTGTTGGTATCATTGTTGGGATGAAGATTGAAGAAAAGCTCGCTCTAGGTTATACTGTCATCAACGTAACGTCAGCTGAACACGAATTGGATTTGCCACGTCAATTAAGAGATGTGGGTTACGGTGTCACACATTACACGGCATATGGTCGTGATGGTGCACGTATCGTCATGCAAATTCTAACGCCGAGACGTTACGAAGCTAAGTTGATCGAAACGGTGAAGCAGATTGATGCGAAAGCCTTTGTCATCGCTTATGAACCGCGTACTATTCACGGTGGATTCTGGGCACGTGGCGTTCGCAGCCGTAAGATTAAACAATACGATACGGATGAAGTGGAAAGTATTTATGAAGAAGCAACAGAAGTTCAAAGTAGAGGATAATGAAACAATTCAAGATTGTTTAGCCCGTATGCGTGAAGCAGGCTATATGCCGGTGAAACGCTTTGAGAAACCCGTTTACCAAGAACAACCTGATGGCTCGATTGAAGTATTAAGACAAGAGATTCAATTTGTTGGTAAACGTATAGAAGAATAATTTTTGAGTTGAAGCGTGGAGGTTATTGTTGGTTTAACTAAGCAATAACTTCTGCGTTTTTTTGGTCTATAGTGGTGAGTTGAAGTAATAACATGAAATGATTGAGATATGATTCGCCTAGAGGTTAGAGACTTAAACTTATTCAAAATGGATAGAATGACCGCTGATGCGGATGCTCTGACTTGTCGTTCTACTTACAATTAACTAGAAAAATCTCAGACATTTCACAAAAGCCTTATACATTTACGATAATTTTTGGTAAACTAGAGTTGAAAGGTTCAAAGACGAACTATAATTATTGATTGTAAGTAAATATACATATTTTAACTGTAAAAATATTAAAACAAAGATAGGAGTTAATGTCATGATTGAACGTTATTCTAGAGAAGAAATGTCTCGTATTTGGACAGACCAAAATCGCTATGAAGCATGGTTAGAGGTAGAAATCTTAGCATGTGAAGCATGGAGTAAGCTCGGTTATATTCCGAAAGAAGATGTAGAGAAGATTCGTCAAAATGCCAAAGTTGACGTAGATAGAGCGAAAGAAATCGAAGAACAAACACGTCACGATGTAGTTGCATTCACTCGCCAAGTATCCGAAACACTCGGTGAAGAACGTAAATGGGTACACTACGGTTTAACTTCAACAGACGTAGTAGATACAGCATTGAGCTATGTAGTTAAACAAGCAAACGATATTATCGAGAAAGATTTAGAACGTTTCATCGATGTGCTCGCTGAAAAAGCGAAAAAATACAAATACACATTAATGATGGGCCGTACACACGGTGTGCATGCAGAACCGACGACTTTCGGTGTGAAAATGGCACTATGGTATGCTGAAATGAAACGTAACTTTGAACGTTTCAAACGCGTGCGTGAAGAAATCGAAGTCGGCAAGATGAGTGGGGCAGTAGGTACATTTGCGAATATCCCACCAGAAATTGAAGCACATGTTTGTAAAGAGCTCGGCCTAGATTGCGCCCCTGTCTCTACGCAAACTTTACAACGTGATCGTCACGCTTACTACATCGCGACATTATCACTTATCAGCACTTCTTTAGAAAAATTTGCTGTAGAAGTTCGTAACTTACAAAAAACAGAAACACGCGAAGTAGAAGAAGCCTTTGCGAAAGGCCAAAAGGGTTCATCAGCGATGCCGCATAAACGTAACCCAGTAGGTTCTGAAAATATCACAGGTATCTCTCGTGTCATCCGCGGTTATATCACTACAGCTTATGAGAACGTTCCGCTTTGGCATGAACGTGACATTTCTCACTCATCTGCTGAACGCGTGATGTTACCAGACGTAACGATCGCATTAGACTATGCGTTAAACCGTTTTACAAACATCATCGACCGTTTAACAGTTTACGAAGACAACATGAAAGAGAATATCAACAAGACGTTTGGTCTCGTGTTCTCTCAACGTGTGCTACTTGCATTAATCAACAAAGGTATG
Organism: Staphylococcus sp. HMSC071G07; assembly: GCF_001811435.1. NCBI lineage: Bacteria > Bacillati > Bacillota > Bacilli > Caryophanales > Staphylococcaceae > Staphylococcus > Staphylococcus sp. HMSC071G07. The sequence continues at coordinate 65,245 of NZ_KV804774.1, forward strand.
GTTCGTGAAGAGGCGTATGATACAGTACAACCGAAAGCGATGGAGTCTTGGCAAACGAAGACACCATTCAGAGAGTTAGTTGAACAAGATAGCAAGATTACAGATTTACTTTCTAAAGAAGATTTAGATGAATGCTTCAACCCTGAACATCACTTGAATCAAGTGGATACGATCTTCCAACGTGCTGGTTTAGAATAAGATTTCTAGATTGAGTTAGTTGATATTTAACGTAAAAATGTTTACACTTTAACGTGTTAGTCCGTTAAATTGTTAAATATCATAAAACAGGGGTTGTTTCATAATGCAAATAGATAAAATTAAGGGCCAAGCACTTAATGAATTATTTGATGCGATCTTAACTTTAGAGAACCGTGAAGAATGTTACCAATTCTTCGATGATTTGTGTACGGTCAATGAATTGCAATCACTTTCACAACGACTTCAAGTTGCGAAGATGATTAAGCAAGGATACACATACGCGACGATTGAAGAAGAATCTGGTGCGTCTACCGCAACGATTTCTCGAGTTAAACGCTCGTTACAATGGGGCAACGATGCATATACAATGATCCTCGACAGAATGGATATCGAAACGATAGAATAGCGTACGAAGTAAGGGCTGAGACACCTATGAGTTTCAGCCCTTTATTATGTGTAGAAAGGATAGCAACGACTTAGAAACGTGGGTTGAAAAATGCTATAATGCAATGTATGTGAAAAGGAGAAATGACTATGTACGACATTACGAAATGGCAACATATATTTAAATTAGATCCCGCTAAAGAAATCAGCGATGAAGATTTAGAAGCGGTTTGTATGTCGAATACGGACGCGATTATGATAGGTGGCACAGACAATGTTACAGAAGACAATGTCATCCATCTCATGAGTCGTGTGCGTCGCTATCCACTACCATTAGTGTTAGAAATTTCTAATGTAGAAAGTGTTATGCCTGGGTTCGATTTCTATTTCGTTCCAACAGTATTGAATAGCACGAATGTTACATATCATAACGGCATCTTACTCGAAGCTATGAAACAATTTGGTCACGTCATTGATTTCGATGAAGTGGTCTTCGAAGGCTATGTCGTGATGAACGAAGAGAGCAAAGTTGCAACCAAGACTGAAGCCAATACAGATCTCTCACTGGAGGACATCGAAGCGTATGCGCGTATGATCAACAATATGTACAAGTTGCCGGTAATGTACTTGGAATATAGTGGTACATATGGCGATGTTGAAGAAGTTAAGATGGCAAGTGAGATGCTAACAGAAACACAATTATTTTACGGCGGCGGTATCTCAAGTTTAGAGAAAGCACGAGAGATGGCCGAGTTTGCAGATACGATTATCGTCGGAGATATCATTTATAAAGATGTTAAAAAAGCTTTAAAAACTGTCAAAGTAAAGGAGTCACGTCATAAATGAATCCATTAGTAGCGAAGATGAACGATGAACAAAGCCAAGCGGTGCGTACTACTGAAGGCCCGCTCTTAATAATGGCTGGCGCAGGGTCAGGTAAGACACGCGTGTTGACGCATCGCATTGCGTATTTACTCGATGAAAAAGATGTTTCACCTTACAACATTTTAGCGATTACTTTTACTAATAAAGCAGCTCGTGAGATGAAAGAGCGTGTGGAACAGCTCGTGGGTGAAGAAGCACAAGTGATTTGGATGTCTACGTTCCACTCAATGTGTGTGCGAATCTTACGACGCGATGCCGACCGTATCGGTATTGAACGTAACTTCACTATTCTAGATCCCACTGACCAGAAATCGGTGATTAAAGATGTCTTGAAGACTGAGAATATCGACAGTAAGAAGTTTGAACCGCGTATGTTTATGGGTGCAATTAGTAATTTGAAGAACGAGCTTAAAACGCCTGAAGATGCTCAAAAACAAGCGTCTGATTACATGGAACAAATGGTAGCTACAGTGTATAAAGGCTATCAACGTCAGCTCTTTAGAAACGAAGCGCTCGACTTTGATGACCTTATTATGACGACGATCCATTTATTCGAACGTGTGCCTGAAGTATTAGAGTATTATCAAAATAAATTCCAATACATTCACGTCGATGAGTATCAAGATACCAATAAAGCACAATATACACTTGTTAATATGCTTGCTAAAAAGTTCAAAAATCTATGTGTCGTAGGGGACTCCGATCAATCTATTTACGGTTGGCGCGGCGCAGATATTCAAAATATCCTGTCATTTGAAGAAGATTATCCAGAAGCTAAGACGATTTACCTCGAACAAAACTATCGTTCAACGAAGACGATTCTTAACGCTGCCAATGAAGTGATTAAGAATAACTCTGAGCGTAAACCTAAAGGGTTATGGACAGCGAACGTTGAAGGCGAAAAAATTCATTACTATGAAGCGACAACTGAAAAAGATGAAACAGAATACGTTGTGAAAGAAATCATGAAACAACGTAAAAAAGGTAAAGATTATAAAGATATGGCGATTCTTTACCGTACTAATGCACAATCTCGTGTGCTCGAGGAATCATTCATGAAATCGAATATTCCGTATGTTATGGTCGGCGGTCAAAAATTCTATGACCGTAAAGAAATTAAAGATTTACTCAGTTATTTACGTGTAATTGCAAATAGCAACGATGACATTAGCTTGCAACGTATCATCAATGTGCCTAAACGAGGCATTGGTCCTTCATCTGTTGAAAAAATTCAAAAGTATGCACAACAAAGTGACATTAGTATGTTTGATGCCTTAGCTGAAGTCGACTTTATTGGTTTATCGAAAAAAGTCACACAAGAATGTATTCATTTCTACGATATGATTAACAATCTCATCAAAGAACAAGAATTCCTAGAAATCAGTGAAATTGTAGAAGAAGTGCTCACTAAATCGGGCTATCGTGAAATGTTGGAAAAAGCTCAAACAATCGAGTCTCGTAGCCGTTTAGAGAACATCGATGAATTTATGTCTGTACCGACAAACTACGAAGAAGAGACACCACTTGAAGAACAATCACTCATCAATTTCTTAACTGATCTGTCTCTCGTAGCAGATATTGATGAAGCGGAAATTGAAAATGGTGTGACACTCATGACAATGCACTCTGCGAAAGGTCTTGAATTTCCAATTGTCTTTATCATGGGCATGGAAGAATCGATCTTCCCTCATATTCGTGCGATTAAGAGTGATGATGACCACGAAATGCAAGAGGAACGTCGTATTGCTTATGTGGCGATTACACGGGCAGAGGAAGAACTTTATATGACCCATGCGACGTCTCGTATGTTGTATGGTCGCTCTCAATCTAATATGGTTTCTCGTTTTATCAATGAAATTCCAGAAGGTTTATTAGATGTAGAGAAGAAAGACCAACTCTATGGCAGTGGAAGCAAATTCCACTCTGCGACGAAACAACCTAAGAAGCGTGGTTTTAGTAAACGTACCGTATCCCCACGTAAGAAACAGGTCGCTACGGATTGGAACGTCGGAGATAAAGTTGTGCATAAATCATGGGGCGAGGGTATGGTAAGTAATGTGAGCGAGAAGAATGGTTCGGTTGAACTTGATATTATCTTTAAATCTGCAGGACCGAAACGACTCCTTGCTCAGTTTGCACCTATTGAGAAGAAGGAGGACTAAAGCGTGAGTCAATTACAAGAACGTGTGGAGAAGTTACACGATTTATTAAATCAATATAGTTATGAGTATTATGTCCAAGATAATCCTTCCGTACCCGACAGTGAGTACGACAAACTATTGCGTGAGCTCATTGACATAGAGGAAGCACATCCAGAGTTTCGTTCCCCTGATTCTCCAACTGTTCGTGTTGGGGGTCAGGCGCAATCTACCTTTGAAAAGGTTAATCATGATACGCCGATGCTCAGTTTAGGTAATGCGTTTAACGAAGAAGAGTTACGTAAATTTGATCAGCGTATTCGTGAGCAAGTTGGCCAAGTTGAATATATGTGTGAATTGAAGATTGACGGTTTAGCTGTCTCTTTAAAATATGAGAATGGTCGCTTCGTTCAAGGCTTAACCCGTGGCGATGGTACGACAGGTGAAGATATTACTGAGAATTTGAGAACGATTCATGCGATTCCGTTAAAAATCAAAGAACCGTTGACTTTCGAAGTTCGAGGGGAAGCTTACATGCCACGTCAGTCCTTTTTATCACTTAATGAAGAAAAAGAGGCTAAAGGTGAACAACCTTTCGCAAACCCACGAAATGCTGCGGCAGGTTCATTGCGACAACTCGATTCCAAACTCGCTGCGAAACGTAAGCTCAGTGTCTTCCTCTATAGTGTGAATGACTTTACGCACTTTAACGCAGAAACGCAAAGTGAGGCGTTAGACGAACTCGATCAACTCGGTTACAAGACAAACCAAGAACGTCAACGCGTGGATAATATTGATGAAGTCTTAGCATATATTGAAAAATGGACAGAGCATCGTGAAGAACTGCCATATGACATCGATGGTATTGTGATTAAAGTGAATAATTTAGAACAGCAACAAGAGATGGGCTTCACTCAGAAATCACCGCGCTGGGCCATTGCATATAAATTCCCAGCTGAAGAAGTCGTGACGACACTAACAGATATTGAGCTTAGTATCGGTCGTACAGGTGTAGTAACGCCAACTGCAATATTAGAACCCGTCAGAGTAGCAGGAACGACTGTATCGCGTGCGTCACTACACAATGAAGATCTCATTCATGAGAAAGACATTCGTATCGGTGACAGTGTAGTGATTAAGAAAGCGGGCGATATCATTCCAGAAGTGATTAAACCGATTCTTGATCGTCGGCCAGAAGGTACAGAAACCTATCACATGCCAACGCACTGTCCAAGTTGTGGTCACGAACTCGTGCGCATTGAAGGAGAAGTCGCGTTGCGTTGTATCAATCCGAAATGTCAGGCGCAGCTGGTTGAAGGTTTAATCCATTTCGTCTCTCGCCAAGCGATGAACATTGATGGTTTAGGTGAGAAGATTATTCATCAGCTTTACGAACACAACGTAATTCGTGATATCGCTGACATTTATTATCTGACTGAAGAAGATTTATTACCTTTAGAGCGTATGGGTGCGAAGAAAGTTGAGAATTTACTCGAAGCGATTGAGCGCTCTAAAGCCAATTCACTCGAGCATTTACTCTTCGGCTTAGGTATTCGTCATCTCGGTGTCAAAGCGAGTCAAGTTCTGGCTGAGAAATATGGTTCGATTGATCAGTTATTCCATGTTACTGAAGATGAGTTAATGGAAATTCCAGATTTTGGTCACAAATTAGCGCAGTCTGTGGTCACTTATCTTGAAAATGATGATATTATTGCTTTAATTAATAAATTAAAAGACAAAGATGTTAATATGGACTATAAAGGTGTGAAACGCACTGAGGTCGACGGTCATCCTGATTTTAAAGATAAAACCATCGTACTGACTGGTAAGTTGCATCAAATGACGCGTAAAGAAGCATCTAATTGGCTCGAGCTTCAAGGAGCTAAAGTGACAAGCAGTGTAACGAAAAAGACAGATTTAGTCATCGCAGGTGAAGATGCTGGTTCAAAACTCGACAAAGCGAAGAAATTCGATACACCTATTTGGTCTGAAGAAGACTTTGTAAATAAGCAAAATGAAATAGAGGGTTAGAGGAGATTGAGCATGAAAAGAACATTCATATTACTAATCTCAGCAGTGGTCATGCTTTCTGCTTGTGGGCAAGATAGTGGTCACAAGAAAGAAGAAGGCAATAAAGAAGAACAAAGTAGTAAGAAAGATTCAAGTTCAGTAAAGCAGAAGGCAACGGATAAGGACGTGCAAGGTAATGACTACCGCACGATCTTGCCTTTTAAAGAAAGTCAAGCACGAGGCCTACTGCAAGATAACATGGCAAATAGCTATAATGGTCAAGACTTTGAAAGTGGCTTACTGGATTTGAGTAAGGAAGTCTTTCCGACTGATAAATATCTCTATCAAGATGGTCAATATTTAGATAAAGATACAGTGAACGCTTATCTAGACCCTAAGTATACGAAAGATGAAATCAAGAAGATGGACAAAGATGAGCGTAAAGAGAAGAAAGCGGATGAGAATTTAGGTTTGAATCCGTCTCATGAAGGTGAGAAAGATCCTGAGAAGATTGCTGAACACTCACCAGCTTATCTCTCTAACATCCTCGAACAAGACTTCTACGACAGTGGTGATACGAAAGGTAAGCACATCAAGGGCATGACGATTGGTCTTGCCATGAATAGTAAATATTACTATCAGAAAGAGAAGAACGGTGAGACGTATAGTAAGAAACTAGATTCAGATGAAGTGAAGAAACAAGGGAAGCAGATGGCTGGCGAAATCTTAACACGTCTGCGTGAGAATAAAGAATTGAAAGATATTCCTATTCACTTCGCGATTTATAAACAATCTGGTGAGAACGCCATTACACCAGGTGAATTTATGGCAGGTACAACAGTGGACGAAGGTAAGACGCGCATTAACGAGTGGAAAGATATCGATCAAACAACAGCATTGCTCCCTTCAGAAACGGCTGCTGATAAAGATGAACGCTTAAATAATAACTTTAAGCAGTTTAATGATAATCTACAATCTTACTTCAACAACTTCACACAAGCGGTAGGTACAGTGAAGTTTAATAAGAAATCACCACAACAGCTTTCTATCGATGTGCCAATTGATTATTACGGTAAGGCCGAAACGATTGGTATCACACAATATGTGACTGAGCAGGCGAAGAAATACTTCGATAACGTTGACGAGTATGAAATTCACATCAAGGACGGTAATAATCCGCAAGCGTTAATTAGTAAAAGTAAAGATGATGACGAGCCTCAAGTTCATATTTATAAAAATAGTAATTAACCTAAGTTAAGTCAGAGAGTATCGTGCTCTCTGGCTTTTTGTATTGGGTAGAAAGTGGATTTGCAGGGTCCTACGAGTAAAATTGAACCTTACAATATTGAAAGATTGAATGAATCGTGGAGTTATTTCTTATATCATGAAAGTAAGTAAAGAAGAACCTAGAAATAAGAAAAGGAGGATCTGCGCATGTTACTACAAATACAAAATGTCAAGAAGACTTATGGTAGGGGTAACAATCAAGTTACAGCACTCAAAGATATGAACTTTTCGATTGAAGAAGGAGAGTTTGTAGCCATTATGGGTGAATCAGGTTCTGGCAAATCGACATTACTTAATCTTATTGCGACTTTCGATAAAGAGACGGCAGGATCGATTATTTTAGATGGCCAACAAACGAGTCACTTAAAAAGTAAAGACATAGCGAGATTTAGACGCAACCAACTTGGGTTTGTCTTCCAAGATTTTAATGTATTACATACGATGAACAATAAAGATAATATTTTGTTGCCGCTCGTCTTGTCGGATGAAAATGTCAGTGTGATGAATGCGCGTCTTCAAGAAGTCACAAATGGACTAGGCATTGAAGACATTATAAACAAATATCCTTACGAAGTCTCAGGAGGTCAGCAACAACGTGTAGCTATCGGACGTGCATTAATTAGTCGACCTCGATTATTGTTAGCCGATGAACCTACAGGCGCGCTTGATTCTAAAACCTCAGCGAATATTATGAATATCTTTAGAAATATTAATAGTGAAGGGCAGACGGTCTTAATGGTCACACACTCAAACACAGATGCTTCCTATGCTAATCGTGTGTTATTCATCAAAGACGGTGTGCTTTATCACGAGATTTATCGCGGTGAGGAATCGCAAAGTGAATTTCAGAAGCGAATAGCTGATAGTTTAGCGATGATTAATGGAAGCGGGGTATAACCGATGACCTTTCGATTAATGTGGAAGCTCGCAATGCGTAACTTCGTCTCACTACGGCGGATCATCTTTCCTTTTGTGATTTCAATGGCGATGATGTTCGCGATGCAATATATACTCTTTTCACTTTTTAACAATGAGTTTTTGGAGAAGAGAAGTGATACGACGAAGTTAATCTCAGTTGCAGGTGATTTCTTCGTTTCACTTCTTCTTATTATCTTTATACTTTATGCCAATCGTTTCGTAATGAAACAGCGTAAGAAAGAATTTGCGCTTAATATTATTTTAGGAATGGAGAAGAAACATCTCCGTTTAATCTTATTGATTGAAAGCATTGTAGAATATATTGTCACTGCAGTGTTAAGTATCATCGGTGGCTATTTGTTCGGACTATTATTGTTTGTCTTACTCAATAAACTCACTGAGAATAAGCACTTTACGCCGATGGATTATCCGTTCGATGTACGAGCGATGTTGATTACTATTATTGCTTTAGCTGTGGTAATGCTCGTTCTGTTTATCATTAACAATGTCCAAATTTCTTTGCAATCACCATTAGGTTTATTACAAAGTGGTAAAAAGGTGGAGAAACAAAGATCGAAGTGGTTTTTAAGTATAATTGGCTTTGTTGGAGTAACACTCGTTATTATTGCTTATAGTTGCGCTTTGATGATTAATCCATTTTTAAATGAATATCATTTACTTGGGTTTTTGTGTGCCTTAGCTAGTGTCATACTAGGAACTTACTTACTATTTATGTCCTGCAGCGTGCTCGTGCTTAGGGCTTTAAAAAGCATTCCTAGCATTTACTATCAAAAGGTGAATTTCTTTTCAATTTCAGGTTTACTTTCTCGCATGAAAGTTAACGCGGTAAGTTTAGCGAGCATTACATTGTTGTGTACATTCTTAGTCGTGACTTTATCCTTGTCTCTAACAACTTATAGAGGCATCCAAAAAACGATCGTCAGCTTGCCTTCAGAAGATTACACAATAACGCAACTTGATGATAGTTCGTATGACAAACAAGTGAAGTCAAATGAGAAGATTATTCAAGAACTACGTCAGTATACGAAGATTAAAGATATCAAAAATGTTAAAGAAACGACGATGATGGCCAATGAACATAAAGGGGAGATACGAGAAAAAGGACCAGGCTCTGGAATAATGTTGAACTTGAAAACAGAAAAAGATTTCAATAGAGAAAACCATGAACGCCTTCATTTAAAAAAAGATGAAATAGGTATAGGTAGTAATCTCGAGGAGATCGAAAAGTCTAAGCATTTAAAGTTATTAGGACATACATTTCGGACGCGACATTTAAATGAGGATCACATTGATGGAGCCGGTGCTCTTTCTTATACGTATATTGTCGTTAAAGATCAAGATGTATTCAATAAAGTAACGCAACATGTCACAGATGATAATTCGTTAACTACGAATGCTGAAGCCAGATTTAATGTCAATAACTCTGAAGCTATTGAACCGCATAAAGAAGACTTAGAAGATAAATATAAAGTGCAAATAGAAAGTAAGAAGGAAAGAAGTTCAATTATGATTGATATGTTTGGTGGATTTGTGTTCTTAGGAACTATTGTTAGTATCACTTTACTTATTGGCATATTCCTAATGATGTACTACAAACAAGTTTCTGAAGGCTTTGAAGATCATCGGAACTATCAAATTATGAAAAAAGTGGGTCTTGATAAATCGCTCATCAAACGAATTATTCGTAAGCAAATTATCTGGATCTTTGCTTTACCTATGGGTGTGACAATAGTACATTCGTTAGTCGCTAGTAAAATGGCATATCGTTTACTTGGTTCGTTAATGAAGATTAACTATCAGGACTATTTAGTATCGAATCTCATTATTTTAGTGTTGGTTACTCTCATTTATGGCTTTATATATTTGATTACATCAAGTACTTATTATAATACGATTTATCATGGTAGAAAGGACAATTAAATCGCTTTAAGTGTTACGATCGCCCGTAGAAGCATATTTAAAGATGTTTCTGCGGGTTACTTTTAGGTTTAAAATTAATAAGTGAATTAAGTCTAAATAAGAACAATTCAGGAATCATTTTACTCATCTCGTTCGCTACTCAACTTCAAAGCTACGAGTATGCGTCTGCTTATAGATTTTCTCTATTAATTTTGATACAATTTTGTAATGAATGAGTAATTAAGGAGGCTTTTAAACTAATGGCTAGAGTGACACGTGATGAGGTTAAGCATATTGCGAACTTAGCTCGACTTCAAATTACTGAAGATGAAACAACTGAAATGCAAGAATCTTTAGAGAGTATTCTAAACTTTGCTAATCAAATAGATGAAGCGAACACTGAAGATGTTGAACCTACTTACCACGTATTAGACTTACAGAATGTCTTACGTGAAGATAAAGCGCAAGAGGGCATTCCTCAAGAGCTTGCATTGAAGAATGCGAAAGAAACAGAAGATGGACAATTCAAAGTGCCATCAGTCATGAACGGGGAGGATGCGTAAGATGACGATTCGTTATGAGTCTGTAGAGAATTTAATTAACATGATTCACAACAAAGAGATTAAACCATCTCAAGTAGTCAGTGATATCTATGATGCGATTGAAGAAACTGACGCTACGATTAAATCTTTCTTAGCTTTAGATAAAGAGAATGCGATGAAGAAAGCTGAAGAGCTCGACGCATTACAAGAGAAAGACCAAATGGAAGGTTTACTCTTTGGTATCCCAATGGGTATTAAAGATAATATTATCACTGAAGGTGTGGAAACAACTTGTGCAAGTAAGATGTTAGAAGGTTTCGTACCGATCTATGAATCTACTGTAATGAACAAATTGCACAATGAGAACGCTGTATTAATCGGTAAGCTCAATATGGATGAGTTTGCGATGGGTGGTTCTACTGAAACATCTTACTTCAAAAAGACACTTAACCCATTTGACCACGATGCTGTACCAGGCGGATCATCAGGTGGTTCTGCTGCAGCTGTAGCGGCTGGCCTCGTACCATTTAGTTTAGGTTCAGACACAGGTGGTTCTATCCGTCAACCAGCAGCGTACTGTGGTATTGTGGGTCTTAAACCTACATACGGTCGTGTTTCTCGTTTCGGTTTAGTTGCCTTTGCGTCTTCATTAGACCAAATCGGACCGTTAACTCGTAACGTGAAAGACAATGCCTTAGTATTACAAGCAATCTCAGGTGTAGACGAACATGATTCAACAAGTGCGCCTGTCGATGATGTTGATTTCACTTCTGAAATTGGACAAGACATTAAAGGTATGAAGATTGCATTACCTAAAGAATATTTAGGTGAAGGTGTCGAAGAAGAAACGAAAGAACTCGTGAAGAAAGCAGTTGAAACGTTAAGAGAACTCGGTGCAACTGTTGATGAAGTTTCACTTCCAAATACGAAATTTGGTATTCCATCATACTATTTACTCGCTTCTTCTGAGGCGTCAGCTAACTTAGCACGCTTTGATGGTATCCGTTACGGTTATCATTCACCAGAAGCGAAGACTTTAGAAGAACTTTACAAATTCTCAAGAAGTGAAGGTTTCGGTAAAGAGGTTAAACGTCGTATCTACTTAGGTACATTCGCGTTAAGCTCAGGTTACTATGATGCCTTTTACAAAAAAGCGCAAAAAGTTAGAACGTTAATCAAACAAGACTTCGAACGTATCTTTAATGAATATGATGTCGTTGTAGGACCAACAACACCAGGACCTGCATTCAATATTGGTGAAGAGATTGACGATCCACTAACAATGTATGCAAACGACTTACTCACTACACCAGTGAACCTTGCTGGTCTTCCAGGTATTTCTCTACCTTGTGGCAAGTCTAAAGGTCGTCCAGTTGGTTTACAATTTATCGGTAAACCATTCGATGAGAAGACGCTTTACCGTGTTGCATACCAATACGAAACACAATTCAATTTACATGATGAATATGAACAATTATAAGGAGTGGAATTATGCATTTTGAAACAGTTATCGGACTTGAAGTCCACGTAGAATTAAAGACAGATTCTAAAATGTTCTCTCCATCACCTGCGCATTTCGGTGCAGAACCGAACTCTAATACGAATGTCATCGATTTAGCTTATCCTGGTGTGTTACCTGTCGTGAATAGACGCGCAGTAGATTGGGCGATGAGAGCGTCAATGGCATTAAATATGGACATTGCTACTGAATCTAAATTTGACCGTAAAAACTATTTTTACCCAGATAATCCGAAAGCGTACCAAATCTCACAATTTGATCAACCTATTGGTGAGAATGGTCACATCGATATCGAAGTAGATGGCGAGACACGTCGCATCGGTATCACACGTTTACACATGGAAGAGGATGCTGGTAAGTCTACACACAAAGAGGGCTACTCACTTGTAGACTTAAACCGTCAAGGTACGCCTTTAATTGAGATCGTATCTGAACCAGATATTCGTTCACCACAAGAGGCTTATGCTTATTTAGAAAAATTACGTTCTATCATCCAATACACTGGCGTATCTGACTGTAAGATGGAAGAAGGTTCACTTCGTTGTGACGCCAACATTTCATTACGTCCATATGGCCAAGAAGAATTTGGTGTGAAGACAGAGTTGAAGAACTTGAATTCATTTAACTATGTGCGTAAAGGTCTTGAATACGAAGAAAAACGTCAAGAAGAGGAATTATTGAATGGTGGCGAAATCCTTCAAGAAACACGACGTTTCGATGAATCTACTGGTAAGACGATCCTAATGCGTGTCAAAGAAGGTTCTGATGACTACCGTTACTTCCCAGAACCAGATATCGTACCACTCTACGTTGACGAAGAATGGAAAGAACGTGTACGTCAAACGATTCCTGAATTACCAGATGCACGTAAGAAGAAATATGTTGAAGAGTACGAACTTCCAGCATATGATGCGCACGTCTTAACACTAACGAAAGAAATGTCCGATTTCTTCGAAGGTGCTGTCGCAAATGGTGCTGATATCAAATTAACTTCTAACTGGCTTATGGGTGGCGTAAACGAGTACCTCAACAAACACCAAGTTGAGTTACAAGATACGAAGTTAACGCCTGAGAATTTAGCTGGCATGATCAAATTGATCGAAGACGGTACGATGAGCAGTAAGATCGCTAAGAAAGTCTTCCCAGAGTTAGCTGCAAACGGTGGCGACGCTAAGCAAATTATGGAAGATAAAGGCTTAGTTCAAATCTCTGATGAGGATACGTTGAAACAATACGTCAACGAAGCGTTAGACAATAACCCTCAATCCGTTGAAGACTACAAGAACGGTAAAGGTAAAGCGATGGGTTACTTAGTAGGTCAAATCATGAAAGCGTCTAAAGGTCAAGCTAACCCTCAAATCGTTAACAAATTATTGAAACAAGAATTAGATAATCGTTAATAGATGATTATGACTGTCGATAGAGTGAACTGCTTTATCGGCAGTTTTTCTGTTGCTAAGAGTAAAATGACTTCGGGCGTTTTGAGATACTTTTAATAAAGTAATATGTACGAAAATAAAATCTACATTCAAGACGTCATCAGCTTCCGCACAAGAATCTAAATGCTTTGAAGAATAGTATATATCCTTTAATATAGAATATGAGTATATAAAATCGAGGTTGAAATTATGAGAAAACGAGCGAGAATAATATATAACCCCACATCAGGTAAGGAGATGTTTAAACGCGCTCTACCTGATGTACTCATCAAGCTTGAGAAGGCAGGATACGAAACGAGCGCCTATGCGACAGAGCGTGCTGGAGATGCGACGAAAGAAGCTGAACGTGCTTTAGAACAAGAATACGACTTGCTCATCGTAGCGGGTGGAGATGGTACGTTAAACGAGGTCGTGAATGGGATAGCTGAACAACCTAATCGTCCGAAACTAGGCATTATCCCAATGGGTACAGTTAATGACTTCGGTCGTGCCTTACATTTACCATCCAATATCATGAAAGCAGTAGATGTCATCGTTAATGGTCACACAACACAAGTGGATATCGGTAAAATGAATAGCCGTTACTTTATCAACTTGGCGGCAGGTGGTAAACTCACTGAGGTATCCTATGAGACGCCAAGCAAGTTGAAATCGATTGTCGGACCATTTGCATATTACATTAAAGGTTTTGAGATGTTACCTCAGATGAAAGCTGTCGATATTCGGATAGAGTATGACGATGAGATCTTCCAAGGCGAAGCGTTACTCTTCCTTCTTGGATTGACGAACTCTATGGCTGGCTTTGAAAAGTTGGTTCCTGATGCAAAGTTAGATGACGGTTATTTTACACTTATTATTGTTGAAAAAGCCAACCTAGCTGAATTGGGTCATATCATGACACTTGCATCACGCGGAGAACATACGAAACATCCGAAAGTTATTTATAAAAAGGCGAAATCAGTAAGTATTTCTTCGTTTGCGAATATGCAACTCAATGTGGATGGGGAATACGGTGGTAAATTACCAGGAAACTTCTTGAATTTAGAAAGACATATTGAAGTGTTTACGCCCAACGATATTCACAATGAAGAATTAACACACTCGTAAGGTTTGTATCACAAGTAAAGTGGAATATTGCACGTGTTGCTTAAAGAATGGCTATATTGGCAATACGGGTTCAATAAATAGAGCAAGGCAAAGGTTTGTCTTGCTCCTTCAATTCACGAGGTTAGGCAGTTGAGTCAGTACCTAACCTCTTTTCATGTGGAGTGAGAGTAAGATGATAGATATTAAGAAAAATGATATAAAGACAGGCACGGTACAAGATTTGACGCATGAAGGTCACGGTGTAGTGAAGATTGATCGCTATCCTATCTTTGTGCCCTATGCGCTCATCGATGAAGAAATTGAATACAAGATTATTAAGGTAAAGAAGAACTTTGCGATAGGGAAGTTACAGCAAGTGCACGTTGCGAGTGAGTCACGTGTGGAACCGCCTTGCGTGTACTATCACAAGTGTGGCGGGTGCCAACTTCAACATATGGATTATCCAGCGCAACTTGCTATGAAGAAAGAGCAAGTCGTTAACTTATTCCATCGTAAAGGGGACTTTGCGGATACACCTATCCGAGATGTCATCGGTATGGAAGACCCTTGGTATTATCGCAATAAATCTCAATTACCAGTAGGGCGAAACAAAGATGGACATGTTAAGATGGGTTTCTTTAGACAACGTAGCCACGATATCATTGATATGGAAGAATGCTTGATTCAGCACCCTTCACAGAATGAGATTATGGTAACATTGAAACAATGGTTCGATGAGCTTGGTGTAAGCGTATATAATGAACGAAGTAAGCGTGGTCTCATGCGTCATGTGGTGATTCGAAGCGGGTATTATACAGATCAACTCATGGTGATCTTCGTGACGAATGGTAAAAAGTTTAAACAACGCGACACGCTCGTTCAATGCTTGGTCTCTCAATTTCCTCAAATCACGAGTATCAAACAGAATATTAACACGTCTCATTCCAACGTGATTATGGGTAAGAAATCGATATTATTATTTGGCGCAGAACAAATCGATGACCGTTTATCGGATGTAGAATTTAAAATTAGTGATCAATCCTTTTATCAAATCAACGCTTCCCAAACGGAAAAACTATATCAAAAAGCGCTTGATTATGCTGATTTACAAGGTGAAGAAGTCGTGCTAGATACGTATTGCGGTATCGGAACGATTGGTCTCTATATGGCGCCTAAAGCTAAACATGTGTATGGTGTAGAAGTGATACCTGATGCTATCGAGGATGCCCGACTTAATGCGACTCGAAATGGATTCAACAATACGACTTTTGTCCCTGGTAAAGCGGAAGAAGTTATTCTAAAATGGAAAGAGCAAGGTATTCGTCCTGATGTAGTCATGGTGGATCCGCCGCGTAAAGGTTGTGATGAGCGCTTTATTCAAACGCTGCGTGAACTTCAACCTAAGAAGATTATTTATATTTCTTGTAATCCGGCGACACAACAACGTGATGTGACGCAACTCAAGGACTTATATGATCTCGTAGAAATTACGCCAGTAGATATGTTTCCACAAACGACACATGTTGAGACGGTAGCACAATTGGTGCGTCAATCTTAGAAAGAGCTTCATTACAGTAGTTTGTAATTGAGCGAGTAGTAACGGCACACAACTATTAAGCTCACACTGTTGATATTATATAGATTTGGGAGGACGAGCAGTGGTCAAACTTAATTTCTTTAATAATAAAAAGTCTATCGAGCGCTTTATTCTCTTACAAGTTATCGTCGTGATGATGAGCATTCTCATCTGTTATAAAGGGGCTCATTTATTCACTCACGTACATGAAGAGAACTTTATCTTAAATATACTGTACGGCTTACTAGGCGCTGCTCTTATGGTCGTCGTTCATGAAGCGATGCACTTTGTCCTCTATAAAGCCTTTGCGAAAAAGGGCAAACCACAAATTCGCCAACGCTTTGGAATTATTACGAGCTATGTGCCGGATAAAGTATTTAAGAAGTGGGAATATATTACGATTATGATTGCGCCATTGGTAGTCATCACTTTAGGTTTATTCGTCGTTTTCGTCTTCTTCTCTTATTCAGCACTCATCTTTATCGCAAGCATCCACGTAGGCTATTGCCTCGTCGATATGTATTTCGTTGCGAGTGCATGGAATAAGCATGTAAAATATGTGGAAGATAGTAGTGATGGCGTGATCTTTTACACCAATGAAGATAAAGTGAAATAAATAAGACAACTCATATTTATATAACAACTTTCAGTTCCGATCACTGTGTCTGACGGTCATTTTAGTTACAATATAACTAAATGGCGTAGGCGCGTATCGGAGCTTTTCTTGTGCCTACAGAAATGGCTAAGACTAACATTAGCAAGGAGGTGAGTCATGTGGCAGAACGACGAATTATTCATATTGATATGGATTATTTCTATGCACAAGTAGAGATGAGAGATAATCCAGATTTGAAAGGTAAGCCGGTTATCGTAGGTGGTAAAGCGAGTGGGCGAGGTGTCGTTTCTACAGCATCCTACGAGGCTCGTAAGTATGGTGTGCATTCTGCTATGCCCATGGCTCAAGCTCACAAATTGTGTCCTGACGGTTACTATGTGACGCCACGCTTTGATAAGTATCGTGAAGCTTCACAACAAATAATGGCAATCTTTCGCAGTTATACCGAAATTGTGGAACCGTTGTCTTTGGATGAGGCATATTTAGATATTACTCATTTAGTCCGTCCTGATTTACCTGCATCTCGAATCGCGGAGTTTATCCGTCGAGATATTTACGAACAAACGCAACTCACCGCTTCCGCAGGTGTCTCTTATAACAAATTTTTAGCTAAACTTGCGAGTGGGATGAATAAACCCAATAATCTTACTGTCATTGATTATAATAATGTCCATGAGATATTGATGAATTTGGATATCGGTGGCTTTCGAGGCGTAGGCCCGACGACAGAAGAGAAGATGCATGCGAACGGTATTTACACAGGTAAAGATTTGTATGATAAAAGTGAGAGAGAATTGATACGACTCTTTGGTAAGAAAGGGCATGGCTTATACAATAAAGCACGTGGTATTGACGAAAGTCCAGTCAAATCTGAGCGTATTCGCAAATCAGTAGGCACTGAAAGAACCTTTGCGACAGATATGATTGACGATGAACAGGTATTGAATAAAATTTGGGAGCTCAGCACGAAGACAGCAGAACGACTTTCTCGAATTCAGAAGTCAGGGAAGACAGTGACCGTAAAGATTAAGACCTATCGTTTTGAGACCTTTTCCAAACAGAGAAGTTTAAGAGACCCGATTCGCAATGAAACAGATATTTATAACATCGCGTATGAGTTGTATACTGATTTGAAAGATCCTGAAGTGCCAATTAGACTTGTTGGAGTGACAGTCGGCAATTTGGAACAATCTACGTACGAGAATATGAGTATTTATGACTTCTTGTAGTAATACAGGGAGGGCAGACGTCCACGTTTAATAGTCCTTATCAGTCAGCTGTTTCCCATAAACTTGAAGCATATGATCTAAGCTGTCATAGTGTTTCAGCAGTCGAAATGTAATCATCGCACATGCTTTCGCATCATTTAATGCGTCATGGTGGCCGTGGAAATCAAGACGATAGAAATCCATCATATGTTTCAAACCATAGCGATGGTTGTCGACGGTACGACGTGCGAGCTGGCAGGAACAGAAATAGGTCATCTGTGGCGTCGGAATATTCTGTGCTTTCAAACTTGCATGAAGCACCGACATATCAAATGCTGCATTGTGTGCGACGACCGGTAAGTTGTCGATAAATTTGAGCATGTAGGGGAAGACCTCTTCAAAGGTAGGTGCGTCTGTCACTTGTTCAGGTTGGATGCCATGTACTGCAATATTGGTTTTAGAGAAATAATCTTTAGGATTTACGAGTGTGTAAAAGCTTTCTACAATTTGATGCTTAACGACTTTCACCATACCAACGGAACAAACACTCGTGCGTTTACCGTTTGCGGTTTCAAAGTCTAAAGCGACAAATGCATTGTCTGAATTCACCTTTGTACCTCCTTTACGAAAACAGTTATGCACTGAATTTAATCCTTTCGACATAATGAGTCAAGAGATTGAAATGTGGGGAGCAAGACAGAAATCTATGATTTCGTTGTCTTGCCCCCGCAAGGACGACTAGTGTTCGAAACAGCGAAGCGCAACTCGAAATGAGTTATCTGCCGTGTAGGTAAAGTAGCGAGCAGCTCACAGACATCGTTACTTCGTCAAATAGATCAAATAAATAAGCACTAAAATGTATTCTCAGAGAGATTGACATCTTAGTGCTTTATTTCGTTTAGATTGTTTTTAATTTATCCTAATAAGGTTCAATCCACTTAATTATTCTTCGTCGAAAGAACGTTCAGCAAGTTCTTTTTCAAATAAGTATAATGTATTGCAGTCGTCACCAATACGTTTAAGGTAATCGATATGAGTTTCGAACATTGATTCCTCTTCAACTTGCTCGTCTAAGAACCAGTTTAAGAATGAAATTGTTGCATAGTCTTTCGCTTCGTTTGCGATATCAGATAAGTTGTAGAAACGACGTGTAACGTCTTGTTCTTGAGCTAATCCGTCTTCGAACGTTTCAAGAATACTTTTGAACTCTGCTTTAGGTGCTGAAAGTGCACTGAAGACAGCGTGTTCGCCACGGTCGTTAATGTAATCATAAATTTTCTTACCGTGGAATCTTTCTTCTTTCGCTTGTTGAATGTAGAAGTTCGCGAAACCTTCGTATGATTCCTTGTCACAGTAAGCAGCCATTGCCATGTATGCGTGTGCTGCATAGTATTCGTGGTTCATTTGTTCATTTAATGCATCTAATAACTTTTTATCTAACATAATTGTATCCTCCCTTTAGTTGTTAAGTGTAGTATAACATGTCTATTCTCAATTGCAAATTAAAATTATTCTAATCTGAGAGAATGAAAATCATTTTTAATTGAGAATGGTTTGGAAAGATAGTCGCTCGTGTTATAATATTTGAGTGATATAAGAGGAGGAAGAACATGAGACAATGGACGGCAACCCACTTGGCAAAGCTTGCGCGTATGGCAAGTAAGATGGCTGGAAAGAAGGGTACGGATTTACCCGGCCAAGTCGCGCGTCGAGTGGATAAAAATATATTAAGAAATTTAGCGCAAGAAGTAGATGAGATTGTATTTATCAGCGGTACAAATGGTAAGACGACGACTTCAAATCTCATCGGTCATACACTTAGAGCAAATCATATTGATATTGTACATAATAACGAAGGTGCCAACATGGCAGCAGGTATCACCTCAGCCTTTATCCTTCAAAGTAAACCAGAAACAAAGATTGCTGTAATTGAAATTGATGAAGGCTCTATTCCTCGTGTGATGAAAGAAGTTACTCCTACTATGATGGTCTTTACTAACTTCTTCAGAGACCAAATGGATCGTTTCGGTGAAATTGATATTATGGTAGAGAATATTGCTCGTGCGATTAGTAATAAAGGGATTAAAATGTTGCTCAATGCAGATGATCCTTTCGTGAGTCGCTTGAAGATTGCGAGCGATGACCGTGTTTATTACGGTATTGCTAAGCATGCACACGATTTTGAGCAAAGTACGATGAACGAGAGTAAGTACTGTCCAAATTGTGGTCGTTTACTTACTTATGACTACGTTCATTACAATCAGATTGGACACTATCACTGCGACTGTGGCTTTAAGCGTGAGCAACCTAAATATGAAATCTCAAACTTTGAAACGACACCATTTTTAAATATCAAAGTCGATGGACGATTCTTGGATATGAAGATTGCCGGAGACTTCAACGCTTATAACGCGCTTGCTGCATACACTGTGCTGCGTGAACTAGGTCTTAATCACGAGTCCATTCAGAAAGGTTTCGAGACGTATACTTCTGACAATGGTCGTATGCAATACTTCAAGTCTGGTGCGAAAGAAGCGATGATTAACTTGGCTAAAAACCCTGCTGGAATGAATGCTAGTCTGTCAGTAGGGGAGCAGTTACAACACAAGAAAGTCTATGTTATTAGTCTGAATGATAATGCTGCTGATGGCCGAGATACCTCTTGGATTTACGATGCAGATTTCGAGAAATTGCAAGATCAAGATATTGAAGCCATTATCGTCACAGGTACACGTGCCGAAGAATTACAATTACGCTTGAAACTCGCGGAAATAGAAGTGCCTGTTATCGTTGAGAAAGATATTTATAAAGCGACAGCGTTAACGATGAAATATCCAAGTTATACAGTTGCGGTGCCGAACTATACATCTCTGGCTCCAATGTTAGAGCAATTAAATCGCTCATTTGAGGAGGAAACGAAGTCATGAATGAACTGACTGTATACCACTTTATGCCAGATAAATTAAATTTATACAGTGATATTGGGAATATTATTGCCTTAAAGCAACGTGCGAAGTGGCGTAATATTAAATTGAATGTAGTCGATA
The DNA here is from genome assembly GCF_001811435.1 of Staphylococcus sp. HMSC071G07. Classification (NCBI taxonomy): domain Bacteria; kingdom Bacillati; phylum Bacillota; class Bacilli; order Caryophanales; family Staphylococcaceae; genus Staphylococcus; species Staphylococcus sp. HMSC071G07. The sequence goes on from NZ_KV804774.1 coordinate 86,018, forward strand.
TCAATGAAACTGAAGGCGTGACGTTAGATGAGTGTGATATCTTCTTTATCGGTGGTGGCAGTGATCGTGAACAATCACTTGCTACAGCTGAGTTGAGTAAGATTAAAGATACGTTGAAAGCCGCTATTGAAGATGGTATGCCTGGACTCACTGTTTGTGGTGGTTATCAATTCCTAGGGACGAAATATATCACTCCTGACGGTACTGAGCTTGATGGTCTGGGAATCCTCGACTTCTATACGACGTCTCAGAAAGAGCGTCTCACAGGTGATATTGTGATTGAGAGTGAAACCTTTGGCACGATTGTAGGTTTCGAAAATCATGGTGGACGCACACATCATGACTTCGGTACGTTAGGTCGCGTGACGCATGGTTATGGCAATAATGATACAGATAAAAAAGAGGGTATTCACTATAAGAATTTATTAGGAACTTACCTTCATGGACCTATTTTACCTAAAAACCATGAGCTGACAGATTATCTGTTGGAAAAAGCTTGTGAGCGTAAAGGCATTCCTTTTGAGCCACGTGAGTTGGATAATACAGAGGAAGAAGCGGCGAAACAAGTGATCGTTGACCGTGTGAAGAAAAGTAAATAAAAGCTAAAAAGTGGGGCTGACTACGGGCGTGTAGTTCAGTCCCACTTTTCTTCTTAACTTGATATGAGCTCTATTGACTTTTATGCTAAAACCGATTGTGTAGAATACGAAGTCTACCATTACTTCGCATATCGGCCGTCTAGAATGCGATAGATGAGTAAGATTTCGTAAATAATGTGACTTTTAATTTGATTGTCGTCAAACTCGTCTAAGCCTTTAACGGAACGTTTTAAGACAGAAGCGGAAGATTTCTCGCGCTCGAAGTGTCCCGTAGAGAAGATGTTGTTAATGCTTTGAGAAATCTTAAGAATGGCTAGACGCTCTTCGCTATTGAAGACAACTTGAACATTTTTAGGCAAATAAATAATGTTAGATAAATGTGTGATAAACAAGCGATTGGTATGTGAACGTGACGTAATGCGTCGAACCTGAATCCATTCTTTATCACGATGTTTATGATAGCCTAGCTCATCCTTCTGGTAACTCAAGAGCGTATCGACACGATTATTCAAACTAATTACTTTATCTAAAGCACGTTCTGATGCGTCAGATTTAAATTTGCCAATCAACAGTTGCTGCATACGGTTGCTATAAAGGCTATACATTTGCGACTCTGTCTTATTAATTAAGCTATCAAGCTGGGCGTAGTATTTCGGTGGTAAGACCATAAAGTTAACTAATCCTGCAGTCACAAGTCCTATAATCGCAGTTAAAAATCGTGAGAAGAAGTTATAGATAAATGCGTCGTGGATACCTGGAATCATCGCTAGCGCTGTCATGGTTGCTACTGTAGTACCGACTTGTAAATTAAATTTCGTACAGACAATGATAGTGCATAGGGCGGTTAACGCATATGAGAAAGGTGAATCATCGCCAAAGAAGTATGTAAAGACAACTGCGAAGACGACGCCGATAACCGTCGCAGGCAAACGTCTGTAACCTTTATGTAACGACGCTTTCGCTGTCGGTTCGATCGTGACGATTGCTGTCAATATCGCAAAGATAGGGTTCATGTGTAAAAGTAAACAGAACCAAGCGGTTAGAAAGGTCGCTAAGCCTGTCTTAATCGTACGTGCACCAATTAAATTTTTGTACCATTTTTCTCGCATAGTGGATCTCCTAGCTTATATTGTGATGAGTCTATGGTGTTTCGTCGTTGAATGACGATATTTTAAGAAGACAATAACTCTTATTTATTATATCAAAAAAAGTTTGCTATAATAAGATGGACGATAAAAATGAGAAAAAAGGAACGGGATCAATTCATGATAGTAAAAACAGATGAAGAATTACAAGGATTGAAAGATATTGGATATATTTGTGCACTCGTTCGTGATAAGATGAAAGCTGCTACTGAACCAGGTATTACGACACGAGAACTCGACCAAATTGCTAAAAATTTATTTGAAGAACATGGTGCAACTTCAGCACCTATCCATGACGAAGGTTTCCCAGGTCAAACTTGTATTAGTGTGAATGAAGAGGTCGCACACGGTATTCCTGGTAAACGTAAGATTCGCGAAGGCGACTTAGTTAACATCGACGTTTCAGCTTTAAAAAATGGTTTTTACGCTGATACAGGTATTTCATTCGTCGTAGGTGAAAGCGATAATCCTATGAAACAGAAAGTTTGTGACGTTGCTTTAGAAGCTTTCGAACAAGCTATGACGAAGATTAAACCAGGCGGCAAATTGAGCCAGATTGGTAAGGCAGTACATGCGACAGCGCGTAAGAACGACTTGAAAGTGATTAAGACCCTAACAGGACACGGTGTAGGACGTTCACTTCATGAGGCACCAAGCCACGTGCTCAACTATTTCGATCCTAAAGAGAAGACGTTACTTAAAGAGGGCATGGTGATTGCGGTTGAGCCATTCATCTCTTCAAATGCGACTTATGTGGTCGAAGGTAAAAATGACTGGGCATTCGAAACGACAGATCGCAGTATGGTCGCTCAAATTGAACACACAGTGATCGTGACAAAAGATGGCCCAATTTTAACCACTAAAATTGAAGACAACGAAGCTTAAGCCTTAAGTCTGAAATAGAAATCATTCCGGAGCCTATTATCCTGGCTTCGGAAATTTTTTATAATAGAATCTAACCTAGAATAAATCCGACTTCTAGAATAAATACAGAGAATAAAGTCGGCAAGTTACGTACCATCGTGCTTGCTGCAGAGGTGATTCTATGAATATATTATGGACTTATATGGATAAGATATGTAAACAATTATTAGATAAAAGTATGCGTGCGCGTTGGCAAGAACTGGATTATCGACTTCAAGACATCGAACGCTATATCCGCTACTTAGTATTGAAACAGGCGTCGATAAGAAAGTTAATTGACAGTCTATCGTTAACATTGGAAAATAAATATATCGACATTATCGAAAGTGCTAAAAATATTTCAGCATGTAAGATTGAAAGTGCAGATATTGAAGCGATTACGTCACAACTCAATCACTATGAAGCGACTTATGCTGAATTAGAATCGACGATTACAGCGCAACATCAAGAGAAACTATCAACTGAAGCGGAGTGTGACATGCTACAGCAATTGCGCTTAGGTCAATATGCGGTTTGAGTTAGCTAGGAATAGGGTACGCTCGCGTCAGTGATCTTAGAGACTTAGGTGCTAGCTCTATCCATTTCTTATGGTGGATTTAAAGCGTATTCTATAGTGACGATACAATAAAACTTGTATCAAATCATAATATGCACTCCAACATTCATAAATGTTACGAAACACTTAGAAGAAAGGCGGCGAAATATGACACACAAATATATATCAACGGAGATGCTGATCATCTTTACTGCGTTGATGATTGTAGCCAATTTTTACTATATCTTTTTTGAAAAAATTGGTTTCTTACTCGTTCTATTACTAGGATGTATCCTCGTTTATGTGGGTTATCTCTATTTTCATAAAGTCAGAGGGCTTCTCGCTTTTTGGATAGGTGTTCTACTCGTAGCATTTACCTTGCTATCCAATAAATATACGATTATTATTCTGTTCCTATTCCTGATGGTAATGATTATCCGCTATTTACTTTACAAATTTAGACCGTTAAAAGTAGTGGCGACAGATGAAGCAGTTGAAAGTCCTCAATTTATTAAGCAGAAGTGGTTTGGACAGCAACGTACGCCGCATTACGTCTATAAATGGGAGGACTTACAAATTCAACATGGTATCGGTGAAATCGACATCGATATGACGAAAGCAGCAAATATTAAAGAGCATAACGTTATTGTAGTGCGTCACCTAGTGGGTAAAGTTCAAGTCGTCGTGCCACTCAATTACAATATTCATCTCCATTTTACGGCATTTTTCGGCAATGCTTACATCAATGAACAGAATTATAAAGTTGAGAATACGAATATTAGTGTGAGAGAAGAGACGAAACCGGATAATTATACTGTAAACATTTACGTTTCAACATTTATCGGAGATATCGAGGTGATTTACAAGTGAATCACTACATAAGAGCCATAGGATCGATGTTAATCCTCGTCTATAGTATGCTTTTCGCCTTTCTCTTTATTGATAAAATATTTGTGAATATCATTTATTTTCAAGGCATGTTCTATACGCAAATATTTGGTATTCCAGTATTTTTATTCTTAAATATCGTTATCATCTTACTTTGTATCATCGTGGGTTCTGTGTTAGCTTATAAGATTAATCAACAAAATCACTGGCTTCAAGAGCAAATCGAACGTTCGATCGAAGGTGAAACAGTCGGTATTAACGATCAAAATATTGAACTTTATAATGAAACGATCGCACTTTATCAAACGTTGGTGCCACTCAATCAAGAAGTACATAAACTGCGTATGAAAACCCAGAATTTAACGAATGAGTCATATAACATCAACGATAAGAAAGTTAAGAAAATCATCGAAGACGAGCGTCAACGTTTAGCACGAGAATTACACGACTCAGTGAGTCAGCAACTGTTTGCAGCAAGTATGATGTTGTCAGCAATCAAGGAATCGACATTAGAACCACCGCTCGATCAACAAATACCCACGTTAGAAAAAATGGTACAAGATTCACAACTTGAAATGAGAGCCTTACTGTTACATCTTAGACCTATCGGATTGAAAGATAAATCGCTAGGAGAAGGAATTAAAGATTTAGTTGTTGATCTTCAGAAGAAAGTGCCGATGAAAGTGGTTCACCAAATAGAAGATTTCAAAGTTCCTAAAGGCATTGAAGATCATTTGTTCCGCATTACTCAAGAGGCGATTTCAAACACCTTACGTCACTCAAACGGGACGAAAGTAACGATTGAATTATTCAATAAAGAAGATTATTTACTATTACGCATACAAGACGACGGTAAAGGATTTAACGTAGATGATAAAGTTGAACAAAGTTATGGATTAAAGAATATGCGTGAACGTGCGCTAGAAATCGGCGCGAACTTCCACATTGTATCCTTGCCAGATTCAGGGACACGTATCGAAGTGAAAGCACCGTTGAACAAGGAGGAATTAAGTGATGATTAAAGTATTATTCGTTGATGACCATGAGATGGTACGTATCGGAATTTCTAGTTACTTATCTACTCAACCTGACCTCGAAGTCGTAGGGGAAGGGGAATCAGGGAAAGATGCCATTGAGAAAGCGCACGAATTGCAACCTGATTTAATATTGATGGATCTTGTGATGGACGATATGGATGGCGTAGAAGCCACAACGCAAATTAAGAAAGACTTACCACATATTAAAGTGCTCATGCTTACAAGCTACATTGAGGATAATGAAGTTTATCGCGCATTAGACTCGGGCGTGGATAGTTACATCCTCAAGACGACGAGCGCGAGCGATATTGCTGAAGCGATTCGTAAGACGTATAATGGCGAATCTGTGTTTGAAGCGGAAGTATTAGTTAAAATGCGTAATCGAATGAAACAACGTGCTGAACTTTATGAGATGTTAACAGAGCGTGAGATGGAAATCTTGTTACTTATCGCGAAAGGTTATTCCAATCAAGAAATCGCAAGTGCCTCTCACATTACGATTAAAACAGTGAAGACGCATGTGAGTAATATTCTCAGCAAACTCGAAGTTCAAGATAGAACCCAAGCGGTGATCTATGCTTTCCAACATAAATTAATTCAATAAAATGATAAGAAAAGCTCCAAAGGTGATGTTTCAACCCTTGGAGCTTTGTAATTTAGTTGAGTTATTTTATCGAAAAAAATCAACTGTCGCACTTATTGCTGCGTTTTATAACCATCATGCACGAGATCGAGTTCGCCTGTCGCAGGATCGATGACTAAGCCATGTACAGGGACGGAGCGATCGAATAAAGGATGGTTATAGACGATATCGATGTTGTGTTGCACGCGTTCAAACACGTCAGAGAAACCTTCTAGGAAGTGATTCACATCGATGCCTGAACGATTGAGAATATCAAGTGTCTCTTCTTTAATACCACGTTCCTTCATCGTTTCTTTCACAGCATCAACATCGATAGAACCCATACCGCAATCTTTATGTCCCATGATGATAATTTCTTCAGCACCTAAGGCGTAAATTGCGACGAGTAGACTGCGCATAGTTGAACCATATGGGTGCGTAATAACAGCGCCGGCATTCTTAACGACTTTAATATCGCCATTGTTGAAACCGAGTGCTTTCGTTCCCAAGTCTTGTAAACGTGTGTCCATGCACGTGAACAAGACGGCTTTCTTATCTGGATTCTTGCTCGTCTTATATTGTTCGAAGTCTTTGTTTGCAACGAAAGACTCATTATATTTTAAAATGTTTTGTAATAATGTCATATGTACCCCTCCACACATGAATTTGTTATAGAAAAAGGCAACGTTATGACGTTGCCTTTTTAGTATATCGTATTTAGTCATTCTGTGTTGACAATTGACTTCACGACAGATTATTTATTGTTTGGACTGTCGTCGTAGTGACCTTCTTCATTTGTATCTTGAGCTGTTGATGCTTGATTTGAAGAAGTGCGTTCTTCAGAAGATGTAGATTGATGTTGATCTGATGCATCGTTGGATTGACGTTCATTCTTATCATCAGATGATTGAGCAGTAGTTTCTCGATAACGACCAGATGTAGTATTCCCTTTATCATTTGGAGAATGAACGACACTACCTGATGCTTGGTTGTCTTCAGCATTCGCCTCATCATTCTCACTACTTTTACCAGAAGTGGAAGATTGACTGTTAGACTCAGCAGCTTCATCATCACAAGCACCTTCACCGTGCTCAATCTCAGAAACGGATTTCTCTTCAGGTGTCTTGTCGTCTACAATCTTACGTTGGTGGAAGATCGCGTTGATTTCAGCACCGATAATGATGATGAAACCTACGATATAAAGGAATAACATCAAGATGATGATTCCTGCTAAACTACCATAAGTCTTAGAGTAGTTAGCGAAATTTGAAATGTAAAATCCAAATAAATAAGAACCAACTAAGAACACGATAGTTGAGAAGATCGCTCCTGGAATAACAGACAATAATTTAATCTTCACATTTGGAGCGAGTGTGTAAAGTACGATAAAGCTGATTAGTACGATGATAATCGGTAGTACGATACGTACGAGATTGAAGACCCATTTCACTTGATCGCCTAAGCCGATAGGACCAAATAAGAGGTCACCGATTTGTTGTCCAAATGTTGGTAAGATTAAGGCGATTGGCATTACGATAACCATACATAACGTAAAGATAACACTCAATAATTTGCTGACGATAAAGTTACGATTGTCTTCAACATCATAAGCGACGTTAAAGGCATTCATAATTTGTGTCATCCCATTTGAAGCTGACCACAATGCCAAGATCAAACCGATAGACAATACGCCACCGCTAGCATTACCCATAATATCATCAATGATCGATGATACTTGTGAAGTGTAATCAGCAGGTACATGCTCAGTAATCATATCTTTAATCGTCGTTGGTTTCACACCCACAAGCGGTACGATTGACAATAAGAAGATGAGCATAGGGAAGAGAGACAGCATAAAGTAGTAAGAGAGTTGCGCTGCCATTCCTGAAGCGTCATCCTTACCGATACGATAGATGAGATACTGTAAGAAGTTCGCATTCTTCGTATATTTCGCAGGTTTATTGATGCGAGACACGAAGAACTCTTGATTGTCTTTTTTCGGATCTTTAGATTTAAATTCTTGAGGTTGAATATATGTACGATCTTCATCAACCTTCTGATGTCTAGGTGGGTTATCTTTTTTCATGGAAAGACATCCTCCTCTCAATTTCATTATTATTAATATACTTGAAAATGTTTACACAAACAACACTCTATTTGTGAATCATTGAATTACAATATATCGATAGTTCTCATTCACGTATATATTGTAGCGCATAATGTGTTTTACCCATTTAATAATAAAATATGCTTAACCCTTCGAAAGAGTTAAGCATATGTGTAAGGTATTGTGTAATTTAAACTATTTTTAGTAAAATTATCAGTCGTTTCACTCGAATACGATTAGTTTAAGCGGTTATTTTTACGCTCCATAATTGTATCTTTCGCATCCATTAAAGTGTCTTTCGCACTCATCAGTTGTTTCTCTAAATCTGGATTATTACGTCTAATTTCTTCTAAAGTATCTTTCCAGTAGAGGACTTCGTCTTTAATGTTTGAGATTGCTGAAGGTTTAGAAGAACGATTACCTTCTTTGATATCTTTCACTGAACGGCGTAAAGATTGGCGAGTTGATTTATCAGCTAAAGTCGCTAAGCCGCCAACGACTGCGCCGATAAGAATACCCGGAACTAATTTGTTTTGCATAATATTACTCCTCTCCTAGATTTGCATCTTTCACGATGAAATCGATCAAATTATCACAAGATGATTGTACCATTTCATAAACACCTTCAAAATTATTTGTATAGTAAGGGTCCGGTACATCTGTCTCTTCCATATTACTAAATTCTAGCAGTTTAAACAATTGCCCTTGAAGATTTGGATTAATTTGGCGAATATTATCCACATTGCTTTGATCCATCGCAATGATGTAATCGAAGTCGTCGTCTGCAGTAAATAATTCACTGATCATACCATCGTAAGGCACATCGTGTTCATCTAGAATGTCCTGTGTACCCGGATGAGGGGGTTCGCCTAAGTTCCAACGTCCTGTGCCTCGTGATTGTACTTCGACACCTTCGATACCCCGGTCTTTCAACCGTTGACGCATGATCGCTTCAGCCATAGGTGAACGACAAATATTTCCTAAACATACAAATGCCACTGTTACCATATGTATACCTCCTGCCTGTTTATTCTCATCGTTATACTATATAGTCTACTATAATGACTCAATCACAACTTATCCAACATTTTACAATAAAAGATAATTTGATAGAATGTTGAAATAAAGGAGTGAAGATTTATATGGCGTCAAATAAAGAGATGATTGAGGAAATTAGACAGAAACTGAATGTCGTCAATCAAAGTTTAATCGATCCTGATAAATTTGAGGACGCAGATTCAGATGAAATTAAACAAATTCATAGCTATGTTTCTATGAAAGATTCATTTACACCTAGTGAAATCACAGCGATTGCTGATTCACTCGGACAATTACGTCAATAAGAGGTGAAAGGGAATGACAACTTATCAAGACAAATTACAGCAATATGCAGAGTTGCTCGTACAAGTAGGGATGAATGTACAAGAGGGTCAACCTGTATTTATTCGCTCAAGTGTAGATGCTTTAGAGCTCACACATGAAATTGTAGCAGCCGCTTATCGGCGTGGTGCATCAGATGTGCGTGTTAACTATAGCGATGATACATTAAAACGCTTACGCTATGAGAATGAACCAGTGTCATACTTTGAGAATAGCGCAGTTAAAGATTATGACGTAGAGGCGCGTATGGATTACATGAAACGCGGTGCAGCGAACCTTGCATTACTCACAGATGATCCGGATTTACTCAACGGCATCGATAGTCAGAAGATTGCTGCTTTCCAACAACAGTATGGTAAGGCGTATAAAGACTATATGGAAGCAACGCAGAAGAACGAATTTCCATGGTGTGTTGCAGCCTTCCCATCTAAAGCTTGGGCTCAACGCGTTTATCCAGAGTTATCTACTGAAGAAGCGTTTGAGAAATTTATTGATGAAGTGTTCGACATCGTTAGAGTAGATGGCAACGATCCGGTGCAGAACTGGAAAGTACACGTGGACAATTTAAGCGTTCATGCAGACTATTTACAAAAAGCAAATTTCAAAGCGTTGCATTATGTATCTGAAGGTACGGATTTAACAATTGGTCTACCGGAAGGACATATTTGGGAAGATGCGACAAGCTATACTTCAAATGGCCAAGAATTCGTCGCAAACATTCCTACTGAAGAAGTGTTCACAGCACCTCATCGTATGAAAGTTGATGGGCACGTAACGAACAAATTACCGCTTAGCTATAATGGCACAATCATTGATGGCTTCACATTGACTTTCAAAGATGGTGAAGTTGTGGACTTTAAAGCTGAGCAAGGCGAATCTGTATTACGCGATTTACTTAACACGGATGATGGGGCTAAACGCTTAGGTGAAGTTGCACTTGTACCTGATGATTCACCTATTTCAAATCGCAATACGGTCTTTTACAACACACTTTTCGATGAGAATGCATCTTGTCATATCGCTTTAGGCTCTGCTTACGGCTTTAACGTTAAAGGTGGAACTGAAATGTCTACTGAAGAGAAACTTGAGAGTGGGTTAAACGATTCTCTCGTCCACGTTGATTTTATGATTGGTAGTCCTGATTTACGCATTACAGGTATCACGCAAGATGATGAGGAAGTGCCTGTGTTCGAGAACGGAAATTGGGCACAAGCATAAACTTAGTCTCAAGTGCTTTTAAAACAATTTGTTTTCCGATATAATGTGTATGTTTGCACAATACAACTAATGAAAGGGAAATAATAATGAGTAATAGACATTCTAAAACTATGGCCGAAAGTAAGAGCATTAAGAATAGACAAGTATATCCTCAAGATACTAACCACATGCAGACGTTATTTGGTGGCACATTGATGGCTAACATTGATGAAATTGCTGCAATCACAGCGATGCGCCACAGTAACGCTATCGTCGTTACAGCTTCTACAGACTCAGTAGACTTCTTGAAACCGATTAAGACAGGAGACGTCTTAACTTACGAAGCAATGGTTTCATATGCAGGAACATCTTCAATGGAAGTATGTATTCAAATTATTATGGAAGACGTGTTGAAAGGTGAACGTCATTTAGCTGCCTTAAGTTTCTTAACATTTGTTGCGCTAGGTGAAGATGGTAAACCTACTGAAATTCCTGATGTCGTTCCAGAAACTGAAATTGAAAAATGGTTCCACGAAACTGCAATAGCACGAGTTAAACGCAGAAAAGAACGTCGTCAAGAAAGTAAACATACAATTGAATTCTTATCTAAAACATTAGATTTAGAGTAATATAAGGTTAAAGTATCAAGAAATATGAAAACCCCCGGGATGAAGAATGTGATCTTCTCATCTCGGGGGTTCACTGTTGTTTGAGGATAGGCGGTAAAATCGTGAGCATTGCTGCCACAACATCGTATATAAGCCTACTTCATATTATATTTGTCGTGCATGATCTTCTCGTTATGTCTGAAGTTAGTATTTGGATAATACGTGTCTTTAACTAAGACGTTTGGTCCTAAACATTTGAAAGCTGGACAATGGCAATTTAATGATTGCGCTAATGAAGTTTCAAGCCATTGATCAAATACATCAGTCAAACGGTCATTTTGAATGTTAGAAATCGAACCGTTGTCATCTCCAAAGTCAGTCACAATGACATCTCCAGTAAAGACGTTCACATTCAAACGATTCCGTCCATCTGGATCATTACGCATCGTCACATTATGTGCATTGCGTAATTCTTGTAATAGAGCTTGGTCACTTTCATCGTCAATGCAAGGATAGAAGGGTAGCGTACCAAAGAGCATCCAAGTCTCTGGATCACGAATTTCAAGAAGATGACGAATCGCATCTTTCATTTCTTGTAATGATAAGACATTTAAACTGCTCGCAAAGTCCACAGGATACATAGGATGAACTTCGTGACGACTACATTTCATATCTTCAACGATTTCTCGATGAATTTTATCTAAATAGGGAACTGTACTCTGATTGAGCATCGTTTCAGCTGAGATAAACATGCCTTGCTCTGATAGCGTTGAAGCATTATCTAACATTTGTTCATATAATTTAAGTTTCGCTTTAAGTGGGGGTTGTTTCTTCATCGCTCCGAAACCAACATCAGTAAACTCTTGAATCGTTCCCCAGTTATGTGAAATATGCATTACGTCAATATATTCAGCGATATCGAGGTAACGATCTTGAGGCAGCGTTAAGTTGGAGTTCATCTGCACGTATATCCCACGATCTTGCGCATATTTAAGTAAAGGTTTGACCACATTCTTAATTGATTTCTTTGAGAACATCGGCTCGCCGCCAGTAATGGACATCGTAGTGAGATGTGGTATTTCGTCTAATCTGCGATAGATTAAATCCATTGGAAGCGGTTCTGGATCTTTCGTCTGCAATGTATAACCGACCGCACAGTGACTACAACGCATGTTACAGAGGTTCGTCGTTGTAAATTCGACGTTGCTCAATGTTAAGCGACCGTGTTTCTCAATATCATTATAAGCTTCCCATGGGTCATTATTGATTGAAATCGGTTGCTTCCGATTGACGGTATGTAACGTCATTCTATATCCTTCTTTCTATTATATCTCCAATATCATTTTTACTTACGTTAGGTGCTGATTTTTAAAAAAGTCTTGGACCTCAGAGTGACTCGTGTATGTAAGAGAAGTGGTTCGCTATGTTACTTTGCCCAGACTCATTTTAAAAAAGTAAATGGTATGGTCTCACGTAAGTATTAATCACTGAACATCATAACAGTTAGGGGTGATTTAGTGAAGTCCTTGAGACCTGTTCAAAGAGAAGAGACTCATGTTAAGATGAGTTTACTAGATAAAAAGGAGCTAATCATACATGTCTGAAACACAAACTATCGATCAAATTAAATCTCGTTTAGAACAATTTATCACTGATATCGATCAAGTGAATCCTAACCAAGTACGCGTTGAGGATATTGATGAATGGATAGGGTTACTCGACCAACTCGAAGAAAAAGTGAAATCGGTGAGCCATCCAGCAGATGAACAATAAATTGCTTTGACGCAGAATCAGACGTCACAAACTATCATTTCAAACTAATTCTGACTTAACTTGTATGTTTAACCTTTCTAACATTTGGATATTACATAACTATATACAAAGAAGAGAAAGGTGATGTCGTAATGGCTAAAAAAGTAGCAATCATTGCAACAGATGAATTTGAAGATGTTGAATTAACTAGTCCTAAAGAAGCGATTGAAGAAGCAGGACACGAAACAGAAGTTGTAGGTTTCGAAGCTGCTAGTGAAATCGTAGGTAAACACGGTACTAAAATCACTGTAGATCGTGGAATCAGTGAAGCGAAAGCTGAAGAATATGACGCATTATTAATCCCTGGTGGTTTCTCTCCAGACCACTTAAGAGGTGACGCTGAACAACGCTTTGGCGCATTTGCTAAATACTTCACTACAAATGATGTACCAGCATTCGCAATTTGCCACGGTCCACAAATCTTAATCGATACAGATGACTTACAAGGTCGTACGTTAACAGCAGTACTAAACGTACGCAAAGACTTATCTAACGCAGGAGCTCAAGTCGTTGACGAATCAGTTGTAGTAGATAACAACATCGTTACAAGCCGTACTCCTGACGATTTAGATGACTTCAATAAAGAAATCGTTAACCAACTTAATGGTTAATTAATCATTGATAAAGCATTATCGCTATACGCAAGGAAGTATAACTCAATCTTTCGTTAAGGGAGAATTTCTATCGTGAAGTTCTCCCTTTTTATAATGTTGAAGAAGGATTGCAACTATTAATTTACCTACATACATCGCTAAGTCCCTGGACTGATTTTTCTAAGATAGAGTAGATATAGATGTAAAGTGTTGCTAAACTCGCTTATAATAAGAGTGATTATGTTAAAGGAGTTAGCGGATGAAACGAAGTGAACGATTAAAGCCGACTTACACATCAAGTGAAGAGAGACATTCACCTAAATATAATACGTATTATCAACCGGTTGGGAAGCCTAAGCGTCAGAAGAAAGGGATGGGTCTCGTAGCCAAGCTCATACTTCTTCTCGTTATTATTGCTGGTATCTTTATCGGTGTGATGTATTATTTCTCTCTATCTGCAAATGTTAAAGATCTAAAGTCGATTGAGGATAAAGAATCTTTCGTCAGTGCGAAAGATATGCCGTCTTATACCAAAGGAGCTTTCATCGCTATGGAGGATGAGCGTTTCTATCATCACCATGGTTTCGATGTGAAAGGGACCTCGCGTGCATTATTTTCAACTTTAAGTGATCGTAATGTACAAGGTGGAAGTACTATTACCCAACAAGTAGTGAAGAATTATTTTTATGATAATGAGCGGTCATTTACTCGTAAAGTTAAAGAGCTATGTGTGGCTCATCGTGTGGAAAAGAACTACGATAAAGATCAGATTCTGAGCTTTTATATGAATAATATTTATTTCGGCGATGACCAATATACAGTCGAAGGTGCGGCGAATCATTACTTTGGTGTAACGACGAACAGTAATAATTCAGCTATGCCGAAGATCACTGTTCTGCAAAGTGCGATTTTAGCTAGTAAAATTAATGCACCAAGTATTTACGACATCAACGATATGTCGGACAACTTTAAAAACAGAGTAAAAGTGAATCTTGAGAAGATGAAACAACAAGATTTCATTTCGGATAAACAATACGAAGAAGCCATTCAACAGCTCGGAATTGTCTAAGATTATGATTGAAGACTTCGCATGATGGTTTAATCATGTGCTTGTGCTATGATTTGCACTTGATGATCTATCATTTTACCATTAGTGAATCATTCAAAATGAAGCGCTAATGCGTTATTCTAAAAGGTGGAGTGAGACCTATGCCGAAGATTACCAAGATAGAAGTTCAACGGAAAAATAAAGAACGTTTTAATCTCTATCTCGATGGTGAATTTGAGATGGGGATTGATATTAATACACTCGCACATTTTAACTTGAAGAAGAATCAAGAAGTGTCACCAGCGGAAATGGCGGACATCCAGTCATATGAACAATATCGTCAAGGTATTAATAGTGCGATTAACTACATTTCGTATCGCAAACGTTCTGAGCGTGAGGTGGTTAAGCATCTCAGTGACCAAGAAATCAGTGAACCAGTGATTGCGCAAGTGATTGCATTCTGCTATGAACAAAAGTTGATTGATCATGAAGATTATGCGGAGAGTTTGAAGAATACGATGATTCAAACGTCTGACAAAGGCCCTGAGGTATATAAGCAGAAACTCTATCAAGCTGGCATTGAAACGCATCTCATTGAGGATTACGCCGCACGCTATGAAGAAGAACAGTCTTTAGACCAAGTCGTGAAGGTAGCTGAGAAGATTCTGCGTCAGAAGAAAGGACCACCAGCCAAAGTGCAAGCTAAAGTGAAGCAATCTCTCCTTCAGAAAGGTTATACTTATGAAATGATTGATCACGCTTTCCAAGAGATGGACTTCTCACAAGATGAAGCTGTCGTGGATGAGTTATTGCAGAAAGATTTGGAAAAGGCCTACAATAAGTACGCGCGTAAATACGATGGGAATCAATGTCGGATGAAAACGATAGAAGCTCTTATGAGAAAAGGGTATAGTTATGATAAAATTAAGACAAAATTAGAAGAAAGTGGTATTACAAATGGAACAGAAGAAATTGAGTGAGATGACGGAACAAGAAATTCGTCACGAAATTCAAGGCTATAAAGAAAAGATGCGTAAAGCTGAAATGAATGGAATTTATAACGAATACGACGTTTATGTGAGTAAAACGATTGTTGCTGAAAGCTATCTTGTCGATAGAGACAAAGTTCAATTGGGACGTATTTATAAATTGAACGATGGTTCTGAAGGCTATTTCAAAGTGGAACGTTTAAAAGGCGTCTTTGCATGGGGATATCGTATTAATAGCAACCAACCTGAAGAAGGTTTACCTTTAGCATTACTACAAATATAGAAGGATGAAATAGGATGGGTAGTTCGATTATATTAAAGTTACTTAATGTAACGCATTACTATAGAAATCAACAATCAAAAAAGTGGTATGCGCCCTTTGGTTATGAAGCGGAGGATATCGAGCTAAATAATATTAGCTTACATATTTATGAAGGGGAAGCGCTCGGTATTCTTGGGGAACCGCAGTCTTCAAAGGAAATACTTGGTAGTATCCTTGCTGGTGAAACGAAACCAGATAAAGGGAAATACATATTGCGTACCGATTTATACTATGGCGACATCCACGATAAGCATTTACACACAGAAACAGTGCAAGATCTCGTTGCTCAAAGTGTTAAGATGTTTCCTGTTAAAGTGAATGACCATAAAGTCAGTCAAATCTTAAAATATGCCCATCTCGCTGATAAAAGCGATGTTCAAGTTTGTCAATTAAGTGATAGTGAATACGCGCAACTGCTCTTCGGATTAGCGCGTACATCACATTCAAGTATTCTTATCTTTAATCAAGTCATTCGACATCTAAATGAGCATTTCTTTGACGAAGCAATTAATCTGTCACGTGAATACATAGAGGACAATTTGACCATGGTAGTAATCGATGACGATATACACCGTCTGCCGCAAGTGACAAACTATCTCGCATGGATATCACATGGTCAATTGCGTAAAGAGGGTTCAATCAGACAGCTGTTACCCGTCTTTCAAGAGCACGAGAAAGATCGTCAATCTCTTACGACAGAAGAAGAGCATGAGACGTTTGACCATGATTGGAAAGCCAGTCGTAGCCATATGCCAGAGCTTACATATAACTTTAAACGTGTGGAACGCTACAATCACGCGAAACCACCTGTCGCTTTAACGCGCTTTTGGACTTTGCTCGTGACCTTTACGGTAGGGGCTTTATTGATGGTGGCGCTAATGTTTGCGAACTTAGGTGTCATACCAATGCCTAAGAATACAGCTCAAGAGACGATTCAGAATCAGCAGGCGCATTCGTTTGAGGATAAGCTGGCATACGGCATGGTACTTGACTCTCACATTACTTTAAAAGGCTTGCATCACACATCGAATCGTCAAGCTGCCCGCTATAGTTTGTTAACGATTACTGGGGAGAACAGTAAACATTATCGTGTAGAAATTGATGGTAAGCATTATCAGATTGCTAAAAACGATGTGCGTTACTTTGACCCAGCAGGTTTATATGAGAAACACAGTCGCGAGACACTTTCCACTTATATGGGTAAAAGTTATAGCAATTATTACGAGTACTATAATAGTCATTTACACCAACAACATAAGAAAGTTACCGACTCACTGGTTCCAGAAAAAGGTAAGAACAATCGTCTCGTAGTACCTGTAACTGAACAACCGATATCTATGTTATTCAACGATGAGAATAAGCTGACTGGCTTTGTTTATCCGATGACGGACAAGTCTAAATTAAAGCAGAAATACGATATTAAGGGTAATACTTGGATTGCGAAGTCGGACGATGGCTACTATATTGCTGATTTGAAACATAATAAATGGTTATATATTGAATTGTAGGTGCGTAACATGATTGATGAATTGATAAATTTTTATAAAACGATTCCTAATCTGTGGGAACTGAGTAAAGCGCGCATTGCGAAACAATGGCGATGGTTTGCTTTACCAGCAGCTGTCGCTCTCGTCTTGCTCATCTTGCTTGTTATAGTAACAAAAGCGGCAGGTGTCACTGATATCACGGCTGCGAGATGGTATTACCGCTTAACTGGACTCACAACGTTCATCTTCTTCTGGACCGGTGTGCGCCACGCCTATTACTATTTCAAACAAGATGTAGTCGTCATGAAGATGTTTAAGATGTCACCTTACTTTCATGTTGCACTCATTTCAGTTATTTATGCGGTGCTCATGTGGGTCGTCAACTTAATCATCTTACTGACTACACCTGTTAATATTGATAGCTCTGTCTTTGGTACGATCTTATACAGTGTGATGTCATTACCATTGATGTTTGTCGTTGCAAGTATTCTAGGATTACTCGCTGTACTTTATCGCCGTACACGCATCTTATTTTATAGTTTAGTGATACTTAGTTTTCTACTTGTTCCGATCCTTTATATACCGAGTCACACAGGTTCAGTATGGACGCATCTCATTATGTTGAATCCTGTTTGTTATCTAGTTAAAGGTTCAGCTGAGGCAAATGTCATTGGATTGACGAGTGTAAGTAATATCGCCTATCATCTCTATGAGTGTCTCCTTATCGCAATAGGCTTCGTAGTGATTTATGCTTTAAACCGCTATGTGGCTTATCAGAAGTTTGAAGTTACGCCGCACAGCGATGAGTTTGACGATGGTAATAGTAAAAATAAAACCGTTAAAGCTAAGGTTAAAAATAAAAAAGCCACTACTGGAGAGTATTCCGGTAACCAGGAAAGTCGTGAAGAAAAAGTAGGGCAGTCACAAGAGGTGAACACTTCTACTGAAGATAAATCAACATCCACTCAAGAAGCGGATAAAACGGTTCGTGAACAGACTAAGTTAGGTGTAGAAACCTCTAAATATCAATAATCAAAAGAGCTCAGAATGTAGAAGTTACATTCTGAGCTCTTATTTAGGATGTAGTATCTATCCTATTCTACACACTAATGTGCATATAATTTCTTCTGTAATTTCTCTTCACTAAACACCCAACCGATGTAGGAATGATCGATGGTGTGATCTTGTGTTAAATGCGCAATCGCTACAAATGAATAATGTCCATTCTTTAAATATCTCAAATCGATGAGACGAATTTCTGTCGAACCATCTTCTTGTGGTGTCGCTTGCCAACGATAAATTGAAGAGAAGTTTAAGAATGTTTTAATATTCACGTCATCTTTAACATATTTCATGAAATCAGAACTTGGTAGCGATTCTCGTTTCGTTTTATCACTAAAAACAATGTTTCGACCATAACTTCGACCTACATAATCATATTGATCTGTTTGAATCGCGATGCGCCATTCCATGAATTTCATCGTCGGAGCTACGAAAACCTTAACCGGATTATGTTCTTCCTGAATCGCTTTAAGTGCTTGTCTCTTCAACATCGCTTGCATTCTGAAACGTATGATATAGTATAGGAACAGAATGGCGATAATCGGAAAGAACACGATGAATGGATGAACTCCGAAGAGCCATATCACGATGCCTAAACATAAGATGATGAAGATGATTGGGTCAAAGGTATTGATGACACTCAGTTGTATCCATTTATTCGTAATTGGCCGCAACGCCTGGGTGCCGTAAGAATTAAAGATGTCGACGAAGACGTGGAGAAAGACCGCTAGTTGCGCCCACATCCACACATGGGTGACATCAATATGTTTGAAGAACACGAACACCAGCAGTGATAATAATATTGGCCAGAGTATTGTAAAGGGTATAGAGTGTGTGATACCGCGATGGTTTGCAATGTAAGTCGCATTATTTTTCAATTTCAACACGGTGTCACTGTCAGGGATTAACGAACCAGCGATTAATGTCGTGGCTGTGGCTGCAAATGAACCTGCCATTGCTGGATCTTGAGTGGCAATTGCCGTTAAGCCTACACCCATCGCTATGTGTGTAGCTGTATCCATATCGTTCACTCATTTCATTTCAGTTTGTCTAGTAAATATTATAAGCTATTTATTTGGAAAACGAAATAACTGCGCATAGTATTGTGTAAATAAACATAGAAGGAAAGTGAGTCAGTCAATTTATGTTACAAGAAGCAACCTTTAAACAAGATTTATTGGAATGGTTTGATGCCAATCAGCGCGAAATGCCGTGGCGTGAAACGCGTAATCCTTATTATATTTGGTTAAGCGAAGTGATGCTTCAACAAACACAGGTGAATACTGTCAGAGATTACTATCGACGTTTTATTGAGCGTTTCCCTACTATTGAGGATTTAAGTGAAGCGCGAGAGGATGAGGTATTAAAGTTATGGGAAGGCCTCGGTTATTACAGTCGTGCCCGTAATTTTCATCAAGCAGTCAAGGAAGTACATCATACATATCAAGGCACAGTACCTAGAGACCCAGAAGACTTTAAAGCTTTGAAAGGTGTGGGGCCATATACACAAGCAGCAGTGATGAGCATCGCATTTGATTATCCTTTACCTACTGTAGATGGCAACGTCTTTCGAGTGTGGTCGCGCTTGAACAATGACACACGGGATACGAAGCTACAATCTACGAGAAAGGCATTTGAACAAGAACTACAACCTTATGTGGAAAGTGAAGCGGGACAGTTTAATCAAGCTATGATGGAACTTGGTGCGCTGGTATGTACACCGAAATCGCCATTATGTTTATTCTGTCCTGTACAAGAACATTGCTCAGCTTTTCACGTTGGAACTGTGCTCGATTTACCTGTTAAAACGACAAAGGTAAAGAAGAAAACGAAAAAGTTAGATGTTTTTATTATAAAGAATGAAAAGGGCGAGTTACTCGTTGAGCAGAGACAGGAAAAGTTACTCAATGGTATGTGGGAA
The DNA here is from genome assembly GCF_001811435.1 of Staphylococcus sp. HMSC071G07. Classification (NCBI taxonomy): domain Bacteria; kingdom Bacillati; phylum Bacillota; class Bacilli; order Caryophanales; family Staphylococcaceae; genus Staphylococcus; species Staphylococcus sp. HMSC071G07. Next base: position 106,294 of record NZ_KV804774.1, read on the forward strand.
TTTCCGATGGTTGAAAAGAATCAATCTCATGAATTGCAAACGTGGTTAGGTGACGGATATGCATGGGATGCGCAACAGCTTATGCAGCTTAAACATCAATTCACGCATCTCACGTGGGACATGTCTGTTTACGTACTGCAACAACCTGTGAACGAGAACCAATTTGAGTTACCAGAAGAGATGACGTGGATGCCGGTCGAGTCTAAGGAGAAATTCAACTTTCCAGTAAGTATGACGAAAATATTTGAGAAATATCTTTCACAATCCGATAGTCGGTAATGTTCGGAGTGAGCAACAGGCTATGTTATAATCTTGAATGTGAATAAATTATAAGGGTGGTGTGGAAGATGGTGAAAGAATCCATACCTAGCGAAGGCCAGAATATTAAGATTCAAAGTTACAAACATGATGGAAATATTCATAGAGTATGGTCAGAAACGACAATCTTGAAAGGGACAGATCATGTCGTAATTGGCGGTAATGACCATACGTTAGTCACAGAAAGTGATGGCCGAACTTGGATTACTCGAGAACCAGCTATCGTCTACTTTCATTCTGAATACTGGTTCAATGTGATCTGCATGTTTAGAGAAGATGGCGTGTATTACTATTGTAATTTGTCCTCACCATTCGTTTGTGATGAAGAAGCGTTGAAATATATCGACTACGATTTAGATATCAAAGTTTATCCAAATGGTAAATACCATTTACTCGATGAGGATGAATATGAGCAACATATGCGTCAGATGAATTATCCAGATGACATTGATCTCATATTGCGTAGAAATGTAGATATACTGCAACAATGGATCGAACAGAAGAAAGGTCCATTTGCGCCAGATTTCATCAAGATTTGGCGAGAGCGTTATCGTAAAGTACGTAACTATTAAGTAAACATATTAGTGTAGTAGTTGAATACTTATAGATTGATGGAATTGCTTGATTTATAAGCATTATCCATGCGTTACAGAATCAAATTCGATATAGTGATAACAATGTCGTTAACAAGGTTGAGGTTATTACTGAAGTTATATGCGTTAAATAACTTACGTAAGGTATCTTAGAGTTGAGGTCAGCAAGGCACATACCTCAATATAACCTTAAATGATTCTGATTCAACGCAATTGCAGGTGCGCAGTAGACTGAGATTCAAATCTTAGCCGCGCATCTTACTTGCGGGGGTGAAACTTGAGTTGAAATGAAGCGCTCAAAGTAGTTTCACTCCCGTTTCACTTTGATGAAAGTGGGGGGACGCATCATGATTCGAAGATATCTCGAATTTGTTAAACCGTATCGTTGGCGTATCATTGCCACGATTATTATCGGTATTATTAAATTCGGTATACCTATGCTCATACCATTATTGATTAAATACGTCATTGATGGTGTCATCGATAATCACACGCTGACGAATCACGATAAATTTATTCGTTTAGCGATTTCATTAGGTATTGCCGTGTTTATCTTTGCGGTCATTCGACCGCCTATTGAATACTTACGTCAATACTTGGCGCAGTGGACAAGTAACAAGATTCTATATGATATACGTAAGAAACTCTATCATCATTTACAAGCATTAAGTGCGCGTTTCTATGCGAATAATCAAGCGGGGCAAATTATTTCACGTGTGATCAATGACGTGGAACAAACGAAAGACTTTATCTTAACAGGATTGATGAACATCTGGCTCGACTGTGTCACAATCGTGATTGCCTTAACGATTATGTTCGTCTTAGACATTAAGTTGACGCTAGCAGCGATCTTTATCTTCCCGTTCTACATTCTTACGGTTTATTTCTTCTTCGGTCGTTTGAGACGCTTGACACGCAAGAGATCTCAAGCTTTAGCTGAAGTACAAGGCTTTCTACACGAACGTGTGCAAGGGATGTCTGTGATTAAAAGTTTCGCTATTGAAGACAACGAAGCAGAGAACTTTGATAAACATAATAGACATTTCCTACATCGTGCTTTTACACATACACGTTGGAACGCGAATTCTTTCGCAGCTATTAACACAGTGACGGATCTTGGGCCACTCATCGTCATTGGTGTAGGTGCTTATCTCGCGATCAACGGTTCTATCACCGTGGGTACGTTAGCGGCGTTCGTCGGTTACTTAGAGCAACTCTTCGGTCCGTTGAGACGTCTCGTGTCATCATTTACGACTTTAACGCAGAGTTTCGCATCTATGGATCGTGTCTTTCAATTGATGGACGAGGACTATGATATTAAAAATAATATCGGTGCGCAGCCGATTCCAATCGAACACGGCAACATTCAAATGAACCATGTGTATTTTAAATATAACGAAGATGAGTCTATGATCTTAAAAGACATCAACCTTGATATCGAACAAGGACAAACGGTGGCCTTTGTCGGTATGAGTGGGGGAGGTAAATCAACGCTCATCAACCTCATTCCGCGCTTCTATGACACGCTTAAAGGTGAGATTACAATTGATGGTCATAACTTGAAAGAGTTCTTAACTGGAAGCCTCCGCCATCAAATTGGTCTCGTTCAACAAGATAATGTTCTCTTCTCAGATACGATTCGAGAGAACATCCTGTTGGGTAAACCCGATGCGACAGAAGAGGAAATAGTAGATGCAGCCAAGAAAGCCAACGCACACGACTTTATTATGACGTTGTCTGATGGCTACGATACAGAAGTCGGCGAACGTGGTGTGAAGCTTTCAGGAGGACAGAAACAGCGTATTTCTATCGCCCGTATCTTCCTCAACAATCCACCTATTATCATCCTAGACGAAGCAACAAGTGCGCTAGACTTAGAGAGTGAAGCAATTATTCAAGACGCCTTAAATGTCTTAAGTCGCGACCGTACGACTTTAATCGTTGCTCACCGTCTTTCTACAATTACGCATGCTGATAAAATTGTAGTCATGGAAGATGGTCAAATTGTCGAAACGGGTACACATCAAGAACTATTAGAGAAAAAAGGTGCTTACGAGCATTTATTCAGAATCCAAGATTTATAATATAACAAAGCCTGTAGAGTTGAAGACGCTGAGATCTTCGTTACTCTACAGGCTATTTTTAATGATAAGGAAATATAATTCCATTCGTTATTCACTATAAATCGAAATCTTCATCTAAAATATCGATTTCATTATCATTGTGATGGTAAGAGAAGAAACTGATACGCAAACGATCTAAGTGTTCGAGTGTGTAACGATATTCCTCAATACTTGAGACAATTTGCATGATATTTGCAGATGAGTAGTCTTCAGGTACTGGATTTTTAGTAATATCGTTGAAGAACGCATCTATTAATTCTTTTTTCTGTGGATTCTCAATCTGACTATCTAATTGACGTGCGTCGTAACGCGCTTTCTTAGATAGACTGATAAAGATTTGTTCATGATAGGTGATAAGTGAATCCAACTCAAGTTTAATTTGAAGCAATAAACTTTGATTTAGATTATGCAAATCATTTTGATAGCGATTCATACGTTTAAGAACTTCATATGCTTTACGCGTGCTACGAACCACTTCTTTAAATAAGATCTTCTTACGATTTTGCGCGTACGCTTGCTTTTTAGTCCAAGAACGTTCTTCCTCATAGTAGGAAAATGTCTGCTCTAAGCGATCTAGGCGTTCTCGAATCAAGCCTCTATCTTCTTTAATATTCTGATACTCAGATGTATCATTCAGCACGAGTTTGAACCAAACGAAGATGTCTGACGTTATATTTAAAGCGTTGTAGTAAATCTTAGATTCAAACTTCGGTGGTAAGAAGATTAAATTAACGATAGAAGAACTGAGTACACCAATCATGACCATCACAAAGCGATAGAATGCTGAAATGTAGAATGAACCAGTCTGTTGTCCCATAATAATCAACGCCGTAACACTCGCCAACGTCGCAACGTGTGCAAGTTTGAAACGGAATAATATTGCGATGAGCAAGACAACGGTCACACCCATTATGATGATGTGCTGTCCAAACATAAATACCATCGCAACGGCCAGCGATGCTCCGATGACGTTACCTATCGCTTGATCTGAAATCGTCTTGATAGAACGAAAGACGCTGGGCTGCATCGCTACGACGGCACTGACACCCGCGATTGCTTTAATTCCAGCGTCTTTAGGTAAGAAAGAAGCGATAAATAAAGCAAGCATAATCGCGATGCCGGTCTTTATAATTCTAGCGCCTAACTTCAAATATCTCGCTCCTTTCTATCTCATCTTAATATTAAAGTTATTACTTTGTTATACAACGATTATAGCGAAAGGTCAATATTATTTCATCTGACTAAAGGCGTAGTCGGCTGCTTCTAACGTTTTATCAATATCTTCGTCTGTATGTTCAGTCGTTAAGAACCATGCCTCGAACTTAGATGGCGCTAAGTTGATACCTTGGCGCAACATATGGTTGAAGAATTCAGAGAATGCTTCAGCATCAGCAGCTTCAGCTTGATCATAGTTTGTAACTTTTTCGTCTGTAAAGTAGAGCGTTAACGCACCATACACGCGGTTAACTGTCGCAGTAATATTGTGTTTCTCAATCAACTCGTTAAGTCCATCTTCTAGACGTTTACCGAGACGATCTAGTTCTTCGTATACACCATCTTGTTCAAGTACTTCTAATAATGCGATACCTGCTTTCATAGAGAGTGGGTTACCTGCCATAGTTCCAGCTTGATAAGCAGGGCCTAATGGTGCTACATGTTCCATAATATCTTGACGGCCACCGTAGCCACCGATTGGAAGACCACCGCCGACAATTTTACCGAAAGCAGTTAAGTCAGGATAAACTTTGTAAAGATCTTGTGCAGCTCCGTAATGGAAGCGGAAAGCCGTGATGACCTCGTCGTATATAACGAGACTGCCATTCTCGTGTGTAATGCGGTTCACTTCTTCGAGGAAACCAGGTTGAGGTTCGACCATACCGAAGTTACCCACAATGGGTTCCACGAGTACAGCAGCTACATCGTTACCCCAGTGATCGATGGCTTCTTTATATGCATCAATATCGTTGTATGGAACAGTGATGACTTCTTTAGCTACACTTTGCGGTACACCTGCTGAGTCAGGAGAGCCGAGTTGAGAAGGACCACTACCTGCTGCAACGAGCACTTGGTCGAAGTGACCGTGATATTGTCCGGCGAATTTAATAATCTTATTGCGTTTCGTATATGCACGCGCAACACGAGTTGTTGTCATCACAGCTTCAGTACCTGAGTTAACGAAACGAATCTTCTCTAGGGAAGGGATCGCTTCACGTAATTTCTTCGCGAAATCAATCTCTAGCTCTGTAGGCGTACCATAGAGCACGCCTTTCGCAGCTTGTTCTTGAATCGCTTTCGTAATATGCGGATGCGCTTGCCCAGTGATGATTGGCCCGTATGCTTGAAGGTAATCAATGTACTTGTTGCCGTCTACATCATAGAGGTATGCACCTTTACCTTCTTTCATGACGATCGGCGCACCTCCACCTACTGCTTTAAATGAGCGAGATGGTGAGTTAACCCCACCGAGTATATATTCATTAGAAAAGTGTTGAAGTCTTTCGCTTTCACTAAAATTCATTCTAATCAACCTCTTTTAATTTTATATTTTCGACTATTATCGTATCATATTTGTAACAATAATAAGAAGCAGGTGAGTATATGTTATCCAAAGGAGAGCAATTTCCAGATTTTGCATTGGAGAATCAAGATGGTGAAACAATTACGAAAGAAAGTTTAAAAGGGAAGAAAGCGATCTTATACTTTTATCCGAGAGATAATACACCAACTTGCACAACTGAAGCGTGTGACTTCAGAGATAATCTTGAGATGTTTAACGATTTAGATGTGCAAGTGTACGGTATCAGTGGAGATACGAAACGTAAGCATCAGAACTTTATTACGAAACATGATTTAAACTTTGACCTGTTGGTAGACGAAGATTATCAACTTTCAGAAGCAACAGGTGTGTATCAATTGAAGAAATCATTTGGTAAAGAATCTATGGGGATCGTGCGTACTACCTTTGTAATTGACGAAAATGGTGAAATCATGGACGTCATTGAGAAAGTTAAAGTGAAAACGCAAATGGAAGAATTAAAAGCAATATTGGGGTGAATGAAGATGAAAGTGGTTAGTTTAAAGCGTTTAGGCGATAGCGAACAACGTTTGAAAGACGCCTTTCCTGACATCGATTTCAGTTTCAAGAAAGGTCTCTTTCAAGTTGAAGATGAAGAATGTAAAGATATAGATATTCTTATCGGTTACAGCGGACAAGTCGATGAAGCATTCCTAAAGAAATGCCCGAACTTGAAATGGATTGCGTGGTATGCGACAGGTGTGAATAACTTACCTCTAGATTATATTTCTGAACATAACATATTGCTGACGAATGGTAGAGGTATTCACGCGAAACAAATGTCTGAATTTATCCTGGCCTTTATCCTTGACGATTATAAGAATATGAAGCAATCGTTCATCAACCAACAGAATCACGTCTACGATTCTAAGTTGACTGGTAAGCGAGTAGCAGGAGAAACTGTACTGTTCTTAGGTACGGGTGCGATTGCTCAGAAGACAGCGCGATTGCTCGAAGTCATGGGTGTGACAAATATTGGTGTGAATACCTCAGGTCATTCAGCTGACTTTTTCGATAATACGTACAGTATGGATGAATTGGAAGCGGCGCTTGCTGAAGCGGATATCGTGATTAATGCTTTACCTGAGACGGAGGTCACGTATCATTTATTAGAAGAAAGTCATTTTAAACAAATGAAAGACTCAGCATTATTCATTAATGTTGGTCGAGGTACGATAGTCGATGAAGATGTGCTTATTGATGTGTTGAAACGTGAAGAGATTCGTCATGCAACTTTAGATGTTTTTGAAAATGAACCTTTAGATTCTGATCATCCATTCTATGACATGGATAACGTAACAATTACTGCGCATATTACAGGCAATGGTACAGAAAATTATCATGAAGCAACAGATATATTTATGACGAATTTGAAGTATTTTCTCAATAACGGTAAGCTAATTGAGAATGTGGCAGATCCTAATAAAGGATACTAACGTGGATAGATATAAAAATATTGACACATTCAAGAACGAAAAGTTATATTAATATTAAGTAAGAATTATTATTATATAGAAAGACGGTGAAGAACATGAGTGCGGAAATGGAAACAGTTGAACATCAACTCGACGATTCAATTGCATCTTTAAGAAGTGCTGGAATTAGAATCACGCCACAACGCCAAGCTATCTTAAGATTCATGATTTCAGCAGATACACATCCAACTGCAGATGAAATCTATCAAGCACTTTCACCTGATTTTCCAAATATTAGTGTAGCTACAATTTATAATAATTTACGTGTATTTAAAGATAATGGCATCGTAAAAGAATTAACTTATGGCGATGCTTCAAGTCGTTTCGACTTTAATACGCACAATCACTATCACGTGATTTGCGAAAAATGCGGTAAGATTGTGGATTTCCATTATCCTCTATTAGATGAAGTGGAACAACTTGCGCAACACGTAACTGAATTTGATGTGTCACACCACCGTATGGAAATTTATGGTTTATGCAAAGATTGTCAGAATAAAGATGTGTAAGTACAGTAATTGAACAATAATTTATTTCTACCGAGGTCCAATTATCGAGGATCTCGGTTTTTTATTGTAGGTTAAGGTAGAGGGTAGATTTGCGGTCTTTGTTGTTAATAGGGGGAGGGGAAGACTGTATATATAGTATGAAAGTGATATTGAGATAGGATCTTCTATATTTAAACAGTCATTAATAGATAGAAGTGTATGCCAAAGTAGGGAAATTATAGATATGTATTGAAAAAGGATAGGCTAAACTGTTTACAGTTATAACGAAGATACTTAGTGATTAGTAAGTACAGTTGAAATCATTAGAAGATAATTATTGGTCATTGTATTTTCATAACGAATTAAATACTGTTAATGATAAAAAAGTAATATGACATAAAAGAAGTTCGTTTCAAGATTGATGTCTTAAATTAATGGAGTGAACTTATTGATAAACAAGTGTATTGCTAGCTTTGATTGTTGTGAAATGACAAATGATGATACATAAAGAGGTATTTAGTGAATTATCATCTTCTTGCCTGATAAATTTCTTCTAAAAAGTTTAAGATAATCATTGACTCATAATTGCAAAGTTGATACTATGAAAAAGTCGTCGAAACGAGATTGTTTATCTCGTTTAAAGAGAGATTTAATAAAGTGTAAATTTGGTACTTGTTAAATCTGACGAAACGCTATAGAATGTTAAATGTTGAGTCAAGAAAATAAAAAACTTAAAAAATTAGTTTTAAAAAAGTTGTTGACTCGATACAAACTAGGTGTTATAATTAATTCTTGTAACGCGATAATGAACATTGAAAACTAAATGACAATATGTCAACGTTAATTCCAATAAACACTTATTTATTAGCAAGTGAATGAAAACGATTGACAGACGAGAAGATGAGACTGAGAGCGAAGTGATTTTACTTTGGTAAATGAACAAGCTCGAAGTTGAAATCGACAAAGTATGAAATCGTTTGTCATCACTTGTCAGAGCTAATCAAACGCTTTTTATGGAGAGTT
>NZ_KV804775.1:0-207 GCF_001811435.1 Staphylococcus sp. HMSC071G07
AGTGAGTGAACAGAGACACTTTCAAACGCGAAAAAAAATCATTCGGATGAAGCGAATTTACTAGCCGTAAATGAGCAAAGAGGAATGATACTCGACTAATTCTTTTATCTCTACAATTTAAAATAAACACTTCAAGACAAGGAAATGAAAATGGTAAAGCAAAAAGTTTACTACCCGTAAATGACTAATGAACCATTTTCATTGACG
>NZ_KV804776.1:0-298 GCF_001811435.1 Staphylococcus sp. HMSC071G07
TGGAGAAGAACTTGAAGTAACTGCGACAGATAAAGCAGGCAATACTTCAGATAAAGCGACAACAACAGTAGCTGACAAAACAGCACCAGATGCCCCAACGGCGAACGATGTGAATAGTGAAGACGACACTATTAAAGGTAAAGCAGAACCAGGATCAGAAGTTACTGTAAATATTCCAGGCCATGATCCAATCACAGGAACAGCCGATGATGAAGGTAACTACAGTATCGACTTACCAAAAGACCTACAAGGTGGCGAAGAAATTACAGTTACAGCTAAAGACAAAGACGGCAACGTT
>NZ_KV804777.1:0-1883 GCF_001811435.1 Staphylococcus sp. HMSC071G07
CTTAACCTTCCAGCACCGGGCAGGCGTCAGCCCCTATACATCACCTTACGGTTTAGCAGAGACCTGTGTTTTTGATAAACAGTCGCTTGGGCCTATTCACTGCGGCTCTCCGGAGCGTACACCCCAGAGAGCACCCCTTCTCCCGAAGTTACGGGGTCATTTTGCCGAGTTCCTTAACGAGAGTTCGCTCGCTCACCTTAGAATTCTCATCTTGACTACCTGTGTCGGTTTGCGGTACGGGCACCCCTTTTCTAGCTAGAGACTTTTCTCGGCAGTGTGAAATCAGCGACTCAGGGGAACAATTCCCCCTCCTCATCACAGCTCAGCCTGACGAGTGCCGGATTTGCCTAACACTCAGCCTTACTGCTTGAACGTACATCCAATCGCACGCTTCGCCTATCCTACTGCGTCCTCCCATCGCTTAAAACGAAAGTGGGTGGTACAGGAATATCAACCTGTTATCCATCGCCTACGCCTATCGGCCTCAGCTTAGGACCCGACTAACCCAGAGCGGACGAGCCTTCCTCTGGAAACCTTAGTCAATCGGTGGACGGGATTCTCACCCGTCTTTCGCTACTCACACCGGCATTCTCACTTCTAAGCGCTCCACATGTCCTTGCGATCATGCTTCAACGCCCTTAGAACGCTCTCCTACCATTGTCCGAAGGACAATCCACAGCTTCGGTAATATGTTTAGCCCCGGTACATTTTCGGCGCAGCGTCACTCGACTAGTGAGCTATTACGCACTCTTTAAATGATGGCTGCTTCTAAGCCAACATCCTAGTTGTCTGGGCAACGCCACATCCTTTTCCACTTAACATATATTTTGGGACCTTAGCTGGTGGTCTGGGCTGTTTCCCTTTCGAACATGAACCTTATCGCCCACGTTCTGACTCCCAAGTTAAATTGATTGGCATTCGGAGTTTGTCTGAATTCGGTAACCCGAGAGGGGCCCCTCGTCCAAACAGTGCTCTACCTCCAATAATCATCACTTGAGGCTAGCCCTAAAGCTATTTCGGAGAGAACCAGCTATCTCCAAGTTCGATTGGAATTTCTCCGCTACCCACAGTTCATCCGCTCACTTTTCAACGTAAGTCGGTTCGGTCCTCCATTCAGTGTTACCTGAACTTCAACCTGACCATGGGTAGATCACCTGGTTTCGGGTCTACGACCAAATACTCATTCGCCCTATTCAGACTCGCTTTCGCTACGGCTCCACATTCACTGCTTAACCTTGCATCAGATCGTAACTCGCCGGTTCATTCTACAAAAGGCACGCCATCACCCATTAACGGGCTCTGACTACTTGTAAGCACACGGTTTCAAGTTCTTTTTCACTCCCCTTCCGGGGTACTTTTCACCTTTCCCTCACGGTACTGGTTCACTATCGGTCACTAGAGAGTATTTAGCCTTAGGAGATGGTCCTCCTAGATTCCGACGGAATTTCACGTGCTCCGTCGTACTCAGGATCCACTCAAGAGTGTATTCATTTTCGACTACAGGATTATTACCTTCTTTGATGTAGCTTTCCAACTACTTCGTCTAACAAATACATTTGTAACTCCGTACAGAGTGTCCTACAACCCCAATGAGCAAGCTCATTGGTTTGGGCTCTTCCCGTTTCGCTCGCCGCTACTCAGGGAATCGAATTTTCTTTCTCTTCCTCCGGGTACTAAGATGTTTCAGTTCTCCGGGTCTACCTTCTGACATGTTATGAATTCACATGTCGATAACACGACATAACTCGTGTTGGGTTCCCCCATTCGGAAATCTCTGGATCATAGCTTACTTACAGCTCCCCAAAGCATATCGTCGTTAGTAACGTCCTTCATCGGCTTCTAGTGCCAAGGCATTCACCGTGCGCCCTTAATAACTTAATCTG
>NZ_KV804778.1:0-86432 GCF_001811435.1 Staphylococcus sp. HMSC071G07
TGGAGAAGAACTTGAAGTAACTGCGACAGACAAAGCAGGCAATACTTCAGATAAAGCAACAACAACTGTAGCTGACAAGACAGCACCAGACGCACCAACAGCTGAAGACGTAAATAGTGAAGATGACGCTATTAAAGGTAAAGCAGAACCTGGCTCAGAAGTCACTGTAAACATTCCAGGTCATGATCCAATCACAGGTAAAGCTGATGATGATGGTAATTACAGCATCGACTTACCGAAAGACTTAGAAGGTGGCGAAGAAATTACTGTTACAGCTAAAGACAAAGACGGCAACGTTTCAGGAGAAACTAAGAAAACAGTAACTGACGCGACAGCACCAAACAAACCATCAGTTAAAGGTGTAAACAGCACAGATAAAGAAGTTACAGGTACAGCCGAACCAGGTTCAACAGTTACAGTTAAATTCCCGGACGGCACAACATCAACAGGAACAGCGGACGACGACGGAAACTACATTGTTAAAATTCCTGACGATGTCGACCTTCAAGGTGGAGAAGAACTCGAAGTAACTGCGAAAGACAAAGCAGGTAATACTTCAGACAAAGCGACAACAACAGTATCAGACAAGACAGCACCAGACGCGCCAACAGCTGATGAGATTACAAGCGAAAGCCCATCAGTTAAAGGTAAGGCAGAACCAGGCTCAACGATTACTGTAAACATTCCAGGTCACGACCCAATCACAGGAACAGCAGACGACAATGGTAATTACGAAATCGACTTACCAAAAGATTTACAGGGCGGCGAAGAAGTAACAATTACAGCTACTGACAAAGATGGCAACGTCTCAGGAGAAACTAAACAAACTGTTAAAGATACAACAGCACCTGACACGCCAACAATTAATGATGTAACTAGTAGCGATAATTCAGTATCTGGTACAGCGGAACCAGGCTCAACAGTGACGGTAACGTTACCTGATGGTACAAAAGTTACAGGAACAGCAGACGACAATGGTAATTACACTATCGAATTACCTCAGACACTTAATGGGGGCGAAGAACTTGAAGTTACTGCAACAGATAAAGCAGGCAACACTTCAGATGCAGCCACAACGACTGTAACTGATACAACAGCACCTACTGAGCCTACGGTTAATGGAGTGAACAGTACTGATAAAGCAATCACAGGAAATGCCGAACCAGGTTCAACAGTCACAGTGACGTTCCCAGACGGCACAACAGCTACTGGAACAGCCGATGATGATGGTAATTACACAATTGAAATTCCAGATAACGTTAAACTTAACGGTGGCGAAACAGTATCAGTGACTGCGACAGATAAAGATGGAAACACTTCTAACCCAACGTCTGTAACCGTTGCAGATACAACAGCACCAACAACTCCGACTATTAATGACATCCATCATGGCGATACACAAATTTCTGGCCATGCAGAACCGGGCTCAACAGTGACTGTGACATTCCCAGATGGCACAACAGCTACTGGTACTGCAGATGATCAAGGAAACTATATTATTGATGTTCCAAGCAATGTGAACTTGAAGCCAGGAGATACAGTAACTGTTACAGCGACAGACAAAGACGGTAACACATCAGATTTAGCTGAAGTAACAGTTCAAGAAGGTAACAATATGGATCCAGGCAATAGTGGCTCAGGTGACCAACCTGCAGATCCATCAACGAATAACGGTGGTAACAATAATGGTTCTAATAACGGCAACCCTTCAGCTGGTAACAATACAGGTCAACCAGCCCATCATAACAACACTGGTTCTAACTCAACGAACGCTAACCAACCAGCAGCACCTGCAGTTAATCCAATAGGTCAACATGATCACGGTATTTCTGGTCAGAATGCTACGCCAGGTAATACAATCATTGCGACGTTCCCAGACGGTTCAACTGCTACGACAACAGTGAATAATGATGGAACTTGGAATATCACTGTACCAGCAAACACGCATTTTAATAACGGTGACACTGTACAAGTGGTTGAACAAGATGCAAGTGGTCATACTTCAAATACAACATCAGTAGTTGTGGGAGATAACCACGTAGCTCAAAGTGACAATCAAGATGAAGTTGATTTACCAGATACAGGTAACAGCGAATCTAACAAAGGTACAATCTTTGGTACATTATTCGCAGCACTTGGCGCGATCTTCTTATTCGGTAGACGTCGTAAAGATAAGAAAGATGAAGAATAAGCCAGAGAGATAATTAAATATCTTACTTGAATTTTTATAACTGTCAGCAGGTCTTCAAAGCTTGCTGGCAGTTTTTTGTTATTTTTAAAATGGCTAAACTAAGGACAGTGAGAAATACTAAAAAGGATTGCAAAGTGATACATAAAGATAGAAAAAATTTCGGCAGAATTCCGAAGCATGGAACCCTGCCTATAGTACTAAATTATAATATTGTCTATTAAGCGGGCTTTCGAGAATTTCACAGCAAGTGAGATAAAGATTTGTCCATTGATTACTTCTTGTTCCTCTAATTCTGGATAACTATAAACGGCCACTTCTTGAACTTCGCCACTTGTATGATCGTGGAGATAATCTGTTACAGCTTTGATGATATGAGCACTTTGTCTTTCGCCATCATCATACATTTCTTTGGCGAGTGCTAGACTTTTGGACAGATGAACAGCTTCTTGACGTTCGTGTTCAGTTAGATAGACGTTTCGAGAACTTTTAGCTAAACCATCGTCTTCACGAACGATATCAATGCCACGAATTTCAATAGGATGATTAAAGTCTTGAACCATCTTCTCTACAATCGCAAGTTGTTGCGCATCCTTTTTGCCGAAATAAGCGTGGTCAGGTTGAATAATATTAAAAAGTTTATTAACAACCGTCACTACACCTTCGAAGTGACCCGGACGTTGTGCACCCTCAAGTACTTCAGCCATGCGACCGACTTTCAAAGTAATTCCTAACGTGTTGGGGTACATTTCGTCGACACTTGGAGCAAAAACGTAATCGACACCGGCGCTACTTGCAGCTTGTGTGTCTTGCTCTATCTGTCTCGGATAAGCTTCGTAATCTTCGTTGGGGCCAAATTGAAGCGGGTTAACGAAGACGCTAATAATTGAGATATCGTTTTCGGCGCTAGAGTGACGCATCATTGTGAGGTGCCCATCATGGAGCGCACCCATAGTAGGAACGAAACCAATAGATTGACCCTCACGTTTAAATTGGGAGGTTAACGACTGCATTTCTTTAACTGTAGTAATACATTTAGTCATGATCTTCTACCTCGCTCATAATTTGTTTCTTATACGTATGCTCATCAGAAGGAAACGCTTGAGATTTCACTTCTTCGCGGTATTGTGTAAGTGCCGGCACACCGATAGAGAAGTCGGCATACGGTTTCACAAATTTAGGTTTGTAATCTGTACCATATTGTAAGATATCGTGATAGACCAACACTTGACCATCAGTATGACGACCAGCACCAATACCTATCACTGGAATGGTTACTGTTTCGCTAATCACTTTAGCCAGATCACTAGGGATTGCTTCAAGTACCAGCATGATTGCACCAGCTTGTTCTACTGCTTGAGTATCTTTAATCAGTTGTTGCGCTGCCTCTTTTGTACCAGCTTGAAGTTTATATCCCGTAACACCGACACTTTGTGGTGTTAAACCGAGATGAGAAACGACAGGAATACCCATACGCGTTACATTTTTAATAAAATCAGTAAGATGTGCACCTTCAGCTTTAATCGCATTGGCATCAGTTTCTCTATATAACTTCACTGCTTGTTGAATATCATAAGATTCACTTACGCCAACTTCTCCAAATGGAATATCGACGACCATAAATGTGTTGGGTGCACCGCGTCGTACGGCACGTGCATGGTGAATCATGTCGGCAAGTGTCACTTGAACCGTACTTTCATATCCTAGAACAGTCATGCCGAGAGAATCACCGACTAATATGGTATCTAACCCAGCTTCTTCTGCTTGTTTCGCACTAGGATAGTCATAGGCCGTAACCATGGTGATTTTCTCTTTTTCTTCTTTCATAGTCATTAAATCTTTTAATCGTTTCAATTTAAGCCCTCCCCATATTTGCTATACTTACCATTAGTATAGGTAATTTTATAAGGAAAGGAAAGTTGAGATGACTCGATACGGAGTAGTAGGACCAGGTGCGGTAGGGACAACAATTGCGTATGAGCTTGCCCAGGCTGATAACGAGGTTCAGTTGCTTGGCCGTTCAGATAAAAGTGTTGAATATGACCCAGGGAATAATCAGCCATGTACTTCACTTGAAGTAACGGATATTAAGAAAGTAGAAGCTCCCTTTGATGTGCTGTTTGTCACAGTAAAAGCGCATCAATTGGATGCTGTAATGCCTGATCTTGCACAACTAATAGATGACAATAGCATCGTTATCTTAGCACAGAACGGTTACCGAGATTTGAATCGTTTACCAATCAAGCATATCTATCAAGCAGTGGTGTATATCAGTGGACAGAAAGATGGTAATACAGTCACGCATTTCCGAGACGAAATACTACATCTACAAAGAGATAAGTCCACCCAACAGTTGAAACGTGAGCTTGATGGAAGTGGATTGCATATAGAACTTGAAGACAATATTGAAACGACTATTTGGTATAAATTATTGGTAAATCTAGGCATCAATTCAGTAACTGCTTTAGGTCACGATACGGCGCGCGTGTTAAAAGTAAATGGGATGCGTGAATTAGTTAGAAATTTAATTAACGATGGTCTTCAAGTTGCACAAGCAGAAGGCATTCAATTTGAAACAACGTTCATTGATGACATAATGCATATTTACGATGGCTATCCTGACGAAATGGGGACAAGCATGTACTACGACATCAAGGATAGAAAGACGCTCGAAGTCGATTACATTCAGGGTTATATCTATGAAAAGGCGCGGGTGCATAACCTCAATACACCGTACTTAGATACGATTTATACATTGTTATTAGCACATCAGGTTTAATGCTAGCATGCTTATGATGTATGCCAGTTATCAAAAAAACTATCAACAAGTATAAAATTCTAAAAGTAATTATTTATAATATTGAAATGGTAATTTTTTATTATAATCTAAGTATGACAGAGTAAAGGAGTGAACGAGATGAATCGGACAACTGTTAGAACTTTAGCATGGATTGGAAATGGTCTGAAAATATTAGCGCTTATTCTTTTGATACTCTTTTGGATATTTATTAATGTCACTTCAATGTATAATGCAAGTGTAATGGATGATGAAGATGCTGCAGGTTTATTAGTTTTTAATTTCTTTTTAGGCATTGGATTTGTCTTCTTTATTATAAGTTTAGTCGTTAGTATGCTTGCTACAGCGTGGATAGGTAAGAAAGATAAGCCAGCTGGAATAATGCTTATTGTTATTGGTGGTTTGGGTTTATTGAGTTCAGCTGTTATTACCGGAGCGCTTTGGCTTATATCAGGTATTCTACTACTTGTTACGATTAACGATGAAAAGAATAATTTATATAACGAACGAACTCAACAGTCGTATGCTGACTCTCAGTATTCAAATACTGTACATGAAAATAGTACTACAAATGAAAAGCAAACGCCTCAATCTAATCAAAATGAAGAAGAAAGTGAAAGTACTTCGACTTTTTCTCCTAAGAAAAGTGAAGAAGATAATCAACAAGAAGATCAACCTTATAAGTTTTAAACTGAATTATATAATAGGTAAGTCTGCGGGTAGTCTAACTCGCAGGCTTTTATATTGAGTAGAAAAAACAACTCGCTTTTATAGGTGTAAAATTCTACAAATTATTTTGAACGGCGATATCGCAATGATTAGAGAAAATAAAAAGACGCTATCTATTAGTAATATTCAGAAAAAAGCTTGACTTACTATTAAAAAATGGTTACCTTATTAACATATAATTCCGACAAAGTTGATAAGAGTTGGATGGAATAGGTCTCGTAATGTTAGGGGGTAACATTATAATATGAGTGAAGAAGTAATTACTTATGATAACTTCACATCTGACCCGTTCAAAGATTTCGAGCCAGATGACGAGACGAAAGGTGCATACCATGTGTTGAAATGGGCATATGACACTTATGGTAATGACATCGTTTATTCATGCAGTTTCGGTGCCGAAAGCATGGTGCTTATAGATTTAATTTACAAAGTTAAACCTAATGCACAAATCGTCTTTCTAGATACAGATTTACACTTTCAAGAAACGTACGATTTAATCGACCGTGTTCAAGAGAAATATCCAGAGTTACGTATCAAGATGAAGAAACCAGAACTCACACTCGAACAACAATCTGAAGAATATGGCGCTGCATTATGGAAGAAAGATCCTAACCAATGTTGCTATATCCGTAAGATTAAGCCACTCGAAGAAGAACTTTCAGGTGCAGTAGCATGGATTTCTGGTTTGCGTCGTGCGCAATCACCTACACGTGCAAATACTGACTTCGTAAATAAAGATGAACGTTTTAAATCTATCAAAGTGTGCCCATTGATTTATTGGGAAGAAGACGAAGTGTGGGATTATATTAAATCGAAAGATCTTCCTTACAATGAGCTACATGATCATAATTATCCAAGTATTGGCTGCATACCTTGTACGTCTCAAGTATTTAATTCTGACGACCCACGTGCAGGTAGATGGTCCAACTTTGGTAAGACAGAATGTGGTTTACACACAACCAAACCTTAATAGGGTAAGATTTTTTAACCACAATCCCTAGTTTAGCGATAGGAATATATTGCTTTCTAGAAATGGAAGGCAGTATTCCTATCCTACATAAATTACGAACTTAAATTGTAATAATTTTACTACAAATAGCAGATAAGAGGTGTCATTGAGTGAACTTAAATGTGACGAACAGTCCGTTAACTGAAGAACAAGCAGCGAAAGCCAATGAATTACTTGCATCTTTAACACCAGAACAGAAGATGTGGTTCAGCGGGTACATTACTGCAACGCAACACATAAGCGGATCAACGACTGGTGAAGCGATGGATGGTGCTACATCAAATGACAGCGCCGCAAATCTTCCATCAGGCTCAGCGCAAAGTAATGTTGCGCAACCGAAAGCACGAGATATCACTGTTCTCTATGGTTCAGAGACAGGAAACGCGCAAGGTGTAGCTGAAATGTTTGGCGAACGTCTACAAGGGCTAGGTCATACCGTGGAAGTCAAAGGTATGGATGAAATCAAGCCACGTAATATTAAAAAGGTTGAAGACTTATTTATTGTGACAGCTACACATGGTGAAGGGGATCCACCAGACAATGCGATTGAACTTCATGAATTCTTACATGGACGCAAAGCGCCGAAACTCGAAGGTGTAAGATTCTCAGTGCTTGCGTTAGGGGATCAATCGTACGATCATTTCTGTCAAACTGGTAAAGACTTCGATGCGAAACTTGAAGAATTAGGTGCAGAAAGACTTTATGAACGTATCGACTGTGACGTTGATTATGACGAAGATGCTGAGAAATGGATTGCGAAAGTTATAGACGCGCTAAACGAAGAAACGGGGAGCACGGCTCAAGCTGAAGAAGTCGTGAGTGAAACTATTCAATCTGAGAAGCAACAAAAACATTCTAAAGCCAATCCTTTCTATGCAGAAGTATTAGAGAATATTAATCTCAATGGACGCGGTTCAGCGAAAGAAACAAGACATATTGAATTATTGTTAGAAGATTTCAACGAAGAATACGAACCAGGCGATTGCTTAGTCGTACTTCCTGAGAATGATCCTAAACTCGTTAAGCAACTCATTGAAACGCTAGAATGGGATCCAGAACAAGACATCGTGATTAATGAAGACGAAGATAAGATGACATTACAAGATGCTTTAACACGTCATTTCGAAATCACAAGATTAACTAAACCGTTAGTTCAGAAAGCAGCTACACTCTTCAATAACGATGAACTTGCCAAGAAAGAGACAGACTCTGACTGGATTAAATCTTATATTGATGGTCGAGATTTAATCGATTTAATTCAAGACTTTAAACCTGACGGACTCAAGCCAGATGATTTATATGGTATGTTACGTAAATTGCCGCCACGTGAGTATTCTATCGCTAGCAGTTATCAAGCTGCACCAGATGAAGTGCATATTACTGTTGGCGCAGTTCGTTACCAAGCACACGGACGTGATCGTTCAGGTGTATGTTCTATACAACTTGCTGAGCGTATAGAACCAGGTGATACAGTACCGATTTATCTCAAACATAATCCTAATTTTAAGTTTCCTAAAGATGAAGAGACGCCAGTCATTATGATTGGACCAGGGACAGGTGTTGCACCGTTTAGATCCTATATGCAAGAAAGAGAAGAACTTGAATTAGAAGGCAACACATGGTTGTTCTTCGGTAATCAGCACTTTAGAACAGACTTCTTGTATCAAACAGAGTGGCAATCTTGGCTTGAAGATGGTTATTTAGAACGTATGGATGTCGCTTTCTCAAGAGATACTGACGATAAGGTGTACGTGCAACATAAGATTAAAGAGAACGCGAAGTTATTTAATGAATGGTTAGAACGTGGCGCTTCTATTTATGTCTGTGGCGACGAGAAATATATGGCTAAAGATGTACATGAAGCGATTAAACAAGTCATCAGTCAAGAGCGTCAGATTTCCGAAGATGACTCAGAAGAATTCTTAAAACAACTCAAACGCGATAAGAAATATCAACGGGACATATACTAAAGGAAAGGATAGATTTCATGGTTAAGACTAAAGCTGAAGTAGGGGAAGAGAACTTTGAAGTTCTACATCCCAATGAAAAGCTTAAATATGACAGTAACTTTCTACGTGGAACCATTGTAGAAGGTCTTAATGATCCTTTAACTGGTTCCATATCTAAAGATGATACTCAGCTCACGAAATTCCATGGTACTTACCAACAAGATGATCGTGATTTACGTGATGAACGTCGTAAACAAAAGCTTGAACCCGCTTATATGTTTATGATTCGTGTTCGTCTCCCAGGAGGCACAGCGACAACAGATCAATGGTTAGCCATGGACGAAATTGCTGACAACTATGCGAACGGGACTTTGAAACTTACAACAAGACAAACATTCCAATTCCATGGTGTGTTAAAGCATAATTTGAAAAACTCAATGCAAGGCTTAAATAAAGCATGTCTCGATTCGATTGCGGCGTGTGGGGACGTCAATCGTAACGTGATGTGTAACTCTAATCCAAATCAGTCTGATGTTCATGAAGAAGTGAACCAACTCGCAAATGATATCAGTAATCACATGACACCTAAAACAGGTGCGTATCACGAAATTTGGTTAGATGGCGAGAAAGTTGCCAATTCTAAAGATGAAAGTGAAGAGGTAGAACCGATTTATGGTAAGACGTATTTACCTCGTAAATTTAAAATTGGTATCGCTGTACCACCGTCTAATGATATTGATGTGTACTCACAAGATATTGGACTCATCGCTATCGTTGAGAACGAACAACTCGTCGGATTCAACGTGCTTATTGGCGGCGGAATGGGTATGACACACGGTGAAGAACATACGTATCCTCAAATTGGTAAACTCGTTGGTTACGTGCCTAAAGAAGAAATCATCGATGTCTGCGAAAAGATTGTCACAGTACAACGTGATTATGGTGATCGTGAAGATCGTAAACAAGCACGTTTTAAATATACTATCGACCGTTTAGGTGTCGACATTGTTGTAGACATGATTAACGAACGTCTTGGTTGGAACATGGAAGAACCAAGAGACTTCGAATTTGAAGACAACGGAGATCAACTTGGATGGGTTGAAGGTAAAGGAATGTACCACTATACCTTATTTATCCTCAGTGGTCGTGTGAAAGATACAGAAGATTACAAGTTAAAGACTGCAATCAAAGAAATTGCGCATAAACACAAAGGTTATTTCAGACTTACACCTAACCAGAACTTAGTGATTTCTGACGTTAAGCCAGAAGATAAAGATACGATTCAAGAAATTATTGATAAATATGGTCTGACTGATGGCAAGCATTATTCTGGTTTAAGACGTAACGCGATGTCATGTGTAGCCTTCCCAACATGTGGCTTAGCGATGGCTGAGTCTGAGCGTTACCTTCCATCATTACTAGATAAAATGGAAGACTTACTCGATGAAGCGAATATCGACGACGAAGAAATTACAATCCGTATTACAGGTTGTCCAAATGGATGTGCAAGACCAGCCTTAGCTGAAATCGGTTTAGTAGGTAAAGCGCCAGGTAAGTATAACTTATATCTTGGTGGTGGCTTTAAAGGTGATCGACTCAGCAAATTGTTTAAAGAGAATATTAATGAGAAAGAAATTCTCGACAGCCTTCGACCTATTCTTGTTGATTACGGTAAAGAGAAGATGGAAGGTGAACACTTCGGCGATTACGTTATCCGTGCAGGTATCGTTGAGAAGACTGAAGATGGTACAGACTTCCATAAAAATATTAAATAGAAAAGTGGTGAGACGATGGGCAAAGTGTTTCTTGTAGGTGCTGGACCTGGAGATCCTGACTTATTAACGATTAAAGCTTTAAAAGCAATTCAACAATCTGATGTCATTCTTTATGACCGATTAGTAAATAGAGAAATTCTCGAGTATGCTAAACCGAATACGAAGTTTCTCTACTGTGGTAAAGATCCTAATCGACATTCTTTACCACAATCTGAAACGAACAAGACGATGGTTGCTTTAGCGAAAAAAGATCATACGATTACACGCTTAAAAGGCGGCGATCCTTTCGTCTTTGGTCGTGGAGGAGAAGAAGCGGAAGTGTTAGCACAGAACAATATCGATTTCGAAATTGTACCAGGCATTACTTCAGGTATCGCAGCACCAGCTTATGCTGGTATACCAGTTACCCATCGTGACTATAGTTCTTCTGTCGCTTTCGTTACAGCAGTGACTAAGGATGATATCGAGGAGAATATCCACTGGGAACATCTCGCTCAAGGACCTGAAACGTTATGTGTCTATATGGGAGTTAGAAAGTTATCCTATATTTGTCAGATGTTGGTCAACAACGGACGTGCTGCTGACACACCAGTCGCTCTCGTTCGTTTAGGTACCACATCACAACAAGAGACTGTGGTAGGGACTTTAACTGATATCGTAACTAAAGCGCAAGACATTCAGAATCCTGCGATGATTATCGTAGGTGAAGTAGTGAACTTACGAGACAAGATCAGTTGGTTTAAGGAGATGTCATTAGCTAAAAACATACCATCTGTTACGTTAAATTAGTACACTAGTAGTAAATACAAAGTGAACTAATGTAGAACAATAAAGAGAGGTATAAAAGATGACATCTCACATGCCAATTATGGTTGATTTGCATAATAAAGACGTAGTTGTAATCGGAGGCGGAAAGGTGGCTGCACGACGCATTAACGTCGTAGTACGCTATACCCATAACATTACTGTTATCACTCCAGAGGTACATGAAGATATTCGCGCTTTGATAGAACAGGGAACGATTCATTGGCAGGCGCGCCGCTACCGAAGCAATGATATACAAAATGCAGATTTCATCATCATTGCTACAGATAATTCCGAGTTAAACGATTCGATTAGTCGTGAAGCGTCAAGCTCTGCTTTAGTGAATGTAGCGAGTAATGCAGAAGCGGGCAATGCTACGTTTCCAAGTATCATTCACAGAGGCAAGTTGACGTTAAGCGTCTCAACAAACGGAGCAAGTCCACAATTAACGAAACAGATAAAGAAAGAATTAGAGACGAAGTATGACGAATCATATGAAAGTTATATAGACTTTCTTAACCAGTGTCGAATCAAAGTGAAACATACTTCGCTCAGCGCTTCAGAAAAGCAAAGTTTATTGAAATCTCTGCTTTCAGAAGAATATTTCTCACAGATGCAACAACAAGAAATGCTTCATTATCTTGATAGATTAACTTAATTAAGAACTGGGGGCGGAAAGGATATGCGGAAATTACTAATATTTGCCTTAGCGGGCTTCGTAGCACAATTGATTGATGGCTCCTTAGGCATGGGGTTCGGTGCTTCCTCATCCTCTATATTATTAACGTTTGGTATAACTCCAGCCATCGTCTCAGCAACCGTACACTTTTCAGAAATAGCTACGACAGCAGCATCCGGAACGTCTCATCTAAAATTTAAGAACGTCCATAAACCGACGATGATTAAACTCGCGGTTCCAGGAGCGATTGCCGCGTTTCTAGGTGCAGCCTTTCTCACACATATTAAAGGCGATAACATCAAGCCCTTTATTGCGACATTCTTGCTCTTGATGGGATTCTATATCTTGTACCAATTCTTATTTAAAAGAAATCACCCATCCGAAGGACACAAAGTCGGAAAGATAAACAGTTTCTTAATTATTCCGCAAGGCTTAATTGCAGGAATATTAGATTCGATAGGTGGTGGCGGTTGGGGTCCCGTCAATACACCACTACTTCTCTCAAGTAAGAAACTGGAACCACGTTATGCGATTGGAACGGTTTCTGCGAGTGAGTTTTTCGTCACAATTTCCGCCTCATTAAGCTTTATTATCTTTTTAGGCGTGAGCCAAATTAATTGGGGCTTAGTCATCGCATTAAGTGTGGGTGGCATGATTGCTGCTCCTATTTCAGCTTTTCTCGTACGTATACTTCCTGTCAATGTATTGGCGGTATGCGTAGGAGGACTGATTATCTTTACGAATAGCAACGCGTTGTTACAGTATCTCGTTTCTAATGCAGCGCTTGCGAATACGATTAAAGGTATTATTGTCTTTCTATTCGTAATTCTCATTCTTTATGTGGTGAATCGAAACCGGTCTTTTAAGAGAACTAAAAATAAAAAGAAAGTTGAGGTATAAACACATGGCAGTTTCAAATGACATTATCAATAATACAATCAAACCGCATGGAGGCGAGCTGATTAATCGTGCTCTAGAAGGTCAAGAGCGTGAAACACTTATCCAACAAGCTCAAGACTTTCCAAGTGTAACGCTCAATCCATGGAGTCTTTCTGATCTTGAATTAATTGGTATTGGTGGATTCAGTCCACTCACTGGTTTCATGGGTGAAGCAGATTACAACAAGGTAGTAGAAGACACACACTTAGCTAATGGCTTAGTATGGAGTATTCCAATCACACTACCAGTAGATGAAGCGAAAGCAGATGAGCTTAATGTGGGCGATCGTGTCGCATTGTATGGCGAAGATGGCGAACTTTACGGCGTCTTAGACTTAGAAGAGAAATTCAGTTATGACAAAGAGAAAGAAGCACGTGAAGTATACGGCACTACTGACGACAATCATCCAGGTGTTAAAAAAGTTTATGAAAAAGGCTCAATTTATCTCGGTGGTCCAGTTTATTTATTAAACCGTCCAAAACACGATGAATTCTCTGATTATCACTATGATCCAGCGGAAACACGTCAAATGTTCGCTGACTTAGGTTGGAAAACAGTTGTAGGT
This sequence comes from Staphylococcus sp. HMSC071G07, assembly GCF_001811435.1. Classification (NCBI taxonomy): domain Bacteria; kingdom Bacillati; phylum Bacillota; class Bacilli; order Caryophanales; family Staphylococcaceae; genus Staphylococcus; species Staphylococcus sp. HMSC071G07. Next base: position 13,435 of record NZ_KV804778.1, read on the forward strand.
TTCCAAACACGTAACCCAGTGCATCGCGCACATGAATATATTCAAAAATCAGCTTTAGAAATTGTAGATGGCTTACTTTTAAACCCACTCGTAGGGGAAACGAAATCAGATGACATCCCTGCAGATGTGCGTATGGAAAGCTATCAAGCAATACTCAAAAATTATTTCCCAGAAAATAGAACACGTTTAGTGATCTATCCAGCAGCAATGCGTTACGCAGGACCTAAGGAAGCAATTCTGCATGCGACTGTACGTAAAAACTATGGTTGTACACACTTCATCGTAGGTCGTGACCACGCAGGTGTCGGCGATTACTACGGAACTTACGAAGCGCAAGAGCTCATTTCACAATATGAAGATGAATTAGGTATTCAAATATTAAAATTTGAGCACGCTTTCTACTGCGAAGTATGTGGCAACATGGCAACAGCGAAGACTTGCCCACATGACAGTTCTAAACATCTTCATTTAAGTGGTACGAAAGTACGCGAAAAACTACGTAACGGTGAACCATTACCTAAAGAATTCTCTCGTCCAGAGGTTGCTGAAGTCTTAATCAAAGGACTTAAAGAAAACTAATATTTGAGGAGTGAAATGATGGGTGAATCAACAAATATTACTTGGCATGACTCAGAAGTAACGAAACAAGATCGTCAACAATTGCATGGTCATAAGAGCGCTACACTATGGTTTACTGGTTTATCAGGATCCGGCAAATCAACGATTTCAGTAGAGTTAGAGAAAGCTTTATTTGAACGTAAAAAACATGCCTTTCGTTTAGACGGCGATAACGTTCGTCATGGATTAAATAAGAATCTAGGCTTTAGTCCTGAAGATCGTCAAGAGAATATTCGTCGGATTGGCGAAGTAAGTAAACTAATGGTAGATGCAGGGCTCATCACTATCACTGCATTTATTTCTCCTTATCGTGAAGATAGAGATAATGTGAGAGCGATGTTAGATGACGACGAATTTATCGAAATCTATACCCAATGTAGTGTTGAAGAGTGTGAACGACGCGATCCTAAAGGACTTTATAAGAAAGCTAGAACAGGTGAAATCCCAGAATTTACTGGAATTAGTGCACCTTACGAAGAACCACGTAATCCTGAAATCACAATTGATACTGAGCAATTAGATGTTAAAGACGCTGTTACACAAATTCTAAATTATTTAGAAGAGCATCAATATATTTAATGGATTGTCTATAAAGGAGGAGACCTCATGAACTTAGTAGGAATTATCATTTTAATATTATTTATCATCTTTATTGCGAGTGTTACAATTAACGCGATATTACTAGCAAAAGGCACAGAGCGTCGTCGATTTTTCTTTGAAACGAATTTACTTTCTAAGTTCATGGTAGGATCTTTCATCCTATTGGGCATTATTTTAGTGGTGCTCGGACATTATCATCATTAAGCATGTAATAATTGAATCTATCTAAGTAAACCCTTTGAGTAGTATGGTTGGAGTATCTGTCCTCTAACCGTACTACTCTTTTTCAATGTGCAGTAAATTAACAAGAAGGACTATTATTAAATTCTGAATTATGATAATCTTTAATGCAATTAGCTTTTCATTTTAAACAAAGGGGAGTTGAAACTATGGAATGGCTTAAATTAATAGGCATTGTGATTATCATTGTTGGCTTTTTAGTCAAGATAGATACGATTGCAGTTATCTTAATCGCTGCGATAGCGACTGGGTTAGTATCAGGGATGGACTTTACTCAAATATTAGCTACTTTAGGAAAAGCGTTCGTAGATCAGCGCTTAGTCACATTATTCGTCTTAACCTTACCAATGGTTGGACTCATTGAACGCTTTGGACTAAAGAAACAAGCATCTAATTTGATTGGTAAAGTACAAAAAGTCACGAGTGGAAGATTGATGACCTTGTATTTAATTCTAAGAAAAGTCGCAGGGTTAGCTTCTATTCGTATCAATGGACACCCGCAATTTGTGCGCCCACTCATTAATCCTATGACGCAAAGTACATTGCGCACACGTTATAACTTAAATCAAAAAGAAGTAGATCCAAAAGATATTGATAAAATCAAAGCACAAACTTCTGCTATGGAGAATTACGGTAACTTCTTTGGACAAAATTTATTTATTGGTTCTGCAGGAGTACTATTGATGGCTGGAACGTTTAAGTCGTTACATATTAACGTAAATGCAGTTGATCTTGTCTTAGCTTCACTACCTATCGCTGGGGTGACGATAGTTATCGTCTGGCTCAATAATATCTTGTTCGACCGTTATTTAGATAAAAAGTATGGACGAACTCACAAAGGGGTGCGTAATGATGAGTGAGACAGTAATTAATCGCATTCTAGAATGCTTCTATATTCTAGCGGGTTTACAATTCATCTACACAGCTTATCGTGCTTTGAAAGCGCCTGACAAAGGTAAACGAGTAGGAACTGCACTTTTCTGGCTAATACTTGCAATATTATTTATTGCAGGTCCATATTTGCCTAACGTCATAAATGGTTTACTTATCGTTCTAATGGGCGTACTCACGCTCTTCAAACAAGTTACGATTAAAAATATCATTGATGTAAATGAGAGTGAAGTAGAGCAAGGTGCACGTCGTTACGGAAACAAACTATTCATACCTGCATTAGTTTTAGCAGTCGTAGCAGTCATCGTTTCGAATTGGACACCTTTAGGCGGTGCAATTGGCTTAGGTGTATCTTCAGTTGTAGGTTTAATCGCAGCATTACTCGTTATTAAACCTAAAGCGAAATACATACTTTATGATAGCGACAGGTTGACACAACAGGTCGGTGCTGTAGGTATTCTACCGCAATTTCTAGCTGCTTTAGGTGTTCTTTTTACAGCGAGTGGCGTAGGGAAAGTAATTTCTCATGGTATATCTTCATTTCTACCTGAAGGAAGTCATCTCGTTGGCTCTATCGCTTATATATTAGGAATGGTGCTGTTTACGATGTTGATGGGGAATGCGTTTGCGGCTTTCACTGTTATTACTGCAAGTATAGGAATTCCTTTCGTTATTGCACAAGGTGGAGACCCAGTTATTGCTGGCGCCTTAGCTATGACAGGTGGTTTCTGTGGCACACTCATTACCCCTATGGCAGCTAACTTTAATACGTTGCCAGTAGCATTGTTAGAAATGAAAGACGAGTTCGGAGTGATTAAGGCACAATTACCTGTAGCACTACTGCTTATCGTTGCTCACATTGCTTTAATGTACTTTTGGGCATTTTAATTTAACTAATCAATAATAGGAGGACTTGCTTATGAACATACTAGTCGCAGCATTTGATCCGTTTGGTGGAGAGAAGATTAATCCAGCTCTTGAAGCGGTGAAGTCTTTGGATGACACGATTGGTGAACATCAAATTACAAAGTTGGAGATTCCCACAGTATTCCATAAATCAAAACAGGTTATTGAACAAGAACTTGAACAACATAACTATGATGCAGTGCTAGTGATAGGACAAGCTGGAGGTAGATTTGAACTCACGCCTGAACGTATCGGAATTAACTTAGATGATGCACGTATTCCAGATAATAAGAAGAATCAACCTATTGATCAGAGTATTCAAGCAGAAGGTGATGCTGCTTACTTCTCTAATATGCCTGTTAAAAGGATGGTCGAGGCTATCAAAGAAGCGGGCGTACCAGCGCGATTGTCTAACACCGCCGGAACTTTCGTGTGTAACCATATTCTATATCAATTAGGCTATATACAAGCGACACGTTTCTCAAATATACGATTTGGTTTCATTCATGTACCTTACGTACCTGAACAAGTAACAGATAAACCTAATCAACCATCTATGTCTCTTGAAACGGTGGTTAAAGGTTTAACTGCCGCAATTCGAGTGATTGATCAGCAAGATGAAAAAATTGCATTAGGAGAAACGCATTAAATTGAACTTAAATTTTTCGATTGGAATGAGTGACGTTTGATGGACTTATCATATATTGGTGGGCAACACTAAAGCAAATTGCAGTTATTCAATTTTTGGACGGAGGGGAGTAACAGAATTTCAGCCTCACCGAAAATTTTCTTAAAAATGAATTAGGGGACGCTCGCAAAAAATCAAATAACGCAAAAATGAGATTACTTTTACACTCTGCGAAATCACTAACTAAAAAAGCTACTTCCACTGCACGAGGGAAGTAGCTTTATTGCGTCAAAAATTATTGTTTAGCGAGTTCTTTAAAGTTCTCAAGACGACGTTGTTTCTCTTCGTCGCTAATGTTATGGCGTTTCACATAACGGTTGCGCTCGTCTGCCGCACAATCGTAACTGCATGCGCCTAAGTAGCGTTCTTCGTTCTCTTCTGAAACGAGAATTTGTTTGTTACATTCTGGGTTACTACAGTTGATGTAGCGTTCGCATGGTGTACCGTCGAACCACTCTTTACCAACAACTGTCTTGTTCACGTGGTTCACGTCGACGCTGATACGTTCATCAAATACGTACATTTTACCATCCCAGTATTCACCTTGAGTCTCAGGATCTTTACCGTAAGTCGCGATACCGCCTTCAAGTTGACCTACGTCTTCGAAACCTTCACGTTTCAGCCAACCTGAGAATTTCTCACAACGGATACCACCTGTGCAATAAGTGACAATCTTCTTACCTGAAAGCTCATCTTTGTGATTTCTGATCCAGTCAGGTAAATCTCTGAAGCGAGTGATATCAGGACGAACTGCGCCACGGAAGTGACCTAAGTCATACTCATAGTCGTTACGTGCATCTAGGATGATTGTGTCATCTGATAGTAACGCTTCTTTAAATTCGCTTGGTGAATAATATTTACCTGTGAGTTCTTTCGGGTTTACATCTTCATCTAAATCAAATGCGACGATCTCTTTTCGAGGGCGCACGTGCATCTTCTTGAATGCGTGTTCTTCAGCTTTATCTTCTTTAAATACGATATCTTTGAAACGCTCATCTGAACGGACATGTTCTTTATATTTTTCTGTCGCTTCAACTGGACCTGATAACGTTCCGTTGAGTCCCTCTGTTGAGACTAGGATGCGTCCTTTCAAGCCGAGTGATTTACAGAAATCTAAATGTTCTTGCGCAAATGTTTCTGGATCATCGATAGTTACGTATTTGTAATATAGTAAGACTCTATAATCCATACTCATACTTACCTTCTCCTTTATATTATGATTACTTTATATGTTAACGATAACTCCAACGCTTTGAAGTGAATAATTGAAATAGTTGCTAAGCGATAATACTACTCATTAAGGGGAATTAAACTGTTTAACAGTAATATTCTAACATGTATGTCAAACCTATATGAGCGAGTTGCCTATAAAGATTTACGAGTAGTTACGACCTCCTTAACACTCTCTTATTATGCCTTAAGAAAGTAGGGTAGGGACACTATTTTGTTTCAGTAGCAACTTTGCCATATAAATATCACTTTTTAGACATCGGGCAGACTGCTCACCCTGTTAAAGCGCATGGTTGTCCCATTTTCAACTCAACCGCCTAGCCTTATTTAGGAGTTGTTTTTCTAGAAAAGGTGTGATAAATCTTAAAGATAATAAGAGAGCTAGAAAAAATTCTGAAGTAAAGGACGAGTGTGAACAGTGAAAGAAGTAGTGTTGGGCATTGATATTGGTACAAGTTCAGTGAAAGCGATTGCGGTCGACAAGCAAGGTGCAGTCGTAGCTGTAGCGAAAGAAGATTTGAATATTTATCATGATTATCCAGGTTACAGCGAGCAAGATCCTGATGAATGGTTTGAAGCAGCGACTTCTTGTGTGAAGCAACTTCGCCAAGACGAAGCGATGGCTCATTACGTCATCAAAGGCTTGTCATTCTCAGGGCAAATGCATGGTTTAGTGCTATTGAACAAGGATTTGAAACCACTCCGTAGAGCAATACTCTGGAATGATACACGTTCTTCAGAGCAGTGTAAACAGATTATTAATCAATTAGGGAATTACGTGCTTGGAAATCCAGTTCTGGAAGGCTTTACGTTAACAAAATTATTGTGGGTAAAAGCGCACGAACCTGAGAATTGGGAACAAGCTCATGTCTTTATGTTGCCGAAAGATTATGTGCGCTTTAAATTTACAAATCAGATCAACATGGAATACTCTGACGGTTCAAGTACGTTGCTCTTAGATCCTGTAACGAATGCATGGTCGAAAGAAACAGGCGAACGTTTCGGCATGAAAGACATTTACCCTGAGTTGGTTCCTTCGACGGCGAAAGTGGGTCATATCACGACATCGCTTGCACAAGAACTCGGCTTAGAAGATGATGTTGCAGTCTTCGCTGGTGGAGGAGATAACGCATGTGGTGCTGTAGGCGCTGGTGTGATGAACGCGAACGAAACGCTATGCAGTATTGGTACGTCAGGTGTTGTCTTATCGTGTGAGACAGAAAAAGATAAGACGATGTATCACAATATTCACATGTTTAAGCACGCGAAGATGCACATGTCGTACGCGATGGGCGTCACGTTAGCAGCTGGCGATAGCTTGAGTTGGCTGAAACGTATCGTCTTTCCTAATTTGGACTTTTCAGAGATTGTAGATTTGGCTGCGCAATCGCAACCTGGTAGCAATGGTTTGCTCTTCGCCCCTTATCTATCAGGGGAACGCACGCCGCATGGTGACGCGAATATCCGAGGCAGTTTCATAGGTCTTAGCGGGATGCATACGGAAGCAGATATAGCACGTGCTGTCCTAGAAGGTATTACTTTCTCGCTCTATGATTCAATTGCTTATTTGCGCGAAACTGGTAAAAATATTTCAGAAATCGTAGCAATTGGCGGCGGTGCACAAAGTGAATTCTGGCTTCAACTACAAGCAGATATCTTTAATGCTGATATTAAAATTTTACGTAACGCGGAAGGTCCGAGTATGGGTGCGGCAATGATTGCGGCTTACGGTTTAGGTTGGTTTGAATCGTTAGAAGATTGTGTAGAACAATTTATTGAATACGGTGCAGTGTATCATCCTGATGCTAAGCGTCACCAACGTTATCAGCAGTTTTACAATTTGTATCAACAAGTTTATCCGCAAACGAAAGACATTACAAAAGGTCTGTTAGAGTTAACGCGTAAGCAGTAAGGTTTCTAATTACACTCTTGAATCCGCTTGCAAGATAGCTCGGCTTGCGTTAATATAAAAATTGAATTACGAACTGAATAGAAATGAGTAGTGAACCACTGGAAGTGCTTTTGTTAAAGGCTGAGATTAAAGTATCGACTTTAGAATTCCTAGAACCTGATCCAGTTCATACTGGCGTAGGAAAGTGGCGTTCAACGAGTTGATAAAGCAAGATGCGTAGACGTTATTTTTCTAGCCGGAAAAATAACGTCTTTTTTATTTGGGGTGACGACTTTGTTTATTGCAATCACACCGTATCGAAACTTAACAGTACAAGATTTAGAACACTATCGTGAACTTGCCACTGACATCGACGGTCTAATACTACGTACGCCTATGCCGATGGATCAACTCGAACAATGGATTGAACAGATAGTACGACAAGGCTTTCCAAAGGATAAATTGATTGCGCACAATGACATTCAGCTATTGGAACGCCAACACTTAAGTGCGATTCATTTTAAAGAAAGTGCTGAAGAACTAGAATCATTTGTCGACACACACCCTAATATTCGCGTTAGTCAGTCTACGCATTCGGCAGCCACAATCCAAAGGGCAGCAAATTTAGACCTTGACTTTGTGTTGTATGGACACATTTTTCCTACAAAGTCTAAGCCAGGGTTAGCGCCGAGGACAGTCGAAGAAATAAAAGAGGCAGTCGCTCAGCCCATACCAGTGGTCGCGTTGGGAGGAATTACGCTCACGAATATTTCACAATTGCCGAAAGGATTTGCAGGTATCGCAGCTATTTCGCTATTTGAAAATGTCACGACGTCAGAGATGAAGGCGTTGAGAAAGGAATGGTCCGATTATGTATGATGTCATCATCATAGGATCTGGAGTCATGGGAATGTCTATCGCACGAGAGTTGAGTGCGAAACAATTGAACGTTGCGGTGTTGGATCGCGATGTACCAGGTAAGCATGCATCGTATAAAGCAGGCGGCATGTTAGGTGCGCAGAATGAGTTCACGTATTATAGCCCGCTATACGAATTAGCGAGAGAATCGCAGAAACGCTTTGAAGGGTTGAGTGAGCGCCTCAAAGAAGAGGTCGGTATCGATATCGAGTTTAAACAAACTGGGCTTATCAAATTAGCAGCGCAGTCTGAAGACAACGACTTTGTCGAAGCCCAATCACAATTCTTAAGCAAGTATAATCCGCTCGTTCGTGATTTAAATCGTGAAGCATTAAAGCGCCATACAAATGGTGAGATTGATGTCACTGGGTTAGCCGCTACGCTCATTCCGGACGACCATCAAATCAATGCGAATAAGTATACGAAAGCATTGCTCAAGTCATTGAATAAGCGCAATGTACATCGCTGGTACCAGACTGAGGCGCAAGCGATTGAACATACATCTTCAGGTTATGTGGTGCACACGGATCGCGAAAGTTTAACGGCCGAACAAGTCATCGTTGCAGGTGGCGCTTGGAGTGCAGATTTACTTGAAGATGAGGCGTTGAAACGACAAGTTACAGGTGTGAAAGGTGAGGTGCTGCTCGTTGAGAATCCTGACCTCAAACTTGAAACAACGGTCTTTATGACGAATGGCTGTTATATAGTACCGAAGAATAAATCGCGGTTTCTCATTGGGGCGACGAGCTTGAGAGACGATTATTCAGTCGGTGTTTCTGAAGCAGGTAAAAAATGGCTATTTGACGAAGCATGTGCCAAGATACCTGGTTTGCGTAACAGTAAAGTATTAAAGCACTGGTCAGGTGTCCGTCCATATACACGTGGTGAACAGCCGATTATGGACGAAATTGAAGAAGGTCTGTTCGTCATCACCGGACATTACCGTAACGGTATTCTGTTATCACCTGTTATCGGGGAACTGATGACAGAATGGCTCGTTGACGGTCAGAAACCTGGCGCCTTAAATGACTTTGCATATGTAAGAGGTGAATTAAATGAAGTGTGTGATTAATGGCGATACGTTCACTTTCGATAGTGAATTGTCCGTACATGATGTGATTCAACAGCTTGAGTTAGATGAGAAGCGCGTCATTGTTGAGCACAACGAAGATTTGCTCAAGCGAGATCAATATGAGCAAGCCATCGTGAAAGAAGCGGATAAATTAGAATTGTTAGAAGTCGTAGGAGGCGGTTAATATGTTTAAAATTGGAAATTTCGAGTTCAAATCAAGATTATTTTTAGGAACAGGAAAGTTTGAAGATGAAGAGACACAAACGAAAGCGATCGAAGCGTCTGAAACAGAAGTACTCACATTCGCAGTACGTCGTATGAATTTATACGACAAGTCTTTACCGAATCCATTAGCGAATGTGGATATGAGTCAATTCACTACTTTTCCAAACACAGCAGGAGCTAAGACAGCTAAAGAAGCGATTCGCATAGCCGAAATTGCGAACCATGCAGGTGTGTGTGACATGATCAAGGTAGAAGTGATAGGGGACGACGAAACGTTGCTACCTGATCCATTTGAGACATACGAAGCATGTAAAGTGTTGTTAGACAAAGGGTACACAGTTTGCCCATACATTTCAAATGACCTCGTGCTAGCGAAACGTCTCGAAGAGTTAGGTGTACATGCAGTGATGCCACTCGCTTCACCAATTGGTACAGGACGCGGTATCAACAACCAGTTAAACTTGCGTTATATTATCGAGCAAGCTAATGTGCCGGTCATCGTGGACGCAGGTATCGGCTCTCCGAAAGATGTGGCTCAAGCGATGGAACTAGGTGCTGACGGTATCTTGTTAAATACTGCAATTTCTAGTGCGAAAGATCCAGTTAAAATGGCTGAAGCAATGAAACTAGGCATTCATGCAGGCCGTCTAGGATACGAAGCTGGTCGCATTCCTGTGAAATATACTGCGCAAGCTTCTAGCCCAACTGAAGGATTAGGCTATTTATAATGACACGCTATGCACGACAAGCGCGCTTTAGTCCATTCGGTGAACAAGGACAATCTCAACTAGAAGCGCTCCATGTTCTGATTATTGGCGCGGGTGCTTTAGGAAGTCATACGGCTGAAATGCTTGTGCGCATGGGGGTAGGACAACTGACCATTGCTGATATGGATATTGTGGAAACGTCCAACTTACATCGACAAGCTGTATATGATGAGCAGGATGTAGCTGAAATGTTGCCTAAAGTGGAAGCGTTGAAACACAAATTAGCTACTGTGAATTCTCAGGTTCCGATTTCTACATTATATATGGAAGTCACACCAACGAATATTAGTCAGCTCATTCGTGATACGCAACCTGATGTCATCATTGACGGTATGGATAACTTTAAAATGCGTTACTTGATTAATGAAGCGGCTTGCGATGCGCAAATTCCGTGGATTTACGGAGCAGTGGTCGGCAGTAAAGGAAGTGTGTACGCTTTTGACTTTACTGGCCCTTGTTTAAAATGCTTATTCGGCGAGATGCCTGAAACGGCTGAGAGTTGCGCAATTAATGGCATCTTGCCACCTGTAGTGCAACAGGTGGCAAGTATGCAAGTGTCAGAGTTATTACGATACGCCAGTGGTAACGGTTTTTCAAAAAAACTTGTGACGATCGATACCTTCCAAGTCAAGTATCAAACGATGAATGTTGACGCTTTGAAAGATACTGACTGTCGTGTGTGCAGCCAACACGATTACCAGTTATTGAATCATAACGAACACCATCCGATAGAAGATTTGTGTGGCAATGCCATTCGATTTCGTTTTAAGCCTCAAGTCTTCGACCATGCTGAATTACTTCCAGGAACGATTGTGAAAAGAAATAACTTTGCTACCATTATCCATTATCAAGATTATACCCTTACGTTATTTAAAGATGGACGTATGAATGTGCATGGTCTGACAGAAGACACAGATGTTAAGACACTCTTTAATACTATCAATAAAAGTTTCAAATGATTTCGCGTCATAACAAACTTATGGGAGAACGATAAATATAAGATACATGAAGGAAGTGTGGCAAGTCACTTCGCTACGTTACGACTAGGGTATTATTATGAACAAATCTGATACTTATTAATGTATAAAGACGCAAGCACAACGAGAGAACAATGAGAAGTTCTCTTATTCCCATTCCTATAACCGTATAATATAAAGAGGTCGGAGCCCGTTTCCGACCTCTTTATTTATTTGGGAGGTAGGAGTGGAAAGTTTCATATCACGAGATGCATAGAGTATATGCATTTTTTACTATGCCGGACGTCTTAATTCTGTCATTTCGACTTACAATCGCTACTTTTATTAACCTTTTTGCGGTGATGCATACCAAGATTTTAAAAATCCCTCAAGAACCTGCAGGCATATCTGGATAAGATTTCGTCACAGCCCAATGTCGCTCGAGTTCATTTAACGCTTGAATAACCTTGGACATCTTCTCAATCGCACTGGCACCGTACAGACCGCCCCCTGCATGAATCATTTGGTGACGCGCACCATCGTGTACGGTCTTAGCGCTTTTAACGGTAATCCAACCTGTAATGACACCACCTTGACCTTGGGCAACTTGTTCACTTGTATCGAGGACCAATCCTAAATCCGCTTGAGGTGCATGTTCGCAGGCTGTCTTCGTGCCAGCTTCTCCGACTTCCTCGCCAACTACAGACTGCACAATAATGTCACCTTGAGGTTGGATATGCTCATGATGTAACTTTTCTAATACATATAATAAGGAAGCGACGCCACCTTTCATATCTGCGACGCCGCGACCGTATAAGTAATCATCTACTTGCGTCAGTTCGAAAGGTGGATAGGTCCAATCTGAGCTGTCTCCAACATGTGCGACATCGACGTGTCCATTAAGGATGAGTTTAGGTGCTGTAGGATCGCTTCCCTTCAACGTCGCATTAATCACACTATCGTTCTCATAAAGGGGGTAACGGTCGACTTCGAAGCCTAGTGCTTCAAGGAAATGTTGAATCTCATCTTGAAGCGGGTCTGTATTACGTGCGGGTGGACTTTCTGTTTGATACTTAACTAACAATTCAAGTATGTGAAATAATCTCTCATTCATCGTACATCTCCCTTTCATCGTATTTAGTTAAAGTGTATCAAAGTAGGGGAGATAAGCAACGAAAGTTATAGAGGTGGAGGTGGGCGCTGGTGGAGAATAAGGATACTTCATTCAATCTTAGTGAATATTCTCATTAGCACTTTTTACTTAATATTAGTGATGAATTCGAAGAAATTATATCAAGTCTATCTTTGCGATAAAACTTCTTTTTAGTATAAAGATATCTTATTTTCTAGAATTTTAAGAGTAAATGTGGTAATTTGTAGTAAATACTTCATTTAATATATTATTTGAAGTATTTACTTTATAATTTTATGTAAGCGCTTACTAAATAAAGGGGACGGTTAAATGAAAAAGAAATTTAAAATGCCGAACACTTTTGTGATTTTATTTAGTTTGCTCACGATTGTTTGGATATTGAGTTTTATTATTCCATCAGGTGAATTTGCTACAAAGGGGAGTAGTAATACAGTTATACCAGGGAGCTTTAAATACGTAGATAGTGGTTTGTTGAATATACTTGATTTATTTAAAGCAATTCCTAAAGGACTTATTGACACAGCAGATCTTATTTTCTTAGTTCTTATAATGGGAGGAGCAGTTGCAGTTATAGAAGGTGAAGGAACTTTTAATGCTGCAGTTCAAAAATTAGTTGATAAAACAAGTGGCAATAAATATCTACTTATAATATTAATAGGTATTACTTTCGGTTTGATTCATGGTTTTGGAGTTAGTGCTAATGCAGTTATTGCTTTTATTCCATTGGGTGTTATATTGGCTCGGAAACTTAATTTAGATGCGATTGTCGGTGTAGGGATAATATATTTTTCTTATTACGTAGGTGCGGTCTCACCTATTTTTGATCCTATTGCATTAGGCGTAGCTCAAAAAATAGCTAAACTGCCTATATTTTCAGGTACTGTTTTTCGAGCTATTACTTTCTGTATATTTATGATTTCTACTATTTCTTATTTAATTTATTATGTGCAAAAAATCTCTAAAGATCCATCTAAAAGTATAATGGGAGAAAAACGATTTTCTGATAGTGTAAGTAAAGAAGAAAACAATAAGAAAATAAAATTCACATGGAAACATAAGTTAATCATTATTCTATTCTTTTTAACTATACTTCTCTTTGTTTATGGATCTTTACAAAAAGGTTGGAACGTAAATGAATTATCAGCGTTATTTATAATTGACGGTGTGTTAACTGCCATAGTCGCACGTATTAAACCTAACGACTTTATTCATACGTTTATTGGTGGAGCCAAGAATATTCTATTTGGGGCTTTAATTATTGAAGTTGCTCGTTCTATAACAATATTAATGGAGGAAGGAAAAATTCTAGATACACTCGTTCATAGTGTATTTATTCCTTTAAGTCATATGCCTACAGTTATAGGTGGAGTGATGATGTTTCTTTTTAATTTGGTATTCAATTTACTTGTGCCATCTGGGAGTGGTCAAGCAGCAGTAGTTATGCCATTAATGACACCGCTTTCTGACGTATTGCATATCACCCGTCAAACGGCTGTTATAGCTTTTAAGATGGGCGATGGAATAACAAATATGATTACACCTGTTTCAGGAACGTTAATGGCAGTACTTGCAATTGGTGGTGTACCTTTTTCTAAATGGGTACGTTTCGCATTACCTCTAGTGATTATTTGGTCAATATTAGCTATTGTATTTGTAATAGTCGCAATCTTAATACAATATGGGCCAGCATAAATTTCAAATAAGGAAGGGAGAACATATATGGAAAGCATCACTTATCATGAACCAAGTCTTTCGAATTTTGATCTTTATACTTTTGGCGAAGGTAAGGGCCCTGAACTTATCATTACTGCAGGAATACATGGAGTTGAACAAACAGCAATTTACACAGCATATCAATTCATTGATTATTTTAATCAACACCCTCCTAAAGGTACGGTAAAGATTATACCTATAGTTAACAAGCCAGCTTACTTCAATCGCTCTCGTGTTTCACCATATGATCAAGTAGATTTAAATCGTATTTTTCCTGGGAAGACTAGTGGTACGCAAACTGAACAACTCGCTCACAAAGTATGGGAAGTGACCAGAAATGCCGATTATATCATTGATTTACACTGCTGTGGTGAGCATGGTTCTACTTATGTCATGTCATTGTATAGTGAATACGATCATCAATATACCTTAGCGCGTAAACTTGGTATTGAAAATGTTGTTCATACTGGAGGAGCACGAGGACAGTTATTTCTTGAAGCTTGCCATGAGGGTCAACAAGCGATGTTGATTGAAATGAAAGGTGGGCAGCCAGACGGTGTAGTGGATTTGCCCTCTGCTGGTTCAACTTTTAAAAAGCTTAAAGACCTTTTTCGTTATACAGGAAATATTCCAAGTAAAGAGCGTGTCGAAGATAAGTATGTTCAGTTTCATCATAAGATGACGACTATGAAATCGAATAGACACGCATTCTTTCGCCCTTACATGAGTGCTGGTATGCATTGTAAAAAAGGTGATATCCTAGGTATGTTGAATAATGAAAAAGTACAAGCCCCTTTTGACGGCTATATTGCAGCAATTAATCGCCCACGCTATTGTTTTTCGGGAGAGCGTATGGTAAGGATATCAGAAAATAATATGTAAGGAGATTAAGTAATGGCGAAGAACGTTATAGAAAAGATTGAATCTGAATTCACAACATTAACTACAGGTAAGAAGAAAGTTGCTAACTATATTCTGAATCATTCACGTGAAGCAAGTTATCTGACCTTAGCTAAATTACAACAGGTAACCGAGGTTAGTGAAGCTACAATTATACGTTTCGCTTATACGATTGGTTATAGTGGCTATACTGAGATGCAAAACGCGATCAGAGAGTATGTGTTTGACGTCAAAAATAAAACAACTTCTACTTCTAAAAGTTATGTAGAAACTATGGAACGTGATAGAGAACTAATTCAAGATATGGCTCATACATTAGATGTTAAACAAGTAGATGATGTAGTAACAATACTTCATCAAACTCGAACAATATATATTATTGGGAACAATACAGCGTACGGTGCAGCTTATTGGTTCAGTCATGTATTCGCTAATTATAAACCTAATGTGATAATTGTAAATCGCGATCAAGTAAATAGATTTTTAATGGATGTTTCAGAAGAAGATTGTGTAGTAGCTATTTCTTTTCCACGTTATCACAAAGACACAGTTCATTTTATTAAAAATGCTCAAAAGCGACAGGCTTGTATTATCGGAATTACTGATAGTCTACTCTCACCGATTTATGATATTTCGGATAAAATCTTTCTGGCAAAAACAAACCGTGATGTGAGTGGTTATAACGAAATCGCACCAGTAATTAGTTTATTAAATGTTTTAGTTACAAGATATAGAGAGCGGTATAAAGATGCAGTAAAATCAAGAATCCAAAATTTAGAAAAATTAAATGATAGTTCTGATGATTTAATCGAATAAGGAGGAGATATGATGTCTGACATCCAACATTATATAGAGATGCACAAGGATGAAATTATTAGTGATATCAAACAGTTAGTTCAACTTGAATCACCTACCTCAGACAAAAATGCAGTTGATCAAGCAGGGGAGTGGATTCAAAATGCTATCAAAAGATACTTGGGAATCACACCGAATATTATTAAACAAAATGAAACAGGGAATCATATAACCTTTGAAACAGGGGAAGGTAAAGAACAAATTTTACTTAGTGGACATTTTGATACAGTTTGGGATAAAGGAGATTTGGAACTAATTGAAGAAGATAACATAATATATGGGCCGGGAGTTATTGATATGAAGACAGGTGTAGTTCAAATTCTCTGGAGTTTACGTGCGTTAAAGGAGAATAATAAAGCATTGAATAAACGAGTGAAAGTCTTGTTCAATGGAGACCACGAAGGTATCGCTTCTCCGACATCCCGACCGTATATCGAGGAAGCTGCTCGTCAAAGCAAATATGGTTTAGTGGCGGAAGCTGCTACCGGAGAACAAGGCGCGCTCAAGACATTTAGAAAAGGTATCTATCGTTATAAAATCCAATTTCATGGTAAAAATTCGCATGCAGGAAATGACCATGAGAAGGGTGAAAGTGCAATTCTTGAAGCAGCAATATTTACTCAGAAATTAGAAAGTTTAACTGATTATGAAGAAGGCACTACAGTGAACGTTGGCTTAATTAGTGGCGGAACAGGTATTAATGTACGACCGGATTTCGCTGAAATTAAAGTAGATGTAAGAGTCGTCGAGAATGAAATAGGTCAACAAATTGATGGAAAAATAAAGAATTTATCATCAAGTAATGAAAAAATAAAAATAGAAATCGAAGGCGGAGAAGTTCGACCTGTTATGGAAAGAACTAAACAAACAGCAATACTTTTTAATAAGGCGCGGAGTTATGCTAATGAATTAGGCTTTGAACTTGAAGAAGTAGCTGTAGGCGGCGGTAGTGATGGTAGTTTTATTGCAGCCCAAGGAACACCTACATTAGATGGCCTAGGTGGTGTAGGTGGGGGTCCTCATGCCCGTAATGAACATATAAATGTCAGATATGTCTCAGATAGAACTGCTTTATTAGCAACGCTAATTGAGAAGTTATAACTGATGTAAAAGTTGTTATTATTAATAGCTATTATTTCTTTTTCATACTAAATAAATTCAACTCTAAGCCTCCACATATTCTTAATGAGTGTGGAGGCTTATTTAAGTCTAAATCCCATAAATTTGTCGTACTATTTTTGATTTTTCACTTTTTACAAAATCCCGTTGTTACGCCTTGAAAAACAAATGAAAATGTAGAATAATACAATGTTGAATAGGTTTAATTTTTTGAGTTCGTTTTAATTTAAAACGATAACATAACGATTGATAACCAAATATTGTAAGTTACTTATTGACTACACGAACTGTCTAGGGTACACAACATTTAAAGCAGTCAGAGGGCGATGATTGCTTTTTTGTTATATCACTTAATAAAGCGCTTACAATATCCTTGGATGAGCACGGGGGAGCTTACACGGTGTCTCAGTATAATCGATGAAACTCACATATTGGGGGATATAGTCATGACATTTCTTACGATACTACAACTAATCATCAACGTATTAGTTGTAGGAGTTCTACTTTTCGGCATTATTACTGCCATTGCTTTCTACTTTAAAGACAAGACGCAGAAACATCACAGTGTGTTAAGAAACTATCCATTACTTGCGCGTGTCCGTTATTTCTTAGAGAAGATTGGTCCTGAGATGCGTCAATACTTGTTCTCTGAAGATACGCAAGGGAAACCTTTCTCACGTAGCGATTATAAAAACATCGTTATCGCTGGGAAGTATAATTCACGTATGTCCAGTTACGGTACGTTGTATCCATATGAAGATGGCTTCTTCATACAGAATGCCATGTATCCGAAGCAAGAATCTGAGCTTAACGTCGATCAATCTCGTATGATTTCGACTTTTATCTACAAGATCAAGAACGAACGTCTCTTCAACCGTGATGAGAAGATTCATAAGACTGAAATTGATCCGTTCTATCTCGCGGACGATGATGCGATCGTCTTAGGCAGTCATCTTCAACATCCTTTTACGATTAAAAGGCTCGTGGGTCAGTCAGGTATGAGTTATGGTGCCCTTGGTGGACGTGCAATTACAGCATTATCAATGGGACTTGGTCAAGCTGGAACTTGGATGAATACAGGTGAAGGTGGTCTTTCTAAATACCATCTCGAAGGTGGCGCAGATATCATCTTCCAAATCGGACCAGGTATGTTCGGTGTCCGCAATAAAGAAGGTGACTTCGATTTAGACATGTTCTTGAAACAAGCGCGTCGTGAAAAGGTCCGTGCCTTTGAAGTGAAACTCGCTCAAGGTGCGAAGACGCGTGGCGGTCACATGGAAGGTAATAAAGTAACAGAAGAAATCGCAGAAATTCGTAATGTGGAACCTTGGAAGACGATTAACTCTCCAAACCGTTTCGCACATATCAATAATAATAAAGAACTATTAAGTTGGGTGAAGAAACTCGAAACGCACGGCCAGAAGCCAGTTGGTTTCAAGATTGTAGTAAGCCGTGTACATGAAATCGAGGCGCTCGTGAAGACGATGGTTGAAACGGATACGTACCCAAGCTTTATCACTGTCGATGGCGGTGAAGGTGGTACGGGTGCGACGTTCCAAGAATTACAAGATGGCGTGGGTCTTCCACTCTTCACAGCACTTCCAATCGTTTCAGGTATGTTGGAAAAATACGGCGTGCGTGACAAAGTGAAGATCTTCGCGTCAGGTAAACTCGTAACGCCAGATAAGATTGCGATTGCGCTCGGTCTTGGCGCAGATTTAATCAATGTTGCACGTGGTATGATGATCAGCGTAGGTTGTATCATGAGTCAACAATGTCATATGAATACATGTCCTGTTGGCGTTGCGACAACGGATCCTAAACGTGAACGTGCGCTGATTGTTGATGAGAAGAAATATCGCGTGACGAACTATATCACTAGTTTACATGAAGGTCTGTTTACGATTGCGGCTGCAGTAGGGGTTTCAAGTCCTACACAAATCACACGCGACCACATTATCTTGAAGCGTAAAGACGGTTCGCTTCAAACGATTCATGACTATAAATTGAAACTCACAGAGACCGCATTGAAAGGTCAATCTGATTCTGCTTAAATTGAAATTATAGTAGAATAAGTACGAGGAAGTTGAAATCATGCATGGCGTGAAAGAAGGGATAATATGTTATTTCAATTAGACCTCTTTCTAAGAATCTTCGTCGCAGCAGTTTGTGGTTCGGTGATGGGTTACGAACGTGCACAGCGGATGAAAGCTGCGGGTGTACGTACGCATATTCTCGTCAGTGCAGCTTCAGCACTCTTTATCATCATTTCGAAATACAGTTTCGATGATTTGTTGGGTCAGACGAACATTGCGCTCGATCCATCACGTGTCGCTGCTCAAGTTGTTAGCGGTATCAGCTTTATCGGTGCCGGCACGATTCTGATTCGTAACTCGAACATCAATGGTTTAACGACAGCAGCAGGATTATGGATCATGTCAGGTATTGGTATGGCGCTCGGTGCTGGCATGTACTTTATCGGTATCGTTACGACGATTCTCATTGTGATTATCCAATACTTTATGCGTGCGCGTTTTCTTCATGAGATTATTATTCGTAAAGAGACGATTAAATTTACGATCGAAGCTTCTTATACACCTCAGTTGAAACGCGAGATTGTAGAGTTGTTGGAGTCACATGGAATCGAACGTATTTCTTTCTATATCTTCAAGATAGACCGAGATATGATTTATCTGAACGTGACAGGTAAAGTGGCAGCGAAAGGTTACGACAACAATGCGATGATTGAGAACTTAGTTAATTTAGATGATATCAAAGCTGTAGGTTAATATAGAACGCTCATAGGAGTCTCAAGTTGACTTCTGTGAGCGTTTTTTGATGATAAAAGGAAAGTTGGAAATGGTGGTCCGTTTGGTGGCGAGTAGATCTGTTTAACTTATATTTCACTCAAAGGGCTTTAAAACTGGATATATATTGGGTTATAAAATCTCTTAAGCATGTTGAATCATTTCTGAAAATAAATTCACACTTTAGGGGGAGGAAAGGTGAAATTACTTATGTTATATTAAAATATAAATTTGAAATATTAGGAGTTTCAAAGTGAAGAAAATATTTTATGTTATAGGTGTTCTTATTATTTTAGCGATAGCTTATATTGTTGCGAACTTTTTCTTATTTGATGCCTGGGCGACACATTCAGGTGAGAAACAATTAAATCAGTATATCAAACAGGGCGATACTAAGAAGTTGAAGAAAGTGTCTAAAGATAATAGTACATATCATTTTTTAAAGAGCCAAAAGCATATTTCTGTTGATAAAAAGGCTGATAATCAAGGAAGTGGACATATAGGTTATTATCGCGTAGAAGTGAATGGTCAACCGGCTGGGTTAAAAATGGAGATTCAGTACGGCTTTCTTCCTGAAATTCCAAAAATAAAATCAGTACAGTTGGATAATGAGTGACATTAACAATATATAAAGTTGCGTTAATATCAAAGAACGCCAAATTTACATCAAATTAAAATGAAGACGACTCGAACAAATGTGAGTCGCCTTCATTTATTTTATCTTAACTAGATTATTAGGATTGTCGCCCGAACGCCATTATTTTATCTGCAGCTACGATATAACCTGGTTCCTCATAAGGCTGATCTTCTGCTACTTTACGCACATTGGCTTGATACGTGTCGAGATGTTCGAGAATGTGTGTAGCTTCTCTTTTAATATCCTCAGCTGAAATATGCGCCGTATCCATTTGCGTGCCAATATTGAGCTCTGCGATACGCTTCGCCACAAACGGTTGATCTGCGCCTTGAGGAAACGCAATCAATGGTACGTGATAATAAATCCCTTCGTTAGTGCTGTTCATGCCACCATGAGTGAGGAAGAGATCTGCACGTTTCAACACTTCAAGCTGTGGCACGTAAGATTTCACGATAAAGTTGTCAGGGAAATCGTTGAGCGTATCCAGCACATCTGGGTTATTGATTGACATGAGCACTGTCGCATCAATATCACTAAATGCTTCGACGCATTGTTCGAAGAAACGCTGATTACTGTTAAATACGGTTCCAAGCGAAATGTAAATAAGTGGACGTGAACTATCAATGTTCTCAAGAAATTCAGTGTCTTGTTCGACGTGACGTAGTGAAGGTCCAGCATAAATAAACTGGTCATCTGGTATGAGATCCTTGTTAGATTGGAAACCTTTCATAACGAAAGTGATATTGAGGTCAGCAGGGTTCTGCATTACCACGTAGCGAGAAGGGATGTCGACGTCGTATTTCTGTTCCAAATGGTGTTTCAAGTCGTTGAAGATGTCATCAGCTTTCGCAACTTCGTCGTCACTTAGGGCATGCGCCATACCATCTAATTTTTGGTCGAAAGTCGTTTTGTTTTCAGCGAAAGAGGCGTAGAGTGAGATGGACGGGATGTCGAGATGTTGCGCGATGCAGTAGCCCATACTAAACATGGAGTCGTAGATGAGATAGTCGTAATGTTCACCTTCAATACCATTTAACACTTCAGGAATCACAACATCGCCCATCCGCAACAGACCGTTAATGACATTAAAGAGGTTATCGTTACCATAATGTCGGAATTCAGTCATGAGCGCCTCTGTTGAAATCGGTCGAATTTCCGCACCGGTTTGTTTGAGTTTGTCAGCGAAGTTGTCTGAGGCGTAGTAAACGACGTGTTCGCCTTGTTCAACGAGTCGCTGTACGATTGAAATCGTCGGATTGATATGACCTTCTGAGCCGACGTTAACCATCAAGACGTTACTCATAGGGGATTCCTCCTTATTGTGATTTAATGCAAAGTCATTTTATCACTTTTAGCTTTTTAAAATGTAATAAAAACTATTGCTAATACAAAATAATGCAACGCAGTAAAAAAGGATGGAACTGAAATCACTCGATTTCGCGTCCCATCCTGAAATAAATCATCTTTGTTGAGGTGTCAGACTTAGGTTTAATCTTTCTTCAACGCATAAATTAATGCGCCGATTAAGCCAAATGTCGCTGCGGCAAACACAACGTTCATAATCACGAGTGTTTCAATGATAACTGAGTCTTTGCCTAAGCGTTCAAATGCATTCTGTTGCATTTCTTGTTCAGAATTCCAATCGCCTTCGCCCTCAGCTTCTGCACGTGACGGCTTGTCTTCAATATCTTTCGCCATACGTTCATCAATCATACTCATTCAATATCACTCCTTGTCTGTTTCATTATTTCATTTCCCGTTTGTAGTTAAACCAATCATACGTTAAGAAAGAGGTGAGTTAGGGTGTTTCACTTTGAGCCGATCTGAGTGCGTAAGTGTATGAAATTCTGCCTAACTGTCTTTTTAGATAAATTAATTGAAATAAGATCTTTTTAAGAACTAACTCAATTAACAGAGAAGTTTGAAGTTCATTTATTGATATTGATTATCAATTTCATAAAAATATAGTAAGTACTCAGTGAAAATGAAACAAAAATAGGTAGGTATTCTGCCTAACTGTTCAAAAACTATGCCTATCTGTTAAATCGGAATACTTAAGTGTTTAAAATGTTTCATTTTAAGCAAACAGAGAAGTCTGACATAAAAGACGAAATGAAGAATTGATTACACTTAGGAACGGTTAAATATGAAACAATACCGTATTTTGAAACAACAAATTTGTTAAAAATTTGCCTAGATGTTCAGATACTATGCCTATCTGTAATGTAGGGGTAGGATAATGAAACAATATTCTATGATTAGAACGACGGAACCGGTGCCTAAGTGTCTGGGTAACGCAAAAATCTTAAAACACGAACAACTACTTACGTATAAATGAAAAACAGTACCTCAAATTTAAGACTCCCTTCCTACTCAAAAAGAGAAAATAATAAACTTTTACCGCAAAATGTGTTAACGTTTACATAACTTCAATTTCAGTCAGAAAACTTTGACATTTTAATCTTCAATGTCGTGCAGAAACGAAAAAATGATAAATGGGGGAATTATCATGCCGAAGAAATTATTTCACGTAGATTTAAACAAAAAGATGGACCAACAAGATCATCCAGGACATAACCGATGGCATCCAGACATCCCAGCTGCATTCTCAGTAGATCCAGGGGAATCTTTCCGTATGGAATGTTTAGACTGGACAGATGGCCAAGTTGGTAACAACGATGATCCAAGTGATATCAAGTACGCGAACCTCAACCGTGTACACGTACTCAGTGGTCCAGTTCATGTTAATGGCGTTGAGCCGGGAGACTTACTTGTGGTAGATATTTTAGACATTGGTGCTTTTCCAGAACATGAATGGGGCTTCAATGGTATTTTCGATAAAACGAATGGCGGCAGTTTCTTAGTTGATCATTATCCAGATGCGCAGAAATCCATTTGGGACTTTAATGGTGTTTATGCGACGAGTCGTCACGTGCCAGGTGTTGAATTTGCAGGGGTCATCCATCCTGGACTAATTGGTGTAGCGCCTTCTCAAGAAATGTTAGATGAATGGAACCGTCGTGAGAAGAAACTCGTAGAACAAGATCCCGATCGCGAGCCACCATTCGCATACTTACCGGATACGGACCAAGTCGTTGCCGGAACGTTGAAAGGTAAAGACTTTGACAAAGTAGCTAAAGAAGGTGCTCGTACAGTACCTCCACGTGAAAACGGTGGTAACTGTGATATCAAGAACCTATCTCGTGGTTCACGCGTTTATTTCCCAGTTCATGTTGACGGTGCGAAACTGTCTATCGGTGACTTACACTTCTCACAAGGTGATGGTGAAATCACATTCTGTGGTGGAATTGAAATGCCAGGTTGGGTCGACTTACGCGTTAATGTGATTAAAGGCGGTATGGACAAATATCAAATCAAGAAGAATCCGGCATTCAAACCAAGTCCATTGCTACCGAACTACAATGACTACATCGTCTTCGAAGGTATTTCAGTAGATGAATTTAGCGGCGAACAAACATACTTAAACGCGAATACAGCTTATCGTAATGCATGTCTCAATGCGATTGAGTTCTTGAAGACACGTGGTTTTACAGGTGAACAAGCCTTCATGTTACTTGGTTCAGCTCCCGTTCAAGGCACAGTTGCAGGTATTGTCGACGTTCCAAACTCTTGCTGTACGATTGCCTTACCACGAGAAATCTTCAAAGGCGATATCATGCCGAAATTGGATCCTGAAGACTAATGCCAAACTATACTTACAAATGTCCTGACTGTGCAGAGTTCACGATTAGACAGTCGATGAACGCCAATCACGACGAGGCCGAGTGTCCCAAGTGTGGGCAACGCTCTACACGTGTCTTTAGCGCACCTCAGACAGGACGTATGGATTCGAAATTGAAGAAACGGATTGAACGCGGACAGGAACCACGTCTGGTAAAAGGCAAAGACTTGCCGAAACAACAGAAGAAACCGAATAAGAATGCTCGTCCTTGGATGACAGGGCATTAATCTCATAATTGGCCACTTCTTGAAGAGGTTGAAAGTATCAGCTTGCAAGAAGTGGCTTTTGAGTGCCATAAAAAAGCACTACGGTGAGAGGCGTTTCCGTCACCGTAGTGCGTTATTGATGAGTTGTGATCTACTTGAATTAATCCATTTCAATCGTACGTGGAGAATCCACATTGTCATCATTCATCACTTTCACCTGTTTAGGAGTGGCTTTGATGACACATAAATCTGGGTCGTCTTTAGAATCGAAGTAGGATTTATCTTGTTTTTGCCATAACCAGTCAATCGTTTCTTGATCTTTCAAGATTTCAACTTCAGCATCAATTTCTAAGAAACTGCGGTTGTTTGTATCGTCGAAACCGAGTAAGATGTGTGCGCGAGGATTGTCTTTGAATTCTTGTATTTTTTCGGATTCGATGCTCGTTTTAGTATAAAGTGTGAAATCATCGTTATAGAAAATCATATATCTACTGTTTGGCACGTTGTTATGAGCAGTAGATAGGACACCTACTTTAGATTGTTCAAGAATCTTCTCAATTTCTGTCTTAACTTGTTCTTTACTCATAGCATTATCACCTCACTCATTATTTACCCGATAGCCATTTATACTACACTTGAATGTCCGATAGTAGTAATAATTCGTAGTCAAAACGGGAATATGTAAAGATAAAGACGTAGTAAGGAGATGACATGATGAAAGAGCGCGGTCGTATTGAGTTATTGTGGCGGACAGAGAAGTACCGTGTGTTATGGTACAGTCACCGTACCTATGATGAAATTAGAGAGCGTTTGAAAGGAGATCCCTCGTACAAAGAAATCGAGAAGCTCATCATTCAAGCGTTGAAATATGAGCCGAAGAAGAACAATATCATTAATTCTGCAGATCATATGTGGGGTTATTTTAAAAATGAAGCGACTTCCGATGAGAAAAAGCATTACAAGAAGTTAAAGCAGGAATTCAAAAGTGGCACGCGCCCTGCATCAGACTTGCGTGACTACTTGAGGGAGTTAGCGCAACGTTATGAATCAGAGTATTTATTAGAAAGTCGCATATTACAATAAAATGCGCAGATGATGGAGGAAAACAATGTTTCTAGCATGGAATGAAATTAAGAGAAATAAACTCAAATTTAGTCTAATTATTTGTATCTTGATACTCATCAGTTATTTATTATTTTTACTCTCTGGGTTAGCAAAAGGGCTAATTAACATGAATACAGAAGGCATTAAAAAGTGGAATGCGGACGCGATTGTCATGAACAAAGATGCCAATCAAACGGTGGCGCAATCTATCGTGTACAAGGATAAAGTGGACGGCAAGTATAAGAAACAAGCGACACTTAAACAAACGGGCGTCATCGCTTCGAACGGTAACGACGAAGAGAATGCGCTCATGTTCGGCACAGAACAGCCTTCGTTCCTCGTATCGAAGATTGTCAAAGGTCACAAAGTCCATAAAGATAAAGAAGTGATGATTGACCAATCACTAGCAAATAAAGGATTTAAGGTGGGCGATCAGCTCAGTTTGTCACAATCTGACGTGAAATTGAAAGTCGTCGGCGTGACAGAAAGTGCGAAATACAACGCTTCACCTGTCATTTTCGCAAACAATCAAACGGTTGCGAAAGTCAATCCACAGCTACAGGGTGACAAAGTGAACGCTGTCGTAGTGAAGGACAAGAATTGGAAAGACAAATCACTCGACAGCAAGCTTGAAGCGGTGAGCATGGATAACTTTATCGAACAACTTCCTGGCTATAAACCGCAGAATCTGACTTTAAACTTCATGATTACGTTCTTATTTATCATATCTGCGACAGTTATCGGCGTCTTCTTGTACGTGATGACTTTACAGAAGAAACAACTCTTTGGCGTCTTAAAGGCACAGGGCTTTACGAATGGCTATCTCAGCAAAGTGGTTCTATCACAAACCTTCATTCTCGCATTGATAGGTACAGTCATTGGCTTTGGACTGACGTTGTTGACGAGCGCATTCTTGCCAGATGCGGTGCCGATTAAGCTGGATTTACTCACACTACTGCTCTTTGGCGTGGCACTTATCGTGATTTCGCTACTAGGCAGTGTGTTCTCAATACTCAGCATCCGTAAGATAGATCCGTTGAAAGCGATAGGTTAGGAGGCAGTTAAAGTGATTGAATTTGATCAAGTGACGAAAGACTTTCGAGATGGCGACCAGACGATTGAGGCTGTGAAACCTACCACTTTGAAGCTTGGTAAAGGTGAGATTGTCGCTATTGTTGGGCCTTCCGGTTCAGGTAAAAGTACCTTATTGACTATGGCAGGTGCACTACAAACACCCACATCAGGTCGAATTGTGATTAATGAACAAGATATTACGCAATTATCTCAAAAGCAGTTATCAAATATTCGCATGAATGAAATCGGCTTTATATTACAAACCTCAAACTTGGTTCCTTTTCTCACAGTTAAGCAACAATTTGAATTATTGAGAAAGGAAAAGAAAGATGTCATGTCAGATGAGGTGTTGCAGAACATGTTGGAACGCCTAGGTTTAAGCAAAGTTGTCAACAAACTGCCTGAACAAGTGTCTGGCGGTCAGAAACAACGTGTGGCGATTCTTAAAGCGCTATATACCAATCCATCGCTAATCTTAGCGGATGAGCCGACCGCCTCGTTAGATACTGAAAATGCGATGGAAGTCATGCGTATTCTACGAGATATGAGTAAAGAACAGGAAAAAACGTGCATTATAGTAACGCACGATGAACGTTTGACCGATTATTGCGACCAAGTCTTTAAATTAGTGGACGGTCGTTTAACGAAACAGAAATAATTAAAGAAACGTTTGTATGCTTAGAGGTGTGAGAGACTTAACAACCTTTGAGGGTGCAAACGTTTTTTGTATGTCGTTAGCTATAATAGACACAATTATGATTATTTTCTTTAAAATTATATATTACATTTATGTAATGTAAATGATATTTGAATTTAATGGCTTTTTACTATAAGGCGTGAAACAATGGGAACAGCAATTAATTTGAGGAGTGTTACATAGATGAAACGGAATCAATCATCGCGCCAACGATTCGGAATTCGCAAGCTCACTGTAGGTGTCGGATCACTGATAGTGGGAACATGTTTATGGATACATATGGGCGATAGTGACGTCGCTGAAGCAGCAGAAACAGACAATGCAGAACAAGTGGAACAAACGGCTGATACTCAAGGAGAGGAACAGGCAGAGGGACCACAAGATGGAGTTAAAAATAATGAAGCAGCTGATACAACTGGTAGCCAACAAGAAGAAGCGATGAAGACTCAAGCAGAGCCACGACAAATCGAAACTGATAGTGGTGAAGGTAAACAAGATCTTTCAGAAACGTCAGCGTCAGACGAGCAAAATGTAGAGGCAGAAGCAGAAACAAAGGCTAATACAAATAACACGTCTTCAGAAAATGAAATTTCTACATACCAACAAGATGGAGGACGACAAGGTACAGAAGACAGCGCGCAGTCTAACCAAGAGAACGAGGAAGTAACACCAACAGAAGAAGAGAAATCAAATGAAGATATCAACGTTGAAGGTTCTGATCAAGCAGCAACCCAAGCCACACAACCTCAAGACGAAGTTACAGAAAATGAGACAAATACTCAAGAAAGCACATCAGAAACAACATTCTTCGCGATGCCAAGTTATGGTTCAGCAGAATGGTTGAACGCGTATAACGTATCATACGGCTTTGGTAGTTACCCTCTACCGAATAATAATGGTATGCACTATGGCGTGGATTTACCGATGCCACAAGGTACACCAGTGCGTGCGATTACTGGAGGTACAGTTAAGTATGCAGGTTGGGACCAAATGGGTGGCGGTAACACGATTACTGTCCAAGAACCAGACGGACAACATTCTCAATTCTACATGCATCTTAGTGGTTTCAACGTAGCAGCAGGTCAAACAATTCAGACAGGTCAAATTATCGGTTATTCAGGTAATACAGGCGCGTCTACGGGGCCACATTTACACTTCCAACGTATGAATGGCTATCCAAGTAACGAAACAGCTGAGAATCCATTACCGTTCTTACAATCATTAGGTTATGGTAACGGAGGTCAGAGTGGCGGTAGCTCTAGTGCTTCCCATCCTGGTTTCCAAGAAAATCAATATGGAACGTTGTATAAAGAAGAACATGCGTCATTTACCCCAAATACTTCTATTATTACACGTAAAACAGGCCCATTTATTAATATGCCACGTGGTGGAACTTTAGAAGCAGGTCAAACAATTCATTACGATGAGGTTATGAAACAAGATGGTTACGTATGGCTAGGTTACGATTCTAATGGTGGTCGTCGCTACTTACCAATTCGCACATGGAATCGCACTACTGACCAAATGGGAAGTATGTGGGGAACAATTTCATAAGTTAAGAGACAGCCGGGCGTCTTATTTTTAGGAATGTGCTGGATACGTTTTTTAAATGTGATATTTATGTATAAGTCAAAAAGAGAGGCTCCTTCATAACGAGAGTAAGTTATGAAAGAGCCTCTAATTTTAAGTGTTTTTCATTTTGTTAGTACGTCATATTATCTCCATATTTTGTAGTGAGTACATCTTTGTTGTCTGGATCTAAGTCTTTGAGCTTTTTCACGTTTTTAGGTAGCACAACGTTGTAAATAGTATAACTTCTTTCTTTTATATCGAAATCCTTGTATATCTCATCTTCATCTTTGTTTAAAATTTTTGCTTTTGTTTTAATTTCCTTATCAGGTCTCATACTAAAGGAACCAATGTTAACCTTTTTCTTATCTGATTCTTGATGTGTTTCTACATTCGTAAATTCATATTGGAATATCATATTGAACTCATTATTTATTGGTCCTTTAGTGCCTTCATTTTCAAAAGATTTTTTCGTTATTTTTTTAGAAAATAAGGTAGTTGTTACTGGGTTTCCATCTGGATCAACTACTCTCCCATAAGATTTAACTTTAGTCCAGTTTTTATATCTTTGAGCACCATCTTCCTTTTTTATATCAAACTTTTTTCAATATCTTTAGGTTTAGTTTTTATAACTTCAGATGTTTCTATAGGATGGTCAAAGTATAGACGTTTTATCTTACCATTTTTAGTTAAATATCCATAGTCTGTTTGATCACTATGATTATGAGCGTGAGTAACGTATATAAAATGCATTTCTTTATCCTCAATTATATCTTTAATAGATACTTCATCTTTGTGTTTTACATTTTTTTCGCAACCACTCATTATACTTATAAGTAAAGTGAAAGCAATAAGGAGTGATATATTTTCAACTAACTTTTTCATATAAAAACTCCTTAATCAGTAGATAATAATTGTTGTCTTATTCCAAGAATCCGTGCTCAAATTCAGACGTGACAACATCTTTGTCATCAGACTTTACATTTTTGATTTTCTTCACTTTTTCAGGCAATACAACATGATAATTCAACCCGAAATCCTCGTTATCTCTCCGAATAACCTCTTCGTGTCCACCAGTAATTTGTGCTCTTGCTTGTACCATTTTTTCAAAACTAGCATCAAATTTACCTAAAGTTAAATTTGTTGTTTTAGCACCTTGAGGAGACAAAGCTTTTTGCGAAGAGTAGTAAAATAAACAATCGCTGCTAGCAAGATTAGGATATAAAGAACCATCTTTAAAACTCTTTTCAGTTCTTTTTGAGCTAAATACACATGTCATGAGTGGGTTACCTTGTTTATCAACGATTTCGCCATAAGATTTAACTTTTTGCCATTTATTATTATTATCTTCTTTAGATGAATCTAACTTGAATTTCTTCTCAATATCTTTTCCTTTAGTTTGAGACAGTTTAGATATTTCAACAGGATGTTTAAATGTAATATGCTTAACTTTACCATTCTTAGTTAAATAATCTTCGTTAGATTCATGAACCCCGTCTTTGGGTTCTGTTGCATATAGGAAATGAGTCTCAGAATCATTAATAATATCCCTGATTGTCACTTCCTTTTTATTTTTGATGCTTTTCCCACACCCACTTAACATGGTCACAAATAAAGCAAAAGCTATGAAAAGCGATAAATTTTTAGCTAATTTTTTCATATAGATGTTCCCCCCTTTATTAAATATTATCTAAGTCACGCTCTTCTTTGTCTTTTTTCTCTTTTGCTTCTCTAGAACCATCATCGCTTTTTCTGTAGTCTAGAACGGTCGTATTTTTATCTTTATGGTCTTTATTTACGACTATTTTTGTATTTTTCGGCACTTCAGTAATGAGCACTTCAGGTATTGCTTGCTGCTTATCAACGCCGTTGTCCAGTTCAGTCCCCTCAGCTAAACCTGCATACATCTTCCCTTTGTATTCAAAAGGTTTGATGGCCATGTTATATGATGGTCTATAATTTTTTTGAGCGTCTTTTTTATACTGTTCTAGATCTTTATCTGTGGTGTGAGTTTCCATCCATTTTTTAGGCTCATCAATATCAAATTCATCTTTCTTTTTAAGGTCGTGTTTTGAAAATAGATATGAAACGCCATCAAATTTACCATCTTTAACGTAATTGAAGCGATAGAAAGGCGACAAATCAGCATGATAGTTAACTTTACCCTTATCTTCATTAAGTAGTCGGTCATTTAATTGACGTTTCTCAAGTTTTTCTATTTTAGATTTCTGCGTATCTGTATCGTATTTAGTGAAGTTTTTAAAAGTATAGGAATCATCTTTATTGAAATCAACGTTATATTCAAGACCTTTGTTATCTTTAACGTAGTACATATGTTCTAAGCTATTATTTTCTTCTTCAATATTGTCAAAGTCTACTGACTCATTGACGTGATAAGACTTTGCTTTGATATCGTATAGCATATGACCTTTACCATCTTTGAATAAATCTTCGAATGTAACTTCTTTCATCTTTTTATCTTTGGATTTTGATTTGTCTTCAGATGACTTTTTATTATCAGAAGATGAAGTAGATTTACTACTAGATGTTTGTTTCTGATCCTTTGAGTCATCCTCATGCTTGTCGTGTCCTTGGCACCCTGCGAGTAGTAGGGCAGTGATACTGAGTGTTGAAATTATTCTCTTTTTCATATTTGTTCTAACTCCTTTTTTGTAAATGTTGAGGCATCTAAGATAGTTATAATAGAAGAAGGACGACACTGAACCTCTAATTCAGTGTTCATCCTTCCAACATTTATTAAATTTTGTGTTTTAAGTAAATCATCTCAAGCTTGATGAGCTCTGTGATGAATTGGGCATAAAGTGGTTCTGGAGCAATCAACCTTAAAGACTTACGATATTGAAAGCAGAGATTGATCGCTTCAATCGTTGAAAGTTGCATTTCAACCTTGATATATTGCGCATCTTGATGGATGACTTGTGTTCGATAGGTCTGCTTAATCTTCTTATATGTTTGGTGTGTCATTTCATAACTGACAGTTTCTAAACTATTTAGTGAGCGGTCAGTCTTATTTGTGATGAAATAACTATTTTCACTAAAGTTAAAATGTATTTCATAATCGAGTTCGTTGATAAGACTTTTCTCGTAAAAGTAATGTTTAATATTGCTGATATCACGTTGAATAGTACGGCGATCAACTTTAAATTCTTCAGCAAGCAGTGCCGTATTTACTGTGTCGCGGTTGAGTAATTTTGTATAAATTTCAAGTAAACGGTATGCCTGTTCGATGATAACCACCTCTTAACCTCTATAAATTCATTATAAAAAACGACCTTAGACAGTTAAGGTCGTTTAGAATAAAGTCTGAAAACAATAAAATATTAAAACGTTAGGCTTGACGTTTGTTTGTAGAAATTTAGATCTCCTTGTAACGACGATATATGTCGCATGCGTTAGAATACATCGTAATAATAGTGTTGAATGACAAACCATTCGAGTAGCTCTTGTGGTGTAGAGGCTACAAATGTGAGCTCGTCTACTGCTGAGTTATGCAACTCTGCATAAATTTGTTGAAAAAGCATATCTAGTTTACGCATTTCACATGAAACGATATTATCTTGGTGTTGCTCATAAACCTCTACAATAGTTTGAATAGATTGTTGCTTTCTGAGAAGAATGTTCTTAATTTGTGAATACATCATCTCTCTATACCTCCTTCCTTTTTCGTTCGTCTCTAGATGTCGACTGCTTTAGCAGGAGACATCAATATTTAGCTCTTTAAATTGAAAGAGTTATAAAGATTAGAAAGATATAAAAAAGGACATGAAAAATGCGCTCGCTTCAAATTTCAAAAATTTGAAGCGAGCGCGCTGAATTTTAAGAAATTGTAAATTCCAAATTTATATTTTGAATTCGTCACTGCTTTATGAAAGGATAGAGAGAAGTTTAATCAGAAAAAGGGTTTAAAGAGGCAGTTCAAGATTTTTTCTTCATTAATATAGATAAATTGAATGAAGTTAGATATTAGAATCACATCGCGAGAGAAGCTATAAAAAGTATTAATAAAGGGGCATACCGCAACATCCATACGAAAGTTGAAAATGTATTACATAGGAGAGAAAAGTATTTTAATAAAATTATGAAACTAGGTATAAAAACAACTCTTTTTAATGTTACACTAGTAGATGATGCAATAAGAATAAGCATAAACCATTTTTGGACATACAATTTAGTTAAAGTCAATAGACTTTACACGATTTTTTTAATAAACTATAAAAATCTGTCGTACAATAAAATGTAACAATGTCACTATTAACAATACAATTAGTTGTCTGTTAAAATGGAAATAAGGAATTACAAGCGGAAACGAATTCCGAGTTTGGCGAAAGGAATAATAAACTTTATCTTCGCAACAGGATTCGAATTTGACAGCTGTAAGATTTTGAGGTGAAGTCATGAGTTTTTACGAATTTTTACAAAGTTTCGTGGGAGATGACACGCCATTAGGAAAGCTTGTAGACTACGTAGAACAAGATGTTAATTTTCCCAAAGAAGAAACCGTACCGGAACATATATTAGAGTACTTTAACGAGCAACCTTTAGTGAAAGAACAATACATCGAGACAGTGAAACGCTCTTTATCAGTGTTTCAAGATTTATTTCAATAATTAAAAAGGGAGAAGTTATGGACAAATTAGTCCATAACTTCTTTATTATCAGCTACGGATTGTTGTTCCATAGCTTGATAAACAGTCGCCTTAAACACATCTTGTGTGTAGAATTGGCGCTGATTATCGACTGAGAAAGGCTCAAGGATGTTGTTGTCGACCCAATGAGCGATAAGCTCAAGTGGGTAGCCAGCTTCTAACATCTCTTGTTCGTCAGTTATCAGCTGACTCCAATCCAAATCAATCTCTTTTGGATCAATTTGGATGTCATTTTCTTCAAATTTTGCCAATGTATCAGCCTCCTCACTAATAAATTAGCGGAGAGGCTTGCCCCGGAGAGACTCGCTAAAAAACAAGCCTCTCCACAGAGCAAACAATCCTAAGATTGATCTTCTACATTGTCGTTAATTAAGGAATGAAGAAAGGTGAGCCTTTTTCATTAGTAACTATTGCTCAATTGTGTGGGTTTTAAACATAATTTCAAATCAAACTTCTATTATTCTTCTTAAATCTACTCTCTTTTTAAATAACAATGAATTCGTTTTTGCCAACAAAGATAATAAAATATCTCACAGTACTAATCTATACTTCAAACATTAAGTAGCACGGCACGTTTTAACTTAATCAAATAGTATAAATAACATGTGTGAATCAATTTAAAGTACACAACGATTAACTCATAGTGAGGTGAAAGATATGGCTCATAAATCTCAAGTACAAGAGCCTTTATGGACGCGTGACTTTATCAACGTCACTGTTGTGAACTTTCTCATGTATATGGTTCACTTCGCGTTATTCGTAACGGTGACATCCTATACGATACATGCGTTCCATACGAGTGAAAGTCTTGGTGGACTAGCAGCAGGAATCTTTATCATTGGCATGCTCTTTGGTCGGCTAGTTGCCGGACGTTTCATCGATTCAATTCAACTGAAATACATGTTGCTCTTTGGTGTAGTCTTCTCGTTCGTTGCTGTGGCACTCTACTACATCGCAGCGACACTCGTCATACTTTATATCGTGCGTTTCATCCATGGCCTCGCATTCGGTATCGGATCTAACGCAACAAGTTCTATGGCATCTAAAGTTGTGCCTGCCTCTCGTAAAGGGGAAGGTATTGGTTATTACTCATTAAGTAACATTCTCGCATCAGCTATCGGACCATTTGTAGGGATACTCATCTCTCAACAAGCAAGTTTCCAACATATCTTCCTATTTGGTCTCATCTTTATCGTTATTGCATTTATCCTATCCTTATTTATTAAACGCATCCCAGTTGTGCGTTCAAACGATAAACAGAATCAGCCTAAAGGTTGGAAAGCTTTCCTTCAACCAGAAGCATTACCGATTTCAATCGTTATCTTTATTATAGGTATCTGTTACTCAAGTATTCTTTCCTATATTAAAAGCTTTGCGGAGACGATGGATCTCGTCACTGCATCTAGTTTATTCTTTATCTTCTACGCGGTGATTTCATTCATTTCTCGTCCATTCACTGGTAAAATATTCGACCACAAAGGGGCTAATTTCATCATGTTCCCAACATTTATCCTCTTTGCGCTTGGACTCATTACGCTAGCAGGTTCAGTGAATACGTGGTTGATTATTCTCGCTTCTATCTTTGTCGGACTAGGTTACGGTACGCTCGTTCCTAGCAGTCAGACGATTGCGATTCAACAATCACCAGCAGATAAGATGGGCTTAGCAACATCGACATTCTTTATTTGTTTAGACTTAGGCTCAGGTATCGGACCATTCGTCTTAGGTTTCGTTATTTCAGCCATTGGATATCGTTGGCTCTATATTGCGATCGCTATCGTCGTACTCTTAGCTATGTGTCTCTACTATTATGTACAAAGACGTTATCGTTATACGAACCCAAATACTCATACATCTTAAAGGTTAATTAAGTTCCTATACGAAGTGATTTCGTGTAGGAGCTTTTTTATATTGTATAGGGAAGTTGATGAGGAAATTTTATTTTCTGCGCCA
This sequence comes from Staphylococcus sp. HMSC071G07, assembly GCF_001811435.1. Classification (NCBI taxonomy): domain Bacteria; kingdom Bacillati; phylum Bacillota; class Bacilli; order Caryophanales; family Staphylococcaceae; genus Staphylococcus; species Staphylococcus sp. HMSC071G07. Next base: position 48,633 of record NZ_KV804778.1, read on the forward strand.
GGAACGACTTTAGAGGGTAAGCCGTCTTATTTTTGTAAAAATAAATATGCGGGGTGTCTTATAAATAAGAAAGATGGACTAGCCAAAGACTAGTCCATTACTTTCTTATCATCGTCCTGAGCTTTTTGGCTCATGACATGATAAACAGTCGCCTTAAACACTTCTTTAGTGTAGAAATGGCGTTTACTGTTTTCAACAGAGAAAGGTGCAATGATATTGTTCTCGATCCAATTGACGAGTAAGGCCAGAGGGTAACCTGCTTCGAGTAACTCCTCTTTATCAACTGTGGCCTTATCCCAGTCAATGTTGAGTTCTTTAGGATCGAGGGCTATGTCGAAATGCTCTTGTTCAGACATGCGTTATCAATCCTCCCAATAAGTATTGGGACCGCCAGTAATTGTGCCTATTCACGCAGCCTTTCTCTACCGTAAGTATAACGAGTTTTTTATTAAAAATACAAAAATTTTACTTGTGTAGACTTATAATTTGTTCACTACTCCATTTGCTTTTGCAAATAACTCATATACCTTTGACAATAAAAATGATAATGGTAAGCTTTGACTAACTATTCTAGATACTAGAAATATAAGGGGAGGAGATAAGATGGAAACAGCATATTTAGCAGGCGGCTGTTTATGGGGCGTCCAAGCTTTCATGAAAGTTGTCCCGGGAGTTAAAGATACAGAAGCGGGACGGGTGAACGGAACGACTTCCACGCTCGACGGTGAGTACGATGGTTATGCTGAAGCGGTGAAAGTTACTTTCGATCCTAATGAGGTGACTGTGACACAGTTAATGGAATATCTATTTGAAATCATCGACCCTTATAGCGTGAATCAGCAAGGTGAAGATGTAGGATTGAAATATCGCACAGGTTTCTATAGTGAATCGAAAGCACACCTTAGTGAGGCACAAGACTTTATTGATCAGTTTGAAGATCATCATCTGATTGCGACAGAAGTCTTACCGTTAACGAATTATATTCCGAGTGCTGAAGAGCATCAAGACTACTTAGATCGTCATCCTAACGACTATTGTCACATTCCACAACATATATTTGATAAATATAAAAATTAATCTAATGACAACAACAAATATTTTATTAATATTTGAAATTAGAGATTAATTACTTTTAAATAGGGGATAGAGATAGAAAAGGAGGTTACATATTTATGAAAAGAACAGCAGAAAAAGTCCTTTCATGGATAGGTATTGTATTTGGAATACTTGGTATTATATTATTTGCAGCTTCAAAACCACTCTTTAATCCTGACAAAGTGGATACTGATGCTCTGAAATCAGATCAAAGCCCTGAACAAGCACGACAAGGCGCTGAACATATGGGGGCGATGATGACTACAGGTATAGTAGTTTCAATTATTATAACTATCTTAGCCCTAATTGCAGTCTTCTTGATTAAGAAGCATCGTATTGCTGCAGGCGTATTACTCATTATTGCAGGTATTATTGCATTCTTCTCAAATTGGATTTGTACTATTCTCTTCTTAATTGCAGGTATCATGCTTTTAGTGAGAAAGCCGAAGAACCATCACCAAGATGATATGCATAGAGAGAACCAAGATAGTGTCTATCATGAAGAAGCAGGTAAACAATATAGTGGTCACGATGATCATCAACATGATGGACGCCCCGATTTCACAGAAGCTAATGAAGAACAGAAAGAACCAACACAGTTTGGAACTACGAAATCAGAAGGTAACTCTTCAGAACGTACTGGAACTGGATTTACTGAAGCCAATAGTAACGAACATCAAGAAGCACGTTTCGGTAAAGAACATACAAGTGAGGATATGAAAGAAGACTTGCAAGAGAAAGGTGACGATTTACACGTCAAAGATCCTCGCGATAAATAATATTTTTGTAATGGACCCACAATTCTGACTGATGGTTAGGATTGTGGGTTTTTGCTATGCCAAAAGCTTGTTAAAGTGCATTTGTGAAAAATTTACGAAAATTTTTTACGAGACATTTTAGGAACAATATAGAAGTATTAAGGATCACAAGTTCGTTGCTCCTATAATAAAACAGTTTATCAATAATTATTATTAAAATAAGTTCCCATTCGTTTGTTAAAGCACAAGATATGCTTTATTTCTTTATGCGCATTTTCTCAATAAACATGCGTATAATCGGTGAAATTCTCAATTGGGCTACATAATTATGATTATTAATTGCTAGTTACGATTAAAGTTAATTCTACTCTAATTAAGATTACATTAAAGTAAAATAAATGTTTATGCACCTTGTATATAAGCAACAAAGTATTAAAAATATATAAATAACTAAAAAAATTAATCAAAATAAAATTGACTAGTGTCAACTATAGTTGTGTGGTATAGTTAAGGCGTCAGATAATGACTTCAAGAAATAACACATTTTATACTATAGGGAGGATCATTCTTTGAGAAACAAGAAGAGAAAAGGGAGATTAGATTTCCTACCGAATAGACAGAACAAATACTCTATTCGTCGTTTCACTGTAGGGACTGCATCAATCTTAATTGGTGCCACTCTTATCTTTGGTGCAAACAGTGACGCCAAAGCTGCTGAAGATACTGAAGCGAACAGCAGTCATTCAGTAGGTAATAATGATAAGGGTGAAGGTTCTGTTAAGGAATCAACTGAGGCTGAAGCGGTATCTAACCCTGAAACAACTGATACAACGTCACACGACACGCAAGCAACAGAAACAGAAGCACCTCAAGCGAGTGATGAAACATCCTCAACTGAGCAATCAGTTCAAGATGATCAAACTCAAGAAGAAGCGACTGATGTTCAAGCTGAACAACCTTCTAAACATGAAACGAAAGCATCTAACGATGATACTTCTTCATCTCAAGTAGACCCATCTACACAACAGAAAGAAGATCTATCTACAGAAGAAACTTCTAATGAAACAGATCAAGTTCAAACAGAAGAGACAGATCAATCTGTTGAGAGTAATAAAGAAATAACACAATCTTCTAACAATAAAGTAGAAACTCAAGATACACATGCTGATATCAATAAAGTTGAAGACCGTACTTCAGCTGTAGATTACTATGTGAAGACTACGGGTGTATCAAGCGAGGAAGCAGAACAAGCTATTGATGCGTTGAACATCGATACTACAAAAGCGTCTGCGGAAGAAATTAAGCAAGCTGTGTTATTTGAAGCACTTAAAAAATATAGTGATGAGCAAAATCAAAATCCAGTAGCTGTACGTGGTTATACTGGGTTCAGAGAAGCTGACGGCGCTCCAGATGTAAGAACTAGCAAAACTATTAAAGGTTTAGATGGCGCATATACTCAGTTAGGCTCACCTGCTTACAATGATTACTATGTTGGTGGCGGAGAAAGAGTAAATACTTATGAAATGGCAAACAGAAGAGGCGCTAAGTCAGGTTTCTTATTAAAGGACAAAGTCAGCTTTGCTAAAGACTTCACTTTCTCTTATGATATTGCTAATAATGAGCAACGAACTTCTACTAATGGAGACGGTTGGGGCTTTATGTTCGCAGGAGATAACATCAATAAATTCACTCAATACGGTGGTATCACTTCTGTAAAAGGTTTACCAAATGCAGTTGGATTTAAAATTGATACTCACTTTAATCCTGGTGAAAGAGGTTATGTACAACCTGAACATGAAATGGAGGGCTATGCTTCATTCGTTAAGAATGATGACGAAGGAACTTCTCATAATGTTGGTCCTCATAGCACATTAAAATATGCTGACCGTGTTCATAGACAAATAGGTGTAGGACAAAATATTGATGGAGCTAATTTAAATAAGATCACGCTTAGCTATAAAGCTTCAACTGGTGTATTAACAGCTAATTACTTAAATCAATCTTGGTCTATTAACGTAAGTGAATTAGGTCTAGATAAAAATAAAGAATATAACTACGCAGTTACAAGTACGAACGATTCTAATGTAGTTGGTAATACACATTATAATATTGCAATTGATTCAGCATTATCTCAGTACGGCGTAGCTACACCAGCACGTGATTATCATCCTGGTTATGATAAGGTAGAAGTAAATCTTGGTGGAACTGTGAAATCGCCACAGATTCACGACAAAGATTTACCTCCTGGAACTAAATTTGTAATCTATCCAAATGAAGTTCCTACTGGTTGGACAGCAACTGTTAATGAAAATACTGGTGAAGTAACAGCAACACCACCAGCAAATGCAAAAAGAAGTGAAGATGTACATATTCCTGTGCATATAATCTATCCTAAAAATTATAGTGGAGCTTTGAGAGCTGCACCAGATGATGTAGTGGTCGATGCTCCTATTCATCTGAATGTAACAGATGCTGAAACTTACTCTCCAGCATATCATGATGAGACGACATTCCCAGCTGTGACAGTTAAGCTCCCACAAATCGGTGATTCAACTGTACCTTCTGGTAGTCGTTATGAGTTAGCAGGCGACTTCCCAGTTATGCCAGGCTGGACAGTAATAGTAGATGCGAATTCGGGAGAAATAAGTGTTACTCCTCCAGAAGATGCACTTCCTGGAACTGATCAAGAAATACGAGTTAGAGTAACTTATCCAGATGGTTCATCTGAAAAGATACCTGCTAAAGTATCAGTAGTAGCAAGTGATGCTTATAGATATAACCCTGGATATGATCATAAAGTTATAAGACCTGGTGAAACGATTCAAGATCCTCAAACACAAGAGCGCAATATACCAGCTAACACTAGATTTGGTATTGATTCATCATTCTCAAATGATGCTATTTGGACGGTTTCAATCAACGAAACTACTGGTGAATTAACTGTAAAAACTAGTGAGAATGCTAAACCTGGTGAAGAAATTGACGTACCTGTAAGAGTGTATTACCCAGATGGTACAGTTGATAAAGCAAAAGCAAATATTAGAATCGTTGCTGACGATGCTTATAATAACTCTCCTGGATATGACGAAGGCGAAGTAAGACCTGGAGGTACAATTGGACTTCCTCAGAATAAAGATACTGATATGCCAGCTAATACACATTATTCTTTAGATAAAAGTTTTAATGAAGGTGGATGGACAGTAGAAGTTAATAGAAATACAGGTGAAATTACTGCAACATCTCCAGAAGATGCACTTCCTGGTAATGTGGTCAATGTACCTGTATTGGTAGAGTATCCGGATGGATCAAGAGAAATCGCGTCAGCTAAAATCACTGTTATTGAAGATCAAGCATCTCAATACGACCCGTATTATGACGATGCTACTACTAGACCAGGTGTTCCAGTTGATGTGCCTCAAGTAGGGGAAACAGATCTTCCAGAAGGAACTACTTATAGAATTACTAATACGGATGAAATTCCAAATGATTGGACAGTTTCTATTGATGCAACTACAGGTGTAATCACAGCAACACCTCCTATTACTGCTCATCGTGGACAAGGTATTACTGTACCGGTAACTGTTGTTTATCCAGATGGTTCAACAACTGATACAAATGCTAACATTGATATAATTAGCTCTAATGCTGATGATCATAATCCTAGCTATGAACCTAAAACTACTACACCAGGTAAAGCTGTAGAAGTACCACAGACTGGTGACAAATCAATCCCTAGAGGCACACAATTTGAAGGCCCTAAAGATGTACCAACAGGCTGGACGGTAGATGTAGATCCAAATACAGGAACAGTAACAGCGACACCACCAGCGGATGCAGATCCAAACACAAGTGTCGACATTCCAGTAACAGTGAAATATCCAGATGGCTCAACTGAGACAACAAATGCGAAAGTGACAGTTACGCCAAACGATGCACAACAAAATGAGCCAGGTTATAATCCTAAAACAACAAAACCAGGTCAACCAGTGGAAGTACCACAAACGAAAGATCCAGATTTACCAACAGGCACACAATTTGAAGGCCCTAAAGATGTACCAACAGGCTGGACGGTAGATGTAGATCCAAATACAGGAACAGTAACAGCGACACCACCAGCGGATGCAGATCCAAACACAAGTGTCGACATTCCAGTAACAGTGAAATATCCAGATGGCTCAACTGAGACAACAAATGCGAAAGTGACAGTTACGCCAAACGATGCACAGGACAACGACCCAGGCTACGAAGATAAATCAACTAAGCCAGGTCAACCAGTCGATGTACCACAAACAAAAGATAAAGACTTACCACCGGGCACACAATTCGAAGGACCGAAAGATATTCCTGATGGTTGGACTGTGAATGTAGATCCGAATACAGGAACAGTAACAGTAACGCCACCTAAAGATGCTAAACCTGGTACTAAAGTTGGTATCCCAGTAACAGTGAAGTATCCAGATGGTTCAACTGATACAACAAACGCTAATGTCACTGTATTAACGCCGGACGCTCAAGAGCACGACCCTGGTTACGAAGATAAAACAACGAAACCAGGACAACCGGTAGAAGTACCACAAACAAAAGACTCAGATTTACCACCAGGTACACAATTTGAAGGACCGAAAGATGTACCACCAGGTTGGACAGTAGACGTGGATCCAAACACAGGAATAGTAACAGTAACGCCACCTGCTGATGCAAATCCAGGTACTGAAATTAACATTCCAGTTACAGTTAAATATCCAGATGGCTCAACTGATGATGCGAATGCCAAAGTAACTGTGATTCCTAAGGATCCAAGTGAAACGGACGCAGGTCAAAATAACCCAGGTTATAATGATGCACATACAAAACCAGGACAACCTGTTACTGTACCACAAACAGGAGATACAGATTTACCACCTGATACTACATTCGAAGGCCCTAAAGATGTTCCAGAAGGCTGGACTATAACTGTAGATCCTAATACGGGTGAAGTAACAGTAACGCCACCTGAAGATGTTCAACCAGGTACTGAAATTGAAATTCCTGTAACTGTACATTATCCAGATGGTTCAACAGATGAAGTTAATGCGAAAGTTATTGTAGATGAACCTGAAGAATCAGATGCGGATGCTGATAGCGATGCAGATTCCGATAGCGACGCAGATTCGGATAGTGATGCAGATTCAGATAGCGACTCAGATTCAGACAGCGATTCCGACTCAGACAGCGACTCTGATTCAGATAGTGATTCCGACTCAGGCAGTGACTCAGATTCCGATAGTGACTCAGATTCCGATAGTGATTCAGATTCAGACAGTGACTCAGATTCCGATAGTGATTCAGATTCAGACAGTGACTCAGACTCAGATTCCGATAGCGATTCCGACTCAGATAGTGATTCAGACTCGGACAGCGACTCAGATAGCGATTCAGATTCAGACAGTGACTCAGATTCTGATAGTGACTCCGACTCAGACAGCGATTCTGACAGTGACTCAGATTCCGATAGCGATTCCGACTCAGACAGCGACTCAGATAGTGACTCAGACTCCGACAGTGATTCAGACTCAGACAGCGACTCAGACTCCGACAGTGACTCTGATTCCGACAGTGACTCAGATTCCGATAGCGATTCAGACTCCGATAGTGATTCTGACTCGGACAGCGACTCAGACTCCGATAGTGATTCTGACTCAGATTCAGATAGCGACTCCGACTCTGACAGTGATTCAGACTCAGACAGCGACTCTGACTCAGACAGTGACTCAGATTCAGACAGTGACTCAGACTCAGATAGCGACTCAGATTCAGACAGTGACTCAGATAGTGACTCTGATGCAGATGCTGATACTGATCACCATGATCCAGGTTATGAAGATGCGAAGACACAACCAGGTAAACCAGTAGAAGTACCACAAACTAAGGATAAAAACATCCCACCAGGTACAGAGTTTGAAGGTCCTAAGGACGTACCGTCAGGCTGGACAGTAGATGTGGATCCAAATACTGGTAAAGTAACAGTAACGCCACCAGCGGATGCGACACCAGGTACTGAAGTGAACATTCCAGTAACAGTACACTATCCAGACGGCTCAACAGAAACAACGAACGCGAAAGTGACAGTAACGCCTAAGGATCCAAGTGAAACAGACGCTGGTCAGCACGACCCAGGTTATGAAGACGCGAAGACACAACCAGGTAAACCAGTAGAAGTACCACAAACTAAGGATAAAAATATTCCACCAGGTACAGAATTCGAAGGACCGAAAGACGTACCGTCAGGCTGGACAGTAGATGTGGATCCAAATACTGGTAAAGTAACAGTAACGCCACCAGCGGATGCGACACCAGGTACTGAAGTGAACATTCCAGTAACAGTACACTATCCAGACGGCTCAACAGAAACAACGAACGCGAAAGTAACAGTAACGCCTAAAGATCCAAGTGAAACTGACGCTGGTCACCACGACCCAGGTTATGAAGATGCGAAGACACAACCAGGTAAACCAGTAGAAGTACCACAAACTAAGGATAAAAACATACCACCAGGTACAGAGTTCGAAGGACCGAAAGACGTACCGTCAGGTTGGACTGTTGAGGTAGATCCGAATACTGGTAAGGTGACAGTAACACCGCCAGCTGATGCAACACCAGGAACAGAAGTGAATATTCCAGTAACAGTACATTATCCAGACGGCTCAACAGAAACAACAAATGTGAAAGTGACAGTAGATCAACCAGAAAGACCATCTACTCACAACGAAGGTAAACAACCAACTCAACCTAAGCCAACAATGGATAATAATTGTCCAACAGGTGATGTAGAACATCCATCTACTGAAGGAGAGAAAGCGCCAACTTCACCATCTGCTCAAACAGAAGGTCATACTGAAGTTCCAGCTCAAACTCCATCTACAACTCACAACACAATGAACAACGGTGCTGAAACTGCAGGTCAAGAGCAACATGCAACGCAAGATACTATGAGTTCATATGACAAAGTACAACCAACTCATGCAACTACTCATAGCGATGCGAAAGCATTACCAGAAACTGGTGAAAGTGATACAGCTCGTACTACTGCATTCGGTAGCTTGTTCGCAGGACTAGGTGCTTTACTCCTATTCCGTCGTCGTAAGAACTCTAAAGACGAGCAATAATCTTTAAATGAAGTGGCTAAGTCGTAATGACTTAGTCGCTTTTTTTATTTTAGTGAGGATAAAATGGATATTGCGCTCCTAAATATTTCAATTTCCATACATATAAAAAACATGCTCCTTCATCACTTGACTGTTCAAGTCTAAGTACATAAAGGAGCACGTTCATTTGTTATAGTTATTCAATTGTATTGAAACGCTCAGCTATTGCCCTTCATTCTCTCACTAGAGCGAGCCTCACACATTACCATATCTCTTTACTCACTATGATGAATAAACAGTTCTTCGATAAAGTCCATCGTCTCTGGTGATGTATATTTATTTTTCAACATACGCAACAATTCAAGTTTCGCATGCTTAAAGAGTCGAACCGGCGCATATTCGCCACGTTGGATCATTTTAGTATAGCGGTTTAAGAAAATACTTAACAAATCAATCTTACGAGAATAGATAATATCTGTTTGTTTCATAATAAAATCATAGACCGCAAGATAAATCTTCACAGCATCTCTAGGAGGCGTGCCACTGTTCGTAAGCGCAACCTCATCTTGAACCTCATAGTAATAATAGTTCTTCTCATAGCCTAAGATCGCAATCGAGTCGACCATCGCGTAACACTGCATCAAGAACCAGTTATCTTCGCGAACTCGAATGCCTTCAGGAAAAGTAATCTCATGTTTCAAGACTAAATCTCGTTTAATCAACTTCCCAATCACATTTAATGAGTTGTACAGTTTCGTATCTTCAAATTTCAGACCTGTCACCGTTTGAAGATTGGAGAATGCTGAACGACTAATCGGGCGTGTCTTGTCTTTAGTTACAAAGTAAGGTAGACAAATCATCTCATCGTCTGTTCGTGCTGCCACCTCCATAGCATCTTTCAATGCATCTTCAGTGATGTAGTCGTCGGAATCGATGAACAATAGCCATTCGCCTCGTGCAGCTTTGATACCTTCGTTGCGTGGTTTCGAAGCACCACCACTATTCTCCTCAAGTTCAATCACGCTCAGGTGTGAGAATTGATCAACGTAAGATTTCGCCATTTGCACAGAGCTATCTGTAGATCGATCGTCCACCACGATGACTTCAAATTTATTCTTGTCATAATTGAGTTGCGCCAGTTTCTCAAGTAATCGTGCAATGCGACGTTCTCTATTATATATAGGAATAATGATGGAGACATCAATATCAACCGGTTCTTTAATCGTGATTTGAGGTGGATTCACCATTGTACGAAGTGTCTCAGTTTCTCGATAATTCGTGAAGATGACGGTCTTTTTGTCACCTTTAATCAAACCACTCTTATATTTATTTCCAAGGATAAAATGCTTTCTATATTTAAACAGCAAATCTCCACTTTGTTGAAGGATGTTAAACAAATCATGTACTGAGAAAGATTGACGCTCGTTGACACGATAACGCCCCGTTAAGTTAGTAAAAACGCTGATAGGTAAATCATATTTCTCAAGTAAAGCATGAATTTCTTGATCACGTTCACGAGAGGAACTGTAGAGTGCATCGGCTAACTCATAAATCATAGATGGATGTGGTGAATCATTCATCGCTTGGATTAAAGTGTGGGTGGTGAGCGCTAACCCCGTGTGGTAAGTCTCATCATTCGTACTCCAAGAACCTAAACGAATAGGGCGGTTCTCCACATGTTTATTCAAGGCATCGAGATAATACAATAGAGGCCCTAATCCTTCTAAAGTTTGCGAGTTTCTACTATTATATTCTTTCGTCACTTGAAGTGTTTCATTATCGACGACGATATAGCTTTGACCTATTTTACGAAAGGCGTCAAAGAGATAGTCATCCATGTACTGGCCTTGATACTTACGCAAGGCCTCAGGTAATTGCTCAACCATCTTTGGAAATGTGGTACCACCTGACGAGGACTTCAATAACGTTAAGGAATCTTCATTTGCAAGCTGCAAGAGGTCCTCTTTGAGACGTTCTGCAGTTGGGTACCAAGTCATATGTTTACCCTTCACTTTACCGACGACGTCACGGAAATCGTCATCGAGAACGAGGATGTAGTCGGCATTTGAAGCACTCAGAATCGGTGCGAGTTGGGCGTGGATAGCCTCACTCTTGTCTCCGAGGTCGTTAGTCTTACCGAGAGCGATTACCTTATTTCCTGTAAAGAACGGTGTTTGTGTATTGAAGGCTTCAATGGCGTTAATCATCGCTGGGAGTGACGCGTTGTGCGTATCATCAATGATTGTCGCTGTATGTGTTGGTGTCTGGATGGCTTTCATGTTCAGTATCTTTGGAAAAGGTTTAAACGTTTCGAGATGTTTAGGTTTAATATCGATATCTAAGAAACTGAGGATACATAAAGCAGCAAGTGTATTCGAAATCATGCCATTACTAATGGTGTTGAGTCGGAACTGACCTTTCAACATGTCGTTGTTTACTGAGATTTCGGTGTAACCTTTCTGGTAATTGATCGTATCGACTGCAAAATCGCAATTTGCAGCATCTTGCGTACTATAAGTAACGACGCGATCCGTCTTAGAACGTGCGACATCAATAAGTTTATCGACAAAAAGTGTGTCCTTATTAATAATCGCGACGCCATTTTCTGAGAGTCCGTGGAAGATACGACTCTTCACTTCAGCAATCTGTTCGATAGAGTCGAAAGAACTGTAATGCGCAGCGCCGACGCCAGTGACTACGGCGATATCAGGTTTCATGTAGACCGCTGTATCTTCGCGGAAGTTAATCGCATTGAGGGATGTTTCAATCACTGCGAAATCTGGATTCTGAATTAATTTGAGCATGTTCGAATACATTGCGGCACGGATGTTGTTATTCCCTCTATTCTCGAGCACTTGATAATCCTGCAACATCTTGCTCGTAATCATCCGCGTCGAACTTTTACCCATTGAACCTGTGATGGCGATGAGCGGATTCGTATATTGATTGCGGATATGGATAGCGAGTTGTTTAAAAGCCTTAACCGAATCTTTGACGATGAGTTGAGGAATAGGGTGTTCAAGATCATCGACATACTCTTCTGTGATAATCAAGCCAACGTCTGCATGGTCACGTTTAATGAGCGCATTGCCTTCTGGTGCACGTCTTGCTCGACCTAGTTCACGCCACCACGTTTCTTTATTAGCTGAGAAGTAAGCAGTGTGTTTACTTTGAACGTAGCCAAACATAGTTTCGAAATCAGTAATTGGCCAATTTACATCGCGACAATCTTTAAGTTCTCCACCGATAATTGATGTTATTTCATGAATTGTAATCATCTTAATAGTCCTCCATTGAATTGTGTATCAACCATTATACTATAAAGGCGGGGTATGCGTTATAGCCTATAACAAAGCTATTTTAGCGAGATTATATTTTATGTAGTGGTGAATGTAACTGACTAGAGTAGATAAAAGTTAATATGGGCATCATTGAGTGATCGCTCACTATTTTTATAGTAGAAAGACGGTTTCTCTTATCTTGTTACTCTTGAATTTGGGCTGTAATGCAAAATTTTTACGATAAAATTTTTCACGAACTATAGAGGGTGAAACACATGAAAGAATTTAATGTAATTTGTGACTCTTAATCCATAGGCATAAAGCCATTTTAGATAAGTATAAGAAAGTAAATAAAGTACGTTTTCACTTACAGGCGAAAGTTTGTATAAAGTTATGTTTGAGTGAAATATTGCTATTTAGTGCGCTTAAAACTCCAGAAACAGGAGATGATGCAAGCGTTTTTAAAAATATCATCCTATTTAAATACAAACTCATTTAAGTAAAGAACTTACTTCAATTCAAACTGTATCAAGTTAATTACCTACTGCAATAGTAAAACTATAAAAGAAATGATGAATTAAAAATAAAAAAGTTTCGTAACAATCTATTAAATTAGAAAATAAGTAGACAAACTCATAGTTACGTGGTATATTATTTTTGTCAATAAGATAGCATCTTATGAATTATCACAAATTGGGGGTAGTTAATTTGAAAAGCAAAAAATCTAAGTCAAAATTAGATTTTCTACCGAATCGTAATAATAGATACTCTATTCGTCGATTCACAGTAGGGACAGCTTCAATCTTAATAGGTGCAACACTATTATTTGGAGCTTCACACGATGCGCAAGCTGCTGAAGAAGATAGCAGTAGTGTATCTGTGGATGGTCAAGACGAAGCAGGAGCATCTAAAGACGATCAAACTGCTAAAGCTTCAGAAGAGCAAGCAACACCAGCTCAAACTGAAGATGTGAAGGCATCTACAGAAGCGGAAGCATCAACAGACACTGAAACTCAAGCACAAGCAGACAAAGAAGAAGCAGCATCAACTCAAGAAGATGCAGTTTCAGAAGATTCACAATCTAAAGCCCAAGATTCTGAACAAGCTGAAGAAGCAACTCCAGCTCAAGAAGAAGCGGCTCAAGGTGAAGAGGCTCAAACAACTGAACATGCTTCAGTGAAAGAAGCGAAATCTGAAGATAAGAAAGTAGATACTGAATCTGCGACAACTTCAGAAGTGCCACAAGCTACTGAAGAAGAAGTTGCTACGAAAGAAGAATCTAAAGCAGTACAACCAGCTACTGTTGCAGATAAGAAAGCAGCTTCAGTAGATCCTTCTCCATATGCTGACATCACAACTGTACGTGACAAAGCATCTGCAGAGGAATTCTACGCTAAAGCTACAGGTGTTTCTGCTAAAGAAGCGAAACGTGTGGTTAATAATTTAGGTTTAGATGCGAAGAACATCACTCCTGAATCATTCAGAGCAGCTTTATTAAAAGCTTTCTCAAACGCACAAAACAGAACAGCAGTTCAAGGTTTATCATTCCGTGCTACACCTGAAGACTCAGAAGCAATCAACGACATGGCTAATGCGGTAAACGCAAGTGCGCCAACTGCCGATGCTGATAACATGAAAGTTATCGACGCTGATGCATACAAAAACAACTATGTAAAAAATGATGTTGATACTACAAACGCTAAGTTTACATTATCAGGTCGTGCGTACATGTCAGACTTCGGTGCACCAGGTACTACAAGCACACGATTAACTCCAGTTCCAGAAGGTACTGCAGTTTACATGCAATGGATCGATAAAGACGGTTGGGTATCACCAGCGTTCAGAGCATATACTACTAACCAAATCACAAATCGTGACAGTAGTGCAGCTGGTCCTGGTTTCTACGCTTTCGATTTAAGAGAGCCACAAATCGATGCTAACGGTAAAAAACACGAATACTTAGCAATTGCTGGTCAATACTACCGCTTATGGATTGAAGATTTCGAAACTCCAAACGGTAACACTGCTACAATGTTACATCAAGCGGGTGGTTTAATCCCTGGTACTTTCGTTAACTCTGTAACACACTTAAACTTAGGTCAATTCCCGCTTATTGGGATAAATATGCAACGTACAGGTGTATTCATGGGTGTAAGACCTACAAATGATTATATGACACGTCCTAAAAATGAATGGATTCATGATGAAGAGGGACCAATAGCTAACCCAACAGTTAACTTGAAAGCGAAAAACACTGTTTCAGGTCGCGTATGACTAGAAACTGGTGACGGTGATGAAGCAAACTCTGGTACAGGTCCAAACCGTAACCCAGGTGACCCAGTCGCTCAAGGTTACACAGTAGTTATGTCTTCATTAACTAAAGAAGGTGCAGCAGCATACAAAGCACAAGTTCAAAGCTTAGATCACGGTCAACGTGCTGAAGCGGCGAAAAAATTATTAGAAGATCATCCTGAGTATATCTCAGCGACTGTATATGGTGAAACTGACGAAGATGGTTATTACACAGTACGTTTCCCTGAAGGTGCTTTAGATGTTAACTTCCTTTACGGTTATGTAATGGATAAAGATGGCGTTATTCAAAATGCTTACTCTTCTTACACTGCACCAGAATTCAGAACACCAAATACAAACGCATTGTTCACACCACAAGCCATCCCAGCGCATAACTTAGTTGCAGATCCAATGTGGTATCACGTACACTTTGCGGTAGTTCCAAGAACAGATGTTGAAATTTCAATCGTAGATTTCAATAACACTGACAAACCAGCAGCTCCTGGTGATGTCGCTCACATCGATCTTGAAGGTAAGATCTTATCACCACTTCCAACACACGTTGAGTGGAGAGATAGCAAAGGTAAAGTTGTTAAGAAGACACCTGACTTCACTTCATTAAAAGAAGGAGAAGATGCAGCTACATTCGAAATTCCAGCTGATGCTAAAGACGGCGATCACTACACTGCAGTATTAGTAGTTAATGATAGAGACGTATCTGCAGACTCATTAACTGTTAAAGTTACAGATGCACATACGTACGAACCAGAAGTTACTCCAATCACTAAAGATTACGGTACACCAACTACTGAAGACGATGTTAAGAATGCAGTAACGGTTCCTGACTACCCAGCTGATAAAGGTACACCAACAGTAACAATTGATGAAGGTGCACAATTACCAGACGGTAACACTGAAGGTACAGTCAACGTACCAGTAACAGTAACTTACCCAGATGGCACAACTGCTCATGTTAACGTCCCTGTAACAACTAAAGCAGCTGAAGATAATACTAAGATGCCACAAGTTGATGACGTAACAGCAGGCGATAAGACTGTTAGCGGTCATGACGGTCAACCAGGAAACACTGTTGTAGTGACATTCCCAGGTGATAAGACTGGCACAGCTACTGTAGACGACAATGGTAAATGGACTGTTAATGTTCCATCTGACGTTACATTAAAACCAGGTGATAAAGTAACTGCAGTTGAAAAAGACAACCATGACCATACTTCACCAGTAACAGAAGTAACTGTTGGAGATTATCCAAATACAGCTCACCAACCAACTGTAGATCCAGTAACAGCTGGAGATAAAACAGTACACGGTAAAGGTACGCCAGGTAATACTGTAGAAGTAACATTACCAGGCGGTACAGTAGTAACTGGTGAAGTTGATGAAAACGGTAACTTCACAGTGAAAGTACCAGATGGTACAACATTGAAACCAGGTAACGAAATCACTGTAGTTGAAAAAGACCACCATGGTCACGCTTCAACACCAACTAAAGTAACAGTTGGCGACACTGCAAATGAAGCACATCAACCAACTGTAGATCCAATCCACGGTGGAGACAAAACAGTAACTGGTAAAGGTACACCAGGTAACACTGTAGAGGTAACATTACCAGACGGTTCTACAGTAACAGGTGAAGTTGATAAAGACGGTAACTTCACAATCGACTTACCAGACGGTAAAGAGTTGAAACCAGGTGACAAAGTAACAGTTGTTGAGAAAGATAAAGATGGTCATAGTTCTACTCCAACAGAAGTGACAGTAGGCGACTATCCAAACACAGCTCACCAACCAACTGTAGATCCAATCCACAGTGGAGACAAAACAGTAACTGGTAAGGGTACACCAGGTAACACTGTAGAAGTAACATTACCAGATGGTTCTAAAGTGACAGGTACAGTTGATAAAGACGGTAACTTCACAATCAAAGTACCAGATGGCACTACATTGAAACCAGGCGATACTATAACAGTTGTTGAAAAAGACAAATACGGTCATGCTTCAACACCAACTAAAGTAACAGTTCAAGATCACGCTAACGAAGCACATCAACCAACTGTTAACCCTGTTCACACAGGAGATAAAACAGTAACTGGTAAAGGCACACCAGGTAATACAATTGAATTGACTACTCCATGTGGTAAGACATTAACTACTAAAGTAGACAAAGATGGTAACTGGTCTATCGACTTACCAGAAGATGTACATCTTAAAGCAGGCGACAAAGTCACAGTTGTTGAGAAAGATCAATACGGTCATACTTCAACTCCAACTGTAGTAACAGTTACGGACAAAGAAATGAACGGTAACAACTGCGATATGCCTAAGAAAGATGATAATGGTCAAGCTCCAATGGATAACCATGGTTCTGACATGAACAAAGGAGATATGACTGAACACGCTTCTACTCCAGCAATGACTCAAGGTCACGATGATTCTATGAAACATGCTGAAGCGAAAGACGATGCTAAATCTGAAGCGAAAGCTCTTCCAGAAACTGGTAACACTGATAACAGTGGTACAATCTTCGGTAGCTTATTCGCTGCACTTGGCGCATTATTCTTAGCTGGTAGAAGACGTAAAAAAGAAGATAAATAAGAAATTCACTCATTGAGATGAATGGATTGTTTTCAGAGTGTCAACTTCGGTTGGCACTCTTTTTTTACATTAGATAGAAGTGAAAAAGTGGAAAATACTGTTCGTAAAGTGAGGGCTAGAGGGTCGTTTTAAACAGAGAAAACGCATAAAAATATACACAAAAGACGGGATAATGTATTGCAACAAGGAAAAAACAAATGAAAAAATGTTACATAGTGAAAACGCTTTCGAAATGAGAGGGTTTCTAAAAATGCATCATGACAGTAGCTATAGCTTTTACAGAAAAAGACAGAAATATTACAGAGCGCGCCACTTTATTATGTATCAATTACAAAGTAATAACATCGCCCACAAACCCTTGTATGTTTGTTAGAGTGTGACTTGTCGTTAATTAAGAAAACAAAAAGTTCACTTATTGTATATAGACGTTAGAGCAAAAAACGAAACAAAATTTCACGAAATCATTAGGAGGATATTTTATTATGAATAAAAAAATCGCTACAGCATCAATCGCTTCTGCAGGTATCGCAGCATTAGCTTTCGCACACCATGACGCTGACGCAGCGGAGAATACAAATAATGGATATAATCCAAATGATCCAATGTCATATAGCTACCACTACACAATTGACCAACAAGGTAACTATCACTACACTTGGCAAGGTAACTGGAGCCCAAGCCAAGCACCACAAGCTCAAGGTCAACAAGCAACTAGCTATAACTACAATAATGTAAACAACAATAACTACAGCTACAATTACACTAATAACAATAATTACAGCTATAACTATACAACAAACAATAACGCTAACTACCAACCACAAACTTACACAACTAACAACAACACTACTGGTGGTAAAGGTGCTACTTACAATACACAAAGCACTTCAAGTAACAACGTGAAAGTAACAACTCAATCTGCACCTTCAAGCAACCAAGGTGGCGCTGCATTCGCAGGTAAATCTGGTTCTGGTTCAAACCTTTACACTTCTGGTCAATGTACTTACTATGTATATGACAAAGTAGGTGGCAAGATCGGTTCAACTTGGGGCGATGCTAAGAACTGGGCTAACGCAGCAGCTCAATCTGGTTACACTGTAGACAACTCACCTAAGCAAGGTGCAATCATGCAAACATCTCAAGGTGGCTTTGGTCACGTAGCTTACGTTGAGAACGTTAACAATGACGGTTCAGTTAAAGTTTCAGAAATGAACTACGGTCATGGCCCTGGTGTTGTAACTTCACGTACAATCTCAGCAAGCCAAGCTGGTTCTTACAACTACATTAAATAAGTTGTTAGTCTCATCTTATCCGCTAATTCGAGTCTTAAACTTGAGTTAGCGGATTTTTTTACGTTTAAAGCGACTTTGTTTAAAAGGAATTCAAATTCTGCAGGGCGGCCCTCACACCTACATGCTTTATATAAACCTTTGTTTACCGCGATTTTTCAAACTCACAAGGGTATTCAAACCGTTCAATATCCCGTATCATTATAGGTAATTATTAAAGCGCTTTCTTGTGATGACAAAGGGGGTGACCACATATGGCAATGGTTTCAATACTCGTAACGGTTCTCGTGCCGATATTTATCCTCATCGGTTTGGGCTACATCTTACATATCAAGTTCGATCTACATTTAGGAACGCTCGCGAAGCTCAATATTTACGTCTTTGTGCCAGGCTTTATCTTTGTGAAGTTCTACAAGACGACGCTGAATCCGAGCCTTCTCTTATATATTGCCGTCTTCTTTGGACTCTATGTTCTAGTGCTTTACCTGATTGTAAAAGTGCTCTCGGCGGTATTAAGACTCAACCCAGCCAAGGATACTACGCTTAATAACAGTGTGCTGTTCTTCAATTCTGGAAACTATGGCGCACCGGTCAACGACATCGTCTTTAAAGGGGACGCGTTAGCGATGTCAGCGCAGGTTATTGTCCTGACGTTGCAGAATCTCTTCACTTTCACTTATGGCATATTTGCGATTCAGTCCGTACAGGTAGGGAAGTTAAAAGCGTTACTCGGCTATTTCAAGATGCCGATTCTGTATGCGTTAGTTCTGGCCATCATCTTTAACTATGCGAATCTACCTATACCGAAGTTTGCGTGGACACCTTTGAATTACTTAGCTCAAGCGATGATTCCTATCGCGTTGATCTTGCTAGGTGCTCAAATTGCGCGCTTTAAATTTACTTTCAAATGGACGTCCGCTTATTTCTATATCATTATTCGCTTGATTATCGGACCCATCATCGCGCTCGGCATCATCTACGTATTAGGTTTCCATGGCATGATTGCGCAAGCATTATTTATTGCTTCAGCTATGCCAACTTCTGTGAATAGTTCAGTGATTGCGCAAGAATATGACAATTATCCAGAACTTGCAGCACAATTGGTCTTTATTTCAACTTTACTAAGCGCTATTACCGTAGTTGCGGTTATCTATTTATCTCAAATCATTTTCTAGAAAGGAAAGATGTCTATGTGTACAGGGTTAACGCTCATGACTCAGAATCAAAACGTATTGTTTGCGCGTACGATGGATTTCGTGCATCATCTCGAAGGCCAGCCAGCGATTTCGCCACGTCATCATTATTGGAAATCGCGTGTCGACTACCAAGGTGAGACGTTATATGGCTTTATGGGTACAGGTTGTCAGATGGACGGGTTCATCTTTGGTGATGGAGTGAACGAACATGGGCTTGCAGCTTCGAATCAATATTTCCGGGGAAATAGCTCTTATGCGACAGAGGTAGTGGAAGGTGCGATTAATATTGCGCCAAGTGAAGTATTGAACTGGGTCTTAGGCTACAACAAAGATATCGCCGAACTCGAGACGAATGCTGATCAAGTAAATGTGGTGGCATACAAACTCGATGATCTCGGTGAAGTTCCACCGTTGCATTATCACATTGCAGATGCGACAGGACGTTCTGTGGAATTGATGTTTGTTGAAGGCGCGTTAAAGATTAATGACAATCCGGTGGGCGTTCTAACGAATAATCCAAGTTTAGAGTGGCATTATGAGAATTTACTCAATTATAGTCACTTGAAGCCATCTAAACCCGAGCCGAATACCTTTGGCAATCAAATCTTTGATGTGCATGGTAATGAGGGTGGTACGCAAGGCTTACCAGGCGGCTTCTCTTCTCCAGAGCGCTTTGTCCGTGCTGCTTACTTGAAACACAATATAGTGACAGATATGCCGGAATCTGCGACATTCTGGTCTGCTTTTAAAATATTAGATGCAGTAAGTATACCGAGAGGAGCTGTGCGTCCGGACGGTGAAGAGATTCACTACACGATGTATCAAACCGTAATTAATCTGACGACGCGGACATTGTATTGTAAGCACTATTACTCTAATCAAATTGTCGAGCTTGAGATGAATGAAGATTTATTAGAAGCGGATGAGATGACCTTTTACCAACCTGTGGAGGACGTGACCACAGTTAAAATCAATGGTTAAAATTGACATGTGCGTCTATAATATGAATAACTTAAATATAGAAGAGGTGACGTAGATGTCTGAAACAATGCAAGCGATGGTGATTGATAAATACGGCAATAATCCTGTGCACGAACAGACCATGCCGATGCCGGAAGTAGGGCTGAATGAAGTATGTGTGAAGATCAAAGCGGCGAGTGTGAACCCGATTGATTTCAAGATTCGTGATGGCAAGTTGAAGCCGCTGTTGAAATTTAACTTTCCGCTTATCTTAGGAAACGATTTCTCAGGCGTAGTGACAGCAGTAGGTTCGAATGTTGACCAATATCAAGTTGGTGACAACGTTTATGTTCGCCCACGTAAAGATAAGATTGGTACGTTTGCGGAATATATTGCGATTGATGTGAGCGAGATTGCGCCGATGCCTGAAGGATTGAGTTATGAAGAAGCGGCGAGTCTTCCGCTTGTAGGATTGACGGCGTATCAGGCGTTGAATGAAGTAATGCATTTACAAGCCGGACAGAAAGTGTTGATTCAAGCTGGGTCAGGCGGCGTCGGTACGTTTGCCATCCAATTGGCGAAAGCGATGGATTTACACGTTGCGACCACGGTGAGTGATCGTGGTGTTGAACTCGTGAAATCGTTAGGTGCTGACGAGATTATTAACTATAAAGAACACGATTTCTCTCAAGTCTTATCCGATTATGATGGCGTCTTTGATACGTTAGGTGGCGAGAATTTGGATAAGGCTTTTGATATTTTGAAAAAGGGTGGAACAGTTGCCTCAATTTCTGGTATGCCAACTGAACGTGTGGCACGCGAGATGAAGCTCGGTTGGGCGAAGCAGAAACTTTTCCAATTTGCGTCTCGTAAGCTGAATAAAAAGGCGCGTCAAACTGGCACAAATTATGAGTTCCTCTTTATGCATCCGAGCGGTGACCAGCTTAAGAAGATCAGATCTTTAGTAGAAGAAGGCAAGATTAAACCTATCGTCGATAAAGTCTTCCACTTTAACGAAACACAAGGCGCGCTAGAATACTCTGAACAAGGTCATGCGAAAGGCAAGATTGTGATTCAAGTGAGCGAGTAATGGAAGTTAAGTGGCGCTAGTTGTAAATGAGTAGTAGAAGTTCAGTGGTTTTGATAGTGAGTAGGGCAGCGACGTTGCTGATGAGTAAAGCGATTATGCAGGTTAGCGGGTAGTTAAGCTCGCTGTAATCAGTCGAACTCAATATAAAACACCCCGCCATTCAAACGATGGCGGGGTTTAATCTATTTAAGAACGATGTTGTTCGTCATAACGGCGTTGTTCTAAATCTCGGAGTTCAACACGACGTATTTTACCTGAATTAGTCTTTGGTAAGTCATCGACAAATTCGATGGCACGAGGATATTTGTATGGTGCAACATCTTGCTTCACGTAATTCTGAAGCTTTTTAACCGTAGCCTCATCACGCGCTACACCGTCTTGCGGAATGATAAACGCTTTGACGATATTACCGCGTAGCTCGTGTGGACTTGCCACAACTGCACACTCTTTCACATCAGGATGTTTGATGAGGGAATCCTCTACCTCGAAAGGTCCAATCGTGTAACCTGAACTGATGATGATATCGTCTTTACGACCATCAAACCAGAAGTAACCGTCCTCGTCCATATAGGCTTGGTCACCTGTGATGTAGTAGTCTCCACGTTGAGGTGCTTTCGTACGTTCAGGGTCTTTGTAATAGCCGTGGAAGAGGGCAGGTAAATCGAGTGGCACTGCGATATTGCCCACTGTATTTGGCGGAACAGGATTGCCGTCATCATCAACGACACAAGTCTCACTACCAGGAATCGCTTTACCCATCGCACCAGGTCTCAACTCAGTCTCTTTCAAGAAACCGATGAGTAACGTACTTTCAGTTTGTCCGTAACCATCGCGTACAGAGAGATTGAAGTTGTCGCGGAATTGATCAATCACTTCACGGTTGAGTGGTTCACCAGCAGATACCGCGCTGTGCAAGTGACTGAGGTCGTAATCCGTGAGATTCTCTAACTTGGACATGATACGATATTCGGTTGGTGTACAGCAGAGCACGTTAATGTGGTTGTCTTGAAGTAGCTTGAGATACGTTTCAGCGTTGAAACGACCGTTGTAGATAAAAGCAGTGGCGCCTGTGCCCATAATAGATAAGAAAGGACTCCAGACCCATTTCTGCCAACCCGGTGCAGCTGTCGCCCACACTAAATCATCTTCTTCGATGCATAGCCAGTGTTTCGGCGCCATTTGTAAGTGGGCATAGCCCCAACCATGCGTATGGATAACGGCTTTCGGATTACCAGTCGTACCAGATGTATAAGGTAGAAAAGCAACGTCATCGCGATGTGTCGGAATCGTCTCTAGATCAGTGCTTTGGTCTTGCGCTTCGCCGGTAAGGTCAATCCACTGGTCGCGAGGCTGACCGATGATAAATTTCGTCACATGGTCGATACCGTCAACACGTTCGAATTGTTCAGCGCCGACATCGACTGAAGCAACCGCAGTAACTTCACCATGTTGGATGCGATACTGCAAGTCTTTCGTGCGTAGCATCTCAGATCCAGGAATAACGATGACACCTAATTTCAACGCAGCGATATAGAGATAGTAGGTCTCGATAGAGCGCGGCATGAGGATGAGCAGTTTGTCACCTTTTTTGAGGCCGTGCGCTTTAAAGACGTGGCCATATTGGTTTGCGCCGGCGATGAGTTCTGCGTAGGTCACTGTCGTTTGGTGACCCTCGTCATCATGATAGATGAGCGCTTTCTTGTCAGCTTGTTCTGCGTATTGCTCAATCTCGGAGACAATGTTGTATTGCTCCGGTGCAATCAAGTCCGTTTTCTTCATTAAAAATACTCCCTTTAGTCTAATCCGTTTCTAGCACTTGATGTTTAAATATTCTGTAAAAAATAATCTGATTCTATAAGTTGCATGTTTGAGTCTCGTACGCAACGGTTAATGTTTTAACAAAGAAACTATAACATACTTAGATAGAGACACCTAACAAAAGTATTCGAAAAATTTCGTTAAGAGTTGTGTTAAATTTAATGTCATTCTCGACTTTAATAGGGCATAATTCTTAAGATTTACATTTGAATTGTTATCCTTTAAAATGGTAAATGAAAATAGTTCTATTGGACGCTAAATGATAAATTTAACCTTTGTAGTCTATCCTACAAAGTGGTAAAATAGAACTGAAAGCAACTCGATTATAATCAGCGTCAACATTGTAAAAGAGTTGAATAAAGATATTGTATCGGAACGCTATTTTTTTGCGGCGAAAGAGAGACGTGACTTTGCGTTTCCACAAACAACCTACCCCGTTTGTAGTTTCGCTGGATGATGATAGTGTCCGAATTTCAGGAAGGTGGATATCTATGAGTAACTCTAAAGACGTTATTCTCATTGGTGCCGGCGTGTTAAGTACTACATTTGGTACTTTACTTAAAAACGTTGAACCAAATTGGAATATTAAGCTTTACGAACGCATGGATCGTCCTGGCTTAGAAAGTTCTTACGATGATTCTAACGCAGGTACAGGCCATGCTGCTTTATGTGAATTAAACTATACAGTGGAGCAACCAGACGGTTCAGTTGATATTGAGAAAGCGAAACAAATCAACGAACAATTCGAGATTTCTAAACAATTCTGGTCTCACTTAGTGAAGAACAACGTGATCAAAGACCCACGTGACTTCATTCATCCGCTACCACACTTAAGTTTCGTAGCAGGCGTGAACAACGTTAATTTCTTGAAAAAACGTTATGAAACATTAAAACAACACCCTATGTTCGAAACAATCGAATATAGTGAAGATCACGATCAAATCGCTAAATGGATTCCATTAATGATGAAAGATCGTAATTCAGCATCTCCAATTGCTGCAAGTAAGATCGATCACGGTACAGACGTGAACTTCGGTGAATTAACTCGCCAACTTGCACATAACTTAGAAAACAGTGACGCAGTAGATGTACATTACCGTCACGAAGTACTTGACTTCAACCGTCGTAATGATGGTAAATGGGAAGTTAAGATCCGTAACTTAGAAACAAACAAAGTTGAAGTTCAATCAGCTGACTACATCTTTATCGGTGCCGGCGGTTGGGCAATTCCTTTATTACAAAAAACAGGAATCCCAGAAAGCAAGCACTTAGGTGGTTTCCCAATCAGCGGTGCATTCTTAGTTTGTAACAAACCAGAAGTGGTTGAACAACACGATGCGAAAGTATACGGTAAAGAACCACCAGGCACACCACCAATGACAGTACCGCACTTAGATAAACGTTATCTTGGCGGTCAGAAGAGTCTATTATTCGGACCATTCGCGGCAATCGGCCCTAAATTCTTAAAAAATGGTTCAAACTTAGACTTATTCAAATCAGTGAAACCAAACAACTTTATTACTTTATTAGCTTCAGCAGTGAAGAACGTGCCATTGCTTAAATACTCTGTGCAACAAGTACTTCAGAAGAAAGAAGACCGCATGAGAGAATTACGTCGTTTCATCCCAGATGCGAAAGACGAAGATTGGGACTTACACATTGCTGGTAAACGTGTTCAAGTTATCAAAGATACGAAAGAAGAAGGTCGTGGATTTATCCAATTCGGTACAGAAGTTGTTAACTCAGAAGACCACTCTGTTATCGCTTTATTAGGTGAATCACCAGGGGCTTCAACTTCAGTATCTGTAGCGCTTGAAGTACTAGAGAAGAACTTCCCAGAGTACGCTAAAGATTGGGAACCTAAGATTAAGAAAATGATTCCATCTTACGGTGAATCTCTCATTAACGATCACGAATTAATGAAGAAAATCCGTAAAGAAACAGATAAAGCGCTCAAGTTAGATCAAAAATAAGATCGCGTCTAAACTATAAAAACACCTCCGTTGGTATGATTTATTACCAGCGGAGGTGTTTTGCGTTTGTGTGTGTTGTGAAAGTTCTACAAAACAGAGACGCCATCATACAAGTTATGATTTATACCAGATGCCGAGGCAGAGTTATCTTCCAATTCGGTACCATTCATGTGCGTTTTCCCAGAAAATCTTCTCACAAGCCTGTGCATCAAAGGTATCCTCAATCAAATGGACATCTTCTACACTAAATGGGCGAGGCGCGCGGGTAGATGGTAAATCTGTTCCAAACATTAACGCATCTGGATTTACTTCATAAATTTGACGCATCGCTTTCGCTACATCGAGATCAACTCGACTAAAGCCCGTTGCTTTCACGCGTACGCCATGATCTACCGCATCAAGTAAATGAGGTAGACCATCTTTAGATAATCCGAGATGATCAATAGAAATTGCAGGCAAACGATGTATTACCTGGGAAATATCGGGTAACTGTTGTGAATCGATATACAACTCGCTATGCCATCCGACAAGGTCATACACACGTTGCGCGAAGTATTCTAGGTTCTTTAAAGATTCTGAACCGCCGCGTTTAACGTTGAAACGTAAGGCACGGACGCCTTTACGGTTTAAGTCAATTATTTCTTCGTCTGTAGTAGACATGGGTAATTGCGTCACACCAACGAAGCGAGGTCCTAATTGTTCTAAAGCGTCGATTAAGTAATCTTGGTCAAAACCTTGGAAAGAACCAGAAACAATGGCACCTCCAGCAATTTCAAGGTCGCTAGTGGCCGAGCGGTATTGCTCGACATCAAATTGTGGTGGCCAATAGCCGTTATTCTCATGTATATCATAGTCGTAATCAATAATGTGAAAGTGTGCATCAAAGCGTTTCATTTCGCATCCCCCTTTGACTTCAGTTTATCAGATTGTGCATATAACGTACTTTTGAATTATTAATAATTCTACTTTAGCTTTTCTTTTACTATCCTCACTAGTAGTCATTTATTTGTCCCACTGATACAAGGTGAAGTGTTTTCTCTCGGATAAATCTCCGTGATAAAATACGGTGTGGGGAAATTGAAATGGCACGTAGAGCACGATGTCACCTAAGAATAAGATGTGACAACTGATACATCGCACTCACGTTTCAAACGCTTATGTCATTTACGAGATATAAATAAATTTAATGATAGAGGTGTAAGATTTGGAAATTGTAGCTATACTTGTAGGTCTCGGACCTTTACTCGGTTGGGGGCTCTTCCCAACGGTGGCATCTAAATTTGGCGGTCGTCCCGTCAACCAAATTATCGGCGCAACGATTGGTACTCTTATCTTCGCGGCAGTATTTGCGGCGTTCTCATCCAATGGCTTTCCAACGGGTATGGATTTAGTCTTATCTATTATATCTGGTGCAGGTTGGGGCTTTGGACAGATTATTACTTTCAAATCCTTTGAATATATCGGTTCATCTCGTGCGATGCCGATTACGACTGCATTCCAGCTCCTTGGTGCATCACTTTGGGGTGTCATTGCTCTAGGTGATTGGCCAGGCGTATCTCACAAGATTATTGGCTTTATCGCTTTATTCGTCATCCTCATCGGTGCTTGGATGACCGTTTGGAGTGAGAATGGTCAAGCTGCTAATAGTAAAAATCTCCGTACGGCAGTCATTTTATTATTAATTGGTGAAATTGGTTACTGGGCTTATTCTGCAGCGCCACAAGCTTCATCAGTAGGCGGTCAGACAGCCTTTTTACCACAAGCAATCGGCATGGTATTAGTGGCAGTCATTTACGGACTCATCACGATGAAGAAGAAAGGGAATCCGTTCAAAGAGAAAGTCACATGGCTTCAAATCATTTCAGGATTCTTCTTCGCCTTTGGTGCGTTAACTTATCTTATTTCAGCTCAGAAAGAAATGAATGGACTAGCGACCGGCTTCATCTTGTCACAAACTTCAGTAGTCCTCGCTACGCTTTCAGGTATTTACATGTTGAATCAACGTAAGACTGGCAAAGAGATGGTCGTGACGGTCATCGGTCTCGTCCTCATCGTTGTCGCAGCTGCTGTGACAGTCTTCATCAAGTAATTGCGTACAGAAATGTGTTAAAGTAAAGATAATCAAGTAAGCTTGGATGACGATGGAGGGATAGATATGACAAACAAAGTGGTCGTCTTAGGTTCGACGAATGTAGACCAGTTCTTGACGGTAGAGCGTTATGCGAAACCTGGAGAAACGTTGCATGTTGAAGAAGCACAGAAAGCATATGGTGGAGGTAAAGGCGCGAACCAAGCGATTGCGACGGCACGCTTAGGTGCGGAAACGACATTTATCTCGAAAGTAGGTACGGAAGGTATCGCAGACTTTATGTTCAAAGACTTTGAAGCGGCCGGCATCGATACGTCTTATGTGGTTGAAACCGAGCAAGCGCAGACAGGTCAGGCGTTTATCACAGTGGATGCGCAAGGTCAGAACACGATTTATGTGTATGGCGGCGCGAACATGACGATTGATGAAGCAGATGTCGCGCGAGCAGAGCAGACGATTGCGGAAGCAGACTTTATCGTGGCACAGTTAGAGGTGC
This sequence comes from Staphylococcus sp. HMSC071G07, assembly GCF_001811435.1. NCBI lineage: Bacteria > Bacillati > Bacillota > Bacilli > Caryophanales > Staphylococcaceae > Staphylococcus > Staphylococcus sp. HMSC071G07. Next base: position 76,707 of record NZ_KV804778.1, read on the forward strand.
CGATTCCGGCGATTACTGCTGCGTTTAAAATGGCTCGAGCACATGGCGTAACGACGCTATTGAATCCAGCGCCTGCGAAAGCACTGCCTGATGACTTGCTTCAACTGATTGATATTATCGTGCCGAATGAATCTGAAGCCGAGACACTTTCAGGTGTGCCTGTGACGGATGAAACATCTATGCGTGAGAGCGCAGCGTATTTCCACGATTTAGGCATTCACACTGTCTTGATTACTTTAGGAGAGCACGGTACTTTCTATTCTACGGATGCTGGATCTGAACAACTTCCAGCTTATCCTGTCAAAGCAGTAGATACGACGGCAGCAGGCGACACGTTTATCGGTGCGCTTGTAAGCCATTTAGCATCTGATATGAGTAACTTAAGTGACGCGATTGATTATGCGAACAAAGCCGGCTCGTTAACAGTGCAACGTGCTGGGGCACAAGCAGCGATTCCACAAGCAAGTGATATAGAATAATTGATAGAGTGAAATGGCTCGTTCTGAAGTAGGGTAGCTTTGGAGCGGGTCGTTTTGTGTTTGAGGATCTGTATGTTGGAGTATGGATAAAATTACCTATATAAATAGCGCTAAGTTCAGTTTCTAATTATGACTGCTTAGCGCTATTTATGTGATTCAATTAGATTTCTCTGGTTATGACACTCACCAAATACTTTTAATTATATTTAAGTATCTAAAATAAATCATAGTGGTGATATAACCCATTACGCCTGTTAAGTGCATAAAAAATACATGTCAAAAATATCGCCACTGATAGAATAAATTAAAAGGCGATGCATAAAAAATACTAAAACCAACATGATTAGCACGTAAATGTTCATTATCTTCTCTGAATGCAATCTCATCGAACCTTTCTAGTAGAATGTCTTGCTTTTATTGCATTTGGTTATAGATCTTCTTCTAAAACGATATTACTAATAAATAATTACTACACATTTAATATATCATAATTAAATTATATATAAATACATTTCTAACGTGTTTGTTAGCCTTCATCGATATTGATTTAATCATAATAAAATAAAATCACCCGTTTGTACGGATGGTTTTATCTAACGTTGAGAGAGCATGATATTTCTTTTACCGTATATCTCTACTTTTACGAATCGTCATAGCAATCACTAAACCTATGACCATAAAGATTGTAATCATAAGGGCGACACCTGGCCAATGGATGAGACCGTAGAAATAACCCGCGAGCGTACCACCGACGGAAGAGCCAATATAATAGAAGAGAAGATAAAGGCTTGATGGCTGTGCTTTATGGTGTTCTGCACGACTCGCAACGACAGCACTGGCGATCGCATGACCGCTAAAGAATGCATAAATCGTGAAGGCAAGCCCAAGAATTTTAAAAATAATGAACGGAAGTAGGGTGATCCAAATTCCGACCATCAGTGTGATTAAGCTCAACTTCAACGCACGTAAAGTGCCTAGTTTCGCACGTAACTTGGCGTTCAACATGGAAGACAACATGCCGAGCAAGAAGAGTAGATAAATGAAACTGATTAACCCTTTGTGTACATGATAGGGCGCAGATTCGAGCTCGAAACTAATGTAGTTGAATGCGGCTACGTTACATCCTAAGAGTAAGAACCCTAACATAAAGGGCTTGAGCAAACGTGGGTTACGCAAATGTTGTCCGTAACTGCGTAAGAGTTCGCCGAGGTGGAAGCGCTGTTTCGTAAAGTTGCGTGAACTTGGTAGTAGAAAGATAAAGAGTACTGCGGCAAATAAACTAATCACGCCAACCGCAATCATACCGACTTTGTAGCCGAATAAACTGGCAATAAAACCAGTGAATACGCGTCCGAAAGCACCGCCGAACGCATTCCCACTAATGTACGTTCCCATCGCTTGAGGTAAACTGATTTCAGAAATCTCCTCACCGATATACGCCATCGCGATAGAAGGAAGACCGGCGAGACAAATACCTTGAATGAAACGGAGTGCCAGGAACACATTAAAGTTGTCGATAAAGGGTTGTACTATAGCGAGTAGTGAAACCGAGATGACGGAGAAGAACATGATCGGTTTCCGACCTACGACTTCAGAAATTGCTCCGAAGAATAACATCGCAATTGCAAGCGTCAATGTTGCTATTGAGAGCGGTATACTTGCCCAAGTTTCATTGACGTGGAAATGTCTAGAGAACGCAGGTATGAGTGGTTGCACACTATATAAGATTGAGAAGATGGTGAATCCTGCAATAAACAGAGCGATGATAATATTAGTATATTCTTTTGATCCTTTTTGGATTTCTCCTGGACGGACGTCGCGCATGATTATCCCTCTTTTATTTCAATAGTCTGATTTAAATAATTATATTGTAGCATAGCAAGCCATGATTTTAAGCTATCTGATTTGGATTGCGAGTTTTTTAAAAGTTCTAGTGAAGTGAGTCAAATAAAAGAAGGGAGCAAGACAGAAATCTAGGATTTCGTAGTCTTGCCCCCGCAAGGATGACTTGTATTTGAGACAGCGTCAGTTATTTCAAATGCAGACAACTATTGCGTAATTGCTTGAGCTTATTGTAATTTTTTATTACGTCCCAGAGTCTTCCTCATTTCTATAGTAGGTGTGACTTGTATAACCTTTAGTCATTAATCATCTTCGTATTTTTTAAAGATGAGCGCAGCGTTGTGACCGCCGAAACCGAATGAGTTGGAAATACCTACGCGAAGTGGCAATTCACGGGCTTCATTCGCTACATAATCTAAATCGCACTCAGGATCTTGGTTCTCCAAGTTAATTGTTGGAGGGACGATATCGTTCTGAATACTCATCGCGAGTGAGATTGCTTCCGCGCCACCTGCAGCACCGAGCATGTGGCCAAACATAGATTTATTGGCAGTAATTGGTAAGTTGTATGCATGATCACCTAAGAGTTGTTTCAAGGCTTTCGTTTCGGATACGTCGCCTACTGGTGTGCTTGTTGCATGCGCGTTAACAACATCGACTTCGGATGGATCGAGATTCGCACTTCTGAACGCTGCTTTCATTGCAAGGTAAGCACCTTCGCCTTCAGGATGTGTTGCGACCATATGATATGCATCTGAGCTTGCGCCGTAACCGACCATTTCTGCGAGTATGTTCGCACCACGTGCCTTCGCATGAGAAAGGGATTCTAGAATAAGAATGCCGGCACCTTCTGCGATGACGAAACCATCACGATCAACATCGAATGGGCGACTTGCACCTTGTGGGTCGTCGTTACGTGTAGATAATGCACGGGCATTACCGAAACTTGCGAGTGAAATATCATTAATAGCTGATTCTGTACCACCCGCGAACATCGCATCAGCTTCACCAGAGCGGATGAGACGGAAAGCTTCACCGATAGAGTGGTTACCTGTTGCACATGCAGAAACAGGTGACATTGAAGGTCCCATTGCGCCGAATCTGATTGTGATTTGAGCTGAAGCGGCATTGGCCATCATGGAAGGTACGAGCGTTGGACTTACACGTCGAGGGCCTTTCTCTTGTAGTTTCAAGAAGTTTTGGAATAGCGTTTCAAAGCCGCCAATTCCTGAACCAACGTAAGCACCAAGACGTGCGGAATCGATATTGTCAGAAGTGAGTCCTGATTGATCCCATGCTTGTTGAGCAGCGACTAACGCGAATTGCGCAAATTTGTCCATACGACGTGCAGCTTTACGGCCGAGTAGTGCTTCGCTATCAAAGTCACGTACGACGCCGCCGAATTTCACTTTATGCTTGGAAGTATCCATCGTATCTATTTCAGAGATTCCAGACTTTCCGGCAATTAAATTATTCCAGAACGTATCTAAATCGTTACCTACTGGAGAAACCACACCCATGCCGGTGATTACAACTCTTTCCATAACCTATTCCTCCAAATTACTCTTTTATTATTATTGTAAAAAGCATACTATCCTATTACAATAGTTGGATTTATCATGGTATAATTACTAATAGGTAATAGGCTCAGCGTGAGACAATGGTTGAAGTTGAGTTGCGATGACTTTTAATATCAATAGAGTGAGCTTAAATTGAGGTGCAATACATAAATGGATGATCAAAAAAGATTAAATACACTGTCAGAGTTTCTCAAGATCAAACGTGCACAAATCAAACCAGAATCGATTGGCTTGCCTCCAGGAAATCGTCGCCGTACCCCAGGATTACGACGTGAAGAAGTGGCACGATTATCAGGAGTGAGTACGACGTGGTACACATGGTTGGAACAAGGCCGTGATATTAAAGTATCACCTGAAGTGCTTGAAGCAGTAGCTAAGACGTTGCGTTTGAATCAAGATGAGAAAGACTATTTATATGATTTGGCGTATGAGAAGACATCAGAAATTAAAGTTTGGAACGATCAACAACCTGAAATTAGTCATTCGCTCAAACATATCTTAGATGAGCTGACATATTGTCCTAGTATCGTGACCGACCGACGTTGCTTTATCGTCGGATGGAATGCGGCAGCTTCCCACGTCTTTATTGACTTTAATCAAATCCCTGCAGAAGAACGTAACTTGATTCGTTTACTCTTTGCGCGGAAGGAGTTTAAAGCACTAGCGACGAATTGGGATCATTTCGTTAAAGGTTTCCTCGCCATCTTTCGTTCTTATTACGGTCACTATTTAGGCGATGAGTGGTACAACCAATTTATTGAAGAAATGAGTCAAACGTATCCAGAGTTTAAAGCGTTGTGGCAAGAGAGCCAAGTAAGTAAAGCGCCTGAAATGCAAATTGAATTTCGCCATGTGAAAGCAGGTAAGATGTTATTCGATTTAACGTCGATGCGCGTGCAAGGGGACGCGGATTTACGTTGTAGTATCTATACGCCGGTGTATGAGTCAGGTACGGAAGAGAAGTTGCGTAAATTAATGAAGAAAGTGGCTGACGAGTAGGTGTCACTGTTTCATGTGAAACGTCGAAAGGCGATGTAGAGAGAAGTTCAGGAGAAGGAGTGAAGTGAGATGTTATATTCTGAATTGGTAGATGCTCCAGAGCAATTAAAGGGACATATTTCGTTAGTCAAAGCGAATGATCCGCATATGATGGAGGTTGTTCAAACCATTTTAACCAAGACGCAGGCGGAGATATCCATTTACGATACTGAAAATGTGTCAGAGTTGATCCAGGAATTTCAACTTGAAGATGAAGTGGGTCAACGATTACATATCTATCAAGCAGAGAATGAGGACGACATGTATGCGATGTGTGAAGCACATCTTGAAGCGGGTCAAACGCAAATCTTGATGAAAGGGCACATCATGACAGCGGATATCTTGAAATTCGTGTTACGACGAAAACACTTTATGAGAGATGAACGTTTCCTCAATCACGTGGCCTGTTTCGATATTCCAGGCTACAAGAAAGCCTTGTTGATGACGGATCCTGCGTTGAACGTCTCTCCATCCGTTGAAGATAGAATCAAAATGGTGAAACAACTGCATGCCTTTGCGCAACACTTAGGCTATTCAGAGTTGAAAGTAGGTCTGCTATCTTCTATTGAAAAGGCGACGAAGAGTGTGCCGTCGTCAGTGGAAGCTGCAGAAATTAAAGATTACTTCACTGAATATCCGGTGTCGCAGCTCAAGGTAGATGGTCCTTTCGCTTTCGATAATGCGATGAACGTGGACAATGCACGACGTAAAGGCATTCAATCCGAAGTTGCGGGAGATATAGACGCATTAATCGTGCCTCAACTCGATGTAGGTAATGTGCTGTATAAATCACTGACGCAATTCGGAGGGGCTGAAACGATTGGTACAGTGGTCGGTGCGAAGTTTCCTATCGTCTTAACGTCACGTACCGACGACGTACAGAGTAAGTTCAATTCCGTCGTCCTTGCTTTGAAATTGTTGTAATTTAAGTTAGAAAGGTGTGAGAAGATGCGCTTAGTATTAGTCTTAAATTTAGGAAGTACTACCTCTAAATTCGCTTTATATCAAGAACGAGAGTGCGTTGTGAATGAAACGATTGCGCACGAGTTAGCGGTGACACAGTTGCCATTGACTGAGCAGGCACCAAAGCGCCAAGCAACGATAGAGCATAGGGTTCAACAAGCTGGTTATCACTTTGAAGATGTTGACGCAATTGCATGTCGTGGAGGATTAGTGAAGCCGATTGAGGGCGGTGTGTATCATGTAGATGCGCACTTATATGACGAACTCAAGGCCTTTAACTATGGTATTCATGCCTCTAATTTAAGTGGCATGATGGGGTATCAACTCGCCCAGAAATTCAATATTCCAGTGTTTACGATTGACCCACCTGTGACAGATGAGTTGATGCCTATTGCTCGCATTACGGGTATTAAAGGTATCGAGCGCATCAGTCGTTTTCACGCATTGAACCAGAAAGGTGTTGCGCGTAAATACGTTGCACAAGTTGGTAAAGATTATCGAGATGTGAATGTGATTGTCGCACATATGGGTGGCGGTATTACGGTAGGTGCGCACGTTCACGGTAAAGTCATTGATGTGAACGAAGGCTTAGAGGGCGAAGGTGCCTTCAGTCCTGAACGTGCTGGTTCGATCCCGAATGACGCGTTGTATCGCTACGGTTATGACCATGATATGACGCCTGATGAGATGGATCACTTCTTGAGTAAAAAGACAGGGTTACTGTCATTACTCGGTACGAATGATTTAACTCAATTGAGCCAGCAGTATGGTGAAGATACAGAGATAACGCGTATATTAGATGCGATGGCGTATCAAGTCGCGAAGTTGATCGGCGAGCGTGCAGTGGCCTTTAAAGGAGCACCAATTGATCAAATTATTCTCACTGGAGGCATCGCCAACTCTGATGTGATTACAGAAGGCATTCGTCAATACGTGGAATGGATCGCGCCAGTAAGTGTGTACGCAGGTGAGATGGAAATGGAAGCCCTCGCTTCAGGGGTGTTTGATGTTCTTGAAGGTACAGTAGAGCCGAAATATTATCAGTGAATCAATTCTATTTTGAATAGAGAAGAAAGTCCGTTCTTATGGCGCTTAATTGTTGCAAGCGCGAAAGAGTGGACTTTTATTTTTTACAGACTCATTTTAAAGTTGTTTATTATAAAAGCAACGATCAACTAAACAAAAATGTTTTCTTTAAACTTGGAGTTTTTAATAACTTTTAAAATAAGGAGCAAAATATATGTTATAATACGATATTGTTATATGATTTCGGAGTGTAAGAGGAGGAGAAGGGACATGTTTAGTAAACATAACAAGGCAGCCATCGGTATTGCACTCGCATACTTGAGCTTTATCGTTGGTGCAGGGTTTACTACTGGACAAGAACTTGTTCAATTCTATATTAATCATGGTAACTACGCCTATATTGGGGCGATTATTACGGGGATTATCGTTACATTCGGTACGCGCCAAATTTCGAAAGTTGGCTATCGACTTGATGCAGATCCTTATGATATTTCACTACATAGCTTATTTGGTAAAAAGGTCGGGACGATTCTAGACTATGTTATTATATTCTTCTTATTTGGTATAACAGTGATTATGATCGCAGGTGGCGGCTCTGCGCTATACCAAGGTTTCGGTGTGCCAAAATGGCTCGGTTCACTAGCAATTGTTATTCTGTTATTTATCGTCTTGCAATTACGCTTTAACAAGATCTTAAGTGTCCTAGGTTTCGTGACTCCTTTCCTTGTGATTGTGGTCTTAGTTATCGCAGGTTACAATATTATCAATCCAAGTATTCCATTCGACCAAGTTCACAAGTATACAGATATTTCTAAAGCATCTACACATTCTTGGTGGTGGAATGCGATTGATTATGGTGGCTTAATCCTTGCGAACAGTTTCAGTTTCTTAACGATTGTCGGCAGTGAAGCGATGAGTCACAAGACAGCACGTCGCGGCGCTTATATTGGCGGGTTCGTCTTTAGCTTATTATTACTATTGATGGTAGCAGGACTTTTAGCCAATATTAAGACAGCGAATAGTGTGGACATCCCAACACTATTATTAGCGGAACAAATTCATCCATGGTTGAGTATCTTGATGTCAGCAGTCATGTTCGGTGTTATCTTTAACAGCTGTATCGGTATGCTATATCCGTTCTTAACACGTTTCACTGAGCATAAGACGATGAAATACTTTATCCTATTAACGGTATCACTCGTAGTGAGTTATGGATTGAGCTTCGTTGGATTCGTTCAATTAGTCAACTTCGTCTTCCCATTATTTGGTATTGTTGGTCTCATCATTGCCGTCGCGCTATTCATTAGATGGATTTACAATAAACGCGTTGAGAAGAAATTGATGTAGTTGAGGTTTTGAGTTTAGTGTGTAAAAGTGTTTAAAGTTGGCTAGAATGGCGCAGTTCATTTTAAAAGTCTAGTTTAGACTTATAAGAGAAAAGTATCGCAATAGTGATTAAACCCGTCGGAATCGGCGGGTTTAATCACTTTTAGTCAGATAAGAAATATAACGGGTTGAAAACACCTAATCATGTATGAAAAAAGTATTAAAACGGGCTAGCTCACAATAAACTTCCGTGTTATAGTGGGTAGGACAATATTTGAGATAGAAGGTGCTATGATGAAATCGAAGAAACAAGAAGCGGCAAGTAACATCGCCGTGTTTGATGCTGGCATCGGTAGTTACGCAGTCGTTGAACTCTTGCGTGAGTACTATCCGAAGCAGAACATCTTGTATTTCGCTGATCGTGCGCATTTTCCATATGGTGGTAAAAGCAAAGAAGAACTTAGACAAATCATGAAGACGACGATTGAATATCTACTCCAATACGAACTGAAAGCTATCATCGTTGCATCGAATGCACCTTCAGTCCTCGTGCTAGATGAAGTGAAAGAGGATTACGACATACCTATTTACGGTATCAAACCACCGATTAAAAAAGCAGTTGAAGTTTCAAAATCAGGACATATTGCAGTCCTAGGCGCTAAAGCACTCGTTGAAAGTGAGCGTATCCAGCACTATATCGATGAGGAGAAAGGTGAGAGCCAAGCAAAGATTAACACAATCGATGCGTCAGATGTTATCAAGTTAGTAGAATCAGGCGACTTCATCAACTATCCTGCTGAAGTGAAACAACATGTGAAAGAGTTTGTAGCTGACATCGTTGAACAAGATCCTGAAGTCGATACTTTTACGCTCTCATCAACGCATTTACCATGGGTACAACCGTACTTGACCATCCTATATCCACAGTATCAATTTCTTGATCCTGCCCGTCACATCATGGAGAATTTGAAACCCGTCGTGACGAAAGGTAAAGGACGTGTCAAAGCCCTCGTAACCACTTGCGAAGATTACACATTAGAGAACTTTGAAGATACACTCTCCAAACTCAATTTGAAGATGGAAGTCGAAGAAGTCGAGATGGACTGCGGAGAGTAGAAGAAGTTGTGAGTGAGCGCCTTTAGAGTGGAAGGTAAAAGTGGTATTTCTAAAGTAAAAAGTGTATACTAAAGAAAAGGACGACATGCGGTCACATGTCGCCCAGTAAGCCCGTTTATGACAATGGCTAATAATGAGTTTAATAAGTCATCATTAACCAAAGTTATGATGGCTTATTTTTTATGCTCTTAACACCATTACAAGAGTTTGAATGGATGTTAAGAGTAACATCGCAAATTCAAAATCTGTCACTTACTTTCCTTTCTAGGAAGTAAGAAGCGCTTAAAAGCATAGGCTTCACCTCCTAATTGAAGTGCAGCCACCATCATCAACTTGCTTACAAGAATTATTATACC
>NZ_KV804778.1:86532-99914 GCF_001811435.1 Staphylococcus sp. HMSC071G07
GATTTGATAGTATTAATTTCTCGATCCTGCTCGCCACATCATGGAGAAATTGAAACTCGTTGTGACGAAAGGTAAAGGACGTGTTAAAGCTCTTATAACAGCTTGCGAAGATTATACGTTAGAAATCTTTGAAGATAGACTCTCCAAACTTAACTTGAAGATGGAAGTCAAAGAAGTTGAAATGGACTGTGGAGAGTAGAAGAAGTTGTGATTTAGAGCCGTTAGATTGAAAAATAAAAGTGGTATATCTAAAGAGAAAAGTGTATACTAAAGAAAAGGACGACATGTTGTAGCATGTCGTCCCAGTAAGCCCGTTTATGACGGTAGCTGTTGAATTTTGCATTATAAGCCATCCAACAACTCAAGTTGAGATGGCTTATTTTACGTCTTTAAAAACGTCAATCAGAAGTTGAATTGACATTAACATAATTACTGCCAACTCATAATCTGACATACTTACTCTCCTTTCGGAAGTTACTGCCAAAAATTTCATAGGCATCACCTTCCTTAGTAGAAGTTCAGCTACCACCATCAACTTGCTTACAAGAATTATTATACCATGTGATTGCCTAAAATGGACAAACAAATTTATTTTATTAATTTAGAATAATAATAAATAATTTAGCGGTTGTGCTACGAATTTTATGATTTGATAGTATTAATTTCTCGATCCTGCCCGTCACATCATGGAGAATTTGAAACCCGTCGTGACGAAAGGTAAAGGACGTGTCAAAGCTCTCATAACAGCTTGCGAAAATCACACGTTAGAGATCTTTGGAGATAGACTCTCAAAACTTAACTTGAGGATGGAAGTAGAAGAAGTTGAAATGGACTGTGGAGAGTAGAAGAAGTTGTGAATTAGAGCCGTTAGCTTGAAAAATAAAAGTGGTATTTCTAAAGTAAAAAGTGTATACTAAAGAAAAGAACGACATGCGGTAACATGTCGTCCCAGTAAGCCCGTTAAAGACGGTGGCTGTTAATTTGTGAGAATAAGTCATCAACAACCAAAGTTATGATGGCTTATTTTTTTATGCTTTAATTACCAAAAACTAATGTTTGAATCGATGTTAATAATAACATCGCTAATTCAAAATCAGTCATTTACTCTCCTTTCTAGGAGAGCGAGCCATTAAGAGCATAGGCATCACCTTCCTTAATAGAAGATTAGCCACCATCATCAACTTACTTACAAGAAGTATTATACCATGGGGTTGTCTAGAATGGACATACAAATTTATTTTATTAAATTAGAATATTAATAAATAATTCAGGGGTTGCGCTGTGATATTTTCTGTTTTTATAGTAGTATTATTTTAAGTTATGCAGTATAATTGAATTAAGGAGACATGCTGAACATGTCACCCTAGTTTAAGACGGTAGCTGTAAAATAATAGGTGTTTAAGCCATTACAACCAAAGTTATGATGCTTAATTTTTGTCTTCAAAAACGTTAATCAGAAGTTGAACTGACATTAATATTATAAATGCTAATTCATAGTCTGACATACTTACTTTCCTTTCTAGGAGAGCTAGCTATTAAGAGCATAGGCATCACATTATTTGAGTTTAAGTTATTGTTACAGCATGAAGGGTTGAAACGTAAATCACATTTACGTTTCAGCTCTTTTTTTATGAGCCTCTATAATAAAATAGTCTTGGAAGTAACAAATAGATTTACTTCCAAGACTAATAACGTCTTTAATATTAAAATGAGTTACCTAAACTAAATAGTATATTAGTAGAAGTATCATATTTCTCGAAACACTCTAATTAAACCTCACACCACCAACAGTAATGATAGGAGAGGTTGAGTGTGAGATGTTTATATTAATAGTTTAGAACGAATTTCATAAATTTATTGAACATAGCAACACAAGTAAAGAGGGTAGAGGAGACGACACTCTTGAGGGAACAAGCTCACAGTGAAAATCCATTCAAAACGCGCAGCAAGCGTTTTGAATGGATTTTCACTGTGAGCCCCTAAGAAAGGGAGTCTAACCTCTACCCCAATACGCAGTATTGCAAATTAGTAGAAGACACTAAAATCCAACTATTGCAAATTAGTCCGATTCACATTATTAAATTCTAGACAGCCTCATAACACTAAACCTTTTCAATATACTGATCCTCATACTCTAAATCCTTACCCACAGGTTCCCATCGGATCAACGTCGTCACAACCACACCTATAATAGGGAACACCGCCAGAATCAACATCGTCTTATTCAAACCATAGCTACCATAAATAATAGGAAACACAAACGTCCCAAACATACTACCAAACCGGCTCACCGACTCAACAAAGCCAGTCCCCTTACCGCGAAGAATCGTCGGATAAGACAACGACGCAATCGCCTTACCCTGCGTTCCCGGACCACTCGAATGCCCAAACAAGAACACAGCAACCATCGCCGCAATCAACCAAGTCATCGTCTGACCATAGAAATTACCGATGAGCAACATCATACTCGCCACAAGCGTAAAGCCAATAATAGTAAGACGTCGCGCACCCAATTTCGGCGTCAGCAGCGCGCCAGTCAAACCACCAAAGATACCTGCAATATTAATCAACGCAGTACCCGTCAATGATTGAAGCTTATCTTGCCCCATAATCGTCGTCGCAATCAACGGTATGTAGAGACCAATCGCATAGTACTGCATCCCTTGCAGCGTCGCAATCGCTGTAGCAAGAATTGTACGCGGGCGATAACGTTTGTTAAAGAGCGTTCGCATCGGATGTTTCACTTCGCGATGTTCATACGTCGCATTTTCACCCTGATCAGGCGCAATATTCACCGTGATATTATAGTTCTTATCAAGTTCCTTACATGCCTCTTCAAGCGTTTTATTCTTCATAGACCAAGTTGGACTTTCACTGAGGTAGAATAAGCGTAATATTAAAATGATTGTCGCAAACACAGCGCCCATACCTACGGAGTAACGCCACAACAACGCGCCTGTACCTAAACTATAGAAGAACATTACAATCAGTGCTGAAGTCACGACTGCAATGTACCAAACTACTTGCCAATAATTGACGTTACGGCCTTTCGCTTTCTTATTACTAATTTCAGCTACAAAGGTAAAAGCCACTGGGCTATCCATTCCAATCGCAAAGCCCATGAGCAAGCGGAAACAAAGCAAGACAGATGGTACCGGAGCAAGCGCCGCACCAATTGAGCCAATAATTAAAGAAATCAGAGAAATTGAGAGAATTAATTTCCGGCCGAGCTTATCCGCATAGAAACCACCAATGGCTGCACCGAATAGTGCACCAAAGGGCATCGCAGTCATGATGTAAGATAAATACGTCTTAGATAGCGTGAATTCTGACGTCAGTTGATCGGTCGCCGTACCGAGAATCGTTAAGTCATACGCATCAAGAAAGATCGTACCGAGAACGATGATGAGTAACAACGCCGTTCGTTTCGTATTCTTCTGACCATTAACATAATCGATAATATCTTGTTTCGTGTGAATCGTGATGGCGGATTGTGCCATTCCAATCCCTCCCCAATATGTAATGTAGTTAAACAGTTCTGAATGGAAATCTGAGATTCATCCATGTGATAATAGCGATGTAGTATCACAGGTATGCATTGTTAGTATACAATGACCTGAACAGAATTACGATTGATAATTTACAAAGTCAGAAATATTAGGAGCTGAATTTATGTTTACAGTCTTTGGTCATCGTGGATTACCATCGAAAGCACCGGAGAATACATTAGCCTCATTTAAAGCTGCTTCTGAAGTGGAAGGAGCACAATGGTTAGAATTAGATGTAGGTATCACGAAAGATGAACAACTCATCATTATTCATGATGATTATTTAGAACGGACGACGACTATGTCCGGAGAAATTACCCAACTTAACTATTCAGAGATGAAGGAGACTTCCGCAGGTCTGTGGTATGGTGATGAATTCAAAGAGGAACGTTTACCGACTTTTAAACAGATCGTGGAGCTAGCCAACACGTATCAAATGAATCTCAACGTGGAGTTGAAAGGTGTGACAGGTCCGAATGGCACAGCACTCTCTCGCAGTATGGTGGAACAGGTTCATTACCAACTGCAAGAGTTAGACGAGGGGCTCGATGTGCTAATTTCTAGTTTCAATCTTCCGTTGTTAAAAATGAGCGAAGCCATCATGCCAGAATATCGTCGTGCAGTTTTATATAAAAATGCGTATTTCAAAGAAGACTTCCGCACCGTTATGGATTTCTGCAATGCGCAAATTATTAATATTCAAGATGCGAAATTGACTGAAGCACGCGTGAAGATGATTAAGTCAGCAGGCTATGAACTCAATGTGTGGACAGTAAACAAATTAGCACGTGCCAATCAACTTGCGAATTGGGGCGTGGATGGCATATTCACAGATAAATTGGATCAACTCATCCATCTATCTCAACGTGATTAAGAGGTGTAGATCAACATGGTACGTTTGAGTATCTTAGATTATTCACAAATTGATGAAGGTAAAGATGCAGAACAAGCGTTACAAGACACGATACGCTTAGCAAAGTTAGCTGATCGACTCGGGTACCACCGTTTCTGGGTGACCGAGCATCACAATGTACCTGCATTTGCGTGTAGTAGCCCGGAGTTGCTGATGATGCACATTGCGAGTCAGACAGAACGCATACGTGTCGGCTCAGGTGGTGTGATGTTGCCTCACTACAGTCCTTACAAAGTAGCGGAGAACATGCGTATGCTTGAAACGTTCTATCCGCATAGAGTGGATGTCGGCGTCGGCAACACGTATGGCACGCTGTTAGTGAAACGCGCGTTAGACGAGATGCAGTCGGAGTATAAAGATTATCGTCAAAGCGTGACGGATTTGAAGCGATACTTAACTGAATCTGCAGTGACGCTACGAGGACAGTCATTAGTGGCGCAACCTGTCGTATCTCGAATACCTGAAATGTGGCTGTTGAGCACGAGTGAGAGAACTGGCCGTTTAGCCGGTGAATTGGGTTTAGGTTTCACGGTGGGCACCTTTCTTTTGCCTAACCAACGCATGATTGATGGTACCAAGCGCAGTGTAGCCGCGTATCGTTCTGAGTTCGAAGCGAGCGAAATGAGCACGAAACCGCACGTGATGGTGACGGCGTTTATTGTGATTACTGAGACAGAGGACGAAGCGGAACAGTTAGCGCAAGCGTTGGATATTTGGTTATTAGGTAAAAAGCAATTTGCTGAATTCGAACGCTTTCCTTCAATCCAGACCGCGCAGGAATATCAACCCACTGATCGTGATCAAGAACGCATGACAGACCATCGCTCAAGTATCTTAGTAGGAACTGCGCAGTCGATTCAGCCGCAATTAGACGCATTGATTGAGATGTTCGATGCAGACGAAGTATTAGTATCACCACTATTACCAGATATTGAATCCCGTTGTAAGGCCATCGAGTTATTGGCAGAGACAATCTAATATCAGAGAAACACCTTAAATTGCGAGAGGATGAAGTTGTGATACTTTGTCGAATTGCGATTTGAGGTGTTTTTTAGCTTGAATAAAAACGTTGTGGCCTAGAACTATCATGCGTCTCGAGCGCACATTGAAAAATTGAACAGACATAAATTTTAATGCTAGTAGGATATGATGAAATGATTTAATTGTTACTACAGTAATTTATATACTTAACGTTCTAAATAACATAATATATGACATGATTGACTTTAAAGAAGTACCTGTATTTAAAAGGAGTGCAATAATAATTTTTACTCATAACATTTTCTTAAAGTGATGTACGCTATTTTTCGAAGCAACCCAATTAAAAGAATAAATAAAGAGATGTGTTGGAAACGAGTAGAATTACTAATGATTATTGTAAAGAACTGGAATAAACTTTCATACTCTTACAATACAAGTGAAGGGAGAAGACGATACTCCTGAGGGATTAAGGTCACAGCGAAAATCCATTTTTCGAACTGTAAAGTGAGAAAAATTAGTTGAGCGTGACCCCCTAGGAAAGGGAATCAATTCTCCCAATACGAAGTATTGTCTTACTCAATGTATTAAAATATTATAAGCAAAATAGAAATTTAAAGTGTTATTAATTAGTTGAATGTGGCCCCTAAATGAGGGAGAATCAGTCCTTTTTGAAAGGGGATTATGTATAAATAGCCTTATATCATTATATAGTGAAAGAACTTTAAACAAACTTTACAACACCTTAACCATTAGTTATTAAACGCTTGCTACGGTAAAAGTAGTTCAAAAACTATAAGAGAAGGTGTTGGAAAAGATGTCAAAGCACAATCATTTCAAAAAAGTATCACGCAGCGCACTCACGCTGGCACTCGCACTAGGACTTGTCGTACCTGTGGCAAATTCAGGTGAAGCACAAGCTTCTGGTGGCGGAGGTACCTCTCAACAACAAGGACCTCAACTTCAAAAGGAAAAGCCTAAAGTAGCGCCCGTACCTGCTAAAGATCAGCCGAACCGTATCGTTACCAACTTTAACGGTAATACGAAACACGAAATGGCATTCAATTGGTATACGACACATCAATTCAAAGATGCGAAAGTATGGGTGTCGGAAGATCCTAATTTTACAAATCCAAAAACGTTTAAAGCACAATCTAAAAAAGTGAAGTCTAAATACGTCGAACGTGACCAAAATGGTAACTTTATCTTCAAAGATGTGAAGAAAGATGACGATGGTAAGCCGATTAAAGATAAAAATGGTAAAGAACAAAGTAATGGCTACTTCACAGATAAAAATGTTTCCGGCCCAGAATGGACGAGTGGAGATCAACAAGGGGAAGTGAATCTCACGTCTCAAACGGAACATACATACAAAGCACATGCGAAAGGGCTCAAGCCGAATCATACGTATTACTATCGCGTAGGTAGTGAAGATGGGCCGAAGAGTGAAGTCGGTCATTTCAAGACATCAGGTAAAAAAGGTGATCCGTTTAAATTCGTGCAATACACAGATACGCAGAATGCTTTCTGGAATGAGCATGCACGCAATGAAGCACAGTTCGGCGCAGATACGTTACAACGCGCAATTCAAACTGCGGGTCAACCGGACTTCGCACTCCATACAGGTGATTTCGTTGAATCAGCGGAAGTAGAGGACGAGTGGAAAGATCTTTACGATCAGTCACGTCCATCCTTCATGTCACAGCCTCTCGCAGCCGTTTCAGGTAACCATGATGAACGTCCGCTAGATGACGATAACGATGACAAATTGCTCGATCGTTTCAACCGTCACGTCAATGTTCCGAAAGGGAATAACGCGATGAACGGTGGCTCTTATTATTCCTTCGACTACAATGGTGCGCATATGGTGGTAGCGAATACGAATGATAATAAGAAAGGTAAAGACAATCCTGACGGCAAAGCCATTGGTAAAAAGCAAATGGAATGGATTAAGAATGATATTAAACAAGCACGTAAGAAAGGTTCTAAGTGGGTCATTTTAAACTTACACAAACCGATGTACTCTAAATCCTATCATGCGCTTTCAGACGACGATGTGAAAAAAGTACGTAAAGAACTGACGAAAGAAATTGATGATCTTGATGTCGATCTCGTACTACAAGGTCACGACCATGTGCTCGCGCGTACGAAAGTGCTACAACACACGGATACGAAGAATAGTTTCGTCAACGCGAAGACTGAAAATGTGAAACAAGTGAAAGGTAAGGATAACGTCAAATACTACGACAATCCGAAAGGTTCTGTGTACGTGCTTCCTAATACAGGCGGTACGAAAGAGTATGATTCTATCACTGACAAGTCGTTGAAACATATCAAGAAAGTGCGTCCTGAATTGAGCTGGTTGAAACGCAAAGACTTAGATCATTACAATAGCTTGTTCGCACTAGGTCGTCAGCCACAAAAATCAGATGCATTTAAAGATAAACACTCCAATAATCGTGACTCTTCAAACCAAAACTTCTCAGTGTATGAAGTGAAAGGTAACAAATTGAAAGTGAAGATTTATCAATTGAGTGGTGACATGACGAAAGGTGAACCACGACAAACGAAATTAATTGATGAATTTGGAATTAAGAAAGATAAATAAGGTGCGAGTGAGTCAAAGTAAATTGAGGCAGCAAGGAGGTGACGGTCAGTTTGAAATTGAAATTATGGCAAGGTGTAGCTGTCGTGAGTTTAGCGCTAATACTCGGTGGATGTAGTTCTGAAAGCGACAGTCACGCGAAAACAGAACAGGCACACACTCAAAAGAGTGACACACAGCATACTCACTTAGTTTCACAGAATCAGAAAGCACAACTCAAGAAGGAAGTTATACAGTATTTTAAACAACATAGCTCAACACAGGCACCTGCTTTCACCACACGTTACTTCGCTGGTGGAACGATATCGTCGGGTGACTGGTATGCGGTAACGCCAAAAGGACAACTACAGGTGAGTAATCGGGGTAAGCCTGGAGCGAAAGCTTTTAAAAAACATAATGTGGTCGGTATGACGACGTATACGAGTAAAGACGGACGAAAAGGGTTAGACCCTCAAGCGAAGTCATTGTCTAATATCGAAGGTTATACGCGAGTGGCGAAGATGGACCGTCCTATTAAGAAATACTTGTTCGCTGATGATGGTAAAGTGTATGAAGCGAAGTTTAGCGGACAGGACACCACGTTGTCTACCGGATTTGCGCCTAAAGATCACAACGATAAAGATCCGAATTTGGCACCAAACGACGTGTTTAAACCGACTTCTGATAAACAGTTAGCTGACTTTTGGAAGAGGACACTTGAAGAAGCGGATTAGTTTAAAAATAACGGTTTGAAAGTTACCAACATGTCTTTATATAAATGCTTGTAAATTCCATGTGTAAAATCATATAATTAAAGAAAGTTATTGCGCGTAATGAGTCAAATAATGAAAGGTTGAGATAACGTTAACTAACCCTTATTAAGATGCGACAGTTTTACAACTACTATGTCCTTTCATCATGATTTGCGTTGCAATAACTTTCTTACCTTTATGGTAACGTCTTGTCACTTCAGTTTCACGAATGATTTTGAAAGGTAGACAGTGGTCTATCTTTTGAGGTCCAATGCTATGGCGAGAAGCTTAGTAGAGCGTCTATACGTTGGGTCAATTGTAGCTGTGTTTCGACGAGCGAATACGCTTAATACTACAACTCATTTTAATACACTACATGCTGGCTCGTTTGAAATGTTAAGCGACTTAAAGCGTATAGAAAACGGAGTGCATTTTACTATAACTATGAGAAATAAAGAAGAATAGAATATAAATTTCTGAATAATCTAACTTGAAGTCTGGTGCATTAGCATATAATTTGTCATAATTAAGATAGAAGCCTAAAGCAAATACAGAATAGGCGATACGAAATGGGAGTGACAAATTATGAAGACAATTGCTATCGCAGGTGCAGGCGCTATGGGTGGCCGTATCGGTACGCAAATACAAGAAGCGGGTTACGATGTGACACTGCTCGATTATTGGAAAGAACACGTTGAGAAGATTAATCGCGACGGTATTGAAATTCAAACGGAAACGGACACATATCATCTTGATATCAAAGCGAAGTTTCCGGAAGAAGTAAACGAACAGTATGATCTCATCATTATCTTAACAAAAGCGATGAAGTCGAAAGAGATGATTGAGGTGTTGAATCAACGTGGTGCGATTAAGTCAGACACAGCCATTCTGACAATGATGAATGGTCTTGGACATGATGAAACGTTCGCGACGGTCGTTCCGAAATCTCAAATCTTCCTCGCTGTGACGATGTGGACGGCAGGTATGAGAGGTCCAGGTCAGCTGTTGCTTGAAGGTGACGGTACAATTGAGTTGCAACGTGTCGACGGTGTTGCTGACGAACGCACAGAAACGATTAATCAAATCTTTAACGATGCGAAGCTCAATTCTCGCGTTTCTGATAACGTCTTCCAATCTGTATGGTCTAAAGCGACACTCAATAGTGTGCTCAATCCTTTATGTACGATTTTGGATAAAAGAATTGGAGAGTTCGCTCAATATGAGCAATCACGTGAGATGATTACGCCAATTATTGAAGAAATTGTAGCTGTAGCTGAGGCGAAAGGGATTGAACTTAACTTTGATGATTTAGTTAAAAAAGTAGAAGGTTCTTATCCTGATGAGCTACAAGGTCTACACTATCCATCTATGCATCAAGATTTACACAGTGGCCGTTATACTGAAATTGATTATTTAAATGGTAAAATCGCTCAGTATGGTAAAGAGGTTGGTGTGGCGACACCAACGAATGCATTGCTCACACATATGATTCATCAACTTGAGATGAAATATGTTGAAGCGTAATGTAAATTGATAGAATTCACTTAGCCGGTAGTCTGCGGGGTGTCTTACCTTAGACTGCCGGCACTCTTATGTTCAGAAATAGCGAAGATGTATACACAATTTTTGTACTTTTTATTGAAACACTTTTAGGGAAAATATAGAATGAAAAGTAATCAACCTTGTAATAATGATAGAAGTTTGACGCTAAATGAGTCAGGGAGGAGAGCGCCTACCCTTTCTCATCAACTTCTTAATAAAAAGAGTTGTAACCAGATTAAGAAATATAGATGAGGTGAAATTATGCAGATACTCTTTGATGCTGCAGTCAGCCCAGTTTATCGTGGTATATTGGCTTTCTTCCTCGTAATTAACGTGGTACTCGCCTTTATTATCGTCTTCTTGGATCGAGATCGACGTGAAGCCACATCGACTTGGGCTTGGTTATTCCTATTATTTATTATGCCTATCGTCGGATTCTTTGCATATATCTTCTTTGGACGTGCGGTACGTAAGAAACGTCAGACGAATACGTACTACAACCCAATTGATGATGATTTGCATCGTAAGAACTATCAACAAGAGAATCCACAGAAATATATTCATGAAGCGCACAATCCTGTAGTTCGTAAACACAGTGATATCGTGAAGACCCTTTTAACGAAAGAAGCGTCGTTCCTCAGTCATAACAACCATATCGATGTGTATACTGATGGACACGATTTATACCGTCAAATGTTAGAAGACATGCGTAATGCGAAGAATTTTATACATATTGAAATTTACACACTTGAGCTAGATGGTTTAGGTAAAGAAATTATCGATGTGTTAGAAGAGAAATTGGGAGAAGGGCTTGAAGTCAAGCTCCTCTATGATGCAGTCGGCTCTAAGACGATTCACAAATCGAAATTTAGTCATTTCCAATCGCTTGGTGGCCAGGTCGAAGCTTTCTTTAAAGCGAAGATTCCATTTATGAACTTCCGTGTCAATAACCGTAATCACCGCAAGATTACTGTTATTGACGGTCAGAAAGGTTATGTCGGTGGTTTCAACATGGGTGACGACTATTTAGGGAAAGGTAAGCTAGGTTACTGGCGAGATACGCACTTCCGTGTCCAAGGGGATGGCGTAGATGCGCTAGAGTTGAGCTTTATTCATGACTGGAACTCACAATCTCACAGGGAACAACTGTCATACAACGAGAAGTATTTCCCTAAAAATGCTTACGAAGATGGCGACAAGTCTATGCAGATTGCCTTGAGTGCGCCGAGTGACAATTGGCATCAAATCGAGTTCGGTTATATGAAGATGATCATGAACGCGAAGAAATCGATTTACATGCATTCACCATATTTTATCCCAGATAATGGTTATATTAATGCCTTACGTATTGCGGCGAAATCAGGTGTCGATGTCAACTTGATTATTCCTTGTAAGCCAGACCACATGCTCGTGTATTGGGCGACAATTACGAGTGTGGCGCAGCTCATCAATGATGGCGTGAATGTCTATACGTATGAGAATGGCTTTATTCACTCTAAGATGATGGTGATTGACGAAGAGGTTGTCAGCGTCGGTTCTGCCAACATGGACCATCGTAGCTTCGAACTTAACTTTGAGTGTAATGCGTTTGTTTATGACGACAAAGTGGCGAAACATTTAATTGAGAAATTCAAAGAGGACTTGAAAGTATCAGAGAAACTCACGAAAGAACGTTACGAACAACGCTCTACGTGGATTAAATTTAAACAATCGATTGCGAAACTCGCGTCACCAATTCTTTAATAGGTGGCTTAAAGCTAGGGATATCCGTTTGGACGATATCCTTAGTCTTTTTATTGTGATGTTAAAAGTGGAGTTGTGCGTCGAAATATGAATAATATAAGCGCAATATTAAAGCGGCTACCTCAAATGATGAGATAGCCGCTATTCTTATGGCATCTATTATTGAACTTTGTTCACTGATGCATCGTAGATTGAATCGATTGTTTCACCTAAGATCTTGTCGAATTCTTCGTCTGATTGACTTACACGTAAGTCGTTGATTAAAGCACGAGAGAAGCTTGCGATTAAGTCTTTGTTTTGTTTAAGTACTTCGTTTGCATGTTCTCTGCTGTAACCACCAGATAAAGCAACGACACGTACCATGTTAGGGTGGTTAATTACTTCTTCGTATTGGTTTGCTTTAGTAGGGATAGTGATCTTAAGCATAACAAGTTGATCTTCATCTAATTTGTTTAAGTGTTCTAACACTTTTTTAGATAAATATTCTTCGATTTCTTGTTTGTGTTCAGCATTGATATTTACTTCTGGTTCAATGATAGGTACTAAACCTTTAGCAATAATTTGTTTTGCTACTTCAAATTGTTGTTCAACAACTTGGTCGATACCTTCTTTATTGAATTCTAAAATGTTTGAACGCATTTTAGTACCGAAGATTTTGTGGTCATTTGCACGGTCTAACAACTTGTCTAAATCAGGGATAGGTTTCATAAGTTGAACGCCGTTTTCTTCTTTATCTAAACCTTTGTCGACTTTTAAGAATGGTACCACACCTTTGTCAGCGAGGAAGTCACCAGTGTGTTTACCTTGAACTTCGCGGTCCATAGTTTGTTCGAAGAGGATAGCACCGATGATTTTGTCTCCTGTGAATTCAGGGGATGACACGATACGTGTACGCATATCGTGAACGAGTTTGAACATTTCGTCATCATTAGAGTATTGATCTTCTTCAATACCGTAGCCTTTCAATGCTTTAGGAGTACTACCGCCACTTTGGTCTAATGCTGCGATAAAGCCTTTGCCATTCTTCATTTTATCTAATTGTTCTTGATTCATTTCTTACTTCCACTCCTTTAGTTAATCTCAGTTATAGTATGCTAAAAATTCGGTCATAACGCAAATAGTAGCGCTTGTTTTTAGCGAAAATTTTGTGCTTTTTGGCAAGATAGCGCTTACTTTTTGGAGGGGTAGGTTGTGTGAGGTTTAATGGGAGAAATACATGCTTGGGATTTGTATTTTCTTCTGTAAGTAATGAAATAGAAAGTCTTCGATTTGTTTTCAATGTTTTGACTCTAGCTTCTTACGGGAATGCAACCCCTAAATAC
>NZ_KV804779.1:0-468 GCF_001811435.1 Staphylococcus sp. HMSC071G07
GATGGTGCCGAGGACCGGAATCGAACCGGTACGGTGATCAACTCACCGCAGGATTTTAAGTCCTGTGCGTCTGCCAGTTCCGCCACCCCGGCAAAATAATGGAGCAGAAGACGGGATTCGAACCCGCGACCCCAACCTTGGCAAGGTTGTATTCTACCGCTGAACTACTTCTGCATATGCGGGTGAAGGGAGTCGAACCCCCACGCCGTGAAGGCGCTAGATCCTAAGTCTAGTGCGTCTGCCAATTCCGCCACACCCGCGTTTAATGGTGAGCCATAGAGGATTCGAACCTCTGACCCTCTGATTAAAAGTCAGATGCTCTACCAACTGAGCTAATGGCTCTTGAGATGGTGCCGGCCAGAGGACTTGAACCCCCAACCCACTGATTACAAGTCAGTTGCTCTACCAATTGAGCTAGGCCGGCTTATTATAAAATTGAAATGGTGGAGGATGACGGGTTCGAACCGC
>NZ_KV804780.1:0-203 GCF_001811435.1 Staphylococcus sp. HMSC071G07
GGCGCTCTCCCAGCTGAGCTAAGCCCCCATATTAAATTCTAGAGTGGGCCTAAGTGGACTCGAACCACCGACCTCACGCTTATCAGGCGTGCGCTCTAACCAGCTGAGCTATAGGCCCTCAATTATTTTCGAGTCAAGCGTTTTCGCTTTTCTCTTTTTACCTGAACACTCTGATGAGCATTCAAAACTAAATGCAATATGTC
>NZ_KV804781.1:0-373 GCF_001811435.1 Staphylococcus sp. HMSC071G07
AAGTGCTCTACCAAGCTGAGCTACTTCCCGAGGTATAATGTTAAATTGCTAAAAGTGACGCGCCCGATAGGAGTCGAACCCATAGCCTTCTGATCCGTAGTCAGACGCTCTATCCAGTTGAGCTACGGGCGCATAATTTAGATGGTGCCGAGGACCGGAATCGAACCGGTACGGTGATCAACTCACCGCAGGATTTTAAGTCCTGTGCGTCTGCCAGTTCCGCCACCCCGGCAAAATAATGGAGCAGAAGACGGGATTCGAACCCGCGACCCCGACCTTGGCAAGGTCGTATTCTACCGCTGAACTACTTCTGCTTAATAGTTAAAATATTTAAATGAGCTGATGAGCCATAGAGGATTCGAACCTCTGACCC
>NZ_KV804782.1:0-700 GCF_001811435.1 Staphylococcus sp. HMSC071G07
TTGTGAGTTCGCAGTACTTGTTGACGCACTAGTTGGATCTGTTACAGTCACTTTTTGACCATTAAAGAAGTTTGTCCCACCTGTCACAGATGTAGAGTATGGGGCAAATGTAAAAGAAGTGTCTCCACTAGAATTGATAGGAACTGTCCAAGTTGTGGTTAAACCATATCCTTGTTTAGCTTGGTATCCAGTCATTTGGTAGCCGTTTGCCCAAGTATATCCACTACCCTGTTTGTTTATATTAGTTGTGTTTGCTTTTGGATTACTAAGTTGAGCACCTGTTGAATCGGTAATATAACTTGTCGCTGTTGAAGGTGTTCCATATGCACTACCTAGTGTAAACATCGTTTGATAAGTTGTTCCTGTGTTGTATATTGCGTAACTATTAGACAATGCTGTAGGCTTTTCAACCGTCGTAGTAGCAGGATTATCATAAGTAACTGTATACGTAAAAGTCATAGACGTTCCATTATTTACAGTTGTTAATTTATAATAAATTGGAATATTATAATTTGTATCAGTCCCTGCACCTGTATAAGTATTTGTAGTTGAAGTTGCTGCTGCTGCTGCGAATGTTGTTGTTGCCAATCTACTAAATGTTCTTAAATTAATTGCTGAGGTACTATTTGATGAAGAATTACTATCATTAGTAGCAACTGTTGAACCAAAATCTGTACTTGCTGCACTATCTTTGCTTTCT
>NZ_KV804783.1:0-442 GCF_001811435.1 Staphylococcus sp. HMSC071G07
GCTTCCCCCGCGAGGATGACTAGAGTTAGATAAAGCAAAGTGCCTTCTCTAACTCAGTCAACTACCGCGAACCTTCAACTAATTCATAACGCTTGTTGCGCGTTATGAATGGATTTTCGCTGTGCCCTTGATCCCTCAAGAGTCTCGCCTACTCCCACCTTTTACTTATGTTGCAAGAGTTCGAAGTATAAATTATCTTCATCTAATATTATTGTATGAAAATTACTCAATCAACACCACATTCTCTCTGTTGTTTGTTTAGGTTTAATAGAGTGTTTCGAGGAAGGTAGTGTTTCTCTTAAGCACATATTTCGTGTGATTAGGGTTTTAGAATATTGGGGGAAAATAAGTTTGCTTCTAATTTGTAATGTTGCGTATTGGGTGGGAGAGACGGCTCGCGTCTTAGGGGGAGAAGCACAGAAATCTGTGATTTCGTAGTGCT
>NZ_KV804783.1:542-4646 GCF_001811435.1 Staphylococcus sp. HMSC071G07
AATTACTCAATCAACACCACATTCTCTCTGGTTTGGATTGAATAGGGTGTTTCTACATAATAAAAATGGCACTGAACTTCAAATAGATTCAGTACCACTTTTAACCTTATGAATTGCCTCGTTCTTCGGCATCTTCTTCTTCTTTTTCGCGCTGGCGTTCTTGTTGTTTGATTTGTTTGTAGCGTTGTTTTTGTCGATAGCCGTAGGTACTTTCTAGGATGAGTTCGGCGTTGTTGAGTCCGGCACCGATTGCTGCTGCAACGGTTGAGATGGAGCTGGCGAACCATGCAAGGTTAAGATAAGTGCTTGCTGTGGCTGGTCCACCGAGTTGCATACTACTGCCTAGGTATCCTGGTGGCAAGACGACGAGTGATGCCAGTAGGAAGAAGGCGAATAAGAGAATGTAGTAGAAGATTAATGCAATGGTCAGTGTTGAAACGGTCGTGAAGTTGTAGAGTTTCGTGATGCGTTTGTCTTTACTGTGACGAATGGGTTCCCATAGGTTATGTGCGATGATTATCCAGAGCATCATTCCGAGTATTGAAACGATCATCATTAGGAAGAGTCGCCATTCAGTGTAGAGGTAACTTAAATTCCATAGTGTCGTAAAGATGATGGCGGAAGCGCCTGTCGTGAAGGCAACAGCTAAGACGTTACTAATACTGCTTACCATGTTGAGTGGATTGTTTGCGAATGTCATACCGCTCAAGAGGCGAATCATACCTTTCGCTTTCGAACTGACGAAATAACGACGGTGTTTGGAATTGGTATCCTCTAAGAAATCTGTATGTGCTTCGAGATTAGATAGTGGGAATTGGTGCGTCAAACGTTCTTCGCTGGATTGTGATTGGTCTTTGTCTTCGGTTTGTTGTTGGGCACGATTTTCATCTGCACTTTGTTCGGCATTGTGTTTGTTTGGCTGGTACTTGTTTACTTCTTCGACCACACCGATGATTGAACTTTTAATACGTTTTTTCACTGGACGCCAACCGTATGCTGGGACGGAGATGAGACTGGCACCGTTGTCTCTATTGACGTCGATAGCGATGACTTTATTATTTTTAAAAAGGGGTAAGTCCGTCAAACCGATCGTGTATTGCCACTCGTTAGTCTTCTGGTAGTCGGAAATCGTCTGGAAGATTTCTGTGACGTTCTCGGCTGAACCAGTGAGAGGGTCTGCAACGATTTCGATCTTCCACTCAACATCTTGTGAGATATGTTGTGCGAGTTCGTTAGACAAATCATCTTGTATGTGTGTTGCGATGTTTTTAGAAACACCGGGTGCGGCAACAAGACCTACTTTGATTGTTTGTGTCATTAAGATGAACCCTCCTCACTGTGAGATTGTTTCTTACCTTCGTAATTCTCTTGCTCGTTGTAACTTTCGCCTTCTGTCTCTTCTTCTTCACGTTCTTTCTCTAGCTGTTCGTAACGGTAGTATTGACGATAAGAGTAAGTGACCCGTTTGATCTTCTCAGCATTTTCCACAGTAGAACCTAAAGCACCTGCTAGGATTGAAATACAAGTCATGAACCATATGAGGTTAAAGTAGTCGAGTAATGACGGTAACGATTTCAGTGACGTCATATGGGTGTAAAGCCATGGTGGTACGAAGAGCATGGTGCTCAGGGTGAGTAAGATGAATAGGGCGATAAAGTTAAAGACTGTAATCGATCCGAGCGTCATGAAAGTTGTTAAGTTATAGACATAACGGTAAAGGCGTTGTGTAGAAGGGGATGGCGTTTCCCACAATTGATATGCGTAAATGAGCCATACTGTCATGCCTACGATGGATAGAATCATGAGTAAGATAAATCGCCAATAATTATAGTACAGAGTCATATCCCACGGTGTAGAGAAGATGGTAATGTATGCGCCAGTGGCAAAGGACACTGAAATAATCTTCTTGAAATCAAAGATGGCTGTCCATGGTTCATTGGCGAGAGTCATACCACTAATCAAGTGGGACCAACCTGATACAACGGATTTTAAGATGAGCCTTGTTTCTTTCTGGTCGCTATCTTCATCGGGTTGCACTTCATCGATTTTGGAGAATCTGAAGTGTTTTTTGCTGATGAGTTGTGCCTCTTCACCCGGTTTCATAATGTAGTGAACGAGATACGTTAGGAAGTGACGTAACTTGTTTTTAACATTCCACATACCGAGTGCTGGTAGGGAGAGCAGTGCTGTCTTTTTCTCAGTGTGAATGTCTGAAAGGACGACTTTATTGTCAGAAATACTCGGTAAATCGGTTATACAGATAGCGATGTCCCATTCTTTCTGTTTCTTCATATTTGAAATAATGTCCATCGTCTTATCCATATGTTCTGCCGTACCTACCATCGAAGCAACGTGTGTTTCGATGTCCCAGTCGATCTGATCATCGATGACTTTGCTGAAATCCTCTGCTAGTGTATCTTTAATCTTGTCAGTAATCTTATTTGGCATATCGGGTGAAGGGATTAACCCGATGGTCATCTGATTCACGAGCAGGGCCTCCTCTCTGAGTTATATTTACATGCTTAACTATTTTCCCGGTATTACAAGCGTTAAATCATTTTTATTACAAAAATTATAGAGAATTAATAGATTGTATGAGTGCGTTTATTGTAAATAGTAAAAGGTTATAGAATAGTGATTCAATAGCATAAAGGGAGGTTATTCTATGCCTTGGACAATGAACGACTATCCACAAAGCTGGAAGAACATGGATGAGCTTGAACGTAAGAAAGCCATCGATATTGGTAACGCGATGTTGAAAGATGGCTATAAAGAGGGCGATGCAATTCCTATTGCGACTGAACAAGCAGAGTCTTGGTATAAAGATGCAAGTCAAGATGAGTTGAAAGAGTTGAAGAACAAGCATATTACGCAACATCAGAAAGATGAATCTGCGCATCCAGAGAACAACGAACGTGATGTGCATGTTTATTATGAAGACAATGAATGGAAAGTGAAGACAGATCGTGCTGAACAAGCATCTGATACGTTCGAGAAGAAAGAGGATGCGATGAAGCGTGCACGAAATATTGCGGATAATCGTGGCACAGAGATTATCGAACACAAGAAGAATGAATCGTAATTAAGACGGTCGGGAGTCTAACCTTAGATTCCTGGTCCTTTTTTTCGCATTTTATAGTGAAAAGAACTTGTAGACGACGTGACGTCACGTTGTATAGTAAGTTCAAGGAAGGTGATAGAAATGACTTATACGACTGGAGAGCTTGCGAAAGCGTGTGGCATTACAGTGAGAACGGTTCAGTTTTACGTGAAAAAGAACTTGATTCATCCTATTTCTAAAGAACACGAGACGTCACGCCGCTTTGATGAAGAAAGTAAATGTAGAATGGAGATTATCTTGATACTGAAAGAATGGGGGCTGACGCTGAAACAAATTAGTCAGTTGTTGAATACCCAAGATGAAGAATCGAGGAATCATTTAGCTGTGCTTCTTGAACAACGTACGCTTGAGCTGAAGAATAACATTCAAGAACAACAACACATCTACTCTCGTCTTAAAGAAATTAAAAAGTATGTCACTGGGGATGACAAAGGGAGCAGTCTGGAGGAAGTCTTAAACTTAAATCATGCATCAATTCAACGTGAAAAAACTAAAAATGTCTACTATGCATTGATGAAAAAAGTTAGTGCCGGTATCAGTGCTAGAACTTGGAGCAATAACTTTAAGCGTGATTTTAAAGAAATTCTTCCCGGTATTATTAATCGTACCTTACTTAATCTATAGTAGCGTAACAGTTACGACATTTATGCATAAGCACGTGTCTTATTTCTGCCCAAGCTGTTATCGTATCTTTAAATCTACCTTGTGGCAGTTTATTAAAGCTCCGCATACACCGAAATCTCGTAAATTAGAGTGCCCGCATTGTCATAAAGTTCAATACTGCCCTGAGGTAACTACGGAAAAGTAATTTCGTTAGATGATTTAATATAACAACTTCAAACTAAGTTGTAAGAGAATGATTGCATCCTCGTTCATTTTAAAAAAAGTGAGCGAGGGTTTTCTTATTTTACACTAATCGAACTAAGACGTCCCTCTATAAAACTTTAGTTGACTCATCCCACTACAGTCTCATCATATACATC